>CAZWZF010000011.1:0-111538 GCA_964638715.1 uncultured bacterium | reverse complement strand
GCTGTTGCTTACACCGCTTTTGGCTTACTGCTGATTTAAGTTACAGACAAGACACCTTCCTTGCTTCGCCACTCGGTGTCAGTCCCTGATTTATACTCAAAATTTAAATTAGAAACAATGAACTACATTCGGCACTAACAAAAACTGTCAACTGTTTTTCACTTTTGCGTCGACAACACCCAGTCATCGGTGCGGAATGATGATGTTGGCAGGCCGGTTTTGCTGTATATGCTCAGCATTGGGGTTTCTGCCCATGCATAGCGGACGGCGGCGGGAGTCAATATGTCATCGCTCCAAACTACCACTTCATCGCCAACCTTGCGGGCGTGTGCCCAAACAAATTTTTTGTCGTCGCCGGCAATGGCAAATCCGGCAAGGTCATCGGCTCCCTTTGTCACCAGGCCGCCGTTAAGGTGGTCGAATGAAATACGGACTTCTTTGCCGGTAACTTTCATCTTGCTGTAGGTCGGGTTTTCGTAAGGCACTTTAAAACCGTAAACCTTTGCAAGGGCAACCTGCGACAAACGGCTGCCGGCTTCCTGCTTGTTTTTCGGGTGAATCTCGCCGCGGTCGGGGTGGTCTATCGTTACTGCCATGCCAGTGTTGGGCAGCGCTAAAGCGAAACGCTGCGACTCGCGCAGTTCTGCCCAGGTGCTATCCTTTGGATCCTTGGGCGGGGGTCCGACGGTGGCAATCTCCATAAACAGGAAGGGGAAATCGCCTTGTCTCCACGCCTTGCGCCAGGCGGTTATCATGGCGGGGAATTGGGTGCGGTATTGATATGCTTTGGGTGCGCTGCTCTCGCCCTGGTACCAGATAACCCCTTTCATTCCGTAGGGAATCAATGGAGAAATCATTCCTTTGAAAAGCACACCGTCTTTCTGCATGTTAATGGTATCTCTTGATGGACGCGGATATGGTGTCAGGTCTTTGTCTTTACGGGTAAATTCTTGTTTAAATTTCCAGGCGCCGATGAGTGAAATCTCCTGATCGGGTTTACCAACTGATCCAAGTGAAAGCGGGGTATCGGCGATACCGCCAAAGTCTCCCCAAAAACCGGGGTCTATTACATGCACGGCTATTAGAACCTTGCCTTCTTTAACTAACGCGGCAGGGATTTTGTAGCGTCTGCGAGTGTCGCCGCAATCCACCAACGGCTTATTGTCCCAACCGGTGTGGCCGATTAACGCACCATTCCAATAACTGTCGTCGGCCCAGGCGATGCGGCCAAGTTTCAGTACCAGTTCTTTTCCCTGCCATGCTGATGGAATGGTCACTTCCTTGCGGAACCACGCGCCGCCGGTGCCGGATATCGATGGGGTATATTTGCCCCAGGTATTAGGCACATCCAGGGTAATCCAGTCGGCATCAGAATAAAGCGGGTTTTCCCAGTCATGGTTTATTCCCATCCGGCTCTGGTCTTTCGGGCCATAATTAAGGATATCCTGCAGGTACTGGTTTTGCATTTGCAGCGCTTTGGCGTAATCAACGGTAATGACAGCACCGGTTTTCGGATCGGTCATCGGCGTATCTGTTGGAATGAATCCTTCAATTGCTGCGCCACCCCATGCGCTGACTATAAGTCCGATAGGTACTTTCACTTTCTTTTGCAATTCTCGGGCGAAATAATACGCCATGCCCGAGAACTCTGCCACGGTGTCAGGGGTGCAAACTTCCCAGTTGCCGATGATGTCTGGCGCAGGAACAGTGGTAGTGACCCTATTCAGGGTTATCATGCGTATAGTCGGGTGGTCAGCGGCGGCAATTTCTTCTTCGGCGTTGCCGGCTTCCTGTACCATCTTCACCATGTTGGACTGACCGCTGCATACCCATACATCGCCAACCAGAATATTTTTTACCTTAATAATTTTATCGCGCCATTGTACTGTCATCACATAAACGCCATTAACCGGCAACCATGGCAGCAGCGCATTCCACTTGCCGTCCTTGTCTGCTGTCGCGGAAACTTTCTTTTTATTGATGGTTATATGCACTTTCTCGTTAGGCGCGCACCAACCCCAGACAGGATTTTTCTTGTCGCGCTGCAGCACCATGTTGTCGCTGAATATCGCCGGCAATCGCAACGGTGCGGTACTGGTGTCGATTGCTTTCCCATCTGCTGTTCTGTCCAGCAACTGGTATAGCAGCGGGTTCATCGCGTTGGCCCAAACTGCATATCCATCTGCTGATGGATGAAGGCCATCGGAGAGCAGCTTAAGCGAAACATTGCCGTCTTGCTGTAAAAAATTAGCATTGATATTTAAATAGAAGATTTTATCATTATCTGCCAGTGCAGGTAAAAGCTGGTTAACGGCATTAATTTTGTTCATGATGGCGGGATTCTCTTTGGTACTGCGCGGGAAAATACCCAACAGCAGCACTTTGGTATTTGGTGCTTTCACCCTGATGGTGCTGATGATTGCCGCGATGCCGCGCACGGTATCTTCCGGTTTTAAATATGGGACGCCGCTGATGCCATTGGTTCCTATCATCAATACGGCAACTTTCGCCTTCACCCCGTCCAACTCGCCATGGTTGGCACGCCACAGCACCTGTGGGGTAGAATCACCGGATATGCCGCAATCCACCGCACCCAGCGGTACGTAATATTTATCCCAGGTATCCTTGCCGACGGTGGTAAAATAATCGGTGATAGAATCACCCATAAATATAACTTCCGCCTTGCCGGTGCTGGCCTGCGCTATTATCTGCTTGTGGTGATCAAACCAAACCGGATACGGCCCTTTGTCATTATGCATGGTCTCAGGGATTTCTGGATAGAAAACATTATCTGCTAACGAAGCAAAGAAAAGGCTGGAAACCAGCAAAAGAAAACAAAAAAACCGAAAAATCATATCATACCACCTGCACATATTTTACCATATTGACACCATTGTGTGTGTTATGACGTGAGAAATTAGAGGGGTCGGGGGAAGTCGTGATGGTTGAAGTGTCTATATCTGAAATTTAAATAGAGCGCCGACTGGAAGTCGACGCTCCGCAATGATATTAATGTCTTTGACTACTTTTTCTCTGGGTTAATAACGGTATACGACACCGTTTTGCTGCCGAACATGTTGCATTTGGCGGTTACTTTAATGACATCACCCACTTTCGCGTCTATCAGCGTATAGCTGGCGACCTGTTTATCCAGGTCGGTCTGACTGGTGAATTTTTGAGTGATAACCTGCACATCGTTAATCAACACATCAATTTCACCAATGTAGTGAACCTTCGCGTCTTTTACCTGATGCAGCGCAGTAACATTCAGCACATGGGTTTTTGTATCCAGCGTTACCTGAATGTCGCTTGGGGGATGAGCCATAACCGCGGTTGAACCCAGCAACATACCAATCGCCAGGGTAAATGTAAGCAAAATTGTTCTCATTTTAAAAATCTCCTTTTTTATGTATTACCCTGTATGGTTAAATGTAAAACGTGGCGTCACCGTCCCGGTGAGGATGAGATAAAGAAGAAAAATACAAAGTCATATTCTTTAAATTCAACATCAGTCGGATATGTCAAATCCGACCGATCCGACCGATAAATTCTCACAGGCAATCGCGAAATTTTGCGGCACCGCGATGGTACAGGCACATTCCTGGCTTCGCCACTCGGTGTCAGTCCCTGAAAAATCCTCATTCCTCAATTTCCAGTAGAACTTTCTCACCCGCCAACTTGCCGGTTGCCCAGGCTATTTGCAGGTTGTAACCGCCGGTGAAGGCGTCTACGTCTAATATCTCGCCGGTCAGGTACAGGCCGGTTACCAGGCGTGACTGCATGTTGCCGGCGTCTACCTCGCGAGTATTAACTCCGCCAGCGGTGATGATTGCTTCGTGGAAACCGCGGCTTTTTTTCACGTGCAACGGCAGGCATTTCAGCAATTTTACCAGTCGCCGCCGCTGTTCGCGGGTGATGGTATTCACCACGGTGTCGCCGGGAATTTCTGACATATTTACGATTGCCGGTATCATTGATTTTGGCAGCAAGTCGTCCAGCGCGTTCATGTAGGCACGGCGATTGTACTTCTCAAAATCTTTCAGCACCCGCACATCCAACTCATCTTCGGTCAGTCCCGGTTTCAAATCTATCTCGATATGCGCGTCAGGATGGTCCAACAGGTAACGGCTGGCAGTGATTATCAACGGGCCAGATACGCCGGTGTGGGTCAGCAGCATCTCCCCGACTTCGCGGTAAATCTTCTTTTTTTCGGTGCCGGCCACCGTTACGGCGACATTTTTCAACGCCAGTCCGGTCAACGGGTGTGGCCAATCCTCAACTGTGTCTAATCCCACCAGCGATGGGCGCGGGGTTACCATGGTA
This sequence comes from uncultured bacterium, assembly GCA_964638715.1. Taxonomy (GTDB): domain Bacteria; phylum Armatimonadota; class Hebobacteria; order CAIYQO01; family CAIYQO01; genus JBAXQQ01. Next base: position 107,215 of record CAZWZF010000011.1, on the reverse strand, counting down.
TGGCCAAAAGATTTTGCCATGCGATAGCCATCGCCGGTTGAGCCAGTGCCAGGATACGACATGCCGCCGGTTGCCAATATCACCGCGTCAGCGGGATATTCTTTGCCGCGGGCGATAATTCCAGTCACTTTATTTTCTGAGGTGGTGATAGAATCAACCGGCATATTCATGGTGAATTTCACCCCCAACTGCCGGCAGCACCGCTCCAGTGCATCCGCCACATCATCGGCGTCATCCGATACCGGAAAAACCCGCTTGCCTTGCTCAACCTTCACCTCTACCCCGATTGAGGTAAAAAACTCCATCACTTGCTGAGGGGTGAAATGGTATAGCGCAGGACGCAGAAATTTCGGGTTGCCGGGGATATTTTTCAGCACTCCCTGCACATCGGTGTCATTGGTTATATTGCAGCGCCCTTTGCCGCAAATACGCAGTTTTCTGCCGGTAAGGGCGTTTTTATCGAAAACATTCACCATTAATCCGCGTTTGGCAGCGAAATATGCCGCCATCATGCCGGATGCGCCAGCGCCAATTATTATCACTTTGCGGGTTTCCGCCATAATTATTCTTCCAACTTTTTAAAGATATCTTTAGCTGCGTCATTATCGCCGGTTAACGATAATATTCTGGCTATTTCTCCACGCAGTGCAAGCATATCCCGCTCATTTCCCTTTAACACTCTGCCGTATTTCACCACATCGTCATATTTTCTTTTAACCAACAGCACTGTACAGAAATCTATTATGTATGAATATGAAGTTTTAAATGCGTTCATATCAATTTCTGCGCCACGCCGGAAGGCTATTTCGGAAAGATTCAGCAATTTTTGTCGGCGAATATCACCGCTTCTAAATAATCCCAAGTATAATTTTCCGGCTTCCATATACGGCATTGGTGAATTAGGCGCAATGTGTATGGCTTCCTGTACAGATTTTTCTGCGCCGGGCAGGTTGCTTGTCATCATCATAGTTTCTGCTTCCAGCACTCGCACCCCGGCGCTGTTTGGCTCAAACTTTTTCAACGCATTTATATAAATGAAGGCTTTATCCGGGGTGCTAAACTGGAAATTCAGTATTACGCCATTTCGCAGTAATAGCCAGTCGCGGTAATAAACCCTTAATCCCTCGTCTAATGCCGATTGCAATGCTACCCGCGCAATCTCTTTGCTGCCGTCATCGGCGGCATATTCATAGCACGTATCCATTAATCCTACAATATGGCGATACACCACGTTATCCGGCATCGGAATACTTTGCAGCAGGCTGATAGTATCACCCGCCATCAAAGAACCGCGAGTGCTGTTGCCACCGATAACGGCGTTTACCTGGTCGATTTCTATTACAGCGCGATTCAGTTTGTTGTTGCTGTCTATCGCAACCAGGGTGACGATGGCGATAATGGCAGCAGTTGTATACAGCAAGCGCGGCAACATTACCGGTACCACTTTTAAATAGAAATTCTTATTGCGCAGTGCTATCAAGGTAATTGACAGCCATACTAAACAGGTTATCGAGGTGTTGTCGTAACTGAACAGGTTCGCGATACCCCAGGTGGTTAACGCACCGACAGCGGTGAAAATCACCGCATCCTGCATGCCGCCATTTTTCCGCACCACGCCGATAATCGATAATTTCAGCCATATTAATGCCGCAATTCCAGCGATGCCCAACTCGGCGAGAACAAGCAGGATGATATTATGCGGCAAAGAGTCGGAATGATCTTCGTCAAGCATTACGCGCCGACTATTGCCATTTGACTCTGAAGAGTCGCTTAACGGGCGGAACTGCGGCGAAATCTGCTGCGCGGAGTCAACTCCCCAGCCAAGAATGGGGCGGGCAAGGAACTCGTTCCATGCCGTGCGCATATATACCACACGGGCGCGGGTGGCGTTGTCACCCTGGATCAGCGCGGTAATTCGACCGCGGGTTTGCGGTATCGCGAATATCAAGGCGGCGGCCACCACTATCCCAATTATCGCACTGATTGCCAGACGGCGATTTTTCATAGCGAAATATACCACCAGGTATATCGCGTAAATAAACAACGCGACCCAGGCGGCGCGAGCATTGGTAAGTATAACCGACAAGGTTAGCAAGCCGGTAATGATATAAAACAGCGGTTTTTTTGTAATCATTGCCGCACCGATGGAGAATGGAATGCAAATGAGCAGGTAATTGCCCGCGAACATCGGGTTGAAAAATGTGCCGGTCAAACGTACCGCCGACATGGTGGCAAATGATTGAAAGATGAAGAAATCCATTAATCCCAATATGGCAGCGATACCTCCACCAATAGCAACAGAGATAATCGCCGTATGAATCAATTCGTCAGTGTCCAGTAATTGGTACAGGCAAAACAGCATGAATATTCCCGCCATCCATTGCGACAACAGCATATTTTCTGACCATATCTGGGTATGAAAAACCTGCATTTTCAACGGACTGAATACCGCACTGGCAAATATCACCAGCAGCAGCACTACCAGCGGAGCCGTCATTTTGCCCGGCAGCCGCAACCGCCTGATATCCGCAATCTTTAATCCGCAAATGAAAATTATGATAATAAAGAAGAACAAAAACAAAATGCGCGTCGGAACATTCCCCGCATTCATGATATCTTTGCCAAAATAAAAAATTGGCAAAATAGCAAAAAAAGCAGCAATAACCCATTTTACAAACAGGTTCAAATTGCTCCCGGTATTAATAACTTTAACATCGCTCTTTCTCATGTACCTATTTTACCAAAAAGAAGCAAATGATGTATTTGTAATTAATAATTAATAGAGGCTCTTGCAAAACCTATTTTATCAAATGTTTATGTTGCAGGTTTGTGGTAGGCGAAAACCACCCCGACCTTCGGCCACCCCTCCTTGGCAAGGAGGGGAGTTTAAAACAACAGTTTTGATTATTAAAGCAGCTTTTATTTTATCAAGTAACTATCATAATTCCCCTCCTTGCCAAGGAGGGGGTAGGGGGTGGTTGGGTTTATTATATATTTAGTATGGTTTTGCAAGAGCCTCAATAATTACGAATTAACGAAACCTGGTGCAAAATAATTTGTTATTTGCAAGAATCTCTATAATTTTTAATTTTTAATTTTGCATTTTTAATTTGCCATTTACCATTTGCCATTTGCCATTTACAAAATGATATAATTACCCTATAAAGAGGTGCGACTATGGCTAATGTTGAGATTTTCTATTTTTCTGGTACTGGCAATACTGAGTTGCTGGCGGAGGAATACGCGGCGGTTTTGTCGGTTTGCGGCTGTGCGGTGGGGTTGAATAAGATTGAGAAGTTCACCTTGTCTGGTGCCGCGCCGCAGGTTGCCGGTGATGTTATTCTGGGCATTGGCTACCCTATTCACGCTTTTAACGCTCCCAAAATTGTCTTTGACTTCATCAAATTATTGCCTGCCGGTGACGGCAGATCGGTATTTTTATTCAAATGTCCCGGCGATTCGTTTGTTAATGGCGGGTCTACCGCGCCGGTGCGGGAAGCGCTGACGAAGAAAGGGTATCGCGTGCAATTGGAAGAACTGCTGGTGATGCCGGGAAATATTGCCGCTGCTCACCCGCCTGCGTATGCGCAGGCATTATATAGAATAGCCCGTGATAAAATAGCAGCGTCATGCGCCGACCTGCTGGCCGGCAAAGAAAGGCTGCAGCAAAATAATCTGCTGGAAGATATATTCACATCATTAAGTCGTGGTGAACAGAAAAACGCTTATCGGTTGGGGAAATATTTCTACACCCACGAATCCTGTACCGGGTGCGGGTGCTGCATGAAAAACTGCCCCACTGACAACATCACCATCGTCGGCAACCGACCAGTTTTTGGCAAAAAATGCATCGCCTGTTTCCGCTGCGTATACTTGTGTCCGTCGTCATCAATAACCCTGAAAAACATCTCAAAAGTAATCATCCCCACCGGATACAACATCAGGCAAGCCTTGCGCGAACCCACCGGCCCACTCGACCAGCCAGCATTCGATAAAAGATTCAAAGCGTACAGGGATAAGATGCTGGGAGAATGAAGAATGGAGATATAGGTATTAGTCAGTTAGCAACCAAATCCGAACAAAAAAAGTTATGATTTTGAAATAAGAACTGCATATCGTCGAAAACCACCCCCCGCCCATCCTTGGCAAGGAGGGGAGTTTACTTTTATCGCCTATTTTTCGGCAACTTGTCGAAGTGACCTATTCTGAAAACTGAAAACTAAAAACTAATGACCTTTTCCCTTTTCCCTAATCCCTTTCCCCCTACTCCCTATTGACACAACCGTCGCCATACAAATACTATTCATTTCAGAGAATTGAGTTAAAAAGCAGGTTTTTTAAAATGACAAGTAAAAATGTTCGATATGATTCGCGGTCGTTTATTGTTGATGATAAGCGGGTTATGCTGATTAGCGGCGAGATGCATTATGCGCGGTCGCCGCAAGAGTTGTGGCCGGCGTTGCTGGATCGCAGCGTTGCCTGTGGGGTTAACTGCATCGCGTCATATATATTCTGGAATTTTCACGAACCGAAACGGGACGTGTATGATTTTTCCGGCGATCGGGATTTGGGCTATTTTCTGCAGTTGTGCGAGGAACGCGGGTTGCACGTTATATTGCGCGCCGGACCTTACTGCTGCGCGGAGTGGAACTTTGGCGGCTACCCGCCATATCTGATAGATGAACCGGGCATCACTATCCGCACTTACAACCAGCCATATCTGGACCGGGTTGAGAAATATTTCGAAAAATTGACAGCGGTTATTCGTCCGCACCTTGTCACCAATGGCGGGTCGGTGATACTGGTGCAGGTGGAAAATGAATACGCCAACGTCGCCAAACGATACGGCGATGACGGCCAGCGCTACCTGGCGTGGATGGCAGATTTGGCAGTCAAGCTGGGGATGGATGTGCCGATTATCATGTGCGAAGGCGGCACCGAGGCGGCGGTAGACACCGTGAACGGTTTCTCGATTTCAGACCAGCGCCTTGCCGAATTTCGTCATGAACATCCTGAAATGCCGATAACCTGGACCGAGTTCTGGCCGGCATGGTATGACACCTGGGGTTTCCAGCGCCACTATCGCGACCCGCGAAATATGGCACGGCATTTGCTGCGCTTCATTGCCCGCGGCGGGTCGGGGTGGAACTATTACATGTGGCACGGCGGCACTAATTTTGACCGCAACAGCATGTACCTGCAAACCACCGACTACGGTTTTGATGCCCCGATAGATGAATTCGGACGCATATCGCTGAAAGGCGCGTACCTGTCGCGACTGCACCATATCCTTGCCGATAACCAGCAGGTAATTCTGACCGGCGAGTGCAACACAGTAAAACATGATGACGGCAGCGAAGAGATAATCTGGCAGCTTGACGGCAAAAAATTGACATTGCGAATACATGGCAAGAGCTATATTTTAACCGTAGACGGCAAGGTGAAATTTGACGCAGAATGCGACTATATGGCAGTGAAAGACAACTATTCTTCACCAGCATGGTCGACATTGGAACCGTTGCAAAATTGGCTGTGCCACCCGGAACCATTCCCGCAGAACCGCGCGGATGCCATCACCGCGGAACAGCCGGTAGAACAGCTATTGCTGACCCATGACGACAGCGATTATTGTTGGTACAGCACCAATATTTCGGTTGATGCCGACGGCCCGGTGAAGTTGTTGATTCCTTACGGCGGCGACCAATTCTATATTTATATCGATGGCAAACTGGCAGCATCTTCGCAGCCGCCGTTCATCGAGAACCGTGGTTCCACCATGCCGGGCGGCAGCGGCCCGGTGGCGAACGACTTGGAAACCCTGATGCGCGACGGTTTTCGCCATGAGTTCACCTTTGATTCAACAGCAGGAAGCCATCGAATGGACATCCTCGCCTGCGCGTTGGGATTGATAAAAGGCGACTGGCAGATAGCCGGGCCGATGAATACCGAGAAAAAAGGCATCTGGCAGCCGGTTTCTATAAATGGCAAAGAGATTTCCGATTGGGAGATGCGTCCATTCCTGCACGGCGAGAAAGTTTGCGTTGCCGACTGGCAGCCGGTGAGTGATTCAACTAAGCCATGTACCTGGTACCGGACAGATTTTGATTTATCGCTGGAAATGCTGGCATCAGACGCGGATTTCCGCATTGATATGACCGGCATGGGAAAAGGCAAGCTGTTCGTCAACGGCCATGCCCTCGGCCGCCACTGGCTGATAATCGGCGATGGTTACGGCCCGGACGGCACCTGGCTGGACCGCGAGTTGGAAGGCATCTACCTGGGGCCAGAAAATGAGCCAACCCAGCGCTATTACCACATCCCGAAATGCTGGCTGAAAGAAAACAACCGGATTGTCATATTCGAAGAGCAGGAATATACCCCAAAAGAAGTTATAATTCAGTCACGAACATATTGATACCGTAGGGGCAGGTTCTAAACCTGCCCCATTTAAACCTGCCCCAAATAAGGTAAACTCGATAAATGAGATTATTCATGAGGCTATTTGTAATATCGGTCATATTATCAATAACGACTTTTGCCAACGCTTTTATCATCAACAACGAAGCTAATGCAAAAATACAGCAAACCCATCATCTGGCAGTGATAAAACTAAGCGAAGACCGTGCTGATGTGGCGGTGTATATCAACTTCACTGGCATTCCCGCCGGAAAGAAAGTCACCTACATTTTGCCGTTCATGTATAAACCGGAAAACTTCAAAATAGCCGAATCAAGCTCGATGGGGTTTTACGCCGATTATATTCAGGATGTAGACAAACAAATTGATATTCAGAATGACATAACAAACAGAAACGGCTCGAAAATATTGCAAAATGCCTGGTCGTTGCCGTTATCGATACCGATTATGACAAAAAGAGAATTCTGGTTAAAAGATGAAGAAGAGTTTGTTAATCCGTATCAAAATGAAAAATCAGCAGATATCAAAGCAAATTTGGATGAAATAGTAACAGGTGATTTAAATAAATTAATTCAGCAAGACAATGTAGTTAATTATCGAATGACACCATATTATGCCAAAATCACTTTAACAGGTGTTGCAAACAAAGAAAAAACAGGAAGAGGAGTTGTTATCACATTCACTCACCACAATTTAACGAACAGTCAATATGAGTATCCTTTGTGGATTAGCGATATGGCAAAAATTCCTATTCTGACAGATATTTATATGACATGTAATAAAAAATTAACACTTTCGTTTTTCACACACTTAAACTGTAAAAAAGTCGCATATAATCAATTAGCAAAAGTCGCAACTAATTATTTCACTAATGGTTCATTAAAATCTGACGAAGAAATCGCATCTGAATATTATTCTCGAAACTTTTCCGTTTTCCACATTGCATGTTTTAAAGCGAAACCTGACCAAAATATTTCTGCTACTATATTTAACAAAAAACTTTCCTGGCGATATCAATTTGCTACAGACATGACTAATAGATCATATGCTGCATTTATTCTCCTGTTAGTCGCCATATTTTCATGGATGGTAACCATTCCATTCTTAATCAAACCGCATTGCAACAAATACCCGGAAAAATCTATCTGGAAAGAATTTTTCATTCCATATCTTATCATCCTCGCCTATCTTGTGCCGATTAATGCCGTGATAATTACGACAATGGCAGAGCCATTTTACGGATTTATGCTGGCGATTGTGTTTACTGTTGCCCGCTGCTCATCAATATTCACCGGCGACAATCCCGCGCCACCGGTGGCAAAGTTAATATTGCAGCGTTTCGACTTGCCATTCCCCTGGGAAGAAAAGATACTGGCAGGCAAATGCTGGCTGCTGTCCACCGGGTTGTTTATCTGGATAACGCAGATGCTGTATTTGGCGGCACGGTAAAAACTTTTTTCAAAAAAATATTTTCTCCGCTTGGACTTGGTTATTAGTGTGTGATATAATTCTCTTACAGCATAAATAGCGTTATTTGCAGAAAATCTTAAATTATCGACCGGCGCGTTATGACTGGAGAGAGAAAATGTCTACCATTCCATTTGTCCATCTTCATGTCCATTCAGAATATAGTTTATTAGACGGAGCCACGCGAATTTGTCATCTCCCCAAGATGGCGAAGGAGCGCGGGATGAACGCTGTAGCGGTTACCGACCATGGCAATCTTCACGCGGTGGTAGAGTTTTATCAGGAAGCGAAAAAAGCTGATATCAAGCCGATTATAGGATACGAAGGATACCTGTGCGCGGACCGCACCGAAAAAAGGGATGGCAAAAAAAATACCGACCACATTATCCTGCTGGCGCGCAATAATGTCGGCTATCACAACCTTATTAAACTGGCGACCCGGGCTAACCTGGAAGGATTTTATTATACATCACGGCTTGACCACGAATTGCTGCGGGAATACGCGGAAGGGCTGATTTGTCTTACCGCCTGTATCGGCGGCGAGATTCCCCAGCTTATCATAAACAACAATATCGATGAAGCGCGGCGAAAATGCAGCGAATACCGTGAACTGTTTGGAGCCGACGGATTTTACCTGGAATTGCAGGACCACAACACCCCGACGAATAAAATATATCCCGACCAGTTCAAGGTTAATGACGTATTGCGCGAGTTGTCGAAAGAACTGAAGATACCGCTGGCTGCCACTAATGACACCCATTTTAACAGCCGCGACGATTTTGACGCCCACGAAGTGCTGGTCTGTATCGGCATGGGCAAGACAGTTGCCGATCACCGCAAGGGCAACTTCAGCTATTCCAGCGAGCATTTCTATAAAACGCCGGAAGAGATGGCGGATGTTTTTCCCCACGATATGGAAGCACTGGAAAATACCGCCAAAATCGCAGAGTTATGCCATGTGGAAATAGAACTGGATAACCCGCAATTGCCGCGGTACGAAGTCCCGGATGGTTATGACACTAACACCTACCTGCGCGAGATTTGCCAGACTAAATTAAATGTAGTATTTGCCGATGATGAAAAGAAACGCACCCAGGCGCAGGAAAGAATGGATTATGAGCTGGACATTATCCAGCAAAAAGAGCTTTCCGCTTACTTCCTGATTGTACGGGACTTTTTGAAATGGGCGCGGGATAACGGCATTCTGGTGGGCATCCGCGGTTCCGGCGCCGGTGCTATCACATCTTACCTTACCGAAATCTGTCCGCTGGATCCGCTGGAATACGGACTTTGGTTTGAACGTTTCTTGTCTGTCGACCGTTCAACCATGCCAGATATTGACTGCGACTTTGAAGACAGCCGCCGCAGTGAAGTTATCGACTATGTAGTAAATAAATACGGCGCAGACAAAGTGGCACAGGTAGCGACTTTCGGGACATTAAAAGCGAGAGCGGCGGTGAAGGATGCCGCCCGCGCGATGGATATTCCGCTGCAAACCGCCGACCGGTTGTCAAAGCTGATTGGAAACGCGAAAAGTTTAAATGCCGCGCTGGAAGAAATACCCCAGTTAAAAGAGTTGTATGACACCGACCAGTCGGTACGAGTGTTGATTGATATGGCGAAAAAGCTGGAAGATATCGCCCGGCATTTTGGCACCCACGCAGCGGCGGTAGTTATCGGCCGCGACCCGCTGGTCGATCTGGCGCCATTGCAGCGCGCCACCGAAAAAAACGGCGGCGGCATCATGACCCAGTGGGAATATCCCAAGGCAGAAGCCGCCGGACTGGTGAAAATGGATTTCCTGGGTCTGCGTACTCTGACAGTATTAAAAGATGCCATGAAGTTCATCGATAAGAATTATGGCGTGCAATACAACCTGGATACCATGAAACTGGACGACCCCAAGGCATACGAACTGATGTCAAAGGGTATCACCGCCGGGGTATTCCAGCTTGAATCCGTGGGGATGCGGAACAACCTGCGCAAATTGCGTCCTGACTGCATCACCGATGTTATCGCCATGGTCGCGTTGTACCGTCCGGGTCCAATGGCAGAAATCCCCCGCTTTATTCAAGGCAAACACGACAAGACCACCATCACTTACCTGCACCCCAGCCTGGAGCCGATCCTGAAGGAAACCTACGGCGTTCTTGTTTACCAGGAACAGGTTATGGCAATAGGCCGCGACGTCGCCGGCCTTAACATGGTAGATTCCAACAACCTGCTTAACGCGCTGCGCAAAAAAATGCTCGATAAAATGGCAAAGTTGGAACCTACATTTAAAGCCGGAGTAAAAGAAACATCAGGATTTAATGATTCACAGGCGGATGAGTTGTGGGAAAGATTGCAGGAGTTTGCGAAATACGCGTTCAACAAAGCACATTCGGCCTGTTACGCGGTGGTGGCATACCAGACGGCATTTTTAAAGGCGAATTACCCGGTTGAGTTCATGACCGCACTGCTGACCAGTATCTCTGATTCAAAAGATAAAGTGAGCCTTTATGTAGCGGAAGCGCGCAAGATGGGCATCGAAGTGCTACCGCCGGATATCAACAAATCAGAAATAGGATTCAGCATCGAAGAAGGCAAGATTCGCTTCGGACTGTCCGCCATCAACGGCGTTGGCGGGGCTGCGTTGGAAAAACTGCTGGTATCCCGCAATGAAGAGTCCGAGTTTGTCGACCTGATGGATTTCTGCTGCCGAATATCTTCGCAGGCATGCAACCGTAAGGTAATCGAAGCATTGATAAAATCCGGCACTTTTGACAGCCTTCCCGGCAACCGCGCACAAAAATTGGCAATTCTCGACCAGACAATGGAATGCAGTTCATTAACCGCCCGCGACAAGGCAGCCGGACAGAGTTCGCTGTTTGGCGAGATTGCGGAAACCGCTAACCTTACCACGCCGCAAATGCCTGACCTGCCCGATCTGGACGAAAATATCAAGCTGGATATGGAACGTGAAGCGCTGGGTCTGTATGTTTCCAGCCATCCGCTGTATACCTGCGGCGATACTCTTGATGAATACCGCACGAAAGCGGTGGAAGAACTGTCTGACCTTAACGACGGCGACGAGGTGATAGTCGGCGGTATGCTGGTAGGAGTGAAAAACTTCCTCACCAAGGCCGGCAAGCAGATGGCTTTTCTTAACTTGGACGACCTGACCGGGAACGTGGAAATAACCGTATTTGCCGATCGGCTGGAGAAATATGGCCAGTATTTAAACCAGGACAGCATTGTGCTGGTGAAGGCTACCGTTGACTTGGGCGGCAGCAAAAATAACGCGACAGTGAAAGACAGCGACGACGATGCGGATGTTGAAAAAGCGGAAGCAAAGCTGATAGCGGTGGCTATTGCGCCGGTTGACGACGAAGACGCAATCCAGCAAATGCAGCAGGCATCGCCGCGGCGCGGACGCGGCGGTAATGGATTTAACGGGAATGGTTATGGTAAAAACACCGCACCTGCGGCTGCATTGCAAGAATATGTGCCATCATTTAAAAGAAATAATGATGACGCGCCGCCGCCTGACCCCGATGCGCCATGTTCTATTTGCATCGACGAATCAGTGTTCCCGCTGGACGATTTGCAAAACCTGTTCGCGATTTTAAATAGCTGCAAAGGCCAGTCGCCAGTGCAGATAGAAATAAATACCCGCGGTCGCCGTCGCCGCTGGCAGGTTAATTTGACTATCAATAAAAATATGGCAGAAAAAATGCTGAATAAATTACAAGGAATATCAGTAACTATTCAGTGATGCTTTAGCAGTTTTTAACCACTAAAAATTATTTAATAACTGTGTAACATTTAAAGAAAGAACAACTCCCCTCCTTAACAAGGAGGGGGCAGGGGGTGGTTTGGATTGAGATTAATCTTTTAACCATTACCACCCCGTCCTTCGGACACCCCTCCTTGGCAAGGAGGGGAGTTGTATTTATTATAATATTTCATCATATTCACTAAACAATAAGGTTAGTATTAACGTTGAGGGCATATAATGGGAATAATTCAGGAAATATCTACGCTTATTCGCGCTCGATATCCAATTCTTTATTTGATATCTTATGAGGAAGAGCGGGTTACGGAAGCGGTGAAGACAATCGCGCGGGAAGCGCGCCGTTCGGTATACGTGTGGTCAGAAACAATGGGACTGCAGCCTGCAAATGGCGACAGTAAACTGCGCACACCGGATAAACAGACCCAGGATCCGTTTAACGCCCTGGAAGTAATTCGCACCACCAATGAAAAAGCTATCTTCATACTGCAGGATTTTCATCCTTACCTGTCCGCAAATTTTGCCCATCGCATTTCAGCAGTGCGTAAATTGCGCGACCTGGTCGACCAGTTGCACACCAGTTATAAAACCATTATCCTCATCAGCCCGGTACTGGAATTGCCTGCCGAATTGGAAAAAGACGTCAACGTAATTGATTACCCGCTACCCACTCTGGATGATATGGATAAATTGCTCACCCGGGTGCATGAACAGGTAAAACAAGCGGCGAATATCGATATTACCCCAACTTTGCAGGAACGGGAAATGATATTAAAAGCAGCGCTGGGACTGACCCTGAATGAGGCTGACAACGTATTTGCCCGCTGCGTAGTGGAAAAGAAAAAGTTTGACATTGACCTGATAGTGGCAGAGAAAGAACAGCTAATCCGCAAATCGGGACTGTTGGAATATTACCATGCAGTGGCTGGCTTAGATGATCTGGGCGGGTTGGACTTGCTGAAAAGCTGGCTGCAGCAGCGACGCAACGCTTTCAGCAAAAAAGCGCGCGATTTCGGACTGCCCGCCCCGCGCGGCGTACTGCTCACCGGTGTACAGGGATGCGGCAAATCGCTGGCGGCAAAAGTAGTGGCGAACTTATGGCGAATGCCGCTGCTGCGCCTGGATATGGGCAGATTATTTAGCAGTTACATCGGGTCGTCAGAAGATAATGTGCGGAAAGCTATTAAAATTGCCGAATCGATATCGCCAGTGGTTTTATGGATAGATGAAATTGAAAAAGCGATGTCCGGGATGCAGAGTTCCGGGTCGGTTGACGGCGGCACCACCGCGCGGGTATTCGGTTCGCTGCTCACATGGATGCAGGAGAAAACCGTTCCGGTATTCGTGGTCGCCACCGCAAACGATATCACCGGTCTGCCGCCGGAATTATTGCGCAAAGGCCGGTTTGATGAAATATTTTTCGCCGACTTGCCATCTGCCGAGGAACGCGAACAGATACTTAATATCCACCTGAAGAGAAGAAAACGCGATCCGGGCAAATTCGACATGAAAAAGATAGCCGAATCTGCCGACGGGTTCAGCGGTTCGGAGTTGGAGCAGGCGATAATCGCGGGATTATACAACGCCTTTGCCAAAGAGCGCGATTTGATGACCGAAGACTTGATAGACGCGATAGAAGAAACCATTCCGCTGTCGCGTACTGCGGAAGATAAAATTATGGCACTGCGCGAATGGTCGGCAATGCGGGCGCGTCCGGCAAGTGCCAACCAGCGCGAACGTACAGAAACCGCCGTCAAAGAGTTCCGCGGCCGTCAATCGGCAGCGATGATGGATATGTTTGAAGCCAGTGATGAGTAAGATTTAATCTGCCGGAAATACAACGGTGGTAGAGTAGAAATAGAAAGCATTAATAGAAAAAATGACTCAAAATTAATGAATATAATTTTGTAGGGAACGCCGTCCCCGGCGTTCCGCTCGAAGCAAGTTGTTGAGTCACATGGACATAAATTAACATAATATAATTATTGAATACTTAATAAATATCAAATATTGATACAGGATTTTTTATGTATAGTTAAACAAATATAGTTTGACATCTTGTGACATGAGATGTAGCATTATGTAAATGTTGCACTAAATGTCACAGCTTGTATCGCAGCAATTATGGAGGCATATCAATATGTCTAATAAATTATCTGATTCCTGGCAGGTTAGCTGCCGCGGTTTTGATGCTGAATCTTTAAAGAAGTCTATCCTGAATAACCTTGAGTACCGGTTGGGAAAAGGGATGAAAAGGGCGACTGAATACGATAAATATCTCTCTGTCGCGTATTCTGTAATCGAGCGAATGCTGGAAAAATGGATTTTAACCCAGGATAAGCATGGTGAAGTTAAGCCTAAACGCGTTTATTACCTTTCAATGGAGTTCCTGATGGGACGTACTCTGGGCAATGGGCTGATTAACCTGGGATTATATGACCAGTGCCAGCAAGCATTGCAGGAAATGGGTTTGGACCTGGAAGAACTTCGCGAAATTGAGGTAGACGCTGCTCTCGGCAACGGCGGTCTGGGCAGATTAGCGGCATGTTTCCTCGATTCTCTCGCGACTCTTGGACTTCCCGCCTTCGGTTATGGCATCCGCTACGACTACGGCCTGTTTCACCAGAAAATTATAGATGGCCGTCAGGTGGAGATTCCCGACAGATGGCTTACCCTTACCAATCCCTGGGAAATAGCCCGACCTGAATACCAGTATCCGGTACGTTTTGGCGGGTATATAGAACATCAAATAGAAAGAAATGGCACCCGCAAATCAGTTTGGCATGACTCGGAAGAAGTTTACGCAATTGCTTATGATACTCCGACGCCAGGTTATGATACCAACAGCGTGAATACTTTGCGATTATGGTCGGCTAAATCTTCAGAAGATTTCAATTTGCAGGATTTCAATTCCGGTGATTATTTTGCTGCTGTAAATAAAAAAGTGACATCAGAAAACATCACCAAGGTACTGTATCCTGATGACAGCAGTAAAAGCGGACGCGAATTGCGCCTGCGCCAGGAATATTTCCTGGTATCTGCAACGATGCAGGATATCGTTTTCCGTTTCAAACGCGAACATGGCACACAATGGAAACTGTTTTCGTCTAAGGCGGCAATTCAACTGAACGATACTCATCCGGCATTAGCGATACCGGAATTAATGCGCATTCTGGTTGATGATGAAGATTTGAAATGGGAACGAGCATGGAATATCTGCACTGATACTTTTGGCTATACTAACCACACGTTATTGCCGGAAGCATTAGAAACGTGGTCGGTTGACATCATGGAATCGCTGCTGCCCCGCCACATGGAAATCATCTACCTGATTAACCATAATTTCATGAAAGAAGTCATGCGTTATTATCCCGGTCAAATTGACCGGATGCGTCGAATGTCTATCATTAATGAAGAAGGATTAAAGTCTGTCCGCATGGCACATCTTGCGGTAGCAGGCAGCCACAAGGTTAATGGTGTTGCCGCGCTGCATTCACAATTAATGACCGATACCATTTTCAGCGACTTTGCCGCCATGTCTCCGGGAAAATTCACAAACATGACTAACGGTGTCACTCCCCGACGCTGGCTGCGCAAGGCAAACCTGGGGTTATCCAGTCTGATTACTGACGCAATCGGCAACGAATGGGTGAAAGATTTAACCAAACTTCGCGACTTGGAAAACGTCGTAAACGACGCACAATTTCGCCAGCAGTGGCGCGAAGTAAAACATAACTGCAAATTGCCGCTGATTGATCTGATACAGCACGATACCGGGATTATTCTATCACCATTCACCATGTTTGATGTACAGGTGAAAAGAATGCACGAGTATAAACGCCAGCTTCTTTTCGCGCTTTTCATCATTGCGGAATACCTGCGCCTGAAAGAAGACCCGAACGCGATAGTCACCCCGCGCACCTGTATAATAGCTGGTAAAGCTGCGCCAGCCTACCACATGGCAAAGCTGATAATCCTGCTTATCAACCGCATCGCCGACACGATTAACAACGATATCGACACTCGCGATTTTCTGCGATTGGCTTTCGTCCCCAATTACCGGGTCTCAGCCGCGGAAAAAATTATTCCCGCCGCTAACCTGTCCGAACAGATTTCCACCGCCGGCAAAGAAGCATCCGGCACCGGAAATATGAAATTCGCATTAAATGGCGCCATCACCATGGGTACTCTTGACGGAGCAAATGTCGAGATACTCGGTGAGGTGGGCAAAGATAATATCTTCATATTCGGCCACACCGCCCCGGAACTGATGACAATGCGCCGCGAAGGATATGACCCGCAAACATATATCGAAGAAAGCGAGATATTGCAGCGTGTTCTGCACCTGATAGACTGCGATTTCTTCAGTCCGGGTGAACCGGGTCTGTTCCGGCCAATCTTAGATTCAATACGCCACCACGACGAATATTTCGTCATGGCTGACTTCATGAAATACCTGAAAGCCCAGGACGATGCCGGCACCGCCTACCGCGACGTAGAAAAATGGACCACCATGTCCATCCTCAACGTCGCCCGCTCCGGCGTATTCAGCAGCGACCGCACCATTAATGAATACGCCACCGAAATATGGGACGTTAAACCAGTCCTGATTTCATCAGAAAATGAATGCAACAAAAATTGCCCCTGGAGTTGCGGGTAAGGGTATAAAAATTTTGGGAGTTGAGCAAGGTTTAATAAAAAGTTATCTACAATAAATAGTCACCGTATGAAACTGGGCGGGAGCCCAGCTGATTTTCTTGAATCTATCATTTTTACCACTTGCCAATCAGGAGATTGGCGTTCCCAGGGGGATAGCCGGGCTCCCGCCCAGTTCCATACGGTGACTGTATTTTTCAAAATACATCTAATTTAAAAACGTAGAGACGCAAGATTTTGCGTCTCTACCTGATTTCTCAATATTATGATTAAAAGAGAATACCAAATTTCTCTCTTCTCTCCTCACTCTTCTCTCTTCAATTATCCGTTTTTCTTCTCGAATTCTTTCATGAAGTCGGCGAGTTGTTGTACTGCTGCCAGCGGGACTGCGTTATAGATGCTGGCGCGGATACCGCCTACCGAGCGATGGCCTTTCAGGCCTTCCATACCGGCGACTTTGGCTTCTTTCACGAACTTCTCTTCCAACTCTTCGTTTTGCAGGGTCCAGCAGATATTCATGATGCTGCGGCAATCTTTTTGGGCTACCGGGGTCCAGAAGGTGCTGGAATCCAGAATGTTGTACAACATGCCGGCTTTCTCTTCGTTCACTTTCTGCATCGCCTTGATTCCGCCGTTTTCAATCATCCATTCGGTGACTAATTTTATGATATAAATCGCCCAGGTGTTGGGGGTGTTGTAGAGCGATTTTTCTTCGGAATGAGTTTTGTAGCGCAGGAAAACCGATACGGTGTCGGGGCAACGTTCAATGAGTTCTTTCTTGATAATCGACAGTGCCATGCCGCTGGGTCCGATATTCTTCTGGGCACCGCCGTAAATCATGCCGAATTGGTTCACGTCAATCTCGCGGCTCATAATTTCGCTGCTCATGTCGGCAATTAACGGCGCTTCGGTGGTGGGGAATTCCGGGAAGCGGATGCCGCCGATGGTTTCGTTGCTGCAGATATGCACATAAGCCGCGCCGGGGGTGAACTGCAGTTCGCCTGCGCGGGGGGCGCGGGTATATTTTTCAGCCTTGTTATCCCAGATGGTGTTAACGTTGCCGATCAGTTTCGCTTCTTTGATAGCCTTGCCAGCCCATGCGCCGGTGTGCACATAGTCCGCGGTTTGTCCCGGCAGCAGCAGGTTCATCGGAATCATCGCAAATTGCAAACTTGCGCCGCCCTGCAGGAATAATACTTCATATTCGTCAGATATTCCCATCAGCGATTTGATATTTGCCACGGTTTCATCGCATATCGCCATGAACTGCTTGGAGCGATGGCTCATTTCCATTATCGACATGCCATAACTGCCAAACTCAATTAATTCTGCCTGGGCTTTCTGTAAAACAGGCAACGGCAGTGCCGCCGGTCCAGCATTAAAATTCGCAATTCGTGTCATATTAATCAATCCCCCTTAAAAAAATATCATTACAAGTGGTCTGTTATTATACCTTTATAGGGTGGATATTTGCAATATTTAGAAGGAATTAGGGGGTAAGGTATTAGGTGTTAGGGTTTAGTCAGTTAATACCTAAGAACCTAAACCCTAACACCTTGTCCCATTTCAAATTATTCTTTTTTCTTAGCCCTGCTCGGTCGCACATACTTGGGCTTTGCTGGTATTGCTTCCGGCATAACTTCTTCTACAACCGGCGCTGCGACTGGTGTTTTTTTTACGACTGCTTCTGCCGGAGCCGGTTTTGGCTTGGCGCGGCTTGGGCGTGGTTTTGCGGGTGTTTTTGGTTTAGGTGCAGGGGTTTCTTCAACCTTCGGGGCAGCTGCTGCCGGGAATGGTTCTACTACCATGGGTGCTGCTGCTATTAGCGGCAGTTCAATCACTTCCGGTTTTTCTTCCACCGTTATAGGCAGTTCTTCCACCTTTGGTGCAGGTTTTGGTTTTGCCGCAGGTTTTTTCGCCGGTGTTTTCTTTTTCGGTTTTGCTGCAGCTTTCGGTTCGACAACTGGTGCCGGTTCTGCTGCAACAACTGTTTCTGGTTCGATTTTCGGCATTTCTACCGATTTACTATTTTCGGCAATTTCGGCGGTTTCGGCGGCGCGGAATATATCCATTGCTTCATCAACGGTTAATTCCGGCATGCCGATTTCCTGCAATTCGTCAGCGGTTTCCGCTTTATGCTGCGGTTCATTGCTGCCGCCCACATTGGGATTGCGTTTGCGCACTTTTGGTCGCCGGCGCAGTGATAACGGTTCTTCTTCCGCGTCAGGGATGAGTGATGCGGTCAGTTCAGATATTGGTACAGCAACTGGCACTGCAACTGATTCAACGACTGTTGGCGCAACAACTTCTGTGGTTAATTCCGCAAAGGTTTTTACCGCTTCCGGCAATGACGCGCCAACCACATTTAACTCAGAATGAATCAACAGGTTGATGATGTCATCAGTTGAATTGTAGATGACGAAATCAGTATCTTCCGGCAACTGCTCATCGGTATTGGAATACGCGGTGGGCAAGGTTTCCGTTGTTATCGCGCTTGCTTTGCGTTTTTTGCGACGGCGTTTGTTGCGCGACTTGCTGACCGGTTCATCCTGCATCGGAATGTCGTTGTCATCATCGCCCATTTCCATTGGAATATCTTCTTCGTCAATGACAACACTTTCAATTATCTCAGTTACAATTGCATCATCGGCAATAATCGCTTCATCCTGACCGCCTTTTCCTTTGCGTTTGCGCTTGCGTTTCTTTTTCTTGTCAGCGTCTTTTTCAACGACGACAGGCTCTACCGGTACGGGAGCCGCTGCCGGCACAAACGGCTGCGAAGCCGCTTGCGGAGAAGCGTTTCTCGGTGTCCGATAAGTCGCTATAGGGGTCGGTGGGGTATCTGCGGTGATATCTTCCGGCACTTCCACGGCGGTGGGAGACAATACCGGCCATTCCCGCGGCGGGGTTGATGCCTGTTCTTCGCGGAGATATGGCGGCAGTTTTGACAATGAATAAAATGTTGACGGTTCAACGTTGAGAATCGGTGCTCTGCCAAATACTTTCTGTTCTTTAGCCAGCGGTTCTGCCAATGCTATCGAAGTGCCGACATCGGTAATCTTCACCTTTACCCGTGAGCCAACCGGCGCGTCCAAATCCGGTACAATGACGAATATTCCATTTGCAATGCCAATTTGGTCCATTGATACATCGGGGATAGGGTTAATTACCTGAATTTCCACAACGTCGCCATCTTCCAATGCCGGTACCGCCAACAGCGCCTGTTCCATGGTGACGCGGTTGATTTCGTAGGCGTTGGGGTGAAAATCGTCGTCAAATCGAAGATAAATTGACTTGCCTATATATGCTTCCAGGTCGCGATGCGCTTCGCCTTCGTACCCCAGCATATCCGCGATTACCCGTGAATGTGCCCGCACCAGGTAAGCCTCAGCATCCGGGTGGGTAGCGTGCAGGGCGGCGATATCGCGGTCAACACGCAGTGCCATGGTAAGGGCGTTTTGCACCCGGCCAATACCGCTGCAGCAGGGGCATGGTTCAGTCAGCAGACTGTGCATTGATTCGCCGGTGCGCTTGCGCGTCATTTCTACCAGGCCAAGGGATGATATATTATGGAATTTTATCTTTGCGCGGTCTTTCTTTAACGCGTCGCTGAAAGCGGTGATTACCTGCTGGCGATGGCGCGGGTTATCCATATCGATGAAGTCGACAACGATGATGCCGCCTAAATCGCGCAGACGCAACTGGCGTGCAACTTCGTGGGCAGCCTGCAGGTTGGTGGTCAGCACTGTCTCGGCCAATTCAACTGAGCCGATGAACTTGCCGGTATTAACGTCAATCGCAGTCAACGCTTCCGCCTGGTCAATTACCAGGTGACCGCCTGATGGCAGCCAAACCTTGCGGCGCAGCATTTTTTCAACTTCTGGTTCGATATTATAAGCGTGGAAAATCGGCATTTTTTCATCGTATAAAAATACCCGTTCCTTCATCCCCGGCGCAATCATCCCCACTAATTCCAGCGTATTTTCAAAAGCGGATTCCGAGTCGATGACCAGACGGTTGATGTCTCGGGTGAAAGAGTCGCGAATAAGGCGCGAAATGAGGGTAAGGTCGCCGTGAATGAGGTTGGGATTTTTAGTTACCGCTGCTTTCGCTGTAATGCGGTCTGCCATTTCCACCAGAAAATCCATATCGGCTTTCAGTTCTTCTTCGGTTCGTCCTTCAGCCTCGGTACGCACGATTAAGCTGTAGTTGCCGGGTTTTAGATTGGCGGCGATAGCGCGCAGGCGCTGGCGTTCATGCGGGTCTTCAATCTTGCGCGATACTCCGCTATGACCGCCGCCGTTAAGCATCAGCACCATATAGCGGCCGGGCAGCGACAACCGGGTGGTTACCCGGGCGCCTTTTGTCCCCATGGGGGCGCGCATAACCTGCACCAAAATTTCCTGATTAGCTTTCAAAAGGGTGGTAATAGAGGGCATGCCGAAGCGTTTGAATCGTCCGCCGCCTTCATCATCATCTTCAGAAACGATGTCAGACACGGCGAGGAAGGCATTTTTTTCAATACCGATATCGACGAAGGCGGCATCCATACCTTTAAGCACCTTGGTAACGCGGCCTTTGTAGATATTTCCTACAATTTTCTGGTCCCGCTCAATATGCAGTTCCATCAACCGGCCATCTTCAAGAATCGCCACTCGCGATTCCATCTCGCCGGCATTTACAATAATCTCTTTTAACATTAATTAACCTGCTTTTCCGGCTGCCCGCACCGCATCAATTGCGGGGGCTTCCGGGTAAATTTTTAACCACGCGTCATTCTGCGCCGCCACCACCCCAATGCAGATGAAGGGGTAGGTCTGCGCCAATGTGACGCCCGCATTGCTATGCGGTGAACCGTTATATTATCAGCAGGTAAATTCATCACTGTCAGAGCTTCATCTGGTCGTATCACGCCGTCATTACTGATGCGAAAAACCATTTCCAACTCAGCACAATTCTTATCTGCTGACATTAATCTTACATACTTCACCAATCGCCGCGCATCTAATTGTTGCGTCTTATTTTCGCGCTTTCGGGTGAACATGATACTTTTTTGCGCTATAAAATTGCGAATCGAACTTATTATTTCCCCACCGGATGGCGGGTTTTGCAACATAATAGTGTAGACCGACTCGTCAAAAACCGCTAAATCCGTGTCGGCTGTTCCTGGGTTTACCTGCCAGCAATTAATGATCTGTAAACCTTGCGGTAATTCCAAACTCAGCTTGCGACGGATTTCACCGGGATCCTCCGGTGTGGTTAGTGAGAAGATACAGCGTTCATCATCACTGGTAGCACCAACAGCCAGTGGCGAACCTAATAGCAAACCGCGCCTGCTACTGTCGATTTCTATCCCGGCCTTATTCGCTGCATCCAATAAAATCTGCTTTATTTCTGACAACGTCGTCTGTGCCGTACTGATGTCTCGCCGATATCGGCAATGTATTTGCTGCATCCTGTCTCTTTCCGTATACATAGTATCATTAATATTCCAAATTTTCAAATATGGGTGGAAAGCGTCACCGGGACGGTGACGCCACGTTTGCTAAAACATTTGTTAAAACAGCGAACCTGTTCCGGTGCCGTCGTCTTCTTCCAACGTATTGGTTATCTCTTTTGCCCGATAGCCGTCAAATATGAAACCGTTGCCTATTATTGATAGTGTCGTGGCGATGGGAGGGATTTGGGATTCTCCCTTTTGAGAGAAATCCATCTCGCTGTTGAGGGTGCCAAGGGGTACTGTCATGCGCGGCTGCAGCAATTTCACCGCCTGCAATGATTCAGCGTGGGACATTCTGCCATCCAGCGGCATCAGGACGCATTGCGGGTGGAATGATTCGCAGATGGCACTGAACTCGCCGATGAATTCGGCATTGCCAGTGTGATACAGCGCCAGGTAATCGCTTTGAATTAAAAAACCCAATTTTTCGCCGGTTTCATCCTGGTACGCCGGTGTTGCTACTATCCCCAGACCAGGCAGGTCAAACCGGGCGCCGGGTGATAATGCCACCGACCTGTCGCCTGCGATGCCGGATGACAACAGCGTTTGCCGTACCGATGCGGAGCCTATTATACGGGCGCTGGTACGATGAGCTATTTTCGCCAGTTGTGCGCTATTTATTTCTTCGCCAATCAGTATCAGGTCAACCTGGGTCAGGTCTTCCGGGGTCAGCAAGGTGTCTTCATTGAACTCAGGCATGACGAAAATGAGATATTTATGGGTCTTGATAACCACAGCCTGTCCGCCAACCCGCCATATTCCGGCACGGCCTGCGGGTACTTTGGTATCATTAATAATAGTTGCAATCTTCAGCGCATCGGTCCCAAACCTGCCGGTATTCACCACGGCATTGCCAATAGTCAATTTTATCGGCAATTTTATCGGAATATTTGGCGGCAATACCAGGGCATTGCCTTGCCCGTCTTCTGCCAATGGCCCTTTTGTCGCCAATGGCTGTATACGCAGGTAATTATCGCTGCCAACTTTATCGCGATGCGCCATTACCACCATATTCGGCAGTAAATCCACCGGAAACTCGATTTTAATATCAACCGGCATGTCGGCGGGACGAAAAGCTGCCCAACCGTCGCGCAGTCCCACTGCCATTGATTGATAAGGGGTGGTTTTAATATCGGTGAAATTAATCTCGCCAGTAGTCGGACCATCGCCAGTCATCAGCGTCAGCATTTGTGATGGAATGATTAATTTGTCACCGTCAGCAGCGCGCAGGGATATCGCTGCCGCCCAGGTTACCGGCATCGGCCAGGCACCGCTATTAGTGATAATGTCCTCAACTATAATTTCTTCCATGCCTGCGGTCAGAGAAACAACCCGGTCGACGGTTATCGTCGCGGGGATATGCCGAACCATACCGCCCAGGGAATGAGAAATTGAAGTTATGGTACAAGTCATCTTCACGGCGACTGCTTCCGGGGTATTCAAGGTGATTTCCGCTTCCCATTCATTGTTGGTCAGTAATTCGCCGTCTGCCAGTAATGACGGGAAAGCCGCGCACCAGCCGCCGCGAACATTAAATCCGCGGGCGGGGGGCGGGTGATGCAGGAAATCAGTCGCCAAAATCTCGCGTCCTAATTGACGATAATATAAACTGCAGATGCGACCGCCATATTCCGGCAATATAGAAATGCGGAATATGCCGTTATCTAATACAAATGCCCGCGCTCCGTTCAATGTGCTTTCGTGCGCGGAGCATTTCCTGGTTAAATGAATATCGTTTTGGTTTAACAAAAGTTATCTCTTTCGAGGTGAATTTTATAGTACGCTGCTGTATTTATACCCTATCATAAATGAATGTGTCAGAGTGCTGCCTTGTATATGGTATCTGGTGTAAGTAAAGGTAATATTTTTGGTTTCAATGCCAGCACTGTAAGAATGTCGATTCATACCGCCGCCATTAACGTAGTCGGCGGACAATTTTAACATGTCATATTTGCCTTCAACACTTGCCATGGTGATATATTCGTTGCTTGATTTCCGCAATAATCCAAATGACGCACTCATTAATTTATATGGCGTAGATGCTGTTGCCACTGCATAATATTGAACTTTTCGTTTGGAACCGAGATTTTGCAGGCCGATAGCAATTGACGGCAGTGTTCCACTGTCGCCATTATTATATTGATATTTTGCATTATATACAGGTTTATTATCAGAGCCGTAATCAATACCGGTTTCAATACCACCCATCAATCCAGTCTGCAGTCCATAGGTACTGCCGGTAACAGATGAATCTAATCTGCCGCTTCCGTCAAACTCATAGGAAGCACTGGTTTCGCCAAATTGCAATACCTCAGCATTTGGAATTAATGCTGTACCGGTAGGTGCAGAAAAGGCTAACAACGGGAACAACAATGCTGCCGCTAAAAAGATATATTTCATACATTCATCCTCCCAAACGATTTC
Organism: uncultured bacterium; assembly: GCA_964638715.1. Lineage (GTDB taxonomy): Bacteria > Armatimonadota > Hebobacteria > CAIYQO01 > CAIYQO01 > JBAXQQ01. The sequence goes on along the minus strand of CAZWZF010000011.1, from coordinate 82,976 downwards.
CATACATATTGTACTTCCATAGTCATATAATGGCAAGATGGCGCGAAAGGTATTGCAAATTGTATACAATTATGTCTTGTCTAATTCAGGTTTAAAGCCTAACCCAAATAAATTGGACAAGTGTTAAGTTTTCAGCCTTCAGTTTTCAGATATGCCTTGTAAAGGCATTTTAATGAGTAACCCCAGGCGCAAGCCTCACCCTTATACACATTTATTTTAATGAAAATGTTGGATGACAGTGGTAGGGGAATTGTCCCCAATTCCCGCGATGAACCGGAATAATGATATAAAAAAGCGAAATAACGACAGATTTCTCAATTGGTGTTGTATTTTTCAACCTTTTTTGTCGTTACAACTTATTCTTTATTATAAGAAAGACGCGGTCGCGGGAGCTGAGGACAGCTCCCCTACCTTTACCAGATATTTCTGAATTAAAAAGATGTAAATATGCACCATTCTTATCCCCTTCCCCTCAAAAATAAACTAATGCAGGATATTTGTGTCTGATAAAGAAGTTAGTTATTTGAATAAATGAAAGATATGGTTTGTAGATGAAAAAAATTAATTATATGATGTTTTTTAAGTGGGCCGGTACTATTTTAGCGCTGGGCCTGCTTTATTATATGTTAAGCAAACAGGGGAAAATAACTGATATCTGGGCACGGATGCGCGATATTCCGACAGAAAATATTATCTATGCACTCATTCTGGTATTTATTTCACGCATAGCCATCGCAATTCGCTGGTTCGTCATGGTACGCGCTGCCGGCGTGGAAATGCCGTTAATTGACTCATTGCGTCTCACCTTCGCTGGACTTTTTGCCAATAATTTTTTGCCCAGTACTGTGGGTGGCGATGTTTTGAGATTGGGCGGGGCAACTTACGAAGGTTACGATGCGGCGAAAGTTACCGCGTCACTGGTTATGGACAGGGTGTTGGGGACAGTCACCTGGTTTTGTATGATTCCATTCAGTTGGCCGTTGTTGATGAAATTAAAAAGCGGACATGCAGCCAGTTTAATGGTAATGCCGGCTATTGGAATGACGGAAGAAAAAGCAACCGGGTTGAAAGCGAAAATCTTTCGCATTTTAAAGAAACTGTTTTCATCGCTGCTGATGGGTATCAAAAATCCTTTGGCTCTTCTCGGCGCACTGGTATTTACAGCGGTTCACATGTTTTGTACTTTCATGATATTAAAGCTATTCCTGCCATCATCCGTTCAAATTGATTTATGGACTATTGGCAAATTATGGACGCTGGTGTATTTTTCTTCTTTGCTGCCCACATCAATTAATGGTTTGGGAGTACAGGAAGCAGTTGCGGTGGCAGTATTTTTATTGGGTGCCGGGGTTCATGGCGATGTTGTTACTTCAATGGCTCTCTTGTACCGGTTCTTTATCATGTTCGCCAGTTTGCCCGGTGCTTTTTTCATCACTTCCATTTCCCGCAATATGCGAACTCAAAAGGCGGCGGGCGATGTACCCGCACAGAGTGCCGATAGCAGTGCCGACAGCAACGTCTAAGGGGAAATGTACCCCGGCATACATCCGCTCCCAGGCGATTAGCAGCACGACTAATATCAGCAATATTCGATACGACCATTTTTGCGGCCATAATACCGCCGCCAATGCGGCAGTTTGTGCGACATCGCCGGACGGGAAAGATTTGAATTGCAATTCGGCAAAGTTATAAAGGACATGGCCGTTGAATATGGTGCTTTGAAGGACATGGGTATCAAGGTAAAAAGCAAGATTTGATGGGCGCGCCTGGTAAAAAAACTTCTTTAAAACTTCAACCAGCAGAAAGTTTGTGGCGATTGCCATGATGAATGCCTGAACTTTGTGGCGCTTGTAGAATATCAGCAGCAACAATATTGGTATTAACGCTTCACCCTTGCCGAGAAAAACAACCCATCCGCAGATGATATCCAGCAATGGTGTCCGCGTACCATTAATAACAGCGAAAATTTCCCGGTTTAACGGGAAATTTTCTAATGCTGTCGGACCGACTATCGCACTAATCTTTGACAGCAGTAAAACCGCTATCAAAACAATCAGTGCTAAAAAAGCAATTCTATGCTTTTGCTGCATCTCCGCCCTTTTTGCTGTAATAATTTTCGATAGCAGCTTTCACCGCTTCTTCTGCCAGTAATGAACAGTGCATTTTAACCGGTGGCAACCCGCCCAGCGCTTCTGCTACCGCTTTATTTGATAACTGTAAGGCATCCGTAACGGACTTACCCTTTATCAATTCGGTTGCCATGCTGCTGGTTGCGATTGCTGCGCCGCATCCAAATGTCTGGAACTTAACATCAACGATAATTTCGTTTTCTATTTTAAGAAAAACCTTCATAACATCGCCGCAAACAGGGTTGCCAACAGTTCCAACACCGTCAGCATTCTCGATTGTTCCTACATTTCGCGGTGCGCTAAAATGGTCTATTACTTGATCGCTATATTGCATAAAACTCACCAACCTTTACTCATGGTCACAATACTTACCATGGCTAACTAATTGATACCCACATTGTATCATTATTAATCATTGGGTAGTGGGAAGAGTGTTTAATGTTCATTACTTAATCGAACGGAACGCCGGGGACGGCGTTCCCTACAATTAAATTCACTAATAATTAACCTTCACTCTTCACTCATCACTCTTCTGCTATCATTTCCAATGTTGCTTTCACTAAATCTTCCGGTGTCGGTACTACGCCGCCGGTGCGGCCGTAAAAATGTACCTTGCGTTCGCATTGCACTGCCAACCGTACATCTTCAACCATCTGTCCCATGTTCATCTCAAATACCACTATCTGTTTCGCCTTGCGGGCGGCTGCCAGCAACTGCTCTGACGGGTATGGGAACAGGGTGATGGGACGGAACAGGCCGGATTTCTTACCCTGGGCAGTCAATAATTCCGCTGCTGTCTGGGCGATGCGGGCACCGCTGCCAAATGCTACGAAAAGTATCTCGGCATCATCGGTATTGGTTTCTTCCCAACGGACATCTTCGCGCGCCATCTGCTTGTATTTATCATTCAGCCGATTATTCACTGCTTCCAGCGCGTCAGGCTGGATATATAAGGAGTTCACAACTTTGCGCGGTTCCTTGCCCATTCCGCGGGTTCCCCAGCTATGCGGCATCGGCACTTCCAACGGCGCGCGGTCTATCGCCACCGCTTCCATCATTTGCCCCAAAATGGCATCCGCCAGTACCAGCACGGGGGTACGGTACTTGTCCGCCAGGTCAAAAGCGTCGCGGGTCAGGTTATACATTTCCTGTACTGACGATGGCGCCAGCACCGGGGTGCGGTAATCGCCATGTCCGCCGCCGCGGGTTGATTGAAAATAATCGCTTTGCGCCGGAGCAATATTGCCCAGTCCCGGTCCGCCGCGCATCACGTTAATGATTACGCACGGCAATTCGGCACCGGCAATATACGAAATCCCTTCCTGTTTCAGGCTTATTCCCGGACTGCTGGATGATGTCATCACCCTAACTCCGGTGGCGGCGGCGCCGTATACCATATTAATGGCGGCGACTTCGCTTTCTGCCTGTAAAAATACTCTGCCGTGTTGCGGCATCAGCAATGATAAATATTCCGGAACCTGGTTTTGCGGGGTAATGGGATAGCCGAAAAAAGCCCAGCATCCGGCATCAATGGCGGCTTTGCATAAAGCCTCATTTCCCTTCATTAATTGCCGTTTTGCCATTATTTCTCTCCCCCATCTTTCTTCTCGCGAAACACCTGTATACAGACGTCCGGACACATCAGCGCGCATATCCGGCAACCGGTACAGCGTTCTGGATTTATTACATCAGCGTGGTGAAAACCGCGGCTGTTAATACCTTTTGACAAGCCCAGCACACCGCGCGGGCAAAAATTAACACATAGCAAGCACTGCTTGCACTCTTCAGCATTTATCTTAACGTATGGCATCGGATTCTCCTGTGCAAGCCAATTTTACCACGCATCAATAGTTGATTACAAATATCGGGTTGAGGTAAAGGTGAAAATTTGTGTAACAGTTCACTTTTTATTGATTTTTCTTAATATTGATTGTATATACCTTGAAAAGGTCTTTTCATAAGTAACCACAACCAACTCCCAGCGGCGTTGCCGTGAGCTATGGAATTAAAAGGTAAAGGAATTAACGAAAAGATATGTAGAATACTATGCAGCTCCCCTACCATCCACCGGCTATTTTTCAATTAAAGAACACAAACATGCACCATTTCTGATTTTTTTATATATTTTACAAGATATGTATAAGGTTGAGGCTTACACCCGGGGTTACTTATTAAATCGCCACTCCGTGGCTGTATAAGGAATATTATCAAATACATCAATTCTGTACAAAATGTAAACTGTTATGCAAATATATTAAATCTTTTTTATTCTATTAATCGATGTAAAATAAAAGATATCCTCTCTTCATTTCAATTCCTTTTTACGGTAGAATTAACCCATGACTCATGACTGGCAGAAATTGCAGGAAATTGCTTACAGGTTGACTGAACGATTAAAGGCGTGCGATATTTGTCCTCATCGCTGCGGGGTTAACCGTTTGCTGGGAGATATCGGACATTGCGGCATCGGAGCGGAATGCCGGGTGGCGTCATGGTGCGACCATCATGGCGAAGAACCGGCTATAAGCGGCACACGGGGAAGCGGGACGATATTCGCGGCAGGATGCAATTTAAAGTGCGTCTATTGTCAGAACCATCAAATAAGCCAGGGAGAATTTGGAAAGTATGATGCGTATTCAGCGAAGCAATTAGCGGATGTCATGCTGCAACTGCAGGCGCGCGGATGCCACAACATCAACCTGGTTTCGCCAACCCATGTGGTACCGCAATTTGTGTCAGCGCTGGCACTGGCAGCGCGGGATGGACTGAACCTGCCGGTAGTATATAATTCCAACGGCTATGACAATGCTGGCGTTTTAAATCTGTTGGATGATGTTGTTGATATTTATCTGCCGGATTTGAAATACGCTGACCCTGTTATAGCCGCGGAATTATCCGGTGCACCAAATTATCCGGATATCGCCATTGCCGCAATAGGTGAGATGTATCGGCAAAAAGGCGCATTGACGACCGACGATAACGGCATCGCTATCAGTGGTGTAATCGTTCGTCACCTGGTATTGCCAGGCAATCTTTCCGGCAGCAGAGAAATCTTGTCGCGATTGGCAACCGAAGTCTCGCCGGATATCACCGTCAGCATAATGGCGCAATATTTCCCCACCCATCGCGCAAATGAATACAAACAATACCCGCTGCAGCGCACAATTACCGCTGATGAATATGAAGAAGCAATCGACGCTTTCGCAGACGCAGGATTAGAAAACGGCTGGGCACAAGAGTTATCAGAAGCACCGGAAAATTATCAGCCGGATTTTGATAAGGAAGAGCATCCGTTTGAAGAGAGAAGAGTGAAGAGAGAAGAGTGAAGAGTGAAATTCTTTTCTCTTTGGGGTTAGGGGAAGGTCGCCATTCTTCAAAATTTCTCTCTTCTCTCCTCTCTCTTCACTCTTCGATACTCTTCAACATTTCCAGCAGAGTTCCAACTGTAAATGGTTTTTGCAAAACTCCCATCAGACCTTTGCCGGCAAATCTTGAGCCTATGTCATCTTTGCTGTATCCACTCGCCAGGATTACTTTTACTTGCGGATTAATCTGGCGTAATTCGCTGAATGCTTCTGCGCCGTCCATGTGGGGCATGGTCATGTCCAGAATTACTATATTTATTTCTTTTTCGCGCAGTTTATAAATCTCAACGGCTTTACGACCATCTTCGGCCGTTATTACTGAATAACCGAGATGTTCAAGCATTTGTGCACCGATAGCGCGGATACTCTCTTCGTCGTCAGCAAATAATATAGTTCCGGCACCTTGCCAATCTGAAACGGTGCCAATGTTTCCATTTTGTGTTATTTGCATTGATATCTCTGATGCTGGTAACAGCACTTTAAATGTCGTTCCTTTACCGGGTTCGCTGTAGACTTTCATTGCGCCTTTATGGGCTTGTACAATTCCCATTACCGCTGCCAGTCCGAGTCCGCGACCGGTAAATTTAGTAGTATAAAACGGCTCAAATATTCGCGACCGTGTTTCCGCGTCCATCCCGCAACCGGTATCGGCAACTTCAATATGCACATATAAACCAGGCACAAGAACATTATAAAGCTCTGTCGCCCGCAGGTATTCTTCATTGCATCGGGTGGCTCCCACCGATACGGATATTACACCACTGCGATCGCCGATTGCATCAGATGCATTGATAATAAGGTTCATCACTATTTGCCGCATCTGGCTGGGATCAGCGTCAATCAGCGGAATATTTCTATCAATATGCAAGTTTAGCAGTGCTTTTTTCGAGATGGAAGTTTTCAGCAGATGGGTCATTTCTTCGACAAGTTCACCCACATTAAGTTTTTCCATGGCAAAGGTTGCCTTGCCGGAATACGCCAGCATTTGCCGGCATAGTTCGGCGGCACGAAGAGCACCGGTGATAATATTGCTGATGCTATCACGAGCCGGAGAAACTGGCGATAACTCCATCTGCGCTAATTCAGCGTAACCCAATACTGCCATGAGGATATTGTTAAAGTCGTGTGCTATACCGCCAGCCAAAACCCCCAGGCTTTCTAATTTTTGTGTCTGCTGAATCTGCTGTTCCAATAATTTCTGCGCTTCTTCTGCCCGTTTGCGATTTGTTATATCCAGACAATGGCCGATATAGCCGATGAATTCACCCAAGGTATTGTAACGCGGCGACCCGTCGTCCTGAATAATTCTGTATTCCCCGTCATGTCGGAGCATTCGATAATTCATGCTGAAAGGTTCGCGTTTGTCGAATGCAGTGGTATAGGTATTAAAGCAATAATCAAGATCATCTGGATGAACGCTTTCTACCCAGCCATCGCCTATCTCCTGTTCCATGGTACGACCGGTGAAATCCAGCCAGGGTTGGTTGAAATAGTTGCATTTTTTATCAAGGCCAGCTGTCCATATTAATGCCTGACCTGAATTTGCCAAGGTGCGGAAATGCTGTTCGCTTTCTCTCAACGCATCTTCTGCTTTCTTACGTTCGGTAATATCCTCACCGATACTGGTAATTCCAATAATATTTCCTTTCTGGTCTCTGTTAACAATATTATTCCAGGCAATTAAACGACGTTCACCTTTTTTGGTAATGATATCATTTTCAAAATGTTCCGGAAGTTTACCTGAAGATATTGAACTTTGAAATACCTCAAATTTCATCATTTCTTTAATATCTTCCGGCATGAAAATATCAAACCAGTTTTTATATAAAACCTCATCACGCTGCCAGCCTGTTAAATTTAACAGAAAATCATTGCACATGGTAATATTACCGTCTTTATCGAGCACGACCCCTAATAAAGAAATAGTTTCTATCACAGAACGGTATTTTTTTTCACTTTCCTGCAATGTGATTTCTGCTTGTTTTTGCTCTGTAATATCAATAGTATATCCAGCCATCAGGTTCTTGTTGCCATGAGAAATAGGGAATTTTACCGTGGTGTAATAACGGTCATTCAGTTCTTCGTCTAACTTCAGCACATTTCCATTTGATATAACGTCCCAATCATCCGCAGTCATCTTATCAGCGAAATCCCCGGAGAAAAGATCATGCATTGTTTTCCCAATCATTTCTTTTCCTGGTATGCCAATCATCTCAATATAGTTGTCGCTTGCCTCTACCACCCGGCTTTCTGTGGGAGTGGCATCTTTAATATATGTATAAATTGGCGAGTGGCTCATGAACAGCGAAAATAGCTCCTGGCTTTCTCGCAGAGCATTCTCAGTCATTTTTCTTTCGGTGATGTCGATAAAGGTTACCAGGCTTGCCCATACTTTATTTTGAGCATCAGTTATCGGCGCGCCAAAAATTTCCAACAATCGTTCAGTGCCATCAGGACGAATGATCAGCATATCATCAATATGGCTGGGGATCCCTTTCATACCGAGTATTATCGGCATTTCATTTACAGGATATGGGGTGCGGGTGGAACTTTTATAGACATTATATACTTCAGCGAGATTTTTATTGCTGGTATTAGGCAAAACACCCCTGCCAAGTATTTGTAATGATGCTTCGTTTGCTACCAGTTGCTTGCCGGAAGGAACTTCTACCATAAATATTCCTACCGGTAAAGTTTCCAGTAAAATCGACAGCAGACCGTTTTGACGAATAATTTCTTCTCTATTTTTATCCATTTCATTTGTGCGTTCAATTACACGCTGTTCCAGTTCTTCTGCTAATTGGGTTCGTTCCTCGGCAATTTGCTCAAACAATTGATTTTGATTTAATAACTTTTGCTCAGCTTCAATTTTTTCAAGAATAATCCCCAACAGCTGACAGGCATTATGTATTAATGCCAATATCGTATCAGATGGTGTTGTTAATTCAGAATAAGTAATATAACCATAACAGTCATTGATGGTACAGACTTCTACATAATTATTTTCTTCCAGGTTATCGCCATTCGACCATCTAAACTTCATATCCGGAAAGATATTGCTGATACTTTCTATAAAAAGAGTAATAACTCTGTCACGATCTTTTAATTGAGAAAGACTGGTTGTTATCATAAAAAGATCAAAAGCGTGATTATTCATTAATTTCCTCTGTCATTAGATTTATCCGGTAATAAGGATTATGATATTTTGAGGCTATTTTTGTATTAGGCAAGGCGTTTATTTTACACATTATCAAGCTGATAAACGTAAAATGAACAACGGTGAATGGTGCAAAAAGAGTCTAAAAGATAATGATTATTATTACTGGACAAGCCTATTATGCAAATTGCGGCGCATTCTCTGCCAGCCATTTATCAGGGTGAATATAAAACGGATTTTTTGTGATGATTCCAGCGTTAATGGTGTATGGATGAGTTCTTAATACATTCATAATTATAGAACCGGAAAATTTGGTGACATTATACATACAGATACTGATCCAAGGTTTGCCGGGAATAAAATAGTTAAGTCTTGATTCATAAGCCATCAGGTGCTCTATCCCGGGAATTGCATCCAATGCCCAAACCATTTCAGCTGTTGCACGTATATTTCGTCTGCCATTTTCCTGTGAACTTTCGTAAAAACTATTTAAGCCTTCATCTATTTTTCTGGGGTCAAAAGTGCCATCGGGATAATATAAATCTTTTGCGGAAAGTAAGCTGAAATGTGCGGTGTCATGTATGTGTCCGTTGCATTCGGGACAAAATCCGGGGAAATCCTGGTAAAACTCTTCCTGAGTTCTTTCGACAGGGCAATACAACTGCATATCGCCATCAAGATATCCCTGGCGCAAAAAACCGAAAATTATCTCATCGCGTTCTTTCTCGGACTCATATAATCCACAGATATGAGTGCCCCAATTGCATGTATAATTCCCAAACCCGAGTTCAAGAGATTCCTGGTCAGATGTTTTAATATGCATATTAAACCCCCGTCAGATAACTATGGATGAATACAATTATACATTATAACTTTATAAAATAGTAATACTTGCCCCCCGGAAATGTCAACAATAAATGACATTATTTTAAAAGTATTTACAACTTTATCATTGTCCCAAGTCATCAATAGTGATATCTGTCTGCGGGGCAAGTATTCGGGCGCGTATCAGATATTGCTGCATTTTAACATCGCGGTCTGCAGAATTTATCATTTCATCTGACAATGGTTCTTGAAATACTGAAGCGGCAAAGTAATTATTGCCGGCAGCGATAGCGCGAAACTGTATTTCCGGCGGGGTGCCGCCTAATTTGCAAGATGGGAATGTGGGGGATTTAACGCGGTTGCCGAACCAGCGCAGCAGTTTTATGCCGCGAATCACGCTGGTATCCGGTATATTTTGCGATGCGCTGAATGCGAATGCAGGGGAGTCATCTGATGTAATCGCAAACTTTTCAAAATCGCTGCTTATCGCTTTTAAATCACCCAGCATTATCAGACGGACATTTGCCGGCGAACGTAGGAATGGCGATGATTTTATTGCTTTGCTGCCTGTCATGGATTGCAATCTTTCCTGCAAAAATTCATCTGACATATTAATTGGCTTGTTTGCACCAATTAAACCTACAATCGGCTGTTCCGGGTCAAGGTTTCCCCGCACTGCCACTGCGCAGGGGAACGCTTTCGTGAAGGTGTTTAATGCTATTCCCGCGGTTTCTTCATTCAACTGGTACATTGGCATCCACAGGCAGCATATTCCGTCGGGGGTCAGTTTCTTTGCGACTTTTGTCAAAAAATCAGCCGAATACAGTGACGCGGTGCCTTCCAACGCCGGGTGCAATAGGTCAATTATGACGACATTGTATGGCTGAGTTGCGGTTTGTATTACATATCTGCCATCATTTTTTAATATACTGGCGCGCTGGTCAGTGAATAGCCGGTTGTTCCATTTCTGAAAGTTCTCATGGGCTGCTTTAACTACATCCGGCACTAATTCAATAGCGTCCAGTTGCGAGATAGGATAATCAAGCGCGGCGTCAGCGGATATTCCTGATGCCATGCCAATGAATGCGACCCGCTGCGGATTTGGCGCCAATAGCAGCGGAATCCAGCTTTCATGCTGCTGCGACCGGAATGCCCGTCCAGTGCCGTTAAGGGTATAAGTACCGTTAAGTACAATGTGCCGTGAACCGGATGAGTCGTCAACGACACCTACTACACCATCTGTACCCTGGTATATCGCGACCAGGGTCTCGCCGGTATGCAGCATAAACGGCAATTGCCTGCCCCAACCCAGCCAGCAGCCAATGATTACGATGGTTATAGCAATCCCGCGAAGCAATCTATTTTTCGGCGAAACCCAAATTGCCAGTGCCAGGTATCCGCAACCGGCAATCATTATCGATCCGGTTAATCCCAGTAATGGAACCAATAAAAATGGTCCGATTAACGCACCAATGGCAGAACCGGCTTTGTTCCAGGCCACTGCATGTCCCAATGCTTCTCCCTGCCGAGTCGCTGCCGACTCTATTATTTCCCATGCCAGCGGAAAAATTGTTCCGATGGGAATCAGCAGGGGGGCAAGTATGATGGTGGTGGTAAACGCTACATTAAAAAGCTGTGAAATGCCAAAAGTGTTATTTTGAAACAGGTGCTGCTGCAAGATAATTGAAAGCAGCAGCGGGTATACCAGCGACAGCAAGCCGCAAATTGAAAGCAGTACCAGCAAAAGGTGGTCAACTAATACATTTCGGCTTCGCAAATAAGATGCCAGCATTGCCCCAAACCCCAAATTGATGATAAACGCAAATAATATGCTGGAAATAACGTATAGCGACCCGATTACCATCTGCTGAAAATATGCAATTACCAGCATCTCCAGCATGATAGAAAATATCCCGGAGCAGATAAGAATCGCGATGCCGATATTAGGGTGATGTATTAGCGGTGCTTTGGGAATCGGCGGTGATTTCTGCTTGCCATAGCGTTTTATTTCTAATGGCAGCGGTATGGTTTTTGATGAATAATGAATTGCTATTGTACCTATGCCGACATATAATGCTGAAATTATGAAAAATGCAGTATTGTAACCGAAAGTTTGTGGCAGCAAAACACCGCCGCCCAACACGCCGATTGCCGCACCGATAAGGTTTCCCGCGTAAAATGTGCCGCCTGTAGTAGTGCGATGGTTAACTTTATCAACGAACGCTTCTGAAAGCGCAGGGAAAGATATGCCGGCAAAAAAAGCCGGCGGCCCAACCAGCAAAATTGCGTAGAACAGATGAATTGGCCAGGCAACGGTAAAAATACCAGCCAGTGGGTGCAGAAGCATATATAACGAACCGGCCAGCGGGAACAACAGCATTGCAGATATTCCGGTGGCAACTTCACTGAGACCGTAAATTCGCAACGATTTCGTGGTGTTTTTCAGCAGTTTGCTGCCAAATAAATTCCCCAATGCCGCGCACAAAAAGAACGCGGTGACCACAATCGTTGCGGAAACAACTGTATTGCCAATCTCCAACCCCAACCGGCGAATCCATATCGTCTCGTGCGCCAAAACGCAAAAGCCGGATACCGTATAAAGTAAGGTAAACAGTCGTCTCATTCAAAATGATATTTCCCCAAAAGGCCATTGTTTTCCTTTATTTAATTATTTTCAGATAGATATGGAAAAACAGAAAAGTAATGATAAAAATATTTTTACCATTGATTGACTAATCTACCCAATAGGGGGTATATTAAATGCGGAGTTGTAATGACTGATAAACGTGAGCAAAAAGTTGATAACCGCGTAAAATATAGCGTCACCCGCAATGTCGGTGAGACAATTGTGATTGGTGACAGGATTGAAGTCACGTTAGTCCAAATACAATTTCATCAGAACCAGGCAAGAATCGGCATCAACGCCCCCCGCGAAGTGTCAGTATTCCGCAAAGAATTATTGCAGGCAATCATGAAAGAAAACGTCCGCGCCTCCTCCGCGCCGATGTCAATAGACCTGCCCACCAAACTCCCCACCGTACAAAAGAAGACTGATTTAGAGAAGTAGATTGGCATGGGAGGGGAGCTGTCCCCAGCTCCCGCGAAGAACCGGAGTAATGATGTAGGCAAGTGTAATAGCGACAGATCTTTTTGCGTGGTGTTGTAATTACTAACCTTATTTGTCGTCACAACCCATTCTTTTTTATAAAAAAGACGCTGTCGCGGGAAATGAGGACATTTCCCCTACCTTTAATCACATTTTTTCACATTCACAACAATTTGCCATTTGCCATTACCAATTTAACTCCCTTTCTATTTCTTCAAATACCACCATCGATAAATAAAATGGAATGTCCAGGCTGCGGTGATAGATAGTGCGCCACCGAAATAGGCGGCTTCGTGCATAGTTCCTACGCACAGGAAATTGCGGATATTTATTACGCCGTGAGGGATTATCCAGTTATTGAAATCACGCATATCTAAATGAGCTGTTTTTATAAATCCATACACCAGTCCGCATAAAGAAACTGCTAAGACAAAAGCGATGATTACCGGCAGCGACCACAATAAGGCACGGCGCATAAGTGCCGGAGTTTTGTGAATAAAACCTGCCAGGCAGGTGAGCAAGCCCAGTGGAATTCCCATCCACCATGATGCCAGAAATCCCACTTGTGCGGCACGGATACGTTCGGGGATTGCTTCATTATGCAGATTGAATTGGTAAAATTTGAATTGCGTGTAATATTCCGGCGAAACGGTGTAGCTGATCTGATCATGAATGGCTCCGAATAGACCGGCGGCAGCGATGGTGAGGACAAGGTAAGCAATAATAATTAATATTTGTTCAGCTGTGGGGTGGCTTAACAAAAACTGTTTCGTTTCGTTTTTCATGGGGTTTATTCCCCCTATATTATCGCTGCTGATGTTTTTCTTTTGTTGCGTTTATTTTCATACATCATGCTGTCGGCCTGGCGCAGCATTTCGTCTACGGTTTTAGGACTAAAGGGGTCGAAGTATGAATAACCCATGCTTATTGATAACTTTATGCCGAATTTATCGTCGCGATTTTGCTCATGCAATTTTGCAGCTATTCTTTTTTCTAATATTCCGGCGTCTTCTGGATTTGCATCAAGTACCATAGCGACAAATTCGTCGCCACCAATGCGCGCCAGAATATCTGATACACGGAATGATTCGCGAATTACCTCGGCGGCAACTTTTAACGCTTCATCGCCAAAGTTATGCCCTAACGCGTCATTTATCCATTTTAAATTATCAAGGTCAAAAAATATCAGCATCATTGATTTTTGATGACGAGAGGCTATTTTCATTTGTTGTTCAGATAATGTGAAGAAGCCGCGGCGGTTGTACAGGCTGGTTAATTCATCTACTATTGACTGGCTGCGCAGTTCACATTCCATCTGTCGGCGCTGCAAGGCGACTGCCGCCAGGTTGACGAATATCTCCAGCGCAGATTCATTGGTCAGCTTTTCACCATTGCGCATACCAATTAAGGCGGTTCCCAGCATTTCATCTTTCAATGCAAAACTGATGAGAATCAAGCGTTCAAGTTCCAGCGCCGTCTCAAGTTTATGTATCACATCGGGAAACGCATCTGAACTGATGATGCTGTGCAGGCCATTTTCTATTTCAATGATTTTACAATTATATTGCAGGCTATCGTTAAATTCGGCATTAAAATTGAAGGATATATTATCCAGTCGTACTCTCAAGTTTTCGTTAATGATGTGGCGAACTTCATTATCGCAAAACAGCACCTGCAATTTATAACTGAGGGATTTTTTATCAAATGCGCTGACACAGATTACCGGGTCGCCGCCGATTAAATCGTGAAGCTGTTTGGCGACGTAAAAGTTCATGTCATCCGTAGAGTCAAGGCGTACAAAACCGATAGCCGCCTGAGATAATGACGCCATCGAGCGCAAATGCCTTTTTTCTTCTGTAACCAGTCGTTTTCTCTCTGCCGCATATATAACACTGCGTACAATCAGGTCGCCTGATGCCTGACCTTTTACCAGGTAATCCTGCGCGCCTTTACGCACCGCCGCCATTGCCGTCTGCTGGTCTGTGTTGCCGGTCAGCACCACGATGGGCAGGTCCGGGAAAAGCTCGATTAATTTTTCAACAGATTCAGTACCAATTGCATCCGGCAATGAAAGGTCGGAAAGTACTACATCATATTTACCACTGGCAAGCAAATCCAGCCCGGTTGACAGGCGATCGACAGTATTTGATATTACAATGCCGGCTTCATCAACTTCGTTAATCATCGCCTTCAGTAATATCTGGTCGCCAGGGTTATCTTCGATTAATAGTACGCGCAACATTTATCACTCTATTCCGGATCGGGATTATTTTTCAACCAATCCAGTTCGTCTTCAAATGTCTCTATTTCCAGGGGAGCCGCCGCCGGTCCTGTTTCCGTAAGCACTTTTATGGCTTCGGATGTTTTATCAGTATACCACAGCGAATAGGCTTTTTCACAATATACCTGGGCAATTAAACTTTGCCGGTAATCTTCGTTTTCGACAAACTCGGTTGATTTGTCGGTCGCAATTGCTTTTTCTGCTTTTTTGAACCATTTCAATGCTTTGGCGTAATTATGCTGGTCGTTTTCTGCCGCTAACATGGCATGAAGCGCTTCTATGTTATCCGGGCATAATTCAAGTATTTTTTCGCTCACTGCTATCGAAGCTTCATCGTGATCCATTTCATATAATATTGCCGCTTTTAAGTTCAACGCGTCAATATTATCCGGTTCGATAGCCAGCAGTTCATCAACTGTTTTAAGTGCCGGCTCTGGTTTACCAAATACAGCAAATACTTCACGGGTGTCAGCAAGTTTTTCTTTAAATTCTTTATTATTCATCAGCATCTGAAATATAAACTTTTACCTTATAGTAGTCAAGACAATTATCGCTATTATTGTCATTATTGCAAATATTTATCTTACATTTTTTCCGGCGCACTTACACCCAGCAATTGCAAAACATTACAAAGTGTGATTTTAGCTGCTTCAACCAGTAATAACCGCGCGTCGCGTACTTCAGGGTCAACGCCGGTTTTTAATACCGGGCAGCGTTCATAAAATAAATGGAACTCCCGTGACACATCCATGGCGTAACGTGTTAACCGGTGCGGTTCCATCAGGGTTGCCACGGTATTCACTTCTTCGGGGAACTCGGATAATAGACGTATCAGCGATATCTCTGCTTCACTTGCCCCTAACGGCAGCAATACTTCGCCGGTGTTGGCAGGCAGTTTCACTCCGCGTTCTTCGGCGGTACGCAATATGCTGGCTATACGGGCGTGGGCAGATTGAACATAATAAATCGGATTGTCCGGTGATTCTTTTACCGCAAGATCCATGTCAAAATTAAGGTCAATGTCGCTGCTGCACATCAGGAAGAAAAATCTCGCGGCATCTTTGCCGACAGCTTCAATCAGTTCAGATAATAGTATTATCTCACCCTTGCCATTCCCGTCATTTACAATTTCACTATTGCGCAGCAAGCGCACTATATGGTAAACGAGAATCTTCAGGCAATCCGCACTGTAACCCAGTGCCGCCATTGCCGCCTTGGTACGGGCAATATAGCCATGGTGGTCCGGTCCCCAGATGTCTATCAAGGTGTCGAATCCGCGCATCATTTTGTTTTGATGATATGCTACATCAGCGGCCAGGTAAGTCGGTTTTCCGTTTGAACGTACCAGCGGACGGTCTTTGACATCGCCATATTTGGTGGCTGCCAGCCATACCGCGCCGTCCTGGGTAAATGTTGAACCTTGTTTTTCAAGTGTAGTCAGTGCCGCTTCCACTGCGCCGTTTTCTAACAACGAGTTTTCGCTGAACCAGTTATCAAATATCACGCCGAAATCTGCCAGCATATCCCGCTGCCACTTCAGCATTTCTTCTCTGCCGATGGCGGTGAATTCCTTCACCATTTCGCCAATGGGTTGTCCGACATATTTATCGCCATCAGCCGCTTTAATTTTTCGCGCAAAATCAGTTACATACTCGCCAAAATATCCTTCTTCCGGCATGGCTGCGGTTACACCGCATTCCTGCAGGTAGCGGATATACAGCGATTCGCCGAATCTTTCCATCTGGGTAGAAGTGGCGGCATCATTTATGTAAAACTCGCGGCAAACTTTATAACCAGCGGTTGCCAGTGCATTGCACAGCACATCGCCAATTACCGCGCCGCGGCCGTGGGGAATGCTGAGAGGACCGTTGGGGTTGGCACTGACGAACTCTACCAGTATCTTTTTGTCTTCGCCATAGCTGCTGCTGCCGTATTTGTCGCCTTGCTTCAATATTTCGCTGACGACTTCATGCAGCCAGGCTGACTTAAGGAAAAGGTTGATGAACCCCGGACCGGTTATCTCTATTTTATCCAAAAGGTAAGGTGGTATATTTAAATGGTCTGCTAATATCTGTGCCATTTTACGAGGTGATACTTTTGCCTGGCTGGCAAATAACATCCCCAGGTTTACCGAATAATCGCCGTATACCGAGTTGTTCGGACGGTCTACCGCAAATGACGGCAGAGATTCAAAATCAATCTTTCCGGCTTCTTTCGCCGCGTTGGCTGCATCTTTAAAAGCATTGTAAATCAGTTGTTTTATCATATTATTTTATTCCATATCAAAATGAAAAAGCGGGTGAAATCGTATGGTAACACCCGCCTCGCATATATATTTTACCACTATTTTAATTGTAATGCTACAAGTTTCTTTTTGCTGCGCATAATGAATATGCCATCAGAATATGATGGGTGTGTCCAGTTATTGTTGCTGTTGGCTAAAACTGGCAATTTATTCAATTCGGTATATTTTTCGCTGTCAGCCTTTACCATTACCAGGTCGCCATTATTCGCGTTTACCGCCAGAATAACATCGCCGATGACAGTTACAGTACCCCAGCCAAAACCGGCTTGCGACCATTTTGCATTTCCTGTTTCCGGGTCAATACATGTCATGTTGCCGCTTTCACCGATACCATAAATATATCCATTGTAATAAACCGGGCAGCTCATGCGGCTGATTAAGTTTTTGTTTTCCCATTTTGTTGTTGCGATATTCTTGGCAACTTCTATCATTGCGCACCCGTGCCCGTAACCGCTGGTTATGAAGACTTTATTATCGCCAATAATAATTGGTGAAGCAGCATTTATATCATAAGAAGTTCCCCAATTGACTGACCAGAGCAGCGCGCCGTCTTTTGCGCTGACAGATGTGATTGCCTTGCCGTTGAATACTATATACTGCTTTTCACCATTTATTTTTCCAACTACCGGGGTGGCGTAACCGGCGATATCTTTGCTGCCGCCTTGCCAAACTGTTTTGCCGGTCAGTTTATCTAACGCAACAACGCCGCCCTTGTCGCCGGGACATACTATCGCGTTGCCGCCATCAATTAATACCGACATGCTGAAATCCCAGGTGGGTTTTATGCCATTGAAATCGGCGACTAAATTACGTTCCCATTTTTTTTCGCCATTCTGGACGTCAAGGCATATAACAGCGCCTGAACGGCTTACGATGTAAACAAGCTGTTCATTTACTGTCGGGGTGCATCGGTTAAATCCGTAGTTATCCCGGATATCTTCCAGGTAGGTATAGTTCCATTTTTCCTTGCTGGTTTTCACATCCAGACAGCGAACAACATCACTTTTATCTTTGCGGTCAACAAAAAATGCGCAGCCATTGGCAATTGATATACCGGCATATCCGTTGTCGCCCATATCAAATGACCATAATATTTTGGGTGGATTGGCTGTCCAATCCATATTCAAGCCTTTTTCAGCTACAACTCCGGTACCTGCCGGCCCGCGAAACTGCGGCCAATCCGCACTTAATGCAGATAGTGCAACTGACAGCACGATTGTTAATATTAGTAAATAACGCACAAATGTAACCTCACAAATAATATTATGATGTAATAATAGCAAAATTAAACCATTTTGTGGAGAGGAGAAGCGATAAATTGGGAATTGTAAATGACAAATGGCAAATTTAAGTTCTTAGTCGTTAGCTATCAAATCCGAACAAAAAAAAGTCATGATTTTAACAGGCACTTGCAAAACCTATTTCCTTAATTATAGATTTATGCCTTAAAAGCCCCTCCCCTCAATCCCCTTTCCTTGCCAAGGAGGGGAGTTTACTTTTATTCCAATATTTTTGGTCACTGAAAACTGAAAACCGAAAACTTAACACTTTGTCCAATTTATTTGGGTAAGGTATTAACTTACTAATACCTTACTCCATCTCACACCCTCTTACTTAACTTTAACTAACTAATATTTTATTATTTTTTGTATTATTTTTGAAGGTATATTTTTAATATTGTATAAATTATTAATTGTTCAGTAATTAAACTGTTTGAGGGGGTATATTATGCCGGTTACGCAGTTATCAGTGTTTTTGGATAATACCGCCGGACGATTAGCGGAAGTATCCCGCATCTTAGGCGAAGCGGGGATAAATATTCGCGGATTTTCTGTTGCGGACACCGCGGAGTTTGGCATTTTACGCTTACTGGTTAACGATGAAGCGGGAGCGGTTTCCGCACTTCGTGCCGCCAAGTTTACCGTTCATGAAGGCCCAATTATTTTGGCACGAGTGCCAGATAATCCCGGCGGGTTGGCAAAAGCACTGGCCGGATTCACTGCCCGCGGATTGAATGTTGAATATTCTTACGCAATCGTGCAGTCATTAATAGCATTTGGCGTTGAAGATGTCGCCGCTGGTGAAGCAGTATTAACGGCAGAAGGCATCGGATTAATCACCCCAGAAGAATTGAAGGAGTTGTAAAACTACAATGAACATCCCGCAAATGATTATCCTCATTATTTATGTTCTTATTATGTTGGGCATTGGCTACTGGTCAATGAAAAAAACAAAGAACATCGGCGACTTTTTCCTCGGTGGCCGTTCTCTCGGCCCGTGGATGAGCGCCTTCGCTTATGGCACTACTTATTTTTCTGCCGTTTTATTCATCGGTTACGCCGGTAAATTAGGCTGGGGATTCGGCATTCACACCATGTGGATAGTAATCGGCAATACCCTTGTCGGCACTCTATTGGCATGGATGGTGCTGGCTGGCCGCACTCGTGAAATGACAACAAAGCTGAACGCGATTACCATGCCGGAGTTCCTGTCGGTACGTTATAACAGCAAAGTGCTGCAGATTTTATCCGCAATAGTAATATTCATCTTCCTGGTACCATATTCCGCATCAGTGATGATGGGGTTAAGTTACCTGTTCGAGATGACCCTCAAGTTGAACTATACATATACTGTTATATTTTTAACTATCCTCACCGGTGTATATCTGATGATGGGCGGTTATTTCGCGGTTGCTGTCAGCGATTTCATTCGCGGCATCATCGAGTTCCTTGGCGTAATGATTATGGTATATCTGCTGGCTGGTAAAGTCGGCGGATTTTCACATGCAACCAGCACCCTGATGTCTGATCCATCGATGGCGCCGGGATTACTGAAAAGTGCGGTACTCGGTACCGGAATGTTGTCAGTTACCATTCCCGGGTGGGTTACGCTGCTGTCACTGGTTTTAATTACCAGTTTCGGCCCGTGGTCGCTGCCGCAAATGGTACAGAAGTTCTATTCAATCCGCAGCCAAATGGATATCAAACGCGCTATGATAATCGCCAGTATATTTGCGTTATTCATGTCATTTGGCGCGTATTACAGCGGCGCATTGACCCACATGTTTTATGGAGCCAAACTTCCACTTGAATTAATGGGACCTAAAGGACCAATATTTGATAAAATCATGCCGCATTTCATTACCACCGTTGGTTTGCCTGAAGTTCTGGTAGTAATTGTCGTGCTGATGGTATTTTCCGCCTCAATGTCCAGCCTGTCTTCATTGGTGCTGGTGAGCAGTTCCGCCATCGCGGTAGATGTATATGGCGCATTTGTCGATCGTCATGCCAACCAGAAAAGCACCATGTCATTGATGCGTATTTTATGCGGTATATTTGTCGGCTTAACCCTGTATATTGCTTTGATTAAACCGACCTTTATCGTTAACCTGATGGTTATTTCCTGGAGCACATTAGCTGGTGTATTCCTGGCACCATATATATATGGCCTGTTCTGGCGCCGTACCACCCTTCCGGGTGTATTCGCCGGTATCTTTGCTGGTTTGGCATGCGCAATCATATTGTTTATGGCATGGGGTTCAAACGGCGTTCCGCTGGCCGGCGCAATTACCATGTTCCTGCCGATGATAGTAGTACCCATTGTCAGCCTGATGACCAAGCCGATGTCGGCAGAACATATTGAAAAAGTATTCAGCAAAGATGAAACCGCAGTCGAAGCGTCAACCGGTGGATTTGAAAGTATATAATAGGACTTTCGCTTAATAATCGGTCGGATTTGACGGATCGGTCAGTTGTTTAATGAGTAATAACACCCAAAAGCGAAAGTATTGTAAATAAAGTATGTAAAGGTGATATGTAAAAATGTCTGATAGCAAGCATATTATTTGGAATGAGAAATGGGAATGTGCAAGCCGCGCCGATATTCAGGCGCGGCAATTGCCGATGTTGCAGGAAACAGTAAAATATAGCTATGAAAAAGTGCCGTATTACCGGGCAAAAATGGATGCGGCCGGGATAAAACCGTCGGATATCCGTTGCCTTGCTGATGTTCGGCTGCTGCCATATACAACAAAGACTGACTTTCATGACACTTATCCGTTTGGCATGTTCGCAGTGCCGAAAAATGAATTAACCCGTATACATTCATCCAGTGGCACCACCGGCAAACCTACTGTGGTGGGATATACAAAAAATGATCTTGATACCTGGATAGACCTGGTGGCGCGCATGGTATCTCAAGCTGGTGTCACCCCTGATGATATGGCACAAATTTCTTTTGGATATGGTATGTTCACCGGCGGATTTGGGCTGCATTACGGTCTGGAACGCGCCGGGGCAACCGTTGTGCCGGTGTCTTCTGGCAATACCGACCGCCAATTGATGTTTATGCAGGATTTTGAAACTACCACTCTTATATCAACCCCGTCCTACGCGGCACATCTTGCCGAAGAAGTGCATAATCGCGGGTTGAAATTGGGTGAAGATATCAAACTGAAATTAGGCCTGTTTGGTGCGGAACCCTGGACCGAAGGAATGCGCACCCGCATCCAATACGAATTGGGATTAAGCGCGACTGACAACTACGGAATGAGCGAATTATGCGGCCCGGGATTCAGCGGTGAATGTGAAATCGCGAAATCCGGCATGCACATCGCCGAAGATATGTTCCTGTGGGAATTGCTGAACCCGGAAACCGGCGAACCGGTGGCGGAAGGCGAAATCGGCGAATTAATTGTAACCCCGCTGTGGAAAGAAGCACTGCCGGTGATAAGATACCGCACTCGTGACCTTACGATGGTAACCACCGAAAAATGCACCTGCGGCCGCACCAGTGCCAGAATGTCCAGGGTAAAGGGACGCACTGACGATATGCTCATCATCCGCGGTGTTAATGTATTCCCCACCCAGGTAGAACACGTGCTGATGGAGACCGAAGGCACTTCGCCGCATTACCTGCTGGTAATAACCCGCGACGGCTCGCTGGACACCCTGGAAGTGTGGGTAGAAGTATCGGAAAAGCTATTTGCTGAAGGTCAAAGCAGTTTCAGTAAAATGTCTGAATTACAGCATCAGTTAGCCAAGAAAATCCACTCGTCCCTGGGCCTGTCGGTAAGAGTAAAATTGGTAGAACCGCAAACCCTGGAAAGAAGCCAGGGAAAGGCGAAAAGAGTGATTGATAAGCGAGAGCTTTAAAATTAAAAATTAAAAATTATGGATAGCAGTTTTTTGTCGGACGGATTGGTCAAATCGGACTGATCTGTCCGATATTTTTTACATTCAGTGACTGACACCGAGTGGCGAAGCCAGGATGGTGTCTGTCACATCATGTTACTGATTTACTTATCATACTGCCACTCCAAAGTAGATACAATTAACATTAATTTTCTATAAAAACAATTTTTCAACCTCTTTACTCTTCATACTAATAACTGTTAATGTATATCTGTCAATTATGTTCACAATTCCTTTGAATCTATATATTGTTTTACCGCTGCTGCTGGCGCAGTATGTATTGGCGCGGATATGGGGTCGGGGATTGGGGAAATGCGGCAGCGGGGTTACCGGCAACGGCGTGTTGGCTGGAATTGGCTGGGGTGCAATTGCGGCGTTTTGCGGCATATATTGGATGAATTATTTATGGCACAGCGGCAATTTGCTGCCGCACCCGGTTGTGCCGATTTTGTCTGATGTATTACTTCTGATAATTGTTATCCCGCTAATTGAGGAATTTTTGTTTCGCGGTGTTGTCTTCACCTGGCTTGCCAGATATTTTCGTACCATCGCTGTTATTATTATCATTTCGGTATTATTTGTAATTACCCACCCGGACGATCAGTTGCTGCTGCTGGTATTCGTGGTTAATATAATTTGCGGAGTTGCGCGATACTTCACCGGTTCATTCGCATCGTCATGGATTTGCCGGATGATTTATAACAGTACTATTTTTTTGCTGCTGACCTTCCCCGCTTATTTTATCAATAATCATAAATTTATCTATTTGCCATTAATCTTCGGGATTTTATTATTACTGATACAATTGCGAAAAATCAAACAAAAAGAATAAAAAAACACCTCCGTGAATCTCCGTGTCTTCTCTGTGCATCTCTGTGTAATAATATAAGAAAACATCCTCACCAAAAGAATAATGCGGGTCCTACGCATCTTGCGCATAACCCGCATTTCTTATACTCATTCATTTCTTTTCTTTTTACGGCAACGTTTTTACCGTCTGAAACTCCATATTTTATGAAGCGCCATCCATTGTGCGGCTATCCATCGCCCCGCTTCAGCAAATCCAAATGCACAGAACCGGTGAACCCGTTATCCTCTTGCCGTTATCGCGGACGTTTCATCATGAAACAACTGTTCATCATGAACATTATTGATGGAGGGAAAACATCCGGGTTTCAAATACACCTCCATCTCAGGAGCCGCCAGCCATTATGGCTTTTGCCAATCCGTGGCATCGGTTAATCCATTGAAACCAGACTGTCTATCCGATTAAATCCATCTAATTCCGCATTCCTATACCATAGTCGTAAGAAGTTCCCAAAAGGTTCCATTTATTTTGATTTATTTTTAAATATTTTTTTATTGGACGGATTCGTCGGATCAGACAGATCAGTCGGATATTATGTCAATGTCACTTCAATTTGCAATTTGCCCCCTGCTCTTGACGTAAAAGAAGAGATTTTATAAAATATATTTAACAGAGATCAAGCGGCCGCGTCATAATGCGGTGCAGCCGGGCCATTTGATGGCAGCGGGATAATTTTATATTCATGCCCCGTGGGACTGATACTTTTAGCGAGGCTTTAAAAAGCCAAACGGAAAAGCGATGTTCTGCGGGGTTTTCTATACCCTGCGGGCAGAAGTTCCGCAGGTTTTTTTATTGTCTCCAACTATGGGAGAAAGAATGTCAGCTAACACGCAGAAGTCATCCGTTGCTATGTTGTCGGTGATATCCAACAGCAGTCTGGTGACAGGGAAGTTGATTATCGGACTAATGATAGGGTCGGTATCTGTTATTTCAGAAGCAATTCACTCCGGGGTAGATCTTCTTGCCGCGATTATCGCCTTAATTGCAGTTAAAAATTCCGATAAACCTGCTGATAATGAACATCCGTTTGGCCATGGCAAGTTTGAAAATATATCCGGCACTGTCGAAGCACTGCTAATCTTTGTCGCGGCATTATGGATTATATTTGAAGCAATAAATAAACTGCGCCACAATGAGCCGGTAGAATTTCCGCTGTTAGGTATTATAATCATGTTTCTATCTGCCATTGTCAACATAATGATATCCAAAAAGCTCTTCAAGGTTGGCACCGAAACCGAATCACAGGCGTTATTGGCTGATGCCTGGCACCTGCGCACTGATGTGTGGACTTCATTCGGCGTTATGTCTGGTTTGGCGATAATATTAATAGCACAATTAATTGCCAAACGACTTGGTATCACCATAAATATTAACTGGGTTGACCCGGTGGTGGCAATTATCGTAGCTTTATTCATTTTCAAGGCAGCCTGGGAACTTACCCTTCAGGCTGGTCGTGATTTGATGGATGTCAGCCTGCCGAATGACGAAGAGGACTGGCTGCGAGAGTTCATCGTAAACTCAGATAATAATATCTATGGCGTGCATAAACTCCGCACCAGAAAAGCTGGCGCAACGCGATTTATCGAGTTTCATTTGATAGTAAAAAAGGATCTTAATGTAGTAGAATCGCACGAGATAACAGACGAAATAATTATCGGTATCCGCGAACATTTCGGATTGGCAGAAGTACATATCCACGTTGAACCGTGCAGTGCTGAACAATGCACCACTGATTGTAAAATGGTATGCAAGCGCAATGATAAAGAAAATCTCAAGCAGGTAACGAGTTGAGCGAATGGCGTTTTTTACCGGCAATAGATAATCGCGGATGGATGCACATGGCGATGGATGTCGCGTTGCTGGAAGCGGTACAAAACGGATTATCCGCACCTATATTGCGCTTTTACCGCTGGCGTCCCGCCTGTATGACATTAGGCAAATTCCAACCTGCCGAAGGCAATATCAATATTGACCGCTGCCGTGAAATGGGAATTGATATCTCACGGCGTCCCACCGGCGGTCGGGCGATATTTCATGATGACGAAGTGACGTTCAGCGTGATTATCACCGAAAAGGATTTGCCGGACGCTGGCAGCAATGTGATGGACAGCTATCGAGTATTGGGAGCGGCAATGGTATCCGGAATGCAAAAATTAGGGTTGCCGGCAGAACTGGTAGATATCCACGCCAACAGCTTTTCTGAAGCAGCATCAGTATCAGCCACCGCTAACCCGGCATGTTTTGCCGCCCGCGCCAGATGCGACTTGATGGTAAACGGCGCAAAGATAATCGGCAGCGCGCAAATGCGGCGGGATGGAGTTATTTTACAGCAGAACTCGCTGCCATTAAATATAAATTTTCCGGTCTGGGAAGAAATATTTTACCGTTCGGACTGGGAAAAAGTAGCTGCCGGCAAAGCCGTATCATTAAATGAAGCTGCCGGACGAAATGTTTCTGAAGATGAAGTGATTAACGCATTAAAAGCCGGTTTCGCTGAAGAGTTTGGAACAGTCTGGATTGATAGCAAAATAACCGTTGAAGAGATGAAACGCGCCGAAGAACTGGCAGATGGTTTAAAAGTTTTCAGTAATTAGTTTTCAGTTTTCAGTAATTTAGTTATTAAACCTGAACTGAAAGTCATAAATTTAATAAAAATACACATCTGAAAACTGAAAACTGAAAGCTGAATTTTTATTTCTTTTCTTCAATCGGCATTGGGTTGCAGACGTTATCTGCGCAATTGGCTTCGCGGCCACAACTAAAACATACTACTGTCGGTGCATCGGTTATGTCAGCAATTTCTTTAGTCATGCCTTTGCTGGTCAATACGCACAAGTGACCTGGATGTTTTTCACCGCATTTACATTCGCTCATAATAATTCTCCTTTATAAATACCCGTACTCAGTACGGTGCTATTTTTGTATGCGGTAATTATACAAAAAATACTCCGGTGTTGGTAGAGGCTTATTTGAATTGAGAATTAAAAATGGAGAATTGAGAATTTTTACAAATTGAAATTGGTCAGATATGTCCAATCCGACTGATCTAACCGATAAATATCAATAATTCTTCATTCTCCATTCTCAATTCTCAATTACATTAATTTCGGGTATAATTAACCTGTGACGGAAAGTTTATTAAAGGACCGGCCGATTACTATTCGCGAGGCATTAATCCCGTATTTTATGACGGCGATTAATATGTTGTCGCCTATCTTTGCGGCGATGTCCTTGCGATTATTATCCAAAGAAATAGTTATAGTATCACTTCTTTTTACTGCTGTCGGATTGCCGATGTCGATTTTTTTCCGTCAGCAGCGTTACAATAAATACCTTCTTAATATTCTCACCATGCTGCCGCTGATATTCATATCGTGGTCGTTATTGAAAGATGACCCGGCATTCAGGATAGATTTAAACAACCCCATCATGTCCCTGGTAGCGTTGAGCGTGCAGGATGCCGCCCGCGGGCTGTTGCGGGTATTTGTGCTGCTTGGTGCCGGGCGCGCTTTCGTGCTGGTTTCTTCGCGCGACCTCAGCGAATCGCCAATATCGGGCATTGCGATATTTCTGCTTACCGCCGCGACTAACCCGATAAGAGATTTATCGTACTTTTTCTTCATTGCCCTGTTAGCCATGCTGATATCATCGCTATACCTGCTGGCGCAAGACCACATGCAGCAATGGTTCACCATTCACACGCCATTTCGCATACAACAGCGCTTAATGACATGGGCACTGATTACTACATTAATAATTTTCCCGCTGTCGGTTGGTGGCGGATTATTGCTTTCGCCGGTGAACTTCCACACGATACTAAGAAGATACGAAATGCGCCGCTACCCGAATATGAGTTTCGGAAATCCTTTCAGCAGATACAACCTGGGCAATGACGAATCTATCAGTATGGGAAACATAGATTGGCCAACCGGCAACCAGGACATGCTAAGGGTAGAGGTAGAGGATAGAACGGATAGCAGCTCATTATTATGGCGGTCAGCGACATTCGCAAAGTATGACGGCGGAAAATGGCAAATAGACAAAACGCAATTTAACGTTGAATTAAATGAAATAGCGAAAGGGAGAACTGGTTACGGATACATGGTCTCATCTGATACCGACCCGGGCATAATGCAGGCAGTCAAACAAAAAAAGATGATTCTGGAGAATCCGCGATTTTTTACTGCACAAAAAGTGACAATGTTATCGCCAAGTTCAAACGAAGAAACCCCATTATATGCCGCAGCATTGCCGTATAAATTGTTTGTACAGGGTGTAAAAAAATATGCGTTGAGACAGCGATGCGACGGTAATCTGGTTTATAACCAGCAAACGCCGCCGAACTCGGAATATATCATTTTTTCGCTGTTAAAGCCGTCGCCAACTGCTTTTGTGTCGGATGTAAAACTATCGCTGCCCAAGGATAGGGAAGAAATGTACCTGCAAATGCCTGATGAGGAATTCAAGAGCAAAGTTCACACCAAGGCATTAAATATTCTAAAAGAACGAACCAGCATAAAGACTGATTATGAAAAAATACAGCAATTAGCCATTTATATGAGCCAGAACTACAACTATACGCTGTCACCTGAAACGCCAAAGGGAAACGCCGACCCAATATTAACATTTCTTGAAACCGGCAAAAAAGGCTATTGCGTATATTTCAGCGGTGCGTTTGTAATGCTTTGCCGCAGTTTGGGATATCCGGCGCGAATGGCTACCGGGTTTGCTACCGGTGAACAGGAAACAAACCGTCCGCAATCCGGCAGAGTGACTTACCTGGTGAAATCCAGTGAGGCACATGCCTGGGCAGAAGTATTCTTGCCCAACTATGGGTGGCTGACGATAGACCCAACCGCTGGCAGCATTCGTGAAATCGGTTATTGGGAAACATTGTGGGATAATATTGTCACCGGTATAAAGAATATAACAACTTTCACCAAGAACTTCATGGAATCGTTGAAAACATCAGAAACCGCGCGCTGGTATGCGCTGCTGGTATTTCTCGGCGTGCTGGCCATTCTGGGTTCCATAGTCTATTTCACATCAGACCGCCCGCCGCTGTTGTTGCGGAAAAAACTAAATGATGCAGAAGTGGCAAAATGCGTGATGAAAATGTATAGCATGATGCTGCTATGGTTTAAACATTGGGGAATATATAAGCCGCAAGGCGCAACTGCAACAGAGTTTGATGAGTTGCTGCACAAGCTGAGTCCTGATATGGCCGCTTCGGCGCGAACGATAATTAATTGCTACCTGAAGGGAAAATATGCGTCCGAGTCATTGAATGATGCTGATGCCAACGAAGTAATTGCTGCAATGCGTGAAATTTGGCGATTATCCAAGTTGGAACGAAAACGGATCTACGAACAGGATGCAAGGGAATTGGAGAAATGAAAATAATCGGCATCGACCCGGGTCTGCAGGCGACTGGCTATGGCATAATTTCTGTTGAGAATAACTTTGAATTAAAATGCCTGGCGGCAGGAGTTATTCGTCCGGCAAGCAAGGAAATGAGCCTGCGAGTGCTGGAAATCCACGAAAAACTGCTGGCAATTCTCCATGAATTCATCCCCGACGCAATGTCGGTTGAAGACCTGTTCACCGTATACGAACATCCAAAAACCGCAGTGATGATGGGACATGCCCGCGGCGTAATATTTCTCGCCGGTGCCCAACGCGGCATACCGGTAACCAGCTACGCGCCAACCGAGGTGAAAAGCGCATTAACCCGAAACGGCCGCGCCGGCAAAGTGCAGGTGAAACAAATGGTGTTGTGCATGCTGCACCTGCCCGACACCAACCTGCCCGACCACACCACCGACGCTTTAAGCCTTGCCATTTGTCACGCCATGAGAACCTGCCATCCTCTATCAGGAATGGTAAAGAGTAAAGGGTAAAACGTGGCGTCACCGTCCCGGTGACGATAAAAAAAAGCAATCCAAAGGATTGCAAATTTTCTCTCATCTCTCTTCTCCACCCTTCTCTCTTCTTACTCTCTCTTCATTTCGCTAATCGTATAAACGCATCTTCAAGGGTTGGCGGGATACGGTTTATTATGGCTTTTTCTCCGGTTATGTTCCTTACGGCTTTTTCTGCGTTGTCTATATCAAGCGATGATACATGAAGTTTGTCGCCGAATATCTGGACGTCTAATATGCCGGGTAATACAGCTATTTGCGGCGAGATTCTGCGCGCATTATCAACCTCTATCTCCAGCAGGTAATTGCCGGCGTCATTTTTCAACTCGTCCGGGGTGCCGACTCGCACTATTTCGCCTTTGTTTATGAAAGCGATTCGGTTGCACCTTTCCGCTTCATCCATGTAGGGGGTGGAGATGATTATCGTTACCCCTTTCGCGGGCAGGCTGTAAAGTATTTTCCATAACTCCCGTCGTGAAATCGGGTCAACGCCGGTGGTGGGTTCGTCCAGCAGCAGCAGTTGCGGTGTGTGAATAAGTGTACAGGACAGTGCAAGCTTTTGCTTCATGCCGCCGGAAAGGTTGCGGGCAAGGCGCTTGCGAAATGGGGCAAGGCGGCTGAACTCCAGCAGTTCATTCTCTGCGGAAATCCTGTCAGCATCGGGGATTCCATACAGGCTCGCGGTAAACAGCAGGTTTTCCTCAACCGTCAGGTCGCCATACAGGCTGAAACGCTGCGGCATATAGCCGATGGTGGTTTTTACCTCATCCACCTTCTTTCCGGTAATCAGCATATTGCCACTGGTTGGCGGCATAATCCCCGCCAACATCCGCATCATCGTCGTCTTCCCCGCGCCATCCGGCCCCAACAGTCCGAATATCTCCCCGCGCTCAACCGACAACGAAACATCGCGAACAGCGGAAAGCTCCCCAAACGTTTTATTCAATCCAGCAATATCAACAATCACATCAGCCATTGGTGAAATAATACCATTTTATGCCATATCGATGAATGGGGTAAAAAATGTAGAGGACAAGTGATTCACCTGCCCTTTAGTTTTAACTCCTACTGCACATCAATCTTCACCGACTGGTCATCTTTACCGACGGTTATTTTCTTTTCGATGACTTTGCCGGATGCTGTTGTCATTTTCACTATCCAATCGCCGGGGGGCAGGCTGCCGCATTGGGCTATGGCGCAGTTCAGGCCGGCGTAGAATTGCCATTGAATTATCTGGGTATATTTAACTTCTTCCCAGGGACCGGTGCCGTTGACGGTTGCCGTGGTTGGGTAAGCGACATTTTCTATCAATGGTGCGATGAGTGAAGTTAGCGGCAACTTTGTTTCAGGCATGGTCGCATTGTAATTATTTATATCTATCTTAGTATCCCAATTCACCCGGCTATAGAATCCTGACCTGCCGCTGTTGGAACTGGCGGAATAGATGTACAGAATACCGTTTTTTGGTTTGAAGTCGTGGATACAGGTTATCGAACGTGAAAATGGCAATTGAATCGCTTTATCAGTGCCATCTTGCAGCAGCCAGGCATACGCGCCTACGGTGATGCCGTTATAACTGTTTTCGTTGATATTATAAGGACGAATAAATACTGGCGTTTCTATCAGTTTCAAATCAAAAAGAATTTCCGCTTTATCCTCTGGTACTTTAACAAGCCACATACCCGGTTTAGCGGTTCCCCGATTGCCATAATACATATTGCTGCTATCGTTTATCTGGTAAGTGCCTGCCGGTATATTTTCAAAGCTGTAATTGCCGTCCGCATCGGTGGTCTTTGACATTGATAAACCACAACCAGAGTCCGGTGAGCCAGCAAAAATTATGCTTACCTGCGCATTTTTCATTACAGCACCTTTGGCATCATAGAATTTGCCTTTTATGGTGGTTAATGGTTTAAAATCGGTAGTTTTCAGCCGCAGATAGTTATCAACAAACTTGTATGGCACATCTTTTGCTATCCCAACTGTTGGAAAAATTATAGTAATTTTCGTGGTAGTATCAGGATAATCAATTATAAAACTATCATTTCTGCGAAGAATCTTTTTCTTGCTGATATCGCCATCGGGATATACCATCATGTCTGAATTGCTGTTATAATTCATTTTTCCGGCAATATTATATTCAATATTAATATACCTGCTGTTTACCGGTGTTGTATTCATGAAGGTAGTTACCGGTCTTTTTATTACTAATTCAGCCGGGGTATCTTTGTTTATTTCAAGCATGGATGCTATTTTTTGTCCATTTCCATACGGTGAATTTATCAGATATTTTGTCAGCCACAAATTTAATCGCGCTTTGTTGGTTAATGCTACAGCCACATTCTCGGAATTACTGATGATATTAAACATGGTCTGGTTTTGCTGTCCCCGGTTATAATCCATAGTTTGCGGGAATAAAGCCAACAACGATGAATAATAATTACTGCCGTTATTCAGGTTAGCAATTTCTTTACCGTTTTCATCAACCTGTTTTACGGTGAATGTCTTTAACACCAGGTTTTTCACTTCGCCATTAGTGCATATCCGCAAATTATTGGGAGCAGTTTTTGACCACCAGCCCAGAATTTTGTTTTTGTCGTAATAAACGGGAACTTCCGGTTTTTCCGCATCTGCCGGCAATGTCATAGAGTGGATTTCCAACGGGTTGCTGTAATCAACCCAATTCACGACAGCACCGCCAGGCAGATTGGCGGATTCAGTTTTTAATACTACGGTAACCGCATCTTTTGACGGCAAGGTTATCTCTGCTGCCGGATTATTGGGGTCAGACAGCATATCTATCATCAATTTGTATTTTCCCGGCACGGCAGCCCGCAAAGATATTCCTTTCTTTGTCCGTGTTACTTTGACCAACTGGTTAATAGATGTTTGCGATATTTCTTTCGGGTACAAATCAGATGCGACAGACAACTGGTTAAATTGTGCCGGGGTAACACCATCGGAATTAAATATCTTAACATCAGCAGATGGAGCAATATCAAAATCATTAATTTCCAATAGTCCAGTAGAGCCATAACTGGTATCCGGTGAATCATTAATTGGGATATAAAAAGTTATAACCTTACAACGCGGGATATCTTCATTTGTTATCAGATATAACGTGATCGGTGAATTTAAATATCCGCCGATATTATTGTTGTATCTCGAAGAATCTGTTGACATATTAATCTGCTGGGTCTGGTAATCTGATCGGGTATCAGATTTGTAAACGCAGAGTCCTGAAATCTTATCTACTGTCGATTTAAGATATATACTTGTATTGGTTCTCACCGGCGGTTCCAGCGGGGTTACAGACTTCGTTGCGTTTGCCGGCAATATACCTACAGGAATATTATCTCCCCATATAGTTGCCCGTACCGGCGGCATATCAATCCAATTAACAATGCCGTTTTCGTCAGATTTGGCAGATATAATCTTCATTCTGCCGTCATTAATATAAGAGGCATTTACAATTGCATTAGCGGCTGGTTTGCCGGATGAATCGAATGCAGTCATGGATACACGACGCGGGGTAAACGAATAAGAAGTGACGTCTGTCTTGCCATTTTCATCGACAATTACCGGCACCGGCATTCCACGAGTACCGCCATCTATCGACATTTGCAATGTATATGACGCACCCGGCATAACTTCCGGCAATACTATGGTACCGTTGGCAACAGTGGCATTTATCCGTATCCAGTCATAATTTTCATTAGTAGGCTGTCTGCGATTCGCGTCGGCCAGGTCTACCTTTGTCCAATCGTCAAAGTTTTGATTCTTAGGATAATTCCAATTGATCCTCCCGGTGATTTTCGTACCATCAGCAATCGCTTTCGCAGTATCATCAGTTACTTTTATTGGTAATTGCACAGACTTTGGGTAATCAATAGATAAATTACGAACGGCGTCTTTAGTCTGAAAACTCCATATTTTATGGATAGAATTTGTAGGAAGTATAACCCTGGTGTTTCTGCTGAATGAAGCGGAAATCGCAAGCGAAGTTGCCTCTGCCGGCAGTTGAAAGAAAAACTTTCCATCTGCAACACGCTGCGGATTGTTTAACCCTATTTCACGACCATCCAACATATATGCGCCATTTACGTAATAATCATTATTGTTAGCTGGAATATTATTTATTGTCAGCGTCACCCCTGGACGCACGACTACTAACTCGCAAGTAGTAGTTTCGCCTTCAACAATTTTCACTGTTTTAGCGACTCCCAAAACCTCTATTGTCGCATCACCCGACGGCATCATGGTCGAGAAAAATCCTTTGGCATCGGTGGTGAAGTTGAATTTGTTTTTCCCGGAAGAGACAGTTACTCTTTCGTTAACGCATAACACCCCGGTATCAGATTTAACGACACCCTGCAAAAAGCCGAAAGTAACATCCTGAGCAAATGCCAGGGTGAACAGTGACATGAGTGAAATTAGAAAAATCACGCGCTTGATCATGGTAAACTCTCCATATAATCGTATAAACGATATGATATTACATAAGATAGCAAATAGCAATAGTATGACGTCAACAAACCGTGAAATGTTCCCTGTCGACGATAAACTTTTTCACTTTCAGCCATCTTTACAGTTTAACCTCTATTGCCTGGTCAGTGCTGCCCACGGTAATTGACTGCTCAATATTTTTGCCAAATCCGGTATCAAATTTCAATGTCCATTTGCCGGGAGCAAGGTAATTAATCTGCGCCATCGCACAGTCTAAACCAGAGAAAAATGACCATTTCAACGGCATATTCATCACCACATCCTGCCATGGCCCGGTGCCGGTGATGGTCACGATATCAGGATAGATGATATTGTCATTTAATGGTGCAGTAAGGGTGACGACAGGGGTTTTAACATTGTTCAGCACGATGGTATCCGTATTGTTGCTGCCATTAATATAATTATAAAACCCACAGAAATTTCCAGCATCATCTGTGGTAATGGTGTAGGCATTTCCGCTTGCTGATGTGAAATCTGAAATATAAATAGAATCGGAAACAGTAGGGATTTGAATAGCTTTGCCGGTGCCATCATCCAACCACCATGCTGTTTTTATATTTTTCATTGTATTGCTGCGACCTGACATCTGTTTTGCAGGGATTTTCAAATCGTTGATATATTCTTTAGTCTCTGGCACATTTGAAAGCCATATTGTTTGTATTTTTTTATTAAATCTATTATCAGTTGCGTACAATATGTATCTTCCCGGTGGGATATTTTTAAAGGTATAATATCCATTTCCATCAAGATAACTTGTTAAAGTGAAGTTATACAAATTTTGTTCAGCATCATTGTAATACAAATTTATGGATGAATATTTTACAGGAACTCCATTAGAATCAATGATTCTATTTTTCAATGTTGTCATCGGCAAAAAATCATCACAATTAAACTTAATTGTATTATCTATAACGTTAAGTGGTATATCTTTAAGTATGCCTAAATTAGGACAAACAACAGTAATTGTTTTTGCCGTATCCGGTAGTATTACGTAAAAATTTCTGTTCGAATATAAGAAATATTGGCGGCGATTAGTATCTTTATCAAAATAAACCCAATTTTGTGCGGAAGAGAGATATTTTGTTCCGGTTTCAAATATAAGCCTGACTTTTTTATATTGTACAGGTTCATTTTTTGCCATATCCGGTTTCTTAAGCAATAATTCTTTGGTGGTATCTTTAGTTATGTTAAATATAGTGGTTGTTTTGTTGTTATTTTTTGTCAATAACAAATATTTAGTTGTCCACAAATTAATATTCTGATTATCAGATATATTCATATTGTCAGGTATTTTATTGATGACTTTTGAATTGTATATTATTCCAGGGGCAATATCTTTTTCAAATATGTTATTTCCAATAGGAGGGAATAATGGCAGCAATTGATTTTCACCAAAGTAATTCAGATCGTTGGCAATTTGCCAGGCAAAGGTTTCTGCAGCATTTTTTACGGTGAAACTGCGTAAATCCCATTTTTTAAGTTCATTATTTTTCCATACCTGCATAGTGGAAGGTGATGTTTTGCACCACCAGGCAAAGGTATTCTTTGCATTATAATAAAAAGTACGCACATCATTTTCCAAACCCAATGTCATGTTGTGGATCTGCATTGGGTTGGATAAATCTGTCCAATAAACAGTAGCGCCGGCAGGCAAACTTGCTTTTGAATCCGGCATAATTACTGTTATCTCATCTTTCGCTGGCAAGGTTATCATGGCGGCATAATTATCAGTGTCATATAACGCGTCAATCAGCAGTTTATAATTTCCCGGCATTATTGATTTTATAATAATCTTGCCATCTGACACATTTAGATCAACCAGATTATCATTTTTATCTAATAATTCTTTGGGAATAACGGTTGAAATAACTCCTGCCTTATTCACCTGTGCCGGAGTAACCCCGTCAGAGTTAACAACTTTTATCTTTGCCGAATACATGGGCACAACATCATTAATCTCTAACGTGCTGATAAATCCCTGATCTTGTGAGGAATAATCATTGTATGGAATATACAATTTTATCCCTTTAACCTGCGGGTTATCATCGGCTGTCATTAAATAAAATGATGTCAGCTTATCTGTTTTGATGGAATATTGCGTTTCGGATACACAGGTTTGGGTATTGGCAATAATCTCATTATTATTTACCAGTGTAGAAGATGTAATAATCCCATTCAAGGTGCCAACTTTCGATTTTATAATCACTGGAACCGTCCTGTTTTCCGGTGGAGCTAAAGCGGCTGTGATTACTTTAGCATCAGCAGGTATTACTCCAGCGGGTATATCATCACCCCAGACTGTTACCCGTACCGGGGGAAGGTTATCCCAATTTACAATCCCTTTTGCATCAGTTTTTCCTGTAGTAATCTTAACTATTCCGTCTTGAATATATGACGCATTCACGGTGGCATTTGCCGCGACATTGCCAGCTGTATTAAATACTGTTTGCACTACAGTTCTTTTCAGTAAAACATAGCTGTCAATATCCGCTTTTCCTGCCCCATCTATTGAAATATCTGTTATTGTGCCTGTTATGGCATCAGTATTTAATTGCAGACGGTATGATAACCCGGGCATACAGTTTGGCAATGTTATACAGCCGTCTTTCACAACAGCCTGAATATTAACGAATCCTTCTTTTTCTCTGCCAGCCATGGAGATGGTGTAATATGCCAATGTTTCTTTCAGCCAGTCATCATCTTTTATATCTTTTTGTAAATTACATATCATTTTTCCGGTTATCTTCACATTATCAGCGATAGCTTTTCCATTAACATCAACTATTTTTATCACCGGCGCTGTCGCAGCGGGGATATCGATTGTTAATTCGCGCCGCGCCTCAACGGTGTCAAACTTCCATTTTTTATAGATTATTCCAGATGGAAAGTTTTCTATATTTGGGTAGCTCATGCGCAAAACCACAGACATTGATGTCGCGTCTGCCGGCAGTTGCAGGAAGAACTTATTCGTAGTGTAAGAATATGATACTGACTTTGCTTTGTTGTCGTTCAGCGAATATGATGCGGCGAGGTAATATGATATATTCAGCGGATTATTTATGGTTAATGATGCACCCGGACGTGGAACTGTAATGTTAACCATCGCAGTTTGCCCTTCTTTTATGGTGGTATTATTGACAATCGTCCCCACCGTTATCACCGCATCCCCGACTGGCACCAGTGAGTAAATAATACCTGTTTCATTAGTAGTAAATTTTAATTTATATTTTCCGATTGTCACATTAACTTTTTCATTAACACACATACTGCCGTCATCCATTCGCAGCATGCATCTTAAATATCCATAAGTTAAATCATCAGCAAACGCGTATGATAACAAGGTTAATAACAGTATCAAAATTACAGGATATCTCATCTTATTTAAGCTCCAATCTTATTGCCTGCGCTGCATTCGTCATAGTAATTTCTTTCTCGACAATTTTATCACCCATTATCTTTATCTTCCATTTTCCGGGTGGTGGACCGCTAATCTTTGCAATGGCTGATTCAATGCCGCCAAAATTATTCCATTGCAGTTGTTGGCGGTATGTTATACCTTCCCAGGCACCTGTGCCGGATATAAGGATTACAGATGGATAAATAAAGTTATCCTGCAAATCAGTAATTAAGCTTATATTGGCATTTGTCTTAAACTCATTTTCATACGATATTTTATTTGCCCATTTTACATTTGTAAATACAGGAGTTCCGTTTCTTGCGTTTGTTGTGGACATGGCGTAAAGTATCGTATTTATATCAAGAGTATCCGGCAGGGCAATACCTTGATTTGCCGGTAGTGGAACTGCGGTATTATTGCCGGTTGGCAGATACCACGCATAATTATTTGTTAAAGTTGTAGAGGAAGAATAAGTAAATGGATTTACACGAATTGTAGCAGGTTTGTCGCTTAATGCAAGATCTACTACCTTATTCACATCGTCATTAGTTATAGTTACAGCTTTATAAGCATTCGCGTTGTTGTTATTTTCTCCACCACAAACTATATAATTTCCGGCAAGTAGTCCTTTAAATACAAAAGTGCCGTCGTTAGAAAATACCCCGTAATATAATGTACAGTCATCATCTGCAAGATCTATTCGTCTAACTGAGATGGTAGCATTCTTTAACTGATTTCCTTTTGCGTCACACAGTTTTACTGTTAATGCAGCCATAGGCAAAAACTTATCTGCATCAATATTTATAGTATTGTCTTTTATATCTATAGGCATATCTTTCATCATGCCATATTTTGGACATACAATGGTCATTGTTTTTGCATTTTCAGGTATTTTAATATACGGTACAATATTGCAAAATAATAGTGGATTATCTTCATTGCCATCAAATGTAATTTTAGATTCTATAGTCGATAAATTACCTCTGAAATAAACTTGAGAACTTCCCTTGTAAATATTTATTCTAACTTTTCCAACATTATTATCTTCTTTTTTGACCGATTTTTTAGTTACAATTATTTCTTGTGGCGTGTCTTTTGTAATATTCAATATAGATGGTGATAAAACAGTGCTTTTTTCATTAAGCAAATACTTTGCGGACCATAATTTTAATACACCTTTATTAGGCAGATTTATATCTGAATATTCAGAATTATCATTAACGCCTGATGTATTTTCTGTTATCTCATCAGAAGTCTTGAATGATGGAAACAGCATGGACAACTGGTTGTTGCTTGCTAAATCTTTCGTAGTAGACTGTTTACCGTTTTCATCAATTTGTTTTATATTAAACTGGCGCAGAGATAAATCTGATATTTTTCCATTTCTCCAAACCCGCATATTTTTCGGCGATGTTTTACACCACCATGCCAGGGTGGTTTTTTTATCGGCATATATCGGCACATCCTTATTGTTTGCCAGATATCTCATAATATGAGATTCAGAAGGATCATCTGCACCTATCCATGATACTATCGAACCGCCAGGTACAGTGCCTGTTATATCCGGCATAACGATTATGGTGTCATTTTTATCCGGCAGGTTAATAATTGCGGTTGGACTGTTATAATCATCCGCCATATCAACACAAACCCGGTATGTTCCAGGATTGATATACCACAGGTCGACACCATCACTGGTTATTCTTGTTTTTAACATTGAAGAGCTATAAATATTATTTGATTTTAGAGCTTCATCAGAATATATTTTTACGCTATTTATTTGCGCCGGGGTTGTTTTATCAGCATTTAAAATTTTTATATGATGCCTGGTTGTTGGTATAAAATTAGTCATCTCTATAATAGCTTCGGTACCATTTGGGTCAGGAACCGGACAATCGTCATAAGGTACGTAAAAAGACAATTCGCCATATCGCGGATTCTCTTCTGCAGTCATTACTCTCATGGTAATTAATGAGTTAAAATTGCCTTGAATACTACTATAGCCAGTCATGCCGGATGTGTTGATATTGCCATAAACAGGTGGAGTTTTATCATTTATTGCATACTGATAATATCCAGATATAGCACCTGTTTTCGATGTCGTGCGAATAATAAAATCATTGGGAAAATGATATGGTGGCTTGGTAAATGGAGTAGTCAATTCAGAAATAACTGGTGCAATAAGTCCAACGGGAATATTGTCACCCCAGGTGATGACGCGGCAATTTGGCAATCCTACCCAGGTTACTATTCCCTTGTCGTCACTTTTTGCCGAAACTACCTTAATTTGTCCTTTTAATGTATATGACGCATTTACATTTGCATTTGCAACTGGTTTGCCTGCGCTGTCAAAAACTGTTTGAATTAATTTGCGCAGTTGAAATTTATAACTATCAATATCAGCCTTTCCATTCTCGTCTACCACCATTGGCATAGCCGCTCCATCCATACCGCCTTCCACAGAAAATTGAATACTGTATGATATTGCCGGCATACATTCTGGTAAAGCTGCCATGCCGTCTTTTACTACAGTATTAAATCGTATATAATCGTTATTTTCATAAATTGAGGGGTATAGATTATTATCACTTAAATTTACTTTTGACCAATCTGTGAAATTGTTAAGTGGTAAATTTCGTGAAAGTTTGCCAGATATTTTTGTTCCATCTGCCACTGCAGTATTGTCTGAATTGAATAATTTAAGTGATATTTTTGTCGGCTTGATATAATCCATCGTAAAGTCGTGCCTTAATTCTTTTGTATCAAACGTCCATACTTTATGCACATAACCAAGCGGAAATACATAATTATTATTTACTCTTAAACTTACTTTAGCTTGAAAAACTGTTGCATCTTCCGGCAAAGTAAAAAAATATTTCCCCAATCCTAATCGCTGACTTTGTATATATCCGTCCATTCCATTTTTTTGATATGAAAATTCATAATTATAATATGTGGTGTCATTGTTTTCAGTTACATTATTTATCGTCAGCATTATTCCGGGTTTTGTTATCACAAACTGTACTTCTAATGCTTCGCCTTCAATAATCTTTACTGACTTGGTTGACCCCATTACTAATATCGTAGCATCTCCCGATGGAACCATGCAGGTAAAGGAGCCTGTTGCATCAGTGGTGTAGTTTAATTTTTGTTCACCGGCAGTGATAACAACCTTTTCGTTGGCACAGACAACGCCGACATCGGTTTTTACAATGCCTTTTAAAAAACCATAAGTAACATCTGCTGCAAATACAGTGGAAAAGGCGAAAATTGCCAGAAGAAAAAATATTATGCGAAATACCATGAATACTACTCCATTCACAATGACTGTGTCTATAGTAATAAATATTTGATGGTATGTAAATAGGTATAAGGAATAATAAAAATAACTTTGTTACACTATCCCAAATAAATTGGACAAGGTGTTAAGTTTTCGGTTTTCAGTTTTCAGTGTAGGTCATTTCGACAAGTTAAGTAACCGAAAAATTGCGATAAAAGTAAACTCCTTTCAAATTTAATATCATGACTTTTTTTGTTCGGATTTGGTTACTAACTGACTAACACAGCCGTTTTTTCATATTACCGGCTTATAAATTTGTAGAAATTTAATTTAGATAATAAAAAAGAAGTGCGGCAGTGGTAGGGGACTGAGTCGAATCCCGCGCTGACATCCCGGTAAACTTTTACAG
This sequence comes from uncultured bacterium, assembly GCA_964638715.1. Classification (GTDB taxonomy): domain Bacteria; phylum Armatimonadota; class Hebobacteria; order CAIYQO01; family CAIYQO01; genus JBAXQQ01. The sequence goes on along the minus strand of CAZWZF010000011.1, from coordinate 42,235 downwards.
ATACCCGGGATTCGTGTCTGTCCCCGGTAAGATTAATGCTCCACACTTTCCACATCCATTTGACATCATCACCTGCCACTTACTACAATGCCTTTGTTATGATTTCTTTGCGTAAATTGGCTGATATTGCCGGGGTTTCCCATATGACCGTATATCGGGCGTTACATGGGCATGCCCGTATAAGTGATACCACCCGCAAACAAATTATTGCTTTGGCAGAGGAATATGGTTATACATCTGAACCTGTTCCCACTTCGGTATTATCTTACGCACCGACAATAGCCTGCATATTTCCGGTTTCCGGATTTTTTAACCAGTTATCCCTGCAATTCGTCCAACTTGGTTATCAGCATGGGTATGAAGTGTTGCACATGGAAACCCCAAATGTTAATGAACCGATGGCACCGTTAATCACCAGATTAATCCGGGCAAATGTCAGTGCCGCTTTTCTGTTTAGTCCGGATTATCGTCCAATTTCCCGCGCGTTAATATATGAATTAAAAAGCCGGAATATTTTACCGTTCATTACCGGCAGGCCTGAACCACTGTTAGTTGATACTGTTAAAACCGATGAACAGACACTGACTACCCAGGTGATTGATTATCTGTTATCAAAAGGTCACCGGCAAATCGCTTACCTCGGTTATTCATGGGCAGAACGTTCAGTATCATTCATTGCTGGCATAAAACATCGCGGGTTGTCGCTTGCGCATTGTAAATTGCCCACAGTATTACAGCAAAAGATGGATAGAAGTTGGCATTTGCCGGATGAAACGATAGAAATGCTGATGTCACGTAACCCGGCTCCTACCGCTATATTTTGTTATGATGATTATATTGCCGCCGAAGTATTGCGGCAATGTTATCTGCGCGGGGTGAAAGTGCCGCAGGATATCAGCGTAATAGGATGCGGAAACTCTGAATTGGCGCGGTATCTGTCACCCCGCCTTACCAGTGTAGATCAGCAGGTTAATTCGGGTGTTCAGAGGATATGGCAGCAATTTTTGCTGCGACGTGACGCAAATCCGGATGATAACCCGCAACCGCCTGTTTTGTTGCTGCATCCGTCTAACCTGGTGGTTCGTGAATCATGCCGGTCTATTAAATAGCATATCAGCAATTTTTTTACAAAAAGTGATGTCTCCGTCTGGCGGCACCTGGTCCGCTACCCCGATGATAAATCTGGTGCCTTGCCATGCTGATAGCAATTGTTCAATATGCTTTTCCATATCTTTCCAGGTGAATGGTGGTGCGAACATCGCGCCGGGAATACCACCCCACAATATTACATCTTCACTGCCCGCGATAATCCGCATATCTTCAACAGACACATCACCAACTGGCATTGGTGTCAAAGCCTCAATAGCATCAAATCCTGCCGCAGATAATTTCGGCAGCAAACCACGAATAGTGCCATCAAGATGTACTGCGGCAACAATCCCCGCATTATGCAGTCTTTCCAATCTTCGTTGATGAGTTGGCATCATCCATTTATCATACAACCCGGTGATATTTTCACTGGAAAGATTGTCCGGGAAATGCACCAGTGGCGGACATAAATTGCATATTGCGTCTATTACATGTTTTTCCTGTTCTTCCATCATGGTAAAAATTTCCTGCATTTCATCTTCATAATCTGCCAGCAGGTAAATGCCGTTTTCCAAACCTGCCCATTCATAAAAAAATGATGCCAATGGAGAACGCGGAAGTCCAAGGCACGGGTAACCATCATATTGCTCCCACAATTTTCTGCGTTCGTTGTGGTCATCCAGATGTATCGGTTTTAATTTGCGGTTGCCGATTATGTATCGCATTATATCAAGGTCTTTTTTGTTCTCGACAAAATGTTTTACAATTCCGTCGCTGCAACTTTCCGGCAGATAAACAGAAACTTCTTCTATTTCTCCGTGTGGTGTAATTATTTTTGTCCGGGTTTCTCTATCTATCTTAGTTGTTTGAATATTTATGTCAAATGAATATTCTGCGGCACCTGTCCAGAATTTCTGATAATAATAATATGGCATTACGCCCATTTTATGGTGAAATGCCAGATAACCTTCTTCGGTATTCCAAGCCGGGTCTGCGGTGCCGTTGCAATACTGACCCGACATCCAGTAAGTCATGTCGGCTGTCCATACGATGGTATCAGATGATTGACCTGTTAATAACTTATTGAAAGCTGTAAGCATCATCATATCACTTATCATTTTATATATCCAACTTTAATAATATCTCTGAGAGTTGTGATGTTGTTTCCGGACAACTCTATTAAGTTTGTGAATCAACCCATTCCGCAACAGCCTGAAATTGTTTCAGTGGTATTGCTATGCCATCCGCAAATGGTGATAACAGAAAACGTGATGAACGCAGTCGGGGAGTAATAATATTATCAAGTGCATGGCCAACATCCTGCGGATCAGGCAATACCCAGTAATGCGGTGGTAAACAACCAATTATTATCAGGTCTTCACCTATAATATCCAGTGCTTTTTCCCATGGACAATCTCCCAATGAAGGTGGAGTTAAGGCATGTATGCCATCAGTGTTTGTTTCTTTTATTACAGACAGCAGATTATTTACATGACCACACATATGTAAAATCGCGGTTTTGCCTTCTTTATGCATTTCGTCGACAAAGGCATATTGTGACGGCATATTATATCGTTCATAAATATATGGGCTAATGTATGCTGTGCTGGTATTTTCTGCTAATGTCGCTATTTGGCATGGATGCTTAGCAGCAATTTTAAACCGGGTAAGTTCTTTTTCCTGCATCAACGTTATCAGGGCGTGCATCAGGTCAGGTTCATCTGCCATCAGGTAATAAAAGTTTTCTACTCCAATGATATTTTCTAATAACCATGGGATAGTAGATGGGCCTAAAAACTGAGTAGCGAGACCATCTTCACCGATATCACCAGATAATTGTGAGTAAGTTTGAGTGTCATTGTCTTCCTGAAAATACGCGTTTTCCCATCGGTGTAGCAATAAACGGACACTATTGGCATCTTTAACCGGATATTCTAAAGGATGACATTGTGGTGATATGCGTTCAATAAGTGTTCCATCTTTACATGTTGTTTGTGTGACATAGTTTCCCTGTTGGTCAATAGATTTGATTGTTTCTACGCCTGGCATTACCAGTTGCGGCGAGTTAAATCCCCATGGAGTTCCCCAACCTGCAAGAGAAAATATAGCACATCCAAGATGGCGATAAAAATCATGTCCGGTTATTCCACGCATATCATCCGGTAATGTATTCAGGGTATTGTCATCAACCAGTGTGGTCCATGTCATTCTATCTGTTGGGTTGCCGGAAAAAATATTAAGCAACCGTTCACGTTGTGTCATTTTTGAACCCCTTTATTACGACAATATCCGCGAAAATTGTGTTGCCGCTTCCTCTGCCCGTTCATCAACCGACATAGGGATGGTGTCGTATATCTCAAGTGCGCGTTGCCAGTATGCTTTTCGTATCTTCTCGCGGTCGGGTGCTGGTCCTGCCATCTCGTGGAATTGGCGCGCGAACCATAGAATATCCTGGCGGTAACTTTCCGGGTCGGGATAAATCGGCAAAATGCATTTAGTCATGTCAGCCGATTCCACACTTTCAATTATCTCAGCGTATACCCCGCGCAATACTTCACGCGACCATCTGCGCCGTGGGTAGTGACCCCAGCCATTTACAACCTCAAATGCCTCAAATAACTCGCCAAGTATGGCATTTTCCGCACCAAATACCTGGGCACAGAAATTGCGTGATATGATATCCGGGTCGGCATTCGGGTCAAGGAAAAATTGCCCGGCAGCGTATAACGATAATACATTCAGCTTTGGCGACATGGTATATGACATCCCGCCGGTGTATGGTGCGGTTGCGCGTTCCTCACGACGACGCGACGCCATTCGCGGCAAGCGCCAGTGCGGGTAACATATCAACTCACCTTCCGCCAGCGAGTAATCCCAGGTAGTAACCGCGTGTGTCTTTGCCACTTCGCGGGTATATGGCCGCGCGTCACCACCCAATGTTGCATCGCCATCCGAGTCAAATCCCAGATTAATCGCTACCATCATATCGGCGGGGAAATCAGGCAGACGTTTAAGCAGATAGTTCATTGCTTTTTTGGCGCGTTCCGGTTTTCCATTCCAGATATGACACGGCACTTCCGGGGTGTTATTGGTTGGGTCAATCAGCTTATTCCATTCTCCCTGCCAGCCTTCGACACTCCGCATGTCATCACCCCAACCAGTGAATGGAGTTCCCCAGGTACCAAGTTCTATACGCGCGCCTGGGTTTGCTGTTTGAATTATATCGCATATTTCCAGCGACAGTTCGATAAATGTCTCATGTGTGCATCCATTGCGATTACACCCGCCCGGATCGCCGGGAAATATCCCGACGATATCCAGATCATTAAACTCGCGCATCCAATGGCGCCACAACGACAGAACCAGTTCTCTGTCTGCCGGCACATTGGGACAGGCAAAATACCATTCGGCGCCGATGGTATTAACGGCAATAATCGCCTTCACCCGTAATCCGGCATCATGCGCTATTTCATGTACCTGGCGCATCTGATTCGCGAACTGCATTCTTACCGGGTCATTATGTAAAGCCGGACGGTCAAACATGGTGGGGGGTATCCAATACTCAAAACAGTTAAAACCAAATGCTTTCAGCATCACAAAAAACTGCCGCCAATCCTCCGGCTTCCATTGATTAGGCGCGCCGGGATACATGGTGTTGATATTCCACCTGTTCTGCAGATGCTCCGCGAAATTTACGTAACATGCCCGATGGGCAAATGCTGTTGATTCCATACATTCTCCAGGACAACTTATAGTCCACAATCGCTCTTCATATATGTAATGACATCATTGGTTTCCGGTCCTGTCAACGCCCGATTATAGATCAATACCTCCGCGAGGTCACCGATAAAGGGCCAGGCAGTATCGGTGCCGCGAAGACCGAACGTTACGGTGTTCGAAATGGGTAAATCGGTGCCTGTATCCGATACCGGGAAATTGGCATCCAGCATGCGCGTATAGGTAGTGCCGCTTTTAATTACCAGTCCTAACGACCAGGTATTAAGTGCGACCGTCCCCGTGGCGTTTTTCGACGTCGCGCCGATCGCCAATCCAAACGCCTGTGATAAGAAGGTGCCGCCGGCATAAATTCCACCAGGACTGCCGGAGGTATCCCACGTCATCGGATAATATAGCAGGTTACTGGTTTCCTTCGATCGATACACCAGCAACACAGACCAGTTCGCCAGTGATAACCCGCTGAATGTCAAGGCATTATACGCTGTAGCCGACCCAGCGGATGTGCCGGTAAAACGCACGGCCGGATGTCCGTTTCCGCATGCCGAAGACAGCAGAGTCGGCTGATAACTGGTATTCGACTGCGTGGCCTTTATGGCGGCGATTCCATCCGTCCAGCAATCTATTTTCGCACCATTGGCGACGGTCAGGCTACTGGCATTGAACCAGGCCGCCAGACTGTCCGAGTAGGGTGGGGTAAACGCTGGCGGATTCGCCGTAGTGGCAACATGGCCGTCTACATAGGCAATGATTGTCTTATTACTGTGACGCAGCAGAATGTCCGATGTCGCATACGCGACATTCGCATAATGCGAGGTGTCCTGGGAACGCACGCCGTCTGCGGTCAGCATGACACTGGTCGGATCTTTGATGGCGCCAAGCGCCATCCCGCCGGCATCTTTGTGATACACGTAGCCGTTCGGGGTGGATTTCCCCGCGGTTGGGCAGACGAGGATGCCGACGTCCACTTTGATATCGCCCCACACCGTGGCAATATCCGGCAATGATTCCTCATGATCCTGCGCATACATCTGTATAGATGCAGCAATTTGTCGCTGATTGCTGGTGCAGGTCGACTGCCGCGCCTTCTCTCTCGCCCGTGCAAAGACGGGAAAGAGGATAGCCGCCAGCACGGCTATAATAGAGATGACGACCAGGAGTTCAATGAGGGTGAACCCCGTTCGGTCTCCCTTGACGTGAGTGAATTGAGTTGGTTGCATAAGTTATACCTCCATCATCGAATAGGATATTTCATAATATGATTTCTTCTTTCCACTGTCGAGGGTATTTGCCGATATTTCTGCGTTACAAGGAACGCAAGTTAATGCTATGATTAATGTAATTGACATAAACTGCCGACAAGCATATTATTCAAACACAAAGATACCGATATTTCTGTCGATAGATAGGATTATATTTTTGTGCTCTTTGCGTTCTTTGTGGTTAAATAAATTGGTTTGCGGGTGAATCTCACATTAGAAATAAAGCAGAAACAAAACCGGGTAATATAATTAAGTCAGTTAGCAACCTTACCAGCCTGTAACTGAAAACCGAAAACTGAAAACTGAAAACTGACTAAGGATACATTATGAATAAAAAACCGATAATTGCTATATCTACCGGCACATATAATACTGAAGGCGAATATGACGGCGCCAAGACTGCTATAAATATGCTGTACAGCAGCAGTATTGCGGCTGCCGGCGGTGTGCCGATGATTATTCCCAACCACCCAGACATGGTATCTGCCGGGGATATTTTATCTCGTTGCGATGGTTTGCTTCTCAGCGGCGGAGGTGATGTAGACCCGGGGATATGGGGTGAAGTTATGGTGCCGGAATGCGGCAAGCCGGACCCGGCGCGCGATGAAATGGAGATACAACTGGCAAGGATGGCGCTGCAAATGAATTTGCCAACCCTGGGTATATGCCGGGGTGTGCAGTTGATGGCGGCGGCAACCGGCGGTTCGCTGTACCAGGATATCCCCAGTATGTGCCTGGACAGTGTCCCACACCAGACGATAAATGGACAAAAGGCATTGCACGAACTATACCTGGCAGAAGGTTTATTAAGAAAGATTTTATGCGATGGCGGCGAATCTAAGATATCATGCTCTATCATTGTAAATTCTTACCATCATCAGGCGGTTAAAAACATCGGAAATCACTACGTGGTGTCTGCCCGCACAAATGATGGTATAATTGAGGCCATCGAGTCTCCTGAAAATAAATTTTCAATAGGTGTTCAATGGCATCCAGAAAGAATGTTGGATTCGCCGGAACAAAACCGACTGTTCTCATCCTTTGTGGCAGCGGCATCTGAAGGGGTAAAATAATGGGTAAAAAACTGAAGATATTATACGTATCTGCCGAGGTAGTTCCTTTTGCAAAGACCGGCGGATTGGCTGACGTCGCTGGCGCGCTTCCCAAAGCTTTGGCGGAAATGGGGCATGATGTACGGATAGCAATGCCGCTGTATGGCGACATCGACCGCGTGCGTTACGGTATTCGTCCCGCGACGCCATCATTCAGCATACCCCATGCCAATGACACCCTGGAAATATCAATAGATACCAGCACAGCTATCCCGGGAGTACCGACTTATTTTATTCATAACGATTACCTCTATAACCGACCGGGTCTGTATGGCCATTTTGATGATGACCATCGTTTTATAGCCTTTAGCCGTGGAGTTATGGAGATGTTTGGCCATATCGGCTGGTTTCCAGATGTGATAAATTGCAACGATTGGCACACCGCGCTGATACCGGTATATTTAAAAACACTTTACGCCGACAGACCGGACTACGCGAAAATAGCCTCGGTTTTCAGCGTGCATAATATCGCTTACCAGGGTGGTTTTGGCCGCAATATTATGAATCTTGCTGGTCTGCCATGGAGCGAGTTCACCTGGGATAAACTGGAATATTATGGGATGTTTAATTTTATTAAAGCTGGTTTGGAATATGCCGATATTATCAGCACCGTCAGCAAAATGTATGCTATCGAAACCCAGACTGATCAATATGGCGAAGGGATGCAGGGATTGCTGTTATATCGCAGCGCGGATTATCACGGCATTGTTAATGGCATCGACTATACCGATTGGAGCGCGGAAAAGGACGAGTACCTGCCAAAGAAATTCAGCAGTACCGACCTGAATGGTAAAGCGATGTGCAAAAACGCTGTTCAGCGCGAAATGGGCTTGACCGAAGATGCCAATATTCCTCTCTTTGGTATAGTATCCCGACTCAGTCATCAAAAAGGCCTGGATTTGCTGGAAGATGCTTTGCCGGCATTGCTGTCAGAAGGAAAAATGCAGTTGGCGGTATTGGGAACCGGCGACGAATATTATATTGACATGATGCAGCTGTTGGCAATTGAATATCCGGGCAAAGTTTCCCTTGCCGCCAGATTTGACAATGCCTTGGCACACCGCATTTATGCCGGCAGCGACGCTTTTCTGATGCCATCGCGTTACGAACCGTGCGGTTTGGGACAACTGATTGCCATGGCATACGGCACTGTACCGGTTGTACGCTTCACCGGCGGACTGGCAGATACCGTGCATGAAAAAGCGGAAACCGGCAACGGATTCGTATTCCACGAATACAGCGATGCCGCCATGACCGACTGCATCCACCGCGCAATCACTTGCTATACCGACACCCCGAAATTATGGGCCAATATAATAAAAAACTGCTTCGCCGCCGATTTCTCATGGACCGCGTCAGCAAAAAAATATGTTGATATTTACCATGAAGCGATGGAGAAAAGAAGAGTGAAAAGTGAAAAGTGAAAAGTGAAAAGTGAAAAGTGAAGAGTGAAAAGAGTGAAAAGAGTGAAAAGTGAAGAGAGAAGAGAGAAATTGACAATTGACAATTGACAACGGATAGTTAATCATTATTAGAGTAATTCGTAATTCGTAATTCGTAATTCGTAATTCGTAATTTCTCTCTTCTCTCTTCTCTCTTCTCTCTTCTCTCTTCAAAAGGGGGTCTCATCATGATGTATCGTTTATCTGCTGTGCTGCTTTTAGCGGCGTTGGCACTGCCGTCCTGGGCGTTTTATCTGCGCGACAGGGATCGGGTTGTCTGTTATGGCGACAGCATTACCGACAGCCAGTGGTATCCTACGCTGCTGGAAACGTATATTTTGACGCGATACCCCAAATGGCGGGTGACATTTCTCAACCGCGGGCAAAGCGGAGATAACACCGGGTCGTTGAAGCGGTTTGCCCGGGATGTGGTAGAAAACCGTCCCACAGCGGTGACATTTATGATGGGGTACAATGACGGCGGGTATCAGCGGCTGAACCCGGTCGGAGTGGATAAATTTATCGGGAATGTCGATGAATCTGTGCAACAGGTGCGGATGATGAACCCGAGAACCCGCATGATGCTGCTTTCATCTCCCCCCAACGAATGTATGGTATCTACCGATAAAAACTGGGTTTCCCACGAATATTACCCCTACGCGCTATTAAGCTATTCCGATGCGGAAGCGAAACTGGCAAAAAAACTCCAGGTAGATTTTGTCGATATCACCCGCCAATACGGACAAACTATGGGCTTGGGTGAAGTGATGGCAGGCAGCAGTTTTGCCCTCAGTCGCGATGGCGTGCACCCGCAGGAAGAAGGCCAGACAATAATCGCCTATTATGCCTTGCGCGGCATGAACGCTGAAGAAATACTGGCAGAAACAGCTATCGATGCCAAAGATAAAGGTGTTATTGATACGAAAAACTGTCGGGTAAGAAATTTGAAAGTGAAGAATGGCATTATCTCTTTCGACCGAATTTGCAAATCCCTGCCATACCCCACACTTCCCACTGCAAGACCGTTCGCTTTTTTAACCAATAGTGACGACTATATCAACATGGACCGCCTGATTGTGAAAAAACTTGCCGCGCCATCATACGCGATAAGCATTGATGACAAACGCATCGGTGAGGTGTCGGCGGCAGAATTGGCAGAAGGAGTTAACCTGTCACGGTATGATAATAGTTCAATGATGATGCAGTCGTACAATGTGATGGCGGCAGTGCGCGAAAAATCACTGCTGGATTGCCGATTCTGGCGGGAATTTATCACCACCGGCAAGGCTAATGGCGCCGGTAAACCGGTAAAAGGCATCAGCGATGATGATGCCGCCGCGGTAATGGCAGCACAGGCAAAAATCCGCGAAGCAATGGCGAAATGCTACACACTGAACACTCCTGCGAAACATACCATCACCATGACCCCGCTGGATAAGAAAATTTCCCCGAATTCGTACCTGGCAGAACGCGAATTCGCGAAAGGATTTCTCGATGTTTCAGTATCGCCTATGCCAATAAATTGGAACATCAGCCGGCCGACCAATGCAAATGTCACCGTAATCGTCTCTAATCCTAACCCGACAGAACATAAGAGCCAACTCGAATGGCAATGCCCAACAGGGTGGCAGGCTAACCCGACAACAGCGACAGTAACCGTGCCGGGAAACGGGAAAGTTACTGTAAATTTCCAGGTTGATCGCACGGTAGGATCTCTTTCGCTGGCTCCGCTGCCGGTACTGCGCGCGCGCTGGTGGTGGTCGGATAATTGGGCTTACGGATTAACTAAAGAAATAGAATTGCCGATAAAACCAACCTGGACAATCGCAAAAGCCAGGGGACCAATGACAATAGACGGCGACATTACCCGCGAATGGGACAATGCGACGCAGTTCACCCTTAACGACCGTACCTTTGTAGACACCGCCATCACCGGCAAGCGCGCCACCTGGATGGGACCGCAGGATTTGAGCGCGACGGTGAAGGCGCAATGGGACGACACCGCGCTATACCTGGCGGTAGACGTAGCTGACGATGAACACCTGCAGGAAGCAGAACCGTCGATGATGTGGTCGGAAGATATGCTGCAATTCGCCGCTTATATGCAGGATCCAAAAAAACCTGTCGGCCGCTACGAGTTCGGTTTCGCTGCTTATCGCGACAAAGACGACATGGCGGACTACTCATCTACCCGCGCACCCGCCGGCAGCGACCCCATCCGTTTCGCCACTGGCCGTCCGTCAGCACCTGGTCATTGCACCTACGAAGTCGCCATTCCATGGACCCGGCTTGCCCCATTTGTGCCCCAACCCGGCAAGTCATTCCTGTCTACAGTGGTAATTGGCGACCGCGACTCGCAACCCGGAAAAGGCTACACCTACCTCGCCTGGACACCGGGAATTGCTTACGGGAAAAACCCATTTGACATGGCGACAATAGTGTTGGGGGAGTAAATTTCAATTGTACGGAACGCCGGGGACGGCGTTCCGTACAATAATCTATTTTCTACTTACGCCTTATAAATCAAATACAACCCACCCAGCAGCACTAATATTCCGCAGATATTTTTTATAATGCGCATAGCGGGGGATGATTCGTTCCAGTGCATGTAATTTTCCACTACCTCAGTGAAGGTGCCGGCAGCGATGATTACGCTGCAATGTCCAATGCCGTAGGCAAGCAGCAAACCGGCAGCATATACCGGCGCGGTGGCACCGAACTTGAAAGTTAATGCCAGTACCGGCGCCATGAAGGCGAAGGTGCAGGGACCGAGAGCAATGCCGAAGATTAATCCCAGCAAAAATGCAGCAAACATTCCTTTGCGCTGCATATTTACCTGACCGGGTCCGCTAAATGGCAGTGGAATAACCCCCAGCAGATGCAGGCCAACTACAAAAAAGATAACCGCGACGGTGTAATTTCCCCACTGACCCAAATCACCCGCCATACGACCCAGTGCGGATGTTAATACCCCAATTATCGCGATAGTAACTAATATGCCAAGGGAAAATAGCGTCGCAGTCCAGAAGGCGCGGCGTACCGTTAACTCTTTTTGCTCCGAGATGAAACCGACGATAAGAGGAATAGAGGCAAGATGGCACGGGCTGAGTATGATACTGCTTATCCCCCAGATAAATGAAGCTATGAGGGCGACAATCGCAGAGCCTTCCATCGCATTCGTCAGAGTTGTAAAGAGATGCTCCATCAGTTATAAAACCTTCAGCTTTATTAATTTCTTTACAATTTCTTCTTTTGGGAAAAAACCGGTATGGCGGAATATCTCTACGCCATTTGCGTCAAAAATTATCTGGGTAGGAATAAACTGAACACCATACTTTGCGGTAATAGTCTTATTTTGAAATACATCGATAAAATCTACTTGCAATTTTCCTGCATATTCTTTGCGCATTTCCGCCAGTACCGGCATCATCATCTTGCATGGCTCACAAGCGTCAGACCCCAATTCTAAAAAACGCGGCAAGGTTGCCGATTGCGATTTAACCACCGTAACCGGTATCGGCGTTGTCGGTTTTATTTTTTCATTCTGCTTAATTTTTATCGTAACAATAATTGCAATAAGCAGTAGAAAAATAATTATTTTTCCCAGGTTAGACATCAGGCTTCTCCATCAATTCGTTCAAGCTGCATTGAGACCGGACATGGCAATGATACTTCTGCTGCTATCTGCATAACTTTAAAGAAGGCAGTCGGCACTACGCATCCGCTGCAGCATCCGCGCAGTGTTCCCCGCGCGGCAGTCCATATTTCACCATCGTAACCCGCACCTAATTCCTGGTATGCGTCAATCTCATTCTGCAATTTTGCAGCCAACCCCTGAATATTTTCACAAGGACTGGCAACAGTGAATTGCACCATTTGTTCGTCATCCGATACAGCAGTAATTTCAGAAACAAAACCGCATATACCGGCATTAACTGTTACATGTGCAATATTCATATTTCCCCTGATTACCCACAACAGCCAAGTGATTTTAAGGAATCGGCAACGGCTTGCGCCACTTTGCCTATTTCTTCCTGGGTGTGGTTGAAATGATGACCTTTTTCGATACCAAGGTCGGTAACCACTACATAAGTGTCAGCTTTGCAGCCGGCATTTTCCAGCGCTTTTTTAGCACAGGCGACACCGCATCCGTCAATAGCGACAACGGTGGTGCCTTCTTTTTTCGTGCGCTCAATGAAGTTTGGCAATTGCGCACCAACACCAATAAGGCAGAAAAAAGATCCTACTCCGGTCTGGTCCAACGCTTTTGCAGCGTCATTTGAAATCTGACCCACATTTGAGCCACCTGAACAGGCGTAAATTAATACATCGCCTTTTCCACAACAATTAGACATAATTGTTCCCCCTTAGTTGAATTATTAACCTTTTTTTTGTTTATCCGGAAATCCACTTTTTTATTTCATCGGCATTCGGCACACGACCGCTTATCTTCATGGTGCCGTCGACAGCAACTGCCGGGGTAGACATTATTCCAGCAGCAATCATCTCCCGGATATCACTTACTTTTACCACTTCCGCATTTACGCCGGTCTCTGCCACCACGCGTTTTATTAATTCTTCGGTCTGCTTGCATTTCGCGCAACCAGAGCCATACACGGTTATTTTCATATTTTCTCCTTTAATCAAGTCACTTCGACCAATCTCAGTGACCGCAAGAAATCTGGTCACTAAGACTGTCGAAGTGACCTATAATAAGACTTATTTCAGAATCAATTTATGTAAATCCATAATATTAAAAAGGTAGCCAATCAGCAATATGCCTATTCCAACCACACCAATAAATGTTGCAATCAATCGCGGTTTCAGCACTTTGCGCAAAATAACCATCTCTGGCAGAGATAATGCGATTACCGACATCATGAATGCAAGTACTGTGCCCAGTGCAGCCCCTTTGCTTAAAAGTGCCTCAACGACGGGAATTATACCGGCGGCATTCGAATACATGGGAATGCCGATTATTACCGCTAATGGTACCGACCACCAGGCATCTTTTCCCATGATGGCAGCCAGCGCGTTTTCCGGTGCGTAGCCATGAATACCAGCACCGACAGCGATACCGGCTATAACATACGGCCAAACCTTGCCAACGATATCTTTCACAGCGTCCAGCCCATATTGAATACGAGTCGGCCAGGTTAATTCCTGAGAAGCGTCATCAGCATCACCCATTTGCGTGGCATAAACCCACTTTTCAACATGTTTTTCCATCTTCATTCGGCCTATGATCCATCCGGCGACGATGGCGATGAGCAAACCAGTACCAAGGTACAAGGCTGCTACTTTCCACCCGAACATGCCATAAAGCAGCACCAGGGCAATTTCATTCACCATTGGCGCGGAGATGAGGAACGAAAAAGTAACCCCCAATGGGATGCCGGTAGTAACGAAACCTATGAAAAGCGGAACTGCGGAACATGAACAGAACGGGGTAACAATACCAAGAAGAGCCGCAAAAACATTACCGATTGATTCATGCTTGCCGGCTAAGATTTTTCGCGTGTGCTCCGGGGTGAAAAATGAACGAACAATGCCCACCGCAAATACAATTAGCACTAAAAGCATCATCACCTTAAGAGTGTCGAATAGGAAAAACTCGACAGATGAACCCAGATGAGTGTTGCGGGTTAAACCAATCAGGTTGTATGTAATCCACTGCGATATCGCGCCAAGTTGCCCATATAACAGCCACCAGGCAGCAAGCGACAATATGCCAATGACAACAGTACGCATCGGCAAAGTCGCTTTTACCGGCAGTTTATAATCTTCTTTTTTCTCACAACAACATTTTTTTGACATATTATATTTTCCTACTTGGCAAAACAACCAAGTTTAAAGGCAGAAAATTCTTAATTTTCAGAGACATTTACAAAACTTGATGGTACAGACACCTTCATGGCTTCGCCACTCGGTGTCAGTCCCTGATTTATATTCAAAATTTCAATTTAAAACAAATGACAAATCAGGCTTTGCAAGAACCTGCATAATTTTTAATTTTGCATTTTTAATTTGCAATTATTTTAATGCCCGGGCATTTTCTTCATCATTAGCGCGTAAAACAGCATCAACACAATCAAAGAATCGCAGGACACAAGGTACGCGCAGCCGATAAAATACCCATAATCCTTCTTTACGGTCGGTTACCAGACCGGCATTTTTCATAATGGTGAGATGTTTTGATACGGTGGACATATCTGCATCCACCAGCACCTGCAACTCGCAAACGCACTTTTCACCCTCGGCAAGTGCATCAATCATCATCAAGCGGCTCGGGTGCGCCATTGCTTTTATGATATTAGCTTTTGATTTATATATAGCGTTATTCATATTTCCTCAATTACTTGGTAGTTTAGCCAAATAGTGTATAGTTGTCAATGGGAATTTGAGATTAATTATGAATATTGGAAAAAATAAAAATTACATTAAAATCTATTGACAACCATTAATTTGCCAGCTAATATACAACCACTGGTACAAGAGTATGTCTAATAGCAGACCATCACTGGTAAAAAAAGAATATTCTGAAATTTTTCGGCAGTGTGTTGCTGAGGTGTTGGGTACATTTATCCTGGTATTCTTCGGCGTTGGGTCTGTCCATGCAGCGGTGATAACCGGTGCGCAGGTAGGGCTGTGGCAAGTTGCCGTTGTTTGGGGTATCGGTATCGCGTTGGCAATTTATGCGACTTCGGCGATCAGTGGTGCTCATCTTAACCCGGCTATCACACTGTCATTAGCGGTTTATCGCAACTTTTCATGGCGCAAAGTAGCACCATATATCATATCGCAATTCATAGGTGCTGTATTGGCGGCATTAGTGCTGTTTTGTGTTTTTCATAATCTTATTGCTGCTTTTGAGGCATCTAAAAATCTCATTCGCGGCGGTACCGGCAGCGAATTATCAGGTATGGTTTATGGGGAATACTTTCCAAATCCCGTCATGATATCATCGACACCAGCATTGGCGACGGTGACAATGCCGCTGGCAATGTTCGCTGAAATGCTGGGAACTGCCATGTTGGCATTTATCATATTTGCAGTGACAGATAATAATAATCCCGGACGTCCCGCCAGCAATCTTGCTCCACTCTTTATAGGATTGACTGTATCATTATTAATTTCCCTGCTGGCTCCTATTTCGCAGGCTGGTTTTAATCCCGCTCGGGATTTCGGTCCGCGTCTGGTTGCTTATTTTGCCGGATGGGGTTCTGTTGCCATTCCCGGTCCCCAAGGCGGTTTTTTCACCGTGTATATATTGTCGCCAATTATTGGCGCAATTATTGGCGGAGGATTATATCAATTTATCCTGCGTCTGACATATACTGAAGACATGGTCTGTATGCTTGATGCTGAAGAATGTGATGAAAGAGGTTAATAATATGAAACAGACACAATTAATTCTTGTAGGTGGATTCCTTGGTGCAGGCAAAACCACTTTATTGGCACGCGCAGCTATGCTGTTGATTGACCAGGGAAAACGCGTCGGATTAATAACTAACGACCAGGCAGCAGACCTTGTTGATACCGCTTTGCTCCGGCAGGCTGATTTGAATGTTCAGGAAATTGCCGGAGGTTGTTTCTGTTGTCGGTTTGGACAGCTAATTGATACCGCACAACAGATTATTGATGAAATATCACCTGATATCATCATCGGTGAACCAGTGGGAAGCTGCACAGATTTAGCTGCTACCGTATTGCAGCCAATTAAAGACCTTTATGCAGATACTTATAAACTGACCCCATTCAGCGTATTGGTAGACCCAAACCGGTTATGGGAAGTGCTGGAACCACGACGGCAAAGTACAATGCATGCCAGTGCGCGTTATATTTTACGCAAACAATTGGAAGAAGCGGATATCATCGTCATCAATAAAAAAGATCTCCTTGATGACGATGAATTACAAGAATTGAAATCTGCGGCAAATGAAAAGTTTCCCGGTAAATCTATTCAAGCAATTTCTGCATTGATTGGCGACGGGGTCGCAAAATGGCTAAGGTCTGTAATGGCTGATGATGCTGTTGGAACTCATATTGTCGATGTAGATTATAATGTTTATGCTGAAGGCGAGGCTATACTGGGCTGGTTGAATGCATCTGCAAAAGTGACTGCAGCAACAAAAGCGGATTGGAAAGAATTCAGCCTGGACTTGCTGAATAAAATTCAACAAGTTGCGGCATCGCAAGAAGCAGATATCGCCCATGTAAAACTTTCCCTTACCGCACCCACCGGTCAATATGTGGCAAACCTTACATCAACAACCGGCACACCAGCTATTCGAGGTGAAATTACCGGCAATCCGCAAGTTGCCACACTGGTAATAAATGCCCGGGTAGAGATGACACCCGAAAAGCTGCAAGCCATTATAGAAGATACACTAAACAAAAAAAGCAATGAAAACCTTGCCATACAGATAGAAACCATACGCAGTTTAAGTCCGGGACGACCGACACCAACGCATCGGTATACATCAGTGGTTTAATCCAAATATTCACTGTAATACTTGACCTATCGTAAATGTTAAGGCATAATCTTTATTGGAGAAAGTCCAATGAAGAAACTTATTGACACCTTGCTGCCTGATCTTAAATATAATGATTGCCCCTGCGCTGGTCGCAATTTAGATAAATTAGTACAACCAGCCATATTGACAGTATTGGCACATGAAAGTCTTCATGGATATGTGCTTGTTCAGCGACTTGCTGATATGCCGATGTTTGGCGGTCAAAAGCCAGACGCAACCGGGGTTTATCGATTTTTACGACAGATGGAAGAACGGGCATTGGTGACATCAACTTGGGACACTTCCGAAATAGGTCCAGCAAAGAGATTATATATCATTACAAAATCAGGACTCTCATGTCTTTGCCGATGGAAAAATACTCTTTCAACTTATTATAATGCCTTGGGTGAGCTGCTTACGCAGATTCCATCAGGCTTATCTGAATAATAGATTTATCCGGTAATCCACTTTTTTACTTCATCGGTAGTAGGCACCCGACCTTTTACCTTCATGGTACCGTCAACAGCAACTGCCGGGGTAGACATGATTCCAGCGGCAATTATCTCCCGGATATCACTGACTTTAACTACTTCTGCATTTATCCCGGTTTCTGCAACTACTCGTTTTACCAATTCTTCTGCCTGCTTGCATTTCGCACAACCCGGACCATACACAGTAATTTTCATATTTTCTCCTTTATTTTATTATTTGAGATAAGTTTAGAGAATTAAAGATATATCCTATTAAAATTATCCCCATTCCCACCACACTGACAAATGTTGCAATTAAACGCGGTTTCAACACTTTGCGCAGGATTACCATTTCCGGCAGGGACAGCGCAATCACCGACATCATGAATGCCAGCACGGTGCCAAGTGCGGCACCTTTGCTTAACAATGCTTCGACAATTGGAACTATCCCGGCGGGGTTGGAATACATTGGAATGCCGATAATTACTGCAAATGGTACCGACCACCAGGCATCTTTGCCCATAATGGCAGCCAGCGCGTTATCTGGAGCATAACTGTGAATGCTGGCACCGATAGCAATACCAATAACAACATATATCCAGACTTTTCCCATAATATCTTTAACCGCATCCATGCCAAATTGCATACGATCTGACCAGGTTAAGTCCTGAACTAAATCATCAGCATCACCCATCTGCGCTGCATAAACCCACTCTTCAACATGTTTTTCCATCTTCATTCGGCCGATTGTCCAACCGGCAATGATGGCGATAAGCAAGCCAGTACCAAGGTATAAGACAGCCACTTTCCACCCGAACATACCGTAAAGCAGCACCAGGGCAATTTCATTCACCATCGGCGCGGAGATGAGAAATGAAAAAGTAACCCCCAACGGGACACCGGTAGTAACGAAACCTATGAATAACGGAACAGCAGAACATGAACAAAACGGGGTAACTACACCAATAAGAGCAGCAAAAATATTTCCAGTAAACTCATGCTTGCCAGCTAAAAACTTTCGTGTGCGTTCCGGGGTAAAAAATGAACGTACAATGCCTACCGCAAACACTACCAAAAAAAGCAACAGCAACAGTTTTTGAACATCATATATAAATAATTCAACAGATAAACTAAATAAGGTTAATTCGGGTAATTTTAAAAAAGTATAAGTAATCCATGTTGATAATGAATCATAATGACTTATACAACAACTCTTCAACATCGTCAGTCGATATACGGCTAACCCCAAAGCAAATAAATATAAAATAGTTTTTATGTTCTGATCTTTAACTGCAGACTTTTTTGCACCAGTATTTATTTCATTTTCAGTCATTTACTTACCTTCTAAATTTAGCACTATTTACCCATTATTAGCAAAGATTATTTCATCTACACAATCAAATAATCGCAATACGCACGGCAACCGCAAGCGATAAAAAACCTTCAAGCCTTCCTTGCGGTCGGTGACAAGACCGGCATTTTTCATAATGGTGAGATGTTTTGATACCGTAGACATATCCGCTTTCACCAATGCCTGCAACTCGCAAACGCACTTTTCACCTTCAGCAAGCGCGTCAATCATCATCAGACGACTGGGATGCGCTATTGCTTTTATTACATTAGCTTTTGATTTATAAATAGCGTTATTCATATTCCCTCAACTACTTGGTAGTTTAGCCAAGTAGTTTGTGGTTGTCAATAGGAGAGTTGAATCGAATAATTCACCTTTTTGCAAATTATTTTTACATCGATTAATAAGATTAAAAAGATAGGATAAATCTAATTAAAATTAAAATTTCAAAATTAGATATTTTCACAGGTCCTACAATATAAAGATATTAATATCATTTTTATCCTGTTTATCGATGTAAAATAAAAATGAACCAACTGGTTTTTACTATTATAATCTGCAAGTATTAAACTTTTACAGTTACTATTTTTTCTTGCCACATTCTTCAAAGATTTTATATACTTGTACCACTTAACGTCAATTATTAAGGTGATTTATGAATCGTTTATTTGTTGGTTATTCGCATAAAGGAGAGTTTATGTTAATTTTGAGTTTAGCGATATTGCTGCTGCTTCCGTTTATCTGTTTTGCGGGTGAAGATAAACCGGCTTTTCGGATAGAGCCGATTGCTGTACCACTGGTTGACGCCACTATACCGTGGATGCCGGCAAATAATATCGACTGGCAAACCGGTAAACCGGTATTTGAAATAGCTGACCCCACTGTGAAAGATTTTACTGCCAAAGGATGGCTGGCGGCGACTGATGACGATTTGCTGATTCGTGTTGATGTTAAGGACGCTGTGCATATCAACAACCAGACCGCGGGGAATATTTGGAATGGCGATTTTCTGCGAGTAGCTGTTGACGGCAAAGGTGACGGTGCTGGAAACGGCGCTGCAGATACGAAAGGGATATTTGGCAGTGATGACGCCAGTATTGGTTTTGCCTTAACACCAACCGGAGCGCAAGGCTGGGTATATAGCGCGGGCAACTCGACATTCACAGATTCATATCCGATAGATTTGCTAAATTTCACTCGCGATGAAACCGCAAAAATTACTCATTATAACATTCGTCTTCCATGGGCAAAGTTGAAAATTCAACCCGGTGCCTTCCCACAATTCGGCATCACCATACAAGTTCGCAACGTCGACTCGCAAGATCAGCGCGAACCGGTGCAAATCCGCTGGGGTGCCGGGGCTGACGAACCAAAACCGGGATTGTTTAAAAAAGTTGCGATAGACAATCCGACACACGAAATAATTGCCGCTACCACGTCAATCACCGACATCTGGGAGAACGGCGATGATGCACAGTTCACCATTGCTGTTGCTTCAAAAAATGACGTGAAGATACAGGCTCAGACCGGCAATGAAAAATTCAGTTATATTGTTAAAGGCGGTGACACCTTTGTCCCCCAGCGTTTTACATTGCTGTATCGTCCCGATGGCACAAAAGAGACCGAATCCGTCAATATCAAATTAATACCCGGTTCCGGTAAAAAAGCTGCCGTTAAATTGGATGCTGATATTGTAATTGCTGACGCGCTGGTTAATAAATTTAACCTGCGCATGGACGAACTTATCGCCAGCACGAAAGAGCCGCTTTTCCTGCGACATTTGCGATCGGTAAAGGCGATGGTGCAGACAGAATGGGCGCGGGCAACGGTGTATAAAAAAAGCAACACCGCCCTTGCCGACGAAACATTGCGATATATCCGAAATATCCTGGCGGGATTCAATTTCAAATCAGATAAGTTTGAATCATATACTGAAGGCGGGTTGCCGTTGTTCATGTCCTTCGTATCCCCGCGCGATGGCACTCTGCAATGGTATGCACTGACACTGCCGAAAAAATGGGACGCAAAAACGGCGTATCCAATGTTTTTTGAACTGCATGGCGCGGGCAATCCGCATTATTTGAACCATGCGTCATCACAAATCGGCAGATTTACTGCTGTTCCCGGTTTGCTGGGGTACGAGCGGTCGGCTACTTACGAAATGATTCAACGCGATGGCGTTCATGTCTATCCATTTGGACGCGGCAATTCCGGCTATCGCGATATTGGCGAAACTGATATCTGGGAAGCATATAATGACGCACAAAAGACCGTAAAAATCGACCCTGACCGCCGTTATCTATACGGATTTTCCATGGGCGGCGGCGGAACATGGAACGTCGGCAGCCGATCTCCCGACCAGTGGGCAGCCATCGCCGTAATGGGCATGGGTGCGCCGGTGGGAGCATGGGGTCAGGCAGAAAATGTGAATTACCTGCCGATATATATCTGGGGTGGCGAGGCGGACAGCATCGCATACCGCGGCAGCAAAACCCCGAAAGAACAGATTGCCGCCTTTGCCAAAACCATCGAAGATGCTGGCGGCAAGGTAAACGCCAGTTCTACCCCGGATTTAGGGCATAACTACATCTATTCAAAACAGGAAGAATCGATAAAATGGATGCAGCAATTCACCCGCAAACGTCCTGACAAATTCAGCTTTGTCGCCGATACCGACATCCACCGCGGCGTATGGGGAATCACCATGACCCGAAACCAGGAGATGAACGGACTGCCAAAGTTTACCTGTACAATCGACGGGAACACCATAAATATCACCACCACCGGCACTCCGCACATCGATGTGCAGTTAGACAATACCGGCCTGCAAATGACCGGCGACGTAAAACTGAATATCAATGGTGTGGAAAAATTCAATGGACCGGCAGCCTCGACAGTGTTGAAATTTGATATTGCGGGGAAATGATAATGATGCAGATATTGCCGACAACCTAAATTTTTAACCACGAAATACACGAAAATATAATATAACATAATATAACAGTAGAAAAACATTCATTTTGAACGATGTAACTAACGACTTCATTAATTGGCTCCTTAATTGTCAATTCTCAATTGTCAATTGAGAATTTCCCTTGCCATCTCTAATAAAAAATGGTAACGTACCCATAGTGAGGTTTGATATGAAAAAGAGCTTGTTAATTGGCTTTATTTTACAACTGGTTATAGTGCCGGTTTTTGCTGCCGGGCTGTCTGTGCCGGCGGTTTTCAGTGACAATATGGTGGTACAGCAGGATATGGCGGTGCCGGTTTGGGGCAAAGGTGATGTTGGCGACAAAATAACCGTGACCCTGGATAAATATACTGCACAGGCCGTAGTTGGGCAGGATGGCAAGTGGCGATGCGACTTGCCAAAGATGAAGGCGGGCGGACCGTTTGCCATGACTATTGCCGGTAAGACGAAGATTGATATCGCGAATGTGCTGATTGGAGAAGTTTGGTTTTGCGGCGGACAGTCGAATATGGATTTTCAACTTTCCAGGGCAAATAATGCTGCCGAAGAGATAAAAGCGGCAAATTACCCGACGATGAGACTTTTCAACGCCAAGCAGGTTGTGGCAGGGACACCGCAGGATAATGTAGCTGGCAAGTGGGTTATTGTTACCCCGGAAAATGCGGCAAATATCTCTGCCGTCGCTTATTTTTTCGGACGTGAAATATTAAAAGCGCGCAAAACACCGATCGGACTGGTACAGGCATCCTGTGGATGGACGCCGGCTGAATCATGGATGAGCCGTGAGGCGTTAATGTCTGACCCCGATTTTCAATATATCGTGAAACGATGGGATGACAGCGCCGCACCTAACGCGAAAGCGAAATACGACCAGGAGATGATAGATTGGAAAACAGCTTGCGACACGGCAACTAAAGAAGGCAAACCGCTGCCGGTTAAACCGCTGAAACCCGCCGACCCGAACTTCATCCACCGCGCCAGCGGCTTGTGGAACGGCTCCGTTTTCCCGCTCATCCCTTACGCCATTCGCGGTGCAATCTGGTACCAGGGCGAGACTAACGAAGT
Source organism: uncultured bacterium (assembly GCA_964638715.1). Classification (GTDB taxonomy): domain Bacteria; phylum Armatimonadota; class Hebobacteria; order CAIYQO01; family CAIYQO01; genus JBAXQQ01. The sequence goes on along the minus strand of CAZWZF010000011.1, from coordinate 19,219 downwards.
ACGCGCATATCAGTACCGCAAGCTGTTTTCAACCCTTATCACCTACTGGCGTAAGGCGTGGGGAATTGGCGACTTCCCGTTCCTATTTGTCCAGGTTGCCAGCGTATTGCCACCCGACCCGGTGCCAATTGAAAGCGAATGGGCGGAACTGCGCGAGGCACAGGCGATGGCGCTGAAACTGCCGAATACCGGCATGGCGGTGACGGTGGATATCGGCGATGAGAAAGATGTCCATCCGAAAAATAAGCAGGATGTCGGTCTGCGCCTGGGATTGGTGGCGCGCGCAAAGGTATATGGCGAGACAAAACTGGAATATTCCGGTCCGCAATACAAATCAATGAAGGTGAAAAACGGCCAGGCAGTGCTATCTTTCGACTACATCGGCAAAGGACTGGTAGTGAAAGGCGGAGAACCGTTGAAAGGTTTTTACATCTGTGGTCCAGATAAAAAATTCGTCACTGCCCAGGCAAAAATAGATGGTAAAACAGTGGTTGTTTGGAGCGATGCCGTGAAAGAACCCGTCTCTGTTCGCTATGCCTGGGCAAACAACCCGATGGGTTGCAACCTGTTCAACAAAGCCGACCTTCCTGCCGTGCCGTTCCGCACCGATGACTGGCCCGGTAAAACAGTGGGATTCACCGCGCTGACGATAGATAATTTTTAAGTTTTTATTACACAGAGATGCACAGAGGAGACACAGAGACTCAAGGAGTTTTTTATTCACTCCGTGAAGCTCTATGTTCTTTGCATTTCTGTGTAACATAAAAAAATATCATAATAATCCACATAACACGTCATAATTTTATCCAAAGATATGATAATTTTGTAATACAATTATCAAACAAGACAGTTATAGAAAATCATTTGTGACATGATTAACTGAATTATATAATGGTGAAGCCATAAATCCTGTTAATCCTATCCAAAAATTAAAAGTTAAATGTTTCATTCATGGAGAAAAATATGACTGGTAAAGAACGCATGTTGAAGACGCTTCGGTTTGAACAGCCGGATCGGCCACCGCATTTTGAAGTGATGTTTGAGTTGGAATATGAGGCTTTCGGCTTGCGTTTTCCCAAGTGGAATGACTGGCACGGTTGTACAGTGGCAGAAAAAGAAAAACTGATTTGCCGTTGTATGACGATATACGAAAAGATTGTTGAGCGCTTCGGCTGGGACGCGCTGGCGGTATATTTCCCATGGAGCGACCCCGACGGAGTGCGGGCGGCAAAGTCGACTTTTGGCGAAGATATCCTCATCGGCAGCATTGTCGGCGGAACTATCTGGTCCATCGAGGGAATGCAGGATTGGGAACAATTCGCCGTTGATCTGGTAGATGACCCGGAAGCTATTCACACAGAGGCGGAACGCAAAACGCTGGTTGCTTTAGAGACTTTTAATATCCTTGCGGAAGCCGGTGCAGATTTCATCCACGTGGTTAATGACGTTGCCTTTAATGCCGGTCCGTTCATTTCCCCGCGCCAGTTCAGCGAGTTCATCACCCCCTACCTGCACCGCCAGGTACAGCATATCAAGTCGCTGGGGGTCATTCCCTTTGTCCATACCGATGGCAATATCATGCCGATTCTGGATGACTACTTGTCGCTGGGGGCAGCCTGTTTCCAGTCTGTCGACCCGATGGCGGGAATGGATATCGCCGAGGTAAAACGCCGATGCCACGGCAAGATGGCACTGATGGGCAACGTTCAATGCAACCTGCTGCAAGACGGACCGTTGTCGGCAATCCGCGATTCCGCACTATACTGCCTGAACAACGCCTCGCCAGGCGGCGGTTACATATTCGGCACCTCCAACACCATCTTCCCAGGCATGCCGTTGGAGCATTACGAATATATGCTGTCGGTGTATAAAGATTGGTGTGCTGGACAGAAAATGGAGTAAGTAACAGATGATAATAATAAAATATAGATGAGTAGACACTTAATTACCCGACCATATCATATAATTATTGAATTGTGGTAAAATAATCTTGCTAATTAGTGGTATCATATTTTGTTAAAGATTCGGAGTGAAAATGAATAAAATCTTACTATTTTTGATGTTTTTAATATTACTTATGACATCACAACACGCACAACAGAATGATAATTTATTTTTGTTAAAAGAACATAAATATGTTGAGTTCTTACAACAATCAAAACCGATGGTAGAATCAATAGTAAAAGATCCATCTGTAAAATTTGATGAATTAACTGCTATTGCAGTGGCATTAGAAAAAAGCAAATTATGGGATGAACAGGCTGGTAATAATATTACAAAATGGTTGAAACCTTCTTTTGATGCAGAACGATATATGTCAGTGATAAAACAACTTGTTAAGAATGATTCTAAAAATATTGCTATTTTGTATATAGGTAAATCACCAGAACCCATGTCGATGTCGAAAGCAAGCAATATATTGAGTGATCATGAATTCAAGTTAGCATCTGATGTAATTGGTGTTTTTGTACCAATAGATCCCAGATCTCGTTTTATAAAGTTATTAAGTATTCCAAAAGATAAGCGCGTTCCTGTGGAAACGGTTTTATTAAATAATGTTATTGATGCAGCTACACGCAATTGGCTTGGGGAAGCTGCACTTTATTTGTATTTGAATCCACCTAAAGATACTAATATTGAACCGAAAGAATGCTTTAATTATGCGTTATTATTTAATGGAAAAACAAAAGTTATTACAATAGAAACAGCAAGAACTCTTTATGAAAACGGAAGGAAAGATGACGCTATTCAAATGACGATTCAAGTTGCTAAGGAAAATCCTAACGATGCAACAATCCAAAAGGAAGCAATAAACTTATTAACAGGCATGGGACTGGCTAATGCTGCTGATATGGTATATCAACAAGCAATGGTAAATATCTCTGAGTTTAAACGACGAACAATGCGAATGGAAAATTTAGAACGCTTGCAAAAGAAAAAACAGGTAGATGAGATTAATAAGTTTCAAGTAAGTGAAGATGCATTAATTGCTGGTGACGCATTTTTAGTATTAAAGAAATATAACGAAGCTTCACAGAAGTATTTGAATATCGTAATTAATGAAAACATACCATTTGAAAGGCGGGTTACGGCATGGATTGGATTATTTGATGCAAATCCTGAACAAGCGATGAGAATACATAAAGAATTATTTTCTAAAATAGAAAATATTGACAAAAAATCTGTTTCTATATTTGTCAATGATATATTTTATAGAATATATCAAAATGTTAACGATGCGTTAGCTGATAAAAGAGCTGATCAGTGGCCTGGAGAACAATATATTTGTCCATTAAATTCTGTAAAGGGATGGGAAAAGAAGTTATCTGAAGTGGTAACTTTATTAATAAAAATTGATCCTGCTACATCGTTGCGTAAAACGAAAATGCCTTCATACAGATGTTTATCAGCAAAAATATATGCATTGGCAGATGAACCTGATAAATCAGCAGAAATATTATATAGAGTTGTTAATTATCAAATTGATCCTCCTCCGGGTGGATGGAAAATATACGATGGTACTCCTACACCAGATTTTGATCAACCGCGTAAATATATGACACCTGAACCCAGAGAAATGAAAGAATTGATAATACAGGCATTAGATGAAATATCCATAATTCCTAAAGCAGATGAAAGATTAACAGCAGTTGGTATAATAATAGCACATAATGTCGAGAAGCAATTATCAACAGTCACAAAAGATACTCCAGAAAAAGAAATTACTGATCAGTTAGCAATACTTGCAGCAGTTGTGGAATTTAATACTAAAGCACTCAATCCTTATCCAGGAAATATAAGATTTGATAGACCTTCGCCAACACCAAGTGCCGTTGATATGAAAAAGTATAAAACTTTAGATGAAGTGATTCGCAAGGTATTTACTAACGATATAATTGCATTTTATGCGATGGGTTTTATTAGAGAAGGAATGCAAGTATCTTTACGAGTTTCTACGAATCCTGAACTAATGTCAGGCTTAACAGATCTTACTGTTTATATATTGAAGCGTTGCATTGAGTCCGGTAATAAGATAGAAATTGTAGAACCAGATTGTAAATATCTATCTGAATATATAGGAACTCGTAAAGACTATGATATGAAGTCTTATGCAACACGTATTCTTAATGGTATTAAGAAATTAGAATAATGCTGAATTGAAATTAAAATAAACTATATTTTAATTTTAATTTCAATTCACCTTATCGATATGGTATATTTTAGTAATGTATAATAATGATTGTTTCATAGATAAGTTTGAGCAATTTTCACGGTTAAAAGATAAAATATTTTCCGGTGACAATTCCGCGTGTTTCATCGAACGAGAAGCTATTTTACGGCGTATGGTACAAGAAAACTCTTCATATACAGAGACTTTTGTCACTATACTTAACGAGGTTAGCACACCAATTGAAGATGATGATTTCTTTTTAGGCCGTGTCGTTGAAGGTGTATTGCCAGATAAGGAACTCCACAATACCAAATATTATACAAATGGGCACATGACTTTAGACTGGCCTACCCTGTTATCAAAAGGACTGGCGGGGATAGTAAAGGAAACACATATAACGGCAGATAATCTCGGTACCACCCAGGCGCGAGAATTTGCTGAAAATTCAGAACGATTTAGAAAAGCAATTACTGATTATGCGCAAAGATATGCCGTGGAAGCAGAGAAACATGCAGAAAACAGTTGTGACAATGATGCGAAATTAAGATTTTCCAAGGCAGCCAACACCTTGCTGCAGATTCCCAATAATCCGGCGACAGACCTATTTTCAGCATTGCAATCTATTTGGATTATTCATATGATAACCAGCTGCTATATTGGCGCGCGTGATTTTGCGTTTGGCCGTATGGACCAATACCTGCTGCTTTATTATCAGCATGATATAGATAATGGCGTGCTAACCAGGGAAGATGCAAAAAAACTGTTTTCTCATTTTTTTATCAAGACAAATGAAATAACCGGGACAAGTGCGTTTAATTATAAAGCCAAACCAATACCATCAGTATCATCAAAACAATACCTGATCTTGGGTGGACGCGATATAAATGGAAAATCCGCATTTAATGATCTTTCACAGTTGATTTTGGAAGCGGCAATAGATATCCAATTGCCCGAACCGGTATTATCAATTCGTTTGGATTCTAATCATGATGATGAGATATTCAAAATGATAGCCGAAGCTACACAGATTTTACAATCACAAATTCATTTTTTTAACGATGATGTTATTATACCATCACTGCTAAAATCCGGCGTAGCAAAAGATGACGCGGCAAATTACACCATGGTTGGATGCTGCCGGGCAGATATCGGCGGATTTATGGATGATGGCATGATGTTGTCATACCAATACCATAATGTCACAAGTTGGATGTTAACCGCGTTCAACTCAGAATGTCATGAATCATTGATTGCAAATATGACACCAACATCTGAAATTAAAACATTTGCTGAATTGCTTAACAATTTCAAAATTTCCATGAGATATTTTTTAACCAAGTCGGTTAATGATGCCGAAGCACAATTGTTAAATCAGGAAGTAACTGATACCGGATTCCGGTTTGAATCCATGCTGTTAAATGACTGTGTTAAGCGTGGATTGAGTTACCAGGCGGGGGGAACCAGGTATAGGCCACAGGGACATTTTTTTGGCGGAATTGCTACCGTGGCAAACTCATTAATGGCAATTAAACATCTGGTCTTTGACGAGAAAAAGTATGACTTAAACGAATATCTGGATATTGTGAAGAGAAATTTCGCTGGGGATGAACAACTTCATGAAGAAGTTTGCGCACATATACCAAAATATGGCAACGACATCGACGAGGTTGATAATATTGCGAAGGAAATTGGCATTATAATCCACGACATTCTCGATTCACTTAAATTATCGTCCAATCACATAATGATGTCTGCTTTCTATTCTCTTGATTCTCATCACGCCTGGGGACGTGATTTGCCAACTACCCCGGATGGCAGAATTGCTGGCGAACCGGTAAGTGAAAACCAGTCGCCAACATACGGCACCGATTTAAAAGGAATCACAGCTGTTTTAAAAAGTGTCGCCAAACTGCCGCATTACCGCACCACAATGGGCGGTTTAAATATAAAATTCGGTGGAAAAATTTCTTCAGGACAACTTGCGGCATTGCTGAAAACATATTTCATCCTTGGCGGTATCCATTTGGGCTGTACATTCATTACAAAAAATACGTTGCTATCCGCGCAGAAAAACCCGAAAGAATACCGTAATCTTTGCGTCCGCATGTATGGGTTCAGCGAATATTTCATCGCGCTATCCAAAGAAGAACAACAGGAATTGATAGAGCGAACGGAGCTATAAACAATAGCATGACTATTTCAAACAAAAACATCTCAATAAGCCTGAACTTCATGCCGGCGTTTTATCATAAACATCTTGGTATGAAGTATGGCGATACTTTTTATTTTGACCCGCGGTATCGCGCTGAAGTGGAAATTTCAGAAGGCGGCTTTTTGTATGAAATATTGGGACATGTCGGTGTGGGCAGCAAAAATCCAGCGCCATCCCACAATCTTTTCATCCAACCGATTGACCTTTTGAAAGCAACACAGGGGGCGGACATAGTATGTCCGGTTGATGCCACCCTGGAAACCCGCGGACATACCTGGAGTGAATATACCGTAGATGAAATAGAGCGTATCGACCCGCGCGCCGCCGCCAACCACCCGTTCATCGATACCATCCTCAACCAATATCGCGAGATGGTGAAACTCTATGGCGACCGCGCCGATATATTTGGTGTGAAAAGCGGTTTGATGAATATCCACGCGCCATATACCACGGCACACCAGCTATTTGGCGAAGAGATATTTTACCTGATGTCGGACGACCCGAATGGCGCAATGGTAGTTTTCAACAAGATATGGGATATCTACCAGGCGATATTCAACCGCATCCGCGCAGAAATTGGCGCGCCGCCGGCAAACCGAATATATTTGGGCGACTGCTCCGCCAGTATGCTATCCGCCGAACAATACCGCGAGGTGGTACTGCCAGCAAACCAGGCGATTGCCGCGCAATTTTCCAACGCCGGTTATCATTCATGCGGCCCGTCAACCCATCTGCTGAATGATTTCGCGACTATTCCCGGCATAACTTCTATCGAATTAGGAGCAGGAACCGACCTTGCCATGGCGGTGAACTCTTTACCCGGTGTCAATATGTATCCGCTGGTAGACCCGCTGTCAATGCGCAACGAATCCGCGGACACAATCGCCGAAATCACCCGCAATATGGCAGCAGAATGTACCCCCGCCCCGTCAACAATGCTGTGCGCCTGGTCGCTGGACAGCGAAACACCGATTGCAAATGTTGCCGCGATGTATGCGGCAGTGAATGAAATAAAGAAGAAAAAAGTAGCATCCACAACCGAAGTTATATTAAAATGAAAGTGTTTATTAAAGCTCCTCTCCTTGCCAAGGCTTACTTTTATACACATCTTTATAAAATGCTAATATTTATATACAAAATGACCCCATCTGGGATCAAAGTTACATTGCTAATATGAGTATAAAGGTGAGCTTGCTAAAGGACGGGGTGGTATGGCGCACTACTTAGCAGTCCAACCACCCCTACTTAAATTTTCGTTATTTCATAATTCGTAATTCTACGTCTTGACGCGGCAGGAAAGCCGGTGCTACACTTCAATAGTTCAACCCGTTTGGGGAAATCAATTATGATTACTACCTGCGATAAAGATTTTGCTCCGGCGTTTGCGGATAAATGCGAACGTGCGGCGGCGCTTGCTGTTAAGATTGAATCAGGCAAACGCGGTCTGTGGGGACAAGGTGGACGGTCAGCAATAATCACAGCGCAGGCGATACGCGAATCTTCTCATGAATCCGATAAGTTTATCCGCGGTGGTATGATTACCGCGCGGATCCTTGATTTGGCAATGGTGGAAATTGATCCGCTGCATATTTTCGCCGCTAATGGCATTGTGGTACCCGTAGAGCAGGCAGATATAGATGCCGCATACGCATATATGTCTACCCAACCCGGGTTGCATGGGCACTCGCACCACATTTCATTAAATTATCATCGCCTTATTGAACTTGGGGTTGAAGGCGTTTTGAAATTGGTCGATGAATACGAAGTTGCTAATAATCCGTTAACTCCTGACCAACAGGGATATTATCATGGCACGCGAATTGCACTGGAAGGATTTACTAATTACGGACAACGCTATCGTGAGGAAGCAAAGCGATTATTGGCGAATGAAGTTGACCCGCAGCGGCAATTTGAATTGGTGCGAATGATTGATGCACTGGAGCAAGTACCGGCAAAACCGGCGCGCAACTTTTTTGAGGCAATTCAATCGATGATGCTGCTTCATTTCGGTTCGCGCACCCACGAAATGGATTCAGCAGTGGGACGGTTCGATTATTACATGGCGCCATATTATGAAGCAGATATTGCCGCTGGCCGCATTACCCGCGACGAAGCCGCCGCCTGGGTACAACTATTTATTGCCCAATTGCTGGAATTAACGCCATTTTCTGATTGCATTTTGGTAGGCGGGTGCCTGGCGGACGGAGTAACGCCATTCGTCAACGATTTAAGCTACTTAATTTTAGATGCAGTGGCACACCTGAAACTCGCTAACCCGGAAGTCGGTTTTCGATATACTCCAGGTCATCCGCGAGAGTTCTTGCGGCGTGGTATGCATTGTGTTCGCGCAGGAACCGGGCATCCGGGATTTTTTAACGACCCCATCGCCATTGCCGCTTTACAGCGCGCGGGAATGACACTGGAAGAAGCGGCGGATTACGCGAATTGCAATTGCGTTGAATTAACCTCGTGCGGACGTTCATCCATAATATCCGGTTACGGCTATTTTAACATGGTGAAACCGATTGAGATAATGCTGAATGGCGGCACCGAAGTAATTACAGACACCAATACCGGGCTGGGACGCACTGTGCTGCCGCCGGATGGGTTAATTGGCGATTATCCGACCTTTGATGATTTTTTGAATGCCTATGAAGCCTATATGGATTACAGCATCGATACGATGGTGCAGGATACTGAAGTATGGTTTTCCCGCATGCCCGAAAATACCCCGGTGCTTCTCAGTTCAGCTTTTATTACCGGCAGCATTGAGTCGGGACGGCACGCCACTCTTGGCGGTGCGCAATGCAGCCAGACCTTCCCAACCTTTGTCGGATTTGTTAATGCCATTAATTCCCTGCTGGCAATTAAATCGCTGGTATACGAAAAACAACAGATGACACTGGCAGATATCAGCCGGGCATGCCGAAATAATTTTGCTGGTGATGAAACGCTGCGCTCTGCCTTGCAGAACTCCTGTCCGCGTTATGGAAATGACGACCCGCAGGCAGATGACCTGGCAGTAAGAGTTTATAACCGGATATGCGAGCATACATTAAGCCATCGCAATCGTTACGGTAAATCCTACGGCGCACAATTTTTTGGCTGGCAAACCCATGGCGTCCGCGGTTCAGTTACTGCAGCGTCTCCTGATGGACGCTTAAGTGGACAGGCCGTCTCCGGCACCCTGGGTGGCGATGCTGGCAGCGACCGCTCCGGCCCTACCGCGCTGCTTGCCTCTGTCACTTCTTTCGATCACACTCTTGCCGCCGGCGGTTTGGCGGTAAATATCGCCATCACCCCCAACAGTATTCATACTGACGCCGACCTTGATCGCATCATCGACCTTACCCTTGCTTATTTCAACATGGGTGGTATGCAGCTGCAATTTAACTGCGTATCCCCCGAAACTCTTCGCGATGCTCAAGAACACCCCGAAGAATATCCAACATTAATGGTACGGGTAGCCGGCTACTCTGACCGTTTTATTAATATCAATAAAACTTTGCAGGATGATATAATTCTGCGGACAAACCATGTGATTGGGTGATGAGAATTAAAATTAAAAAAATTAAAATGCAAAATTAAGAATTAAGAATGCCTGAATTAAGAATGCCTACAGTATGTAAGACAGGATAAAATAAATTAAATGAAAGTTGTTCATAAATCAGTTGCTGATTTGTATCCGGATGCTGAGATTATATTTGAATACAATGAATTCGATGAATTCTTAAAGTTCTTTGAATATTTTGGGTTTGTAGTTTTAATTACTGCAATATTGTTTTTCTTTATACATATTGTACATAATTTTTTATGGTCATTTATCATAATCATTTTATGGAGTATTTGGGCATTTTGGGATGAGTATTTAGTATCAACAGTATATAAATATAATAACTTCTTGATATTAGGCATATTTAAAAAATGGAGTGTTATTATTCCGGTTGAAGAAATTTCATACATTCTTCTGCGCGGTTATAAATATGAAAATAATCAATTGCATTCACTAAAATGGGGATTGCATTCATCACATCCTGGAATAATTATCCAGGCAGGCTTATTTAGATTTATTTTACGGTATACTAATATCGATTTATTCGTTAAATATGATATTTCATTAACCAGGTTATTTGAAAATTTTATAGTAAAAGTAAATCTGAACGAGAAAATTATGAATAATTATGATATTGTTCTTAATTGGAAACACAAAAAAATCGAGGCAGAGTTGCATTTTAAACGCATTGTAGAAATGATAAAATATATAACTACTAAACCTGTTATTTATCTATACAACATTATTGTGAAAAAATGATCTGGAATATCTTATATCTACAGAATTCCATCTTTAACCCGCTTCGACATACTCAGTAACAGGTTGCTGAGTATGTCGAAGTGTTTTATTATGTAAAAGTGAAAATTCTGCTATTTAAAATGTGTTTATCAATTTGTTTAAGACGTCACTGTTTCGTTGTCGGCGATACAATGAGGTTTTATCGGTTTCATAAACAGCCAGTTGTTCTTCAAATGTTGGTCCTGTATCGGATTTGTAAAGAATTCCGAGAGGAAATGGGCTTTCTTCTGATGCTTTTTTATACGCATTCATTTTATCTGCGGGATCGTAGGATGAATCTATTACATAGGTATTTTCGGTATACCATTTAAATGTATTTAGTTTATTGAATGACACACAAGGATCGAATATATCAATAAGCGCATAACCATGATGCTGGATTGCTTGTTTTATAACTTCCCTGGTTTCGTCCTGTTTTCCAACAAAAGCACGCGCAACAAAGGTTGCCCCGAGTGCGATTGCCAGGGTAAGAGGATTCAACGGTTCATTGATGACGCCGGCAGTTTGAATTGGCGTTACAAACCCTTTCCTGCTGGTAGGAGAGGCTTGTCCCTGTGTAAGGCCATACACCATATTATTGTGGACTAAATGCGTGATATTGGGATTTCGCCGAACTGCGTGTAAAAAGTGATTTCCACCCTCGCCATACATATCGCCATCGCCACCTTCGGCGATTACTGTCAGTTCTGGATTCACCATTTTAATAGCTGTTGCCGCTGGCAGCGCACGACCATGCAGTCCGTTGAAAAAATTAAGTTTCAAATATTGCGGCATTTTTGCTGCCTGTCCGATGCCGGAAGCAATGACAACCTTTGTCGGTTCCAGTTGCAGTTCTTCGAGAGCTTCCCTTAGAATCTTCAACAGCAGCATATTGCCGCACCCGGGACACCAGGCTGTATCATGTATTTCAGCGTAGTCGAATCGAGTTTTCATATTGATATTGCTCCTGTAATTTTATTTATCAACTCCTCAACCGAGAAAGGCATTCCATTATATTTTAATATTTTCTTTGGTATATCAATCAGTGTTTCCATTTTTAATAAGTTTGCAAACTGACCGGTTGCATTGTTTTCGACCGAAATAATTATCTTTGCCTGTGACATCAATTGCCGGGTGATTTTTGGTATTGGATAGACCTGTTTGAAATATGCGAAGGCAATATCGTCACGATTCATGCGTTTCAAGGCTTCGCAAATAGCACCAAATGTTGAACCCCATCCGATAATTAATATCGAATAATCTTTATTCCCGATTAATTCCGGTTCGACATCAACGTATTCAGTCAATTTTCGCATTCGTTTGTCTACCATGTCAGTTCTAACATCAAAATCTTCGGTAATTCTTCCATTTTCCGTATGTTCATCGCTGTCAACACAAACCAGTCCTTCCCCACATCCGGGAATTCCCCGAGGAGAAATTCCGGATGGTGTCATGTCATATCGATTATAATCTGGGGTTGTTTCGATGATATGGTTGGCAGCAGTTGATTCGGTAAAATTAATCTTGTCAGTCATACCGATGCTATCCAGAAAATACTGGTCAGTCAAAAGTATGACTGGAACCTGGTATTGGTCAGCCATTTCAAAGGCCTTACTGGACAGCATTATGGCATCTTCAATATTGCCAGGGGTATAGATAATTCGAGGAAAATCACCATGCCCGGCATACAAAGCAAGGTTTAAATCACCTTGTTCTGTACGGGTCGGCAACCCGGTGGCGGGTCCTGGTCGTTGTGCCAAATGAATGACTGCAGGTGATTCTATACAGCCGGCGAGGCTCATTCCTTCGGTCATCAAAGCAAAGCCGCCGCCAGAAGTAGTAACCATGGCCCGAGCACCCGCATACCATGCTCCCAGCATCATATTAATTGCTGATATTTCATCTTCTGCCTGCTCTACCGCTATCCCGTATTCGCTGGACCATTTGGCGAGATTCACAAGAACTCCGGTGCTGGGGGACATAGGGTATGCGGCGATAAAATTACACCCGCCGGCGATAGCGCCAATACTAATAGCTTCTGTACCGGATAGCGTGATTTTAGTGGTTACTGCTGTATCTGTTTTTATGGAAATTGGTATAGCCATCCCACCCAAGAAATCAACACCGCGCTGAAAAGCCGTCAAGTTTTTAGCGATAATTTCTTCACCTTTCGCTAAAAAATGGTTCCGAATCAGCGATTGAGCTATTTCTATATCACAGGATAATAGTCCAGTCAGCATGCCAAAAATATAGTTATTCAGGAAAATGCCCACGGTAAGATCGCCAAGAATGGCATTAAAGTCAACAGGGATAATCCGACAACCCATTTCAGCATATTTTTGTGGGATATTTGCTATTTCACCAATAATGATAGTATCTGCAGTCAGACGTTTTTCCATACGAATTATCCCATTCTGACCAAGAACTATTAGCAAATCTATTTTATCTACAAATGCATAAATGCTATCAGAAGATATTCGTATTTCAGTGGTGTTATTTCCTCCCCGAACTCGCGACATAAACTCTTTGGAAAGAAACGCGTGTTTCCCACTCTTTGTCAGCAGCTTCATCAGGAGTGATTCAATGGTGTTTAATCCCTGACCTGCTTCTCCGGAAAGGACAATGGTGATTTCTTTGTCAAACAAAGCCTGTTCCCCCTAAATGATATGGTCATAACTTTTTAATACGAATTTTATTCTCGTATTTTTAGGAATTTTTAAATTTCATCACTTTCTAAACTTTTTTTATTACAGGACTTTCGCTTAATGTCACTTTGACAGGCTCAGTGACCGGTCGCTGAGTCTGTCGAAGCGACCATTTTTAAGCTGATTTCTCTTTAAAAGCAAATGTCCTGTTATTATTTAGATTATATCAATAATTCATCTTGTCTAAACTAAAAATCGTTCTCGAACTTTTGCAATAATTTGATTATCAGTCATCTTGTCATTAGTTTCGATGGCGATTATGCGTTCAGCAAGTCCTTCAAGCTCAATACGTTTTTCCAACTCGCCTTTTGCCTCGCCGGGACCAAAAATCAGAAAAGATTCTGCATCACGAATAGCGTCAATTATTTTATCGAAATAGTTATTGAGATGGTTTTCATATTGACGATCGCGCATATCATCTACAGTATCTTTTTCCGAGTTTACTCCGCTGTTATTTTCAACATCAGATGTAATTACCTTTAACTCTTCGGTCTTATTGGTAATAAACACAATAACAGCTTTTCTGTGGTCAACCCACAATCCTGCTTGTTTTTTCATAATATTTCTCCTTATTTTACATGAATCGTTGGACCAGTTCTATTGAATTGGTGGTTATGCCAACGTTCGAACAGACTTTTCTCTATCCCATTGCCGCGTTTTTGCAGCAGCAATAAATTCTTTAACTTTATTGGTATCCATGATACCTTTATCGGATTTTACATTCGCAATTTTTAAAAGTTCCTGACCACCTTTATCAGCAGCGATTGCCTTCAGATGTATGAAAGCATCTCGTACAAAATCAATTGCGGCACTCTCTGTTGATAATGCTATTTCACCTTCATTAGAAAGAACTATCGCTACTGCGTCGAATAGTACAGATGGTGAACCAGCCAGTTGGCCATCAACTGCAAACATAGTGCCATCAACAAGTTTTACACCACCTATTTTAGGGGCAATGATTTTAACAGTTGCTCCCGCATCGGTAACGGCTTTTGAAATCTTTTTGATTACATTACCATCTGAACCATCATTAATAAGGATGCCGACGACTCGTCCTGAAAGCGTATCTTTCATCTTACCGATAATCTGTAATGCGGGAGATCTATCCATCTCCTGTACAGGCACAGTAATTACCGGAGTATTGGGCATTTCATCTATTGCAAGACCAGCAGCAACACGTCTGGCAAGGTCTTTATCGACAAGCAACAAATGGCCAACCATCGCCTTACGTATATGCAAGTGTTCAACTTTTGAAAGTTCAAACACCAGCGCAGAAGCAATATGTGCTTGTTCATAGGTGGTTTGACTCAGGTAGAACTGTCGCGCCTGACTGTAATGGTCAGCGAAACTTTCTGGGCGAATACGGCTTTTCTCGCCATTTTCAGTTATTGCAGCACTATGAAAACTCATTGCCGGGGTTTCACGTGGTGAATTATCTGACAAAGAGTTAGGATCATACGCAACACGACCTGCCTGTTGACCCATCTGCATGTGACCGTCGCGTTGTTGGTTGGAAAATGGACATTTGGGTGCGTTAATTGGAATCTGATGGAAATTTGGTGAACCCAAACGCGACAGTTGCGTGTCATGATAAGAATGCAGACGTCCCTGCAATAATGGATCATTTGAAAAATCGATACCTGGCACGATATGAGAAGGACAGTAAGCAACCTGTTCAGTTTCCGCAAAAAAATTATCTGGCCAACGGTTCAACACCATGCGGCCGATTACTCTTAATGGTACTAATTCTTCTGGAATCAACTTCGTCGGGTCTAAATGATCAAATGGGAAGTTGTCTGCTTCTTCCTGTGTGAAGAGTTGGACAGCGAAATCCCATTCGGGAAATTTACCTGATGCTATGGCATCAAACATATCGCGACGGTGATAGTCCTGGTCGGCACCAGAAATTTTTATGGTTTCATCCCAAATGGTAGACTGCAAACCGATTTTTGGACGCCAGTGGAATTTTACGAAAGTTGATTCACCAGCATTATTAATTAGTCGGAAACTATGCACTCCAAATCCTTCTATCATTCGAAGTGAACGCGGTATCGTGCGATCAGACATAATCCACATTACAGTATTCATGGTTTCAGGAGTAAGTGAAATAAAATCCCAAAATGTGTCATGTGCGCTGGCCGATTGTGGATAACCACGGTCGGGTTCCATTTTAACAGCATGAATAAGATCAGGGAATTTTATAGCATCCTGAATGAAGAAAACTGGAATATTGTTTCCTACCAGATCCCAATTTCCTTCTTTTGTGTAAAACTTGACAGCAAATCCACGAATATCACGAGGGGTATCTACTGAACCGGAACCGCCAGCGACAGTTGATATACGAGTAAAAACCGGGGTTTTCTCACCTACTTCAGTAAGTATTTTAGCTGTGGTGTATTGTTTTAACGATTCAGTCAGTTCAAAGAATCCATGTGCACCAGTTCCTCGTGCGTGAACAATGCGTTCTGGAATTCGTTCATGGTCGAAATGGGTAATTTTTTCGCGAAGGATGAAATCCTCCAGTAGTGTAGGACCATGTGGATTAGCTTTGAGAGAGTTTTGATTATCAGAAATTATAACGCCTTGATTGGTGGTAAGTGCCGGGTGCTTTCCATCAGAAAATTGGTGCAACTCGCCACCAGCAGATAGTCGCGAATCTTTGTAAGAAACTGAGTCTGTTTCTTCCCTTCGTTCCCCTGAACTATTTGACTTCTTTTTATTATCCATTATCAATCTCCTTTAGATATAATACCTGTATATACAGTTTGTTCTCTCTATTCAGTAGTTTTGCCGTCAAAGTGCTCATTGTCAGCCAATGCTTCTTTGCGAGTATGATGGACAACACCATCACGATGATTGGGAGGTGAATAGATTGTATAAAGCTTCATAGAATCTTTACCGGTATTAATGATGTTGTGCTTAGCACCACCCGGAACGACTACTGCGAAACCAGCTTGAATCGAAGTTTTAACACCATTGATTATCACTTCACCAGACCCCTTTTCAACACGAAAAAACTGGTCTGACTTATGGGATTCCATTCCGATCTCTTCATTGGGTTTTAATGCCATCAAAACTAATTGTGATTGTGTTGACGTATAAAGCACCCGACGAAAGTCATCATTTTTAATGGCGACTTTCTCAATGTTTTGCACGAATCCTTTTTTAACTATCACATTTTCATGGGGTTTAACATGGGGTTTAATGCCAAATGTAATTAAGGTAATCCCGATAATTGATATTATAATTAAACCTTTTTTCATACCAACCTCCATAATAACTACCTGATATATAAATTGAATATAATCAGCTATAGTCTTTAACCGACAAAATTCATAAGTTCAGTATTAAACTTATCTTTTTCTTCATAAAATAGGCCGTGTCCGCTATTTTCAAATCGAATCAACTTTGCCCCTTTGATTCCCGAAGCCATTGCTTCAGCGAGTTCAAAAGGACAAATTTTATCTTGTATTGAGTGAAAAATTACAGTAGGAACCTTGATTTTAGATAAATCGTTACGCAAATCAGCATCCCGAAGAGCAACTAAACAAGCTGCGGTGGCACGGGGAGATGCTTCCATTCCAATATTGTGGAACCACTCGCCAAGTTTTGGACTGACAGCCTTCTCGGTGCGGAAAAATATTTTGCCAAAATCCGCATTAAGCTTAGCTCTGTCTGAGTTGCATAAATTAATAAGCGCATCAACATCTGTGGGGTCAAGACCGTGTGGAAAGCCAGCTCTTTTGGTAAAACTTGGTGCTGCAGCACCGAAAAGAGCCAGTTTGGATATTTTATTGCTGTTTTGACGGGCGGTGTAATGAAGAGCTACTGCACCGCCCATTGAATGTCCAGCCAGAGTTACATCATGAAGATCAAGGTTTTCGATAACTTTATTGATATCATCTGCAAAGATATCATAATTATAATTATCCCAAGGTTGAGAGGATTTACCAAAGCCACGTTGTGTTATACCTATACAGCGGTAACCATGCTGTGGCAATTGAGTGAATTGATACTCAAACATCTCGTGACTCAATGGCCATCCGGGAATGAATACAATTGTCTTACCTTGTCCCCAATCTCGAACGTGAAGGTTGACATTGGGAGCAACGTTAATAAACTCATCGTTTTTCATAATTTCCTACTTCCTTTTAGCGCGACTTTTCCATGCGATATGACTCACAAATTACGCGTTATTGGAATGATGGAAATTATTTCTATCATTTCGAACGCTTGAGTTGTATTCAATCAATACGTACAGAATACTTAATAAATAATTTAAAAATCATTTGTTTAATTATGATGGTATTCCACCTAATAACAAAACGATGATTACTTATAAAGTAACTTTTATTTTACTACGGTATCTTCAATATGTCAATTTAAAAATTTTAAAATACTGTAAAATAAAATAGTAATTATTGATACCTTCATGTCCAAGATGTATAAAATGATTATGAAACTAAAAAAAACATGCAAAATTTTATTTTACATGTTTTTTAATTTGCCATTTGCCATTATTTTATATCCCAGGCATCACATTTCCGCCGCAGACCGGTATATAGGCTCCGGTTATAAAACTGGCGAGATCTGACGCGAGGAAGGCTACTACGTTGGCTATTTCCTGATCGGTGCCGCGACGCTTCAGAGGAACCTTCTTTTCATATTCTTCCTGCCTTTCCGTTCCACTGGCACGTACGCTGTCGCTTATTGTCCATCCCGGCGCCACCTGGTTCACGGTGATTTGGTTTTCACCCACTTCCTTTGCCAATACTCGCAATACGCCGTCCATACCGCGTTTTCCTGATACATACGCCGATTGCATGGGAAAGTTTTGCATGGAACATTCAGTGTTTATTCCTATTACCCGACCCCATTTACGCTCTATCATCGCCGGGACAAATGCTTTTGCCATATTTACATTATGCAATACGCTGCTGCGAAATTGACCTTCATAATCTTCTGATGGCTGTTTCAATACACTGGTCCAGCCACATTGGCTAACCGCACAATTCACTATAATATCCGGCGAACCTATTTCTGCTGCAATTGCATCGCGCATTGCCAGCACAGACGATAAATCGCCAACATCTGCCTGCACAATCATCGAACGCCGACCAAGTGCCATGACAGCGTCGCGCAATTCACAAGCTTTCGTTTCATTGTGCAAATAGTGAACGATGACGTCTGCCCCGCATACCGCCAGCGTATGCACCATCACACGTCCCAATTGTCCGGTTGCTCCAGTGACAACAGCTACTTTCCCGGTTAAATCAATCGATAACATAATAAACCTTCCTTAATTCGTCAGGTAGATTATTTTTACCACAAATATGGATCCTTAGCAACTCATCCATAATATTACATAATTCCTGAGTTTCGCAAAAATATTAAAAAAACACATATTTTCAAAAAATTTACTCTCAAATATACTTTTTTTCGTTTGATTTTGGGGCACTGAAACTGTTAATATTATCCCATTATGTATGTTCGTAAGATAAAATCAAGGAACTCCACTTGTTTTCAAATCGTAAAAAAAACAAATGGTAAAGTTGTTCTCATTAAACATATTGGCTGTGCTATAAATCCTGAAGAAATTGAAGCACTACACCAGAAAGCTAAACTTGAATGTGAAAACTTAAAGTTTGAATCACAGCTTTCTTTATTTCCAACTGTTAAATCAGATTTAAAAGCCATACTTTCAAATTGGCGCATAACCGGGTTCCATCAGGTGTTTGGCCACGTTTACGATTCAATAGGTTTCCCCAATAATGCCCTTAGAGACCTTACAGTGGCCCGTA
>CAZWZF010000010.1:108735-112550 GCA_964638715.1 uncultured bacterium | reverse complement strand
GCTTAATACCTACACTTCAATTACTCCTGAAAGCAAAGTAGTCATGCTTGATGCTATCAGCAGAATGACCGACCCGCGCTTTACTACCTGCATGTTAGGTTTAAAAGATGATGTAGAAACAGTTCGCGTGCAGGCAGCAACGACGCTTGGAATTCTAAAGAATGACCGCGCTGTCCAGCCTCTTAAAAATTTACTTAATAAAGATGCCAGTAAAAACGTTAAGCTTGCTGCTGCATTTGCGTTAGCTCAACTTGGTGCCGATGGAATGTCAGATATTTTATTGGGAATGATGAATGAGACTGATACTACCATTCGTGTGAAAGTAATACGCGCTCTGGCAACAATTGGCGAAAAAAAAGCAGTGCCGCTAATTACCAAATTATTAAGTGACCCTGACCAGCAAATTAAATTTGCCGCATACAATGCTTTAGGGATTTTAAAAGACCCGGATTCAATCAAAGCTATTGGCGATGTTATGAAAGTTGATGACGTTAATACAAAAGTTATGGGAGCACGCACACTGGGTCAAATTGGCGATACAAAAGGAACTGACTACCTGCTGCCGTTGCTGAATGAAAAAGATTATAACCTGCGCACAACCGCAGTTAGAGCACTGGGAGATATAAAGAGCGTTGAAGCTACTCCTATTTTACTTATTTTATTAGAAGAAAAAACAACTGACCCGCAACAACAATGGCAACTGCAGAATCTTAAAAATACTGTATTAAACTCTTTAGGCAATATTGCTGATCCAGCCACTGCACCAGCATTAATAGATTTGGCAATTGTACCTGAAACAGCAAATGCTGCCATTAATGCATTACGCATCATGGGGAAAGCTGCCGCACCGGCATTGGTAGATGCATTAAATGGCGATGTTGCAGAAAAAAAACAGGTTGCAATCAGCGCTATTGGCAATACCGGTTCGCAAGATGCCGTACCTGTTCTTGAAAAATTGGCAAGCGATAAAGCAAATTTATTAACAGCAATAACTGCTGTCCGCGCATTGGGTGAATTGAAAAACGGTACCGCCAATGTCGGCGATATGGATAAATACATCGATATGCTGGTAGATGGCGCAAAAAGTGCTGATAGAAAAATGGTAGACGAATCGTTTAAAGCTATCGGTACCATCAAAAGCGACAAGGCTGTTGGCGCATTAGCCGGGTTAAAAACATCAAATCCAACGCTTAGCCAACAGGTTTACCAGGCTTTAGGACAAATCGCAACTCCCACAGCAGTTAATACCTTGATAACAATGAAAAATGAAGCCACTGATGTAAACGTAAAAATCCAGATTATCTCGATATTAGGCCGCACCGGTGATGCCACTGCCATAACATCACTTACAGAAGACTTGAAAAACCCGGCATTAAAGGCAAATGCCGCCTGGGCAATATCACAACTTTCCGGTGAAGCCGGTGACAAGATAGACGGCAGCGCACCGACTACAGGTAAACCCGGACGCAATTTCTACGGTAACGGACTTGGACCTAATGGCGGCGGCGGTGCTGGTCAACCAACACCAGGCTTTACCTGGTAAAAAATGATTAAATCTGAATCACTTGAATCTGCTAAAGCCGGCATGTCAATTATTAGCATGCCGGTTTTATTTGTTTATGAACAGCCGAGTCAGTCGGGGACAGGCAACGCATCCTGATTCTGCTAACCATAATACATTGGCTGAATTTTCAGGATGCGAACCCAGTCCCCTTATTTTGCCGCATTTTTTATAATCAGCAAAATAAAATTTCTACAAATTTTTAATCCGGTAATATGAAAAATATTGGCTGTGTAAGTAGGCTGGCACTTCAGCAAGCTCAGCACAGAATTAAATCCGGTAAATTTAATCCTTGTAAAATATCAAGCGGCATCCCGGATTTTTTACCTGTCCCCGGCAGTTCATTCTTCATTCCTTATACTTTCAAATTACTTACTGTCCATTCATTGATTTATTAAAATCAGGTTTAAAAATTATGAATTTAAATTAACGAAAAATTATTTTTATAAAAATATTCTCTTAAGGAAAAGCAAATATTGCGGGTGTATAACATAGTCATACACGGGGCAATAGTGCTAACCGTGGAAAGTTGAAGCGGAGCAATCATGCATCCGCGATAATTTAAGCAGAGCAATAATGTATCTGCAAAAAATTTCCAAAAGGGGAGAGTAAAATGACACAGAATTCCAAGCGTGGTTTCACGCTGATCGAGCTGCTGGTAGTAATCGCGATTATTGCGATTTTAGCCTCGATCATGTTCCCAGTTTTCGCCAAGGCGAAAGAAAAAGCATCACAAAGCACCTGTATCAGCAACTTGAAACAGATGGCAACCGCCAGTGCGATGTATGTGCAGGACAACAAGCGTTATCCTGATTCAGCAACATGGGTAACCGACATGGGCGGATACATGAACAACAACAAGAAAATGTTCAGCTGCCCAACCGACCCGAATGCAGATGGCTATGTAAGCTACAACTACGATGGTCTATTAAATGGAGCTGATGGCAAGGGTATCACCAGTGAATCAGTTCTTAATGCTTCAGAAGTAGGTCTGTTAATTGATGGCGTTTCAAGAAAATACCCTAATGGCTTAGTTATCAATGGTGGAGACTTCTCCGGTAAAGTTGATGCACGACATGACAACGGCTATACCATTTCATATGTTGATGGCCACGCTGCCTTTACTGCAAAGAAAAAAGCTATTACTGATGGATCTGATGGCACTGGTGCTTATGGACGCGCTTTCTTCTACCCGCAGTCATTCGGTTGGATTAATAACCCTGGTGCAGGCGTTATCCCACCATCTTCAGCCATTACTGTAGCCCCCGACATGTTCACCTATGGCGGTTCATCAACTGTTGAACCAATCATTATGTCAGCTGTTAAAGGCTGGATGCAGAAAGGCGGATATGAAGCAACATTCACCGGTACTGAAGGCAGCGACTATTGCGCAGAGCCAGGCACCGATTTAGGCGCTTCTTCCAACTCTTCAGCTCCTACTACATTAGGTGTTGGTGTAACAACTACTTGGCCAGGTACTGATTATTGGGACGCAGCTTGTGGAGCAACATGTGTAGCATCAGACGCTGTGGGAATCGTTATTTCTGCTGCTTCAAAACTGCCGTTAACAAAAATTAGTGCAGCTACAGCTACCAGTTATTTCTCAGGAACATTGCCAGCTGGCGTATCATCACTTAATATTTATGAGCGCGCAAGCGATTCAGGAACTTACAAATTCTTCCATAAATGGGTTAAAGCAGGGGCTTCTGGAACAGCAAAAGTTATAACTGTAGCTTCAACTGCTGAAATGATTCAAAAAGTTGGCGCAGATCAGTTCGGTATTGGCTATGCTTCATTAGGTGATGTTGACCCGAATCTTTGTTCAATAGTTCCTCTGGATTGCGCAGCAAGAACTACACCAACTGCTGTAGCTGCTACTGTTCAGACATTTTCTCGTGCAGCAGTTACTGCTGGTACTGGAGTTGGCGGCTGGTTATTCCAACGCCCATTATTCGTAAGAGCTAATGGTACTACACCAAATCCTGGAGCAGCTGGAATAATAACATACATGACTGAAAAAACTACATTCCAAAAGAGTCTGCCTTTCCAGACAAGTTTCTTTGCACCTAAAAAAGTAGCTACTGATTATTTAGCACCAACCCAAACCTGGTAATCTAACTAACTGACCCTGACCCCAAGAATAAAACCGCCATGTTAATAAGTAACATGGCGGTTTTATTTGTTCGAGTAATTTGTTTTCATTTTTATAATCAGCTAAATTGAATTTTTACAAATTGATAACCCAGTAATATGA
>CAZWZF010000010.1:107314-108635 GCA_964638715.1 uncultured bacterium | reverse complement strand
CTTACCATCATAAATAGGCTAAATTTCAGGATGCGAACCCAGTCCCCTTATCCAATCGCACATTTTTATAATCAGCTAAATTGAATTTTTACAAATTGATAACCCAGTAATATGAAAAATATTGGCTGTGTTAGGGGACAGGGTTAAATCCGGTAAATTTAATCCTGGTAAAATATTAAGTGGCACCCCGGATTTTTGCCTGTACCCGGAAGTATTACGCTGGTCAATCGGGGACAGGCAACGCATCCTGGTTCTACTTACCATCATAAATAGGCTAAATTTCAGGATGCGAACCCAGTCCCCTTATCCAACCGCACATTCTTATAATCAGCTAAATTAAATTTTCACAAACTTATAACCCGGTTATATTTACCGCAGTACCCCTTCCAATACTTTCGCGCAATAATCGCATTTGAGGCACTGGTTGCCGCATGTGGATGTTTTGACAAACCAGTCGGATGGGAATTCTGAATTGTCTATCATATTTGGAGCAAATGCGGGTGAATATCCCGGTTCCAGTAAGTCAAGCAAGTTGCCGTAATGCCGGCGGGTGGTATACGACTGCAGCACCAGGCGTGGACGCGAATGCATGCGGGTGGCTAATTTCACGATAGAAAAGATATCATCATAATGATGCAGGTCTTCCGGACGCACCCAGCTGTTTTGCAATACCGCCGGCCAGTTCTCGCGATTTTCCAGGTAATTCCAGCAAACATGGGGGATCCAATCCTCAATGTTATCAGTTTCAGCAATATCCTTCTCATGTGCAACTAAATTATCATGAAAAGTCTGCCCGGAACAGAAGTTCAGGCATCCGCTATTCGCCAGCATATATAAATTCTTGCCGTTGGCGTCTGCCCAGCTTTTTAATTCTTTAACAATAGGCAAGTTCCGGTTAAATTCGCGCTGCACATAATACTCATCAAAGGTATCGGCAATATATTCCATCCCTTTCACTGTACCGATACGCATATTCACCGATGCCCGCACCTTTATGCCCGGATAATATTTCTTCACTGTGCGGGCAATCGCCAGCGATGTGGTGGTTATGATATCTATCCCGCCGACTGTCTCCGCCAGGTAATCTATTACCGATGCAATTTGCGCTTCCAGATGCTTGCTGATTGCCAGTCCACCGTAACAATTGGCGTTAAACAGTAAATCCAGTTTTATGCCCATGCTGCGCAGTTGGCACAAATCAGCAATTAATTGATTTTGCGCACCCCAGTTGGTATATCCGCGACGTGATGCCAGCGGTGACCGACCGGATGGCATGTCACCCCAGGGAAAATAAACCTCAGCGATATCTTTTCTATAATCC
>CAZWZF010000010.1:0-107214 GCA_964638715.1 uncultured bacterium | reverse complement strand
CGAATAATTGATACCCAACCGCAAATTTCATATAGGTTCACACTTTATTGACATGGATGGCATGTCACCCCAGGGAAAATAAACCTCAGCGATATCTTTTCTATAATCCCGGACAACATCGATAAATGGCTCTTCACCATCACCTTCGAATAATTGATACCCAACCGCAAATTTCATATAGGTTCACACTTTATTGACATGATTTACAAGATTATATAAATATAACCACTGACAACTGATTCAGTCGGTTCCGCTGTCATATTTTTCAATATTTTCACTTTCTTGTTCAACTGACCAGTTAATTGTCCAGGGTTTGCGGCGGCGGAATTTTAAATGGAACTTGTTGCCTACCACGCCGCGCACTTCCATATTTATCATACATGCCCGCATACATCCGCGACCGCCACAAACCGCCTGCCCGGTGTTATAAAGGTTGCGCGGTTTTTTGTAAAATGGAGATATCTCTGATGGTGTAATCGGTTTGCCATACATAGTACCATCGATATATGGTGCTTCCTGTTCAGGGTCGGTCAATTCTTTTCCGCCTCGAAACGCGATATCGCAGGCGGCGCAATCCAATTCACCCCATTCCACATCATGACCAGCTAAATTTACCTTCACCGTCTTTTCGCCATTAATCGCCTGTCCCGGACACTCGCGAACACACGCCATGCAGCGATTGCATAACGGGGTGCCATTGTAAATGGGGTCTGGCTCCAGTTCTGCTTCAGTAATTATTATGCCAACTCGCTGACGAGGGCCAAATTCAGGGGTCAAGAATACTTTGCTGTAACCGATTTCACCAAGACCTGCCAGGTAAGCCGCGATGCGCAGGTTAACTGCAACATCGGGAGATGCCCTGCCAGGCGCCACCGGTCGGCTGAAACCGTTTCTGGTTACCCCATCCTGGTCAATAGCCCGCCAATCGCTTTGATGCCCATACGGTATCGCTTCATAACCTTCATCCTCTATCATTCGCGCCATATTCATCACCACCATCGGCATAAACAGGTAAGTGATGCCGCCGTACCCCATGGCACTGTAATTGCTGAAAAATGTTCCTTCTTCAATACCGCGCAATGAACCGCGATTAACACGAAAAGCAACTGCGATAACTGATTTCGCTTCCGGCATTATCTGGCGCGGGTCCTGTTGTATTGGCGCGCCTTCAAAACGATCAATAGACGCGATGCCGACGCAATCAGCACCCATTGCCTTTGCCTGCTGTTTGATAGATTCTGAAGTTAACATCTTATTATCCTTCCGTTGCGGTAATGACGCGGCTTGCTGTTTTCAGCCGATTAATGATTATTTCCTCGTCAATTTTCGCAACGTTATCGCCAGGCATCGATATGCCTATCGCGGCTATCAATGCGTTTGAATGGTTGAAAATGGGAACAGATACTCGGAAAAAATTATTAGTAGCGGGAGTCGCGAAACCATTGGCGCGAGTTCTGGATAATTCAGCGTCAAATTGCTCAATGTTGTTCCAGGCATTCGCGCCAAATTCTTCAAAAGGACAGCGGCGGCGAAAATCGGCACGTTCGGATGCTGTCCAATAAGCCTGAAATACCAGTCCGGCGGCGCTGATGTAGCCGTTCATTGTTTGCGACGGCGGGTGTTGGATAATTCCTGGCATTTCCGGACTTATTCTTAGCATCACCTGCAAATCACCGCTGCGTGCCTCAACAAGTGTAATGGTGGCAGCGGGGAAATCAGCGGCAAGTTTTTGCATCTCCGCACCAGCGCGAGCACGAATATCGCGCTGCGCCTGCCGATCTACCAAACCAAATAATGCTGAACCGAGTTGGTAGCGAATCGGCTGGCGCGATTTTTGCAGATACCCGCGCGCAACCAGCGTCCGCGCCATATTATGCGCCGTCGGCGGTTGCACACCCAAACCACGGGCAATCTCTTGCAGAGTCAGCCCGTTCTCGCTACGACCCACCATTTCCAGCAGATCCAGCGCACGCGTAACAGATTGTACAAGGTCATTTTTAGGCATAATTCATCAATGCTGAATAAATATTATGCAATTATTGTAAAACTTTTATTTGTGGTTGTCAATGGGGAGTGAAGGGAGGAGGTAAGGTGTTAGGTTCTTAGAGATTAGGCTGTTAGTAAACAAGTCCAAACAAATAAATTCCATTTTTAGAAATATTTATTTGTTGAGCACAATCCAACCCCAGAGGGGTGGCATATTAATAGTCAATAATGATTATTTTGAATATAGAACCCCGTTCAGGGGTGACA
Source organism: uncultured bacterium (assembly GCA_964638715.1). Lineage (GTDB taxonomy): Bacteria > Armatimonadota > Hebobacteria > CAIYQO01 > CAIYQO01 > JBAXQQ01. The sequence goes on along the minus strand of CAZWZF010000010.1, from coordinate 104,961 downwards.
TGTTAAAAACGTTTTATATTTAGAACCGGAATTGAAATTTAGACACATTTAACATGTCACCTCTGAACGGGGTTCTGGTTCTTTTATACTAATTAAATGCTATTAATATGCCACCCCTCTGGGGTTGGATTGTTAATATTTGATAAAAAAATATTCAAATAACGCTATTTTGTTATATCCATGTGTTAAAGTCAGTTCTCTTATACATCTTGCCTATTCTTCCCATCCATGTTAAATTTTACCAAAAACTATCACACCTTTGTTTGCATCTTATTTTTTGCTATAATACATCTGTATGGACAAGACGATTATTAATGATGACAGCATTTTAAAACAGCACGTGCGCGAGACTCTGCACAGGATATTTGGTTATAATGAGTATCGCGGGGCACAGGAAGAGATAATTCTTCATGTTTTGCGGGGTGGCGACGCGTTTGTGCTGATGCCGACCGGCGGCGGCAAGTCGATGTGCTACCAGTTGCCGGCAATTATCAACCCGGGCATGGGTGTGGTGATTTCTCCGCTTATCGCATTAATGCAGGACCAGGTTAACGCATTGCGGCAATCCGGCGTCAAGGCGTCATTCCTCAATTCCAGCCTGTCGCCATTTGAAGCGCGCGAGGTAGAAGAGCAGATTGCCAATGGTAATATTGATTTGCTTTACATAGCGCCAGAACGTTTGTTAACAGATGCAACATTAAATCTCCTCAGCCGCGTGAAAATAAACCTTTTCGCCATCGACGAGGCGCATTGTGTGTCGCAATGGGGTCACGACTTTCGCGCCGAATACCTGGGATTGAATATACTTCACGAGCGTTTTCCAAATGTTCCACGCATTGCACTCACCGCTACCGCTGACGATTTAACCCGCGAAGAAATTGTGAATCGTCTTAACCTGCACGAAGCGCGGATATTCGTCGCTGGTTTTGACCGTCCCAACATTCGTTATCGCATCCAGGGTAAGGTTAACTCGAAGCTGCAATTGAAAGAGTTCCTGAAAAATGAGCACCCCAATGACACCGGCATAATATATTGCCTGTCGCGGAAAAAGACCGAAGAAACTGCGGAATGGCTGCGTGCTGAAGGTTATAACGCGTACCCATACCATGCCGGTATGGACGCGGAATCGCGCAGAAAAAACCAGGATATCTTCCAGCAGGATGACAGCGTCATAATAGTGGCAACCATCGCGTTTGGGATGGGCATCGACAAGCCTGACGTGCGTTTTGTGGCGCACATGGACATTCCCAAGAGCATTGAGGCCTATTACCAGGAAACAGGTCGCGCGGGTCGTGACGGGCTGCCAGCGGACGCCTGGATGCTGTATGGATTGCAGGATGTAACCATGATGCAGAAACTGCTGCGCGAATCGGAAGCAGACGAAGAGCATAAGCGCGTAGAACTGATGAAATTTTCCAAATTACTGGGATATTGCGAGACAGCAACTTGCCGCCGCCAGGTGCTGCTGAAATATTTTGGCGAATTTGACGCGGAACCATGCGGCAATTGCGACACCTGCCTGACACCCGTGGAAACCTGGGACGGCACACTGGCGGTACGAAAGGCGCTTTATTGCGTATATCAAACCGGACAGCGTTTTGGCGCGGGGCATTTAACCGACATCATGGTTGGCAATAACACTCCGCAGGTTGGCAGGTTTGGACATGATAAAATATCCGCCTATGGCAAAGGAGCTGAGATTGATACCAAGGAATGGGCATCAATATTCCGGCAATTAGTGGCAATGGGTTACCTGAATGTGGAAAAAGAACATGGCGGATTTTTACTCGCATCCACCGCGCACCCGGTATTAAATAAAGAAAAAACGGTATTTTTACGCAAAGACCCGGTCTCTCAATCAATGAAGAAAACGCGCAGAATGGTCGCCACCGGATTCACCAGTACCGAAGACAAAGAATTGTGGGACGCATTGACTGGCTGGCGTTCGGCAACGGCAAAAAGTGCCAACGTACCCGCCTATGTGATATTTCACGATTCTACCCTGCGGGAGATAGTGATGTATCGGCCGCAAACCATGGAAGAACTGGAAAATATCAGCGGTGTTGGTGTAGGGAAATTAGCGCGATTCGGCCCGGCAATTCTGGAGATAACCAGCAAATACCCCGCCGCTGTCAAAGTACCGATAAATAAACCCACTGCAACCGAAATACAGCCGGATACCGTGGAAGTAACATTAGACTGGCACCGCAAAGGATTATCGCCGGAAGAAATCGCCGCCCAGCGCGGAATATCTGTGACAACCGTATATAACCACCTGTCTGTGGTAATTGAGAATGGCCGCTTGCCATTGCGCGCGGTAGTGAAACTGGCTGATGATGAACTTGCCGCCATAGAAGACGCCATCTTATCCCAACCTGACGATGAACCCCGCAGACTAAAACCAATCTTCGAAGCACTGAACAGCGAATATCCCTACGAAATAATACGCTGTGTGATGGCAGATTTGGTATTCCGGTTTGGGGGAGAGTGAGGTTAATTAAAAATTAATAATGAATAATTAATTTTTAATTGAAAAAACTTACCGTGTATTTCCGGTGGTATCTGCCATGGCGATCATGAATGTGTCCGGGGCGGCGTTCAGGTCTTCCGCTTCGGATAATTCGTCTTCGCGGGCTATCGCGGTCATGTCATCGCGGATGGTGATGCGGTCGCCGGTTACTAATGCGCGCACTGGACGCACCGACTGGTCCGGTGCCAATTTGACGTTGGCAGATGCCACGATTTCGTTAACCATATAATCGGCTGATATCGTGCGGTCTTTTTGTTCTTCAGTCTGCTGACGTGCCGGCAGCCCCTGCAGGTTGCGCAAGGTCGGCATGCTGGCAGTTGTTGTGCCAGTTGCGGTATTATCCGCAGCCAGCGACGCTATCAGCGCACTGCTTTCTTTTATTATCCCGCGGAACTTGGTATATATCTTTTCCCCGGTGTTATTCTGCAATTTCTTCGCCGGTGCTGCATTAGTATTCAGTATAGATACAGCAACATGGTTATCATTTGCCGGTTTTATGCCTGGTGTCGGCATCGAATTTTTAACAGATGGTTCGACAGGATTCATCCGGGTAGTTTGTGCAGTCGGCAATTGGGCAATATTAGTTTCCGTCGTCTTATGGCTGAACATGCTGACGGTCAACGCAATAGCAGCGACAGCGGCAATGCTGGCGACGCGAGTGATGAACTGCCTGGTCCATACCGGCGGTTTGGTAAGGCGTATCCGTGCGGCAATCTCCGCTGGCGGATCAAGCTGCGGCATTTCGGTGAGCAACTCGGTTACCATGGCCGACTGTTCCAGAATATTCGCGCATGGCTCGCACCACAGCAAATGGTCTTCCAACAGGAAGGTTTCTTCGTTATTCAACATGCCATCGCGATACAATTCAATCATCGGCACCGCGGCTTCGCAGGTTAATTGCTTATCGCCAATGACGGCGGCAAAGGCAGCAACGGACTCGCGCATCGCTGTCGGTGCTTCCAGTACCGGCAAGTTATGCATCAATCCAGATACCGCGTATATCTTTTCTGCTTGTTCGCGGCAATTTTCGCAGGACAGCAGGTGTTCTTCTATCAGGAAACTTTCAACCCGGGTTAACTGTCCATCGCCCCACAGGGAGAGCAGAGGCATTACCGCGTCGCAGGTTAATCCGGCACCGACAACGCCAGCCATTGCCAGCATGTCAGCGTGAATTGTCACCGGCGGGGTGATATTTTCTATTCGATGCAGCAAGGTTCCCACCGCGTCCAGGGTCGCGACTTCTTTCCGGCATGTTGAACACCACAATAAATGGTCTTCCAACAGGAAAGAGTCGATAATATCAAGATCGCCAGCGTACCAGGCCAACAATTTTCCGCTCACCTGGCTGCAATCCATGCTCCTGTTAGCGGTAATTTGCTTCAGTTCGTTAAACTTTGCCAGTACACTCGCCGGGGTTGCCACTATCGGTAATGAAGATATCAGACGGCGCAGACGAAGGTTAACGACAGCGTCGGCACGGCAAATGTCGCAGACAGCAATATGCTCCGCGACCAACCGGTCGTCGCCATTAAAGTCGTTTCGCCATAACTCGTCATTCATTTTGCACTGACGCATCTTATATCTCCACACATTATGACACTGCACAAATAAAATAGTTGCACAGGTTGTATTAGAAACAGATAAAAACAGAAATTTTCAATAAATTTAACCAGACAATATATTCGAGTGGAATAATTAATATCAGTTAATGATGCAGTCACCTACCGTAACAATTCATTTGACGCGGCAAAGTTTGAAGTGCCGGTGCACCAGTGGATGGATATCTCCCAGGCTGATTATGGCTTAAGTTTGCTGAATGACTGCAAATATGGCCACGAAGCGCTGGAAAAAATGATTGCGCTGACATTGCTGCGCGGTCCGTTAAACCCCGACCCGACGTCCGACCAGGAAGAGCATCGCTTTAAATACGCGCTGTATCCCCATGCCGGCACCTGGCGTTGCGCGAATACCATCGGGCAAGCACTCGACATTAACGACCCGGCAGTAGCGGTAGTCGCCGATAATCACACGGGGCCATTACCCGCCAGCTATTCATTTATCGAAGTAACAGCAAAAAGCATCACCATCGAAGCGGTGAAAAAAGCAGAAGACAGCGACGCATTAATCATCCGCGTGGTAGAGCGTCACGGCATAAACGATGACGTAACCATAAAATTCGCCACTCCAATAAAATCCGCCACCGAATGCAACCTGTTGGAACGTGAAGACACCCCGGTGAAATTTGATGCAGAAGGCCTGCATTTCACCATCTTGCCGTATGAGATTCGGACTTTTAAGGTGAAAATTTGAAATAAACTTAATAAATTTAGTCACCGTTTGGAAGAGGGTTGCAGCCCCGCAGTTGAAGAGAGAAGAGAGAAATTTTGAAGATTAAATCATATAATTTTTCAGTTCTGGTAAAAGAATAAGTCACCGTTTGGAAGAGGGTCGCAGCCCCGCTAACCCCTGGGAACGCCAATCTTCTGATTGGGGAGTGGTAAAAATGGTAGATTCAAAGTAATCCGCCGGGCTGCGACCCAGTTCCACACGGTGACTGTATTTTTCAAATTTTGCATAAATATTTTCAGTTAAACTTTTTATAAAACTGTTGGCCTTAATGAAGTTAATGACTGGTTTTTCGATAAAAATATCACAATTTCCCCCTATAATACATTATTCTCCTTTTCCCCCTTGCTAAATTGGTGTTTTTTTCGCTATAATAGCTCGGCTTTGTGCGTGTTTTAGGCGGAGGTTTGTTTTGGTTGACTCAAATGGTGTAGATTCGTCCTGGATTAACGAATATTTTGGCGAAGAATATTTGCGGTTGTACCAATTTCCACCTGAGCGAACCAGTCCTGAAGTGCATTTTGTTGACCGCGAGTTGCGGCGGCGCGAGTCTGGCTTGAATATGCTGGATTTATGCTGCGGACAGGGACGGCATGCGGTGCCATTGGCAAAGCATGGCTGGCAGGTGACGGGGCTGGATTTGCAGCCGCATTTGCTGACCCACGCGGAAGAATTGGCGAAGGAATACGTTGTATCGGTTAAGTGGATACAGGGAGATATGCGGAAACTGCCTTTTGACGAGGAGTTTGACGCGGTTATCAATCTTTTTACCGCTTTCGGATATTTTGACGACGCGGAGAACGCCGGGGTAATTCGCGAGGTAAGCCGGGTATTAAAACCGGGTGGATGGTTTGTTATTGATGTCGCGAATCGGCCATTTTTGCTGAAAAACACAATACCGGTCAGCGAGAAGATTTTACCGGATGGCACAGTGGTGAAAAACGACTGGCGCTGGGATGAACGAAGCGGAAGATATACTCACCAGCAGCGCATATTGCGCGAAGGCGAGAAACCGAAAGATTTGAGTCACAGCGTGCGGGTATACAGCACAGATGAATTAGCCGGAATGCTGTTTGACGCAAATTTTATCATTGATTCGCTGAATGGCGGATTTCATGGTGAAAAATTAAACGTTGATGCGCCGCGTCTTGTTGTAATAGCGCAGAAACAATTCTAAGGTATTATAGCGAAAACAGGTATTGATACAACCATAAAGCAGGTTGTTTTTATAATACATAAAATCGAGAGAGGTGAAAATCGTGGCATTAGTAACAACACAAGATATGCTGCTGAAAGCACGTGCTGAAGGGTACGCAGTTGGCGCATTTAACTTGAACAACATGGAAGCCGCTCAGGCTATCGTACAGGCTGCTGAGGAAGAGAAATCCCCGGTTATTATCCAGGCGAGTCAAGGTGCGATCAAGTATGCTGGTTTAGAAATGATTACCGCTATGGCAAAAGTTCTGGCAGAAAACGCCAGCGTGCCGGTAGTTCTGCATTTGGACCATGGTACTGATTACAAACAGAATGTAAAATGTCTGCGCGCCGGGTTCACCTCACTCATGTTCGACGGACATGAACTGCCGTTAGAAGAGAATATCAAGATGACCGCGAAAATCGTAGACATCGCTCATAGCGTTGGCCTGCCGGTAGAAGCGGAAATCGGTTCAGTATTAACCATCGAAAACCTGTTAAGCGACGCTGAAATGGCTGACCTGCGCGCCATGGAAGTACCGAAACAGTTTGAATTGCTGCGCAAAATGATTGGCCCACGCGTTGAAGAACACATTGCTACCCCGGAAGAAGCCAAGCGTTTCGTAGACGAAACCGGCGTTGACTTCCTGGCTGCCGCTGTTGGTTCAGTTCACGGTTTATGGCTGGACATCTGGCCATTGCGCGTTGACCGCCTGAAGGAAATCTATGACGCTGTACAGATTCCTATCGTCAGCCATGGTTCATCCGGCGTATTAATAAGCCGCGAACACGCAGAAGCCAAGGGTGTTGAATTATTGCCGGGCGAAGGTTCATTGAAAGACGCTATCAAGGTCGGTTACACCAAGATTAACGTTGCAACCGCTCTCAGCATGGAATTCAACCGCGCAATGCTGGCCGCAGCAGCCAAGCGCCCGGGTGAAAAAGACCCGCGCAAATTGCTGGGTCCGGGACGCGACGCCATGGTTGCCAAGACTAAAGAATATATGCGCTTATTTGAATCCAGTGGAAAAGCAGCAACAAAATGCGAATCCAAGGGAAACAGCGGCGCATTCGGCGGCGGCAAGACAGCCCGCGGCGAAGAATAATTTAAACAACTTTGGGGTGAGATAATTTCTCACCCCATCTGACGTCGAAGTATAAATTAGCTATCAAATCCGAACAAAAAAGTCATTATTTAAAATTGAAAATTTCATTAAGGTCGCTTCGGCAGGCTAAGTGACCCATTCTGAAAACTAAAAACTTGTCCAATTTATTTGGGTTAGGGATTATGAAAAGAATTGCTGTTTTGACCAGTGGGGGTGATTCCCCCGGTATGAATGCTGCCATTCGCGCGGTAGTGCGAACTGGCACCAGTATGGGTATTGAGGTTATCGGCGTACGCCAGGGCTTTCAAGGCCTGGTGGAAGGCAACTTTACCCTGATGGATACCCAATCGGTTTCCGGCATTATCAACATGGGTGGCACTATATTGCATAGCGCGCGCAGCATGGATTTCAAAACTGAACCCGGGTTTAACCAGGCAGTAGAGAATCTGGAGCAAAACGGCATCAATGGATTAGTGGTAATTGGCGGCAACGGATCGCAAACCGGCAATTATCAGCTTCACAGCAGAGCTAACTTCCCCGTTATAGGCGTTGCCAGTACAATCGATAACGACTTGTATGGCTCCGACTACACCATCGGTTTTGATACTGCGGTTAATACCGCGTTAGAGAGTATCGACCGTCTTCGCGATACCGCCACCAGCCATGACCGCATTTTCGTTATCGAGGTAATGGGGCGTTCGCGCGGGTTTGTCGCTTTGCATGCCGGTATCGCCGGCGGTGCGGAAGTGGTATTAATACCGGAATTGAAATGGGAACTTGAAGAAGTAACTGCCGTAATTAAAACTGGCAACAAACGCGGTAAGAAATCATTATTAATTGTAGTCGCCGAAGGTGCTGCCGATGGCGCGCAGTTGGCGAAAGATATCGAAAAGGAAATCGGGGTAGAAACCCGGGCAACAATTCTCGGTCATGTACAAAGAGGTGGTACTCCCACTGCTTATGACCGTCTGCTTGCCAGCCAACTCGGTTCCTTTTCAGTAAAATTCCTGGTTTCAGGCGTCCGGGGTGTGTTGGTGGGTGAATTAAACAGCACCATTTCCACCACGCCGCTGGAAGAGGTTTTCTCGAAAGACAAGCCTCTCGACCCCGAGCATTTGGAGTTAGTCCGGGTGCTGGGCACGTAATCTTGGCTAAAACTGCTTAATCGCGGTTTTAAATAAATCTGTTATTAGGGCATTTTAATCAGCCCGTTGTCGAAATATTTTCGACAAATAGTTTATGGAGGTATATCTCAACCATGTCGCAACACCTAAAAAGTGCGTCAAAACTGAAAAAGTCACGCATTAAAACCTGGGTACTGGCCGTTATGGTCGTTGTAATGGGTTTTCTGCTGGTAGCAGGTTCAAAACTGTGGGCACAAGCCACACCAGCACCGGCATCTACAACTACAACTACCACGACTACCACTACAACAAATCCTGTTGTACCTACCCCACCGCCAATGACAATGCCAATGCCGGCAACAACCCCGATGCCAATGCCTGCACCTGGAGCTGGCGAACAGAAGACCGCCGGCGGTGAAGCTATTAAATTGCCGTTTGGTGATGAAGCTTGGATTCCGTTATACATCGTGCTTGCTGCCGCATTCGTAGCAATCGCATTCGGTGTGTATTGGTGGAAAAAGACTGTCGCAGAAGATCCAGGAAGCGAAAGAATGCAGGGTGTGGCTGCTGCTGTTCAGGAAGGCGCAATGGCGTACCTGAGCAAACAGGTAAAGACCATGATCCCGCTGGTTATTGTCATTGGTCTCGGTCTCTTCTTCTTGTATATAAAACAATATGCAACTGAAGGTCCAGAAACTGCAATGATTTTAGCACTGGGTGTTTCAATCGCTTTCGTTCTCGGTGTTGTAGCGTCATATTTAGCCGGTTATGTAGGTATGGGCGTAGCAGTACGTGGTAATGTGCGCACCGCTAATGCCGCTCTCAGCAGCTTCAAAAAAGCTTTAGAGATTGCGTTCCAGGCTGGCGCAGTATCCGGTATGTTCACCGTAGGCCTTGGCCTTTTAGGTGCAACCATTACCTTCATGATTTTCAAATCTAATGCGATGTTCGTTCTCGTAGGTTTCGGTTTCGGTGGTTCCCTGGCTGCGTTGTTCATGCGCGTAGGCGGTGGTATCTTCACCAAGGCTGCTGACGTAGGAGCTGACCTGGTAGGTAAAGTTGAAGCCGGAATTCCTGAAGATGACCCGCGCAACGCCGCTACCATCGCTGACAACGTAGGCGACAACGTAGGCGACTGTGCAGGTATGGCCGCTGACGTATTTGAATCTTATGAAGTAACCCTGGTAGCCGCGATTATTCTCGCTGCTGCTGTTGGTAAGACACTACAGAGCTGTGGTTTTGGCAGTTTAATGGCTCAAGATGCATTCTCTTATATGTTTACGCTTAAATTAGTAATCTTCGCCTTGCTTGCTCGTGCAGTTGGTGTTATTGCTTCTATCGTTGGCGTTATGGCTGTTAAGGGTAAAGATGATCCGAACATGAACCCGATGACCCCGATTAATACCGGTTTCATGGTATCAGCATTAATTGCATCACTTGGATTCTTTGTTGTTGGTGGGATTGTATTTAATGGTGTTGACTTTGGTGCAGCAAAAGTAATTACCATCGGTCTTTCACCTGAAGCTCTTAAAACTCAACAAGCTTTCCTTAAAATTGGCACCAATTTCTGGTGGTTATCTGCTGTTGCTACCTTCATTGGTATCGTATTAGCACAGGTTATCGGAAAAATCACCGAATACTTCACCGCTGATGATAAAAAACCAGTTACCGAAATTGCTTCATCCGCAAAGACTGGCCCGGCAACATTAATTCTTGCTGGTCTGTCCGAAGGTTTGGAATCCGCAGTTTGGGCAGTTTGCGCAATCGCAGCTACCCTGTATGTTGCAACTCTTCTTTTCCATGACCCGTCAATGGTTGCTTACGCAATCGCATTGGTTGGCCTTGGTTTGCTGTCCACCACCGGTTATGTATTGGCGATGGATACTTACGGACCAATCTCTGACAACGCAAACGGTATTTTCGAAATGTCCGGCGCGTTGAAAAATGAAGATGGCACCGAAAACAAAGCTGCTCATAATATCGTAGCCCGTCTTGACATGGTAGGAAATACCACCAAGGCACTGACCAAAGGTTTCGCAATCGCCACCGCAGTTATCGCTGCTGTTGCGTTGTACCGCTCATTCCTCGACACCGTTGCCGGCGCACAGGTTGCTGCCGCTGCCAAGGGTGTTGCTGATATGATGATTAATGGCGAAGCCGCGATTCTGGTGAAAAACATTCAGGTTAATATGCCTGACGTATTCATCGGTCTCTTAATTGGTGGTGCTGTACCGTTCTTGTTCTCCAGCTTTGCAATCCGCGCCGTATCACGCGCTGCAGTACAGTTAGTTGAAGAAGTACGCCGCCAGTTCAAAACTATCCCGGGCATTTGGGAATACACTGGCGTTGGCGAAAAAGGCAAACCTGACTATGCAAAATGCGTTGCTATTTCAACCGCAGCTGCACAGAAAGAACTTCTCGGTCCTGGCCTTCTCGCGATTTTCTCGCCAATCCTCGTAGGTTTCTGGCTGGGCGCTTATGCACTCGGTGGTTTCCTTGCTGGTTGTATTCTTGCCGGTCAGTTGATGGCAGTATTCATGTCAAACACTGGTGGAGCATGGGACAATGCGAAAAAGAAAATCGAAGATGGCTTCCTGGGCGGTAAAGGTTCAGAAGCACATAAAGCTGGCGTTATCGGCGACACCGTTGGTGATCCGCTGAAAGATACCGCTGGTCCTGCATTGAACCCGATGATTAAGGTTATGAACCTTGTTTCAATTTTGATTGCTCCTGCAATCGTACAATTGCAAGGTACTACCAATGGTTACATTGTAGCCATTATCGCCTTAGTAGTTCTCGCAGGTGCTGTATTATTCTCAAAACGTGGTGGAGTAGAATCTGCCCCTGCTGAATAAGCAGAGAATAAACGATAAAATAAATCCCGGGTCGATTGGTTTCCTTTCGACCCGGGATTTTTTTATTATATATTTGGAGCGCCGGTTTCCAGCCGGCGAGTAAGGTATTGAGCAAGAAAGATAATAGCTCTGCCTTTTCAATTACCTCTTCTTCAACCTGAAAATGCATGAATACGGTATTCGCATAGACTGGTGTACCTGACTAAGCGGCAATTCGCGGCGGCCGCGTTCGGTAATGCTGGGTTCTTCGAATCCGGTGATAGTGAAACCTGTTTCTGTGAAGGTTTGCCAGTAGTCGCGCAGTGGACGGTGAAAGCTGAGTACCGGGTCAAGGTTGCCCCATGCCCCCAGGAACGCGCCGCGTATGAAGTAATTATCTACCTGAAAAGCGGTTCTTTCTTCACGGCGTGGAGTATCCATTACAGGAGATACCCAGCCGCCTGGCCCGCAGGCAAACGCCGGGTGGCTGATTACTACAATGAAAATTCCACCGGGTTTCAGCATATCATAAACATTGGCTATTGCCGCTTCATAATCCAATACATCCATCAGCACATAGTTGCTCACTGCTTTGTCGAATGTCCCGGTCGGGAATAATTTTGGCGTGGATATTGACGCCTGCAGATAGTTAATCCCCACTGCCTCTTCTGCTTCATATTTCAATGCCAGTTTCATGAACTCTTCAGATAATTCCACTCCGGTCATCTTGGCTCCGGCACGGGTTAGCTTGCGGCACAGGTAACCGGCGCCGCATCCGACATCCAGCACTTCGCAGCCTTTCAAATCACCCAGCAGATTCAGCATCGGCTCATCGCTCTGGTAACGTCGATTACGGTCGCCATCGGCATCATATCCGGCATCCCAGCGCAAGGCGTTATTACTCCAGTTTTCCTGCACATCATCATCGGTAAAAGGTTCATCCGACCGCCATTGATCGGGTAATGATGGATAGCGAGTTAAATATTGTTCAGTGAAGATATTTTCAGTTGTTAATGGATGCTTCTTCTCAAATTCTAATCTGTCCAGCGATGGGCACCATTCGCCTGACCACGGCGACTGATATTCAAAATAATATTCCCAAACCCAGTATGCCGCTGCCACTTCGCGTCGATTGCTGGCACAACGCGAGCAAAAATATTTACCGCTTTCCTGGCAATATGCACTGGACATGAAATGTGCAGGCTGCCCGCACTTACCGCAGAGATAACGCCAGTGCCGGCTGCATCGCGGCGCAGCAGACGCGATATCATATTCAGCCGGCAATCCGTTATAATTTGCATCAACGCTGCTAATCTTATCGCAATAAAAACAGTTCATGAAAAAGCTCCTTTTGCCGATGTATTATAGCATAAGGGAGAAATGAAAGAACTGAATGAATGCGGCAATTTAACCACGAAAGGCACGAAAAAAATGATGTTTTTGCATTTAACATAACTTTCGCTTATAAGCCCCATCCCCAAACCCCTTCCCCGAAAGAGAAGGGGCTTTTATATGTGATGGTTTTAAGATTAAAATAATAACCCCTCTCCCGCTGGGGAGGGGTTGGGGTGGGGCTTATAAGGTGTAAAGCGAGAGTTCTGTAATAATTTCTTTGCGTTCTTGTGGTTAAATTATAAAAATTATTTCTTTTCACACATTTTTATATAAAACGGGTCTAAACCTTAATAAGATTTTTGCTCGTGATACAAAAAAAATATATAATTGTTCTATGCTAAATCGATTTAAATATTAGGGGTTTTAAATGTTCAATATCAAGTATGGTAAAATTTTTGGTTTAATTATACTTCAATTAATTTTTTCCGCTATCTGTTGGGGACAAATTATAAATTCGCCGGTTGTTAGAATTGCGGCAGAAGATATCAATCTGCCAGCTTGCAAATTGTACTCTGACGATAAATTAATGGACCCGCCAGCCGCAAGTGACATAATGAGCGTATTGGCCAACTCGAATGCCAGACCGTGGACAGTCGGAAGCCGCGACTCCAAGGCTAAACCGCAACTGTTAGTAATCTTTAAAGCCCCCAAGGCTGTCGGTTCCCTATTGGTACAGTCAAACGCTTCCTGCCAGTATTTACCCGCAGGAGAAACTATGCCGGACAATCCGCTTGCCGCAAAATGGGTCGCCTGCACATTTCCATCCGCACAGTCAAAATGGAAATTAGCGACACTGCCGGCAAATACTTCTATCCAGGCGGTACTGCTCTCCCTTAACCCGGGGTGGTGGTATAACTGGAACCAGTTTGCTATTTTACGTTTTTATACCCCGCGATTATACAATATCGTTCCAGATGGCGTCGCTAATGGTGAGGCTGACTGGATTAATGTCGGTGACTTGCACCCGCCTATTCCGCATACCGCGGCGAATATCACTAATGGTTCCAGCGACTGGCAAAGTCATGGCCCCGACAACAAGAATTTTATCAATAGAGATATTATAACTAAAACTTCTCCTACATGGTTTGTTATCTCCTGGAAAAATAACCAGGATATATCAGCCATTCGATTAGACAGCAACTTCAGCAAATATACCATCCTTGCTTTTAATGGACCAGAGGGAATTAACCCGACTGTCAGCGGTGAAAATGATTGGAATCAGATAGCATGTTCTGTCCGCAATGATGGCGATGGCAGCTTGATTTCTTTTGACCCGGTGAATACTCGCGGGATTAAGTTTCTGGTGACGGATTCGAGTGATAAGAAGTTTGGGCAAATTGGCGGCTTGCATATATATACCGACTTGCAGGAAAAAGCTGTGCCGGAAAGAAAAGTTGTTGAAGTTAAACCGCCTTGCACCTTTACCTATACCTTGCCGGAAGATGGCTATATAACAGCGGTTATTGAAGACAAACAAGGCAAACGGGTGCGCAATCTTCTGGCGCGCGAGTTCCACAAAGCCGGCCCATATACCATCGGTTGGGATTTGAAAGATGAAAAAGGGCAGATGATGCCGGTTGATACCTATAAATATAAAGTTTTATTTAACCCCGGGTTGAAGATGAAATACCAGATGACCCCCTACCCGAATATCGAAAACAATACCCCGGATAATTCCCCCTGGTTGAATGGTGCCAGTGGTTCCGGTGGCTGGCTGGCCGACCATTCCGCTCCCAAAGGCATCGCAACTATCGGTGATAGGATGTATATCGCATCTTGCTGTGCAGAAAGCGGCGTTGCGTTGATTGAAACCGACCTTACCGGCAAAAAGTTGTGGGGAAATCACAATATTATCGCCTGGACAGGCCCCGCGTATATGACTGCAGACGCGAAAGCGTTATACACCGCTCCGTATGCCAGCGATACTGATTACGTCTGGCGTTTTGCATTGCCTAACAAGAAAATGGATACCATGATTCAGGTAAACGCGACATCTACCCGCAAACGCGGGATAAAAGGCATGGCTGTTCGTGAAGGCAAATTATACCTGGCTATAAATGCCGGGACAAATTACCTGGAAAATGCCGCAACCGCTGATGATGTGAACTTGGAAACCAGCGTTCCCCGCTATCCAATACCATTGAAAACTAATAAATATGACGACCCCGACCCGCGAAGCGACTTTTTACGGCTATTCCGCCTTACCGCGACACCTCCCGGCAACCGCGGATTGGTAACCCTGGATTCAACAAATGATAAACGAATGCGACAGCATATTTTATTAAATTTCAATCGTCCGGTACCGGTGGGCAGCATGGTTTTCCCCGCGCCGGATGACAAACGCATACAAATGCACATCAGTATGCTGAAACCGGAAATTAAGAAAGACAAAGATATATTGATGCGTAAAGATGAGCAGTGGATAGAAATATGGAAAGGCAATGGCCCTGGATGGATAGTCGCCACCGCACCGGAAAACTCGGTAACCCGCGCTATCCGCATATCATTTGACCACGGCGAAACTGACGTGGAAACTGAAGGCGCTGATTTGACTAAAGATGACCCGGAAGCCACTGAAGATGAAAATGCTCTAACTGGCCCGGTGTGGCAGGCAAAACTTGAAGGCATGAAAATCCTGCGCCGCCGCTTTGCCAACCTGTTCCCTACCTGCAAGTTGACAGTGAATTCTGGCAAAGTTACTCCGCAAGGCGAGTGGAATGCTGCCCGGACAAAACCGTTGACCGAAGTTGATCCCGCTATTTACATGATGGAATGGGAAAAATCCCAGACCATCCGCGGATTGGCGATAAAAGAGATTGACGGCAAACAAACCGAAATAGATTATTGGACCGGGCCGGATGATATGCCGGTGGATATGAATAACGAAAAATATTGGACAAATATCGCGTCTTATACCCAAAAAACCCGTTATTACTATCAGCCTGACCAATACAATAATACTACTGCCCGCTATATGGACGGCTATGTTGATTTCGGTTCTGATATCAACACCCGCGCTATTCGCATGAGGGTGGTAGAGCAATGGATGTGGAAAGAAGAAGGCCGGGATGGTTGCGCCGGTGTTAGAAGAGACCGTGGTGGCGAATCCCTTGATCCGACCCGCTGTTTCATTTACGGCGTTGCACCGTTGCAATATTTAAGTGGCGAGTCACCTGTTGATATGCTGGCAACCGAACGCATGGAGATATATGACACTGTTACAAAAAAACTGGAAAAAGAGCTGCCATTGGCAAAACCTGGTACGCTGGCATTCGCGCCAAACGGCACCTTATATGCTATCTCAGCCGGCAAAGTTGTCATTTTTGACACCGCAACCGGTGCCAGCACTCCTGTGAAATTAGATGTGAAAAATGCTACCTCTGTCGCTTGCGATTCAAAAGGAAATCTATATGTATTCGACAGTGCGGCAGACCTGCGGATAGTGAAAGCATTCACTCCGGAAGGCAAACTGATACGCACCATCGGTACTCCGGGCGGGCGCATCGCCGGTGCCTGGGATCCGGGTCGTTTCACCAGCAAACCCTGGGTAGCTGTTGATTTAGCTGTTGATTCCAGCGACCAGTTGTGGGTGGTTGAGAGCGATTTCTCGCCGAAACGCGTCAGTGTATGGGGGATTGACGGCACCTTCAAGAAAGACTTGCTGGGCAATACTTCTTATGGCGGCGGCGGTTGTCTCGATCCAAGCGATAAAAATAGAATATTTTATCAGGGAATGGAGTTTGCGCTGGATTGGAAAACCGGCAAGAGCCAGATAAAAGGTATGACATGGATGGGCAATTCTCCCGCAGGTGAAATGCCGATAAAGATAAAGGATCGCCAGTACCTGGTAACCCGACCGCTATTTGCCCGCCAGGCGGTGGCAGTGGTCTACCTGTATCAGAATGGTATATCAAAACGCGTTGCCGCCGTTGGCCGCGCCGGAAACTTTGCTCCGCTTCGTACCCCGGAAGTGCTTGGCAAACTCGGTAAAAATCCTATCGGCAACTATACTTTCATCTGGTCGGATATTAATGATGATGGGAAAACCCAGGCGGATGAAGTAGAATTTTTTGAAACCGCCAACTCCCGCGATGGCGCCCCTGGCAGATTCGAGGAAACATTGTCAATTGATGCCGGCGATGCTTACCGGTATGAAGTGAAAGGATTCGCGCCTAATGGCGCGCCGTTGTATAACCGGGTGAAAAAGCCTATTAATGCTAATTTATTGAAGCTGAATAATGGCAATTTCTTCACTGTTTGCGATGAACCCGACCGGGCAATAACTGCTGATGGGCAATTAGTGTGGGCATATCCGTCTGAGGGTTGGGGCGTTCACGCACTGACCCGGGCAAAACCATACACTTCCGGTCAGGTAGTGGCAGAGTTCGATGTTATCGGACATGAAACCGCTGCTGCCGGCGACCTTGGCGAGTTTATAGTGACCAATACCAACACTGGCGATTGGCATATCTATACCGCCGACGGCATGCTGGCAGCTCACTTATTTAAAGATATGCGCTCCGGATCAAAACCATGGTCAATGCCAGAGCATGAACGCGGTCTGGATATCACTACTTGCAACATTGGTCAGGAACATTTCTCCGGCTATTTCTGCAAAACGTCAGATAATAAGTATTACGCTGTCGCCGGCCATAACCATGTCAGCGTGGTAGAGGTCGAGGGAATAGACAAGTTTGTCCGCAAACAGGCTGACTTGCCGGTTACCGCGCAAATGGTGCAGGAAGCGATCAGTTGGAATAAACAGCAGTTATCAACGGCGCTGTATAAATCCGCCAAGATAATGATAAGTCATCCCAATACCCCGAAAATAGATGGCAACCCGGGTGATTGGACTAATATGAACTCTAAATTGTCTGATAATAACGTGTCATTCGGCATGTCTTATGATGATGACAACCTGTATGTCTGTTACATTGCCAAAGATTCCGGCCCAATTAAAAATGCCGGCAACGACTGGAAACGTCTCTTTAAAACTGGCGCGGCAGTTGACTTGCAAATCGGCGTTAACCCTAAAGCCGCCATGGGACGGGTAGACCCGGCAGTTGGCGATGCCAGAATATTGATGACTATGAACAACGGCAAACCAGTCGCTGTATTGTACCAGCCCAATTTCCCCGGCGCAAAAACCGAGGAAAATTGGGAAACCCATACCGGCGTATTTAACGCGAATTTCGACCGGGTAGTGCTGTTGCCGGAAGTAAAAATCGCCACCGGCACAACCGAAGACGAAAACGGCCAGAAAGACGGATATTGTCTCGAAGCCGCCATCCCGCTGAAATCTATCGGACTCACCATTCAGCACGACATGCAAATCAAAATAGACTGGGGCATCCTGGTAAGCGGCCCGGGTGGCACCGAAGTGCAGCAGCGCCTATACTGGGCAAACCCGCTGACCGCAATAGTAGCCGACGAAGCATCAGAAGCCGCCCTGCACCCCGACCTGTGGGGAATAGTAAGATTCTCCGAAAACCCGGATAAAAACGACATCCCGGACCCGGAAGGAGATTTGTAAGAGGAAAATTTAAGAATAGTTAATAAATAAAGTCACCGTATGGAACAGGGCGGGAGCCCAGCTAACTCGGTAGTGATTTGCCATTTCATCCTTTTTATAAAGGGATAGCGGGGCTGCGTTTATACTGAGTTAATCGAAGTAACCCTCTTCCAAACGGTGACCAAAATTTATAAGTTTACTTGTTTACTTCTTCGCATTAGCCTCAGCAACGAGTTCGCTTAACAGGAGTTTGGCAAAGTTTCGGGGGGGCATGTTGCCGACGTGAGTTTTTTTGAATATCCCGTTTAAATTAACGGTTATCATGCCTTTTTCTATTTTAAACAGGCCAACGTATACATTGCCGTCTTTTTCTATCTCAATTTTGGAAAATTCTCGTTCGTGTTGTTTCTTTTTCATCGCTTCTCTCTCTTCAGGTAACTTCTTTTTTATTGTAAGTGCGGACAGCATAAAATGGCAAGGAGAGAATTATTTATTTTGAAAATAATCGAAAAAATATCACTATTGTATTAAAACCTTGTAACTAATATTTACAATTAGCGTCAAAAGGTACATAATAGGTAAATTCCCAACCTAATCTACCCGAGGAGAACAGTAATGAGCCAATTCCGTTTACTCATCGCGATGCTGATCGTGGGGTTGCTGGCCGGTATTTCGGCGTCAGCGGCTAAACTTCAGGTGCTGCTGCCGTTAAACCGCACAGCGTACCAAACCAATGAACTTATCGACATTTCTGTCGTGCGCAGTGATGTGCAGGCATTGCCTGCCGGTTTACTGACGCTAACCGTTACCGGCGATGACGCCAGCAAAATGACTTTCGCCTTTCCGGTGAAGGCTGTGCTGATGGCTGGTGCCGACGCGCGCAATACCGAAAAGCTGCGCCTGAATGGCTGGCTGATGCGGCCGGGTGCATACACCGTTGATGTGGCATGCGATGGCGCGGCGGCACAGACGAAAATAGAGATATTCAGTCATATCCGCAAGTCTGATTACAAAACCATTCATTGGGGCGGCATCACCAATAAATCGATGATTACCGAAGGCGAAAACGGAATGGGATTTAATATCGCCATGGGTGAAACCGGCGAACCATCTATCCGCAGCGGTCTGGATGTAATGGGCAACTGCCTGATGGGCGGCGGCCACCAGCATGACCTGAAATTAACCAATGACTGGTCCGACCCCAACGTATATATCGGTGCAATTCAGCGCGGCGTTGATCGTGCATTCGGTTTCCGCACCATGCCAAATGCCATCGGCGCCCATCTGCATGATGAGCCGGGCCTTACCTGGCTGCCCCACGCATATTTAAAAGATAAAGACGGCAAACCTTTATTTGGCCCGCATGATATTTCTTTCCAGCGTGATGCTTACAAACGCGCATTTGGCGAAGAAATGCCTTGGTTTGATAAAGTCGACACCAATACCCCAGAAGGATTGGAAGCTTGGGCAAAGGTTTGCGAGTTCAAACTCGGATTTATGGATATGATGTGGAAAGCATCAAAGAACGCTCTTGATCGCATGAAACCGGGCTATTTGTCTGTTACCCAGACTCAGTATGGTTGGACCGCGTTTCACGATGGTTATTATTTTAACGTTGCGCGTTCCATGCCAATTATCAGCGGCCATGGTGGATACAATGACTTCTGGCTGCGCAACCTGAACGCGACATTCTTCCTTGAGATGGCATTGCCACGACAGACTGACAAGCCGACATGGTACCTGCCAGAATGGTATAACATGACCCCGGATGCGTTCCGTGAAGAGCACAACCTTTCCTTCATCACCGGCATCCAGGGGATGAGCACACCTCCGGGATTGAATGCCACCAGTGCCGCCGCATCCGGCATCACCGAAAGCAACAAACTGTTTGCTCGTTTGGGAACTATTTTTACCAAGCCGGCAATCACCCGCCAGGATGTAGCGGTTTTATATTCAAAATCATGCATTGAACACAGTCACGGCGGCAGTCCGCAACTGGGTTCATTGCCATCAGTTTATATGGCGCTGAAAATGAATCAGTATCCTATGAGCGCGGTATTAGACGAAGATATCATTGATGGCACCCTTGCCGTCAGCCATAAAGCAATCATACTTACCGGTCTGGATTACCTTGACCCGGCAGCGATTGCTTCACTGGAACTATACACAAAGACCGGCGGAGTGGTTCTGATTACTTCAGAATGCAAGATTAATGTTGTCGGTGCGGTGAAATTAGACATCTTACCCGGTGCTATGTATGCGAAAGCCCAGGCTGACGCAAAGTTAGTTACTGACAAAGATCAGCAGAAAATAGAGACCACCAAGGCTAACTCATTCCGATTAATGATAGACAACGCCGCGCCATTAGCCAAAATGCTGAAAGACGCGTTAGTCGCCAAGGGAATCTTCCCGGCATTTGAAAGCGATGTAAATACTATCGCAGCCGGCAAACAGGTTCGCGGCGATATCGAATATATCTTTGCCGTTAACTACACCCCGGAAGCTGGTTACAGCATACCGGCAGGCGGGTACGGCATACCTGTCGCTGCTAAAGCCAACATTGCACTTCCGAATGATGGCCGTTCAATTTATAACGCCATCTCCGGTGGTTTAACCGCGTTTTCTGCCAAAAAAGGTCAGGCTATGACAACAGCAGCGCTTGATTTTGGCCCTGGCCAAATGATGGCGTTTGCCCGCACCGCCCGTCCAATCGGCGGCGTAAATGTCGGCGCGGCAGTAATTAACCGCGACTTAACCCGCGACAGCAATTTGCAGACTATCGATTTCAGCGCAACCCTGCAGGATACCCAGAAGAACGTTATCGCCGGCACCGCGCCATTGCAGATAAAAGTTATCGACCCGCTGGGTGTGGTTCGCTACGATATCTACCGTGCTACCGACAAGGGTGTTTGCTCAGTAAGTTTGCCGTTGGCAGTAAATGACGCCGCCGGCAAGTGGACAATTTCTGTTAAAGAACTGCTGGCTAATACTACCGGTACAGCAACCTTCACCTACATGCCAGCAAGCCAGTGCGGCGTTTTGGCCGGTGCTGCCCAGCGCGCGACATATTTCTGGGCGGACAAAGAAAATATCTATAACTTCTTCCGCAATTACCGCGTCATCACCATTGTGAAAGGCACAAGCGATTATAATAATGCCGCTGCCGACCGACTGGTGCAGATATTGAAACCTTATAATGTAGTCGCCAACATTGTCACTGCAGCAGACGCCAACAAGGCGCGCACGCTGACCGATGAAGAAGCGAAAACATGGTGCGGCGATCAGGCAGCCGGCTCACTTGATGTTCCTGCTAATATTAATGCCCGCAATAGCCCGGCAGTAGTTGGCTACAATCTGTCTACCCCGACAATTTTGTTGGGTAACGAAAAAGACAACCCGCTGATAAAGTTCCTGAATGACCGCAAAGTATTGCCATACGCCCCGACAGCGGATTTCCCCGGTCGCGGACATGGCATGATTGCCTGGAACCTGATGACCCTCGGCCACGACGTTGAAAGCATTTCTCTGATTGGTTATGATGCGGACGGCATCAACGAAGCAATCGGCACCATGTTTACCCTGGGCATCGGCATTGACCCGCTGACCCCGCTGGTGCTGCCAGTAAGCAATACCATCACCACCGCGACACAACCAGTAAAAATCACCGCTGCGCCGATAGAATGGCAGGCACAATTAACCGACCGCATTAACTCGATTGCGATAGATGGCAATAAAGTTGTCGCCTACAGCGCGAATGGCGCCCAGGCAACCATCGACACAAAAGGCAAAGCGACAATAAAAGTTGTTGATACTATCCCGGCAGCAGACAAGCCGGTTATCGCAGTGGCAGCACCGCTGAAATCAAGCCTGCTGCCTGGCGCAACCGTTAAAATGGTTGTAGCGGTAAACAACATGACCGCCATCGCATACACTGGCGGCACCGTACAAACCTTTGGTGCCGACAATGTGCTGAAGACCCAACAGACAATGCCAACAGACATCAACGCCCTGGCATGGAACGGCAACATCCTGGCAGTCGGTCTTGCCGATGGCTGCGTAGTTGGATTAAATATAAAATAGCCTGAATCCAACACAAAAAATTAAGCCGCAAAAGAGTTTCTTTTGCGGCTTTTTACATTCGTGGCGTCATTGTCTCGGTGACAGATTTATTTTATGGTCGTTACAGAAATAAACAGTTGTCATTTTATTTAAATAAATATCTTAAAATCAGGATAAATTCTCTGTACAAATGGATTTACGGGAAGTAAGATACTAATGTTAACCGGAACACATCTGTAATTAAAAAATGGAGATATCTTTATGCGTAATTTCATTTTCTGTCTGTTGCTAATTTCCCTGCTGATAAGTGCTGGGTGGTCGCAGGACAGCACTGGCCGCGGACGCAATAAACGTCTTTTTGTGGTGCCATGTCCGCAGCAGGTAACCATTGACGGCAAATTGAATGATTGGGATCTTTCAGGACAGATAGAAATATTTATCGCCCCTGAAACCCGCAGTACCATGAACGGTCGTCTTGCCTTCATGTATGACAAGGATGCGCTTTATGTCAGCGGAGTGGTACAGGATGATTCTCCGATGATTAACCGCCATGACCCCGTTGCCGACCCCGGACGCGCATGGGACGGCGACTGTTTCCAGTTGCGTATGATGCTCGATCCCGCTGCTGGTTTTCCGTTGGAAGTGAGTGGTTATAATGATCAGCTTTGCCACATGATGTTATGGTATTACACCGGCAGTCAACAGCCATGCCTGCAGTTGGCTTATGGGATGAATTACCAGGGTCCGAAGGCTGGTTATCCTGGTGGTGTAGTGCCTGCGGATAAATTTCAGGGGGCTTACCGCATGTTTGACGATAAACGCGGTTATACTTTCGAATACCGTATCCCCTGGAGCACCCTGGAAGCAAAAAAAACACCTGTAGTGGGTGACCTTCTCACTTCAGTGCTCCAAATCCAATGGGGTTCCGCAGACGGACTTTCCATTGTTGGCGGTGGTGCGGCTTATGATCTGATGAGTCGCTCAGGATTCCCATTCCAGGGCACCTATTGCTGGGGAAAAGCTCTCTTTACTGATCACGGTAAACTGCCTGCAGCCTTCAGTCAGCCGGGTGATGACATTGCCATCGCTCCCAGCACGCCGTTAAAATTCCATTATGTCTTACCTGAAACCAGTGAAGTAACCATTGCACTACAGGACAAAAATGGCAAAGATGTTCGCCGACTGATATCACAAGCAGCTCGTAAAAAAGGCGATGTCATCGAGGCCTGGGATGGCTTGGATGACAATGGAAAGCCGCTGCCTGCCGGCGATTATACATGGCGCGGCTTATACCACCAACCGATAACCACGAAATATGTGATGGGGGTGAACAATTCCGGACATCCAACTTGGGTCACCGCAGATGGCAAAGGTTCCTGGGGTGCTGACCATGGCACACCGACCACTGTCGCCGCATTGTCTGATAGTATGATTTTGGCTTGGAATGTGGCGGAAAACAAAGGCGGTTTGCTGCGGGTAGACCTGAATGGACACAAGCAATGGGGTATGCTGCACAGCGCAATCTATATCGCAACTGATGGCAAACGTCTCTTCACAAGTGGTGGCACTGGTTTTATCGACGGCAGCGGCGTTCAAGTTTTTGATGTCACCGATAGTCGACCGATGAATTTCTCTCGCGGCACTGCGAAAGTTGAAGAACCTTCTGGCGGTGATAAAGAAACTAATACCGTGACCGGACTTGCTTATGGAAACGGCATGTTATATGTCGCGTACAAGAAACGTAATATGATTTGCCTGTATGACCCGATTAAAGGTTCTATCATTGAGCAATGGACGGTGCCAGCACCACAACAAATGACTGTGTCGCCCAATGGTCCTTTGCTGGTAGTAAGCCAGGAAAAAATTGTATCTGCCAGTAAAAATGGCATTACACCATTGATAAATAATCACCTTGATATCCCGACAGGTATAACTACCGATAACACCGGGAATATTTACGTCGCCAATGGCGGCAAAACGCAAAATGTATCAGTTTTCACCGCTACCGGGAAATACCTGAACAGCATCGGCAAAACCGGTGGACGTCCGGCAGTGGGACGTTATGATAAAACAGGTATGCTTGAACCTGGCGGCATCGCCATTGATATCCGTGGTCGTTTGTGGGTAGCAGAAACGCTGGACTCACCTAAGCGCATCAGCGTGTGGGATACAAAACATGGCACCTGTCTGAATGAATTCTTTGGTGGTGGTCATTATGCCACTTTTGTCAGCATGGACCCATCGCGCGAAGATGAAGCCTATTGCGACATGACCACGTATAAAATAAACACAAAAAATGGTACCTGGTCGCCAAAAAATACCATGTGGCGTGCTACCCAGCCGAATATGATAGATGGTACCGGCTGGTTGCGCGTGCTGACCGCAAAGGATAAAAGCCAGTATGCTTGGGGCAGCAGCCATATCGGCAGTGTTCTCTACCGACGTACTGGCGAACTTTTCAAACCAATTGTAGCAGTTATCAACGTCGTCAAAGGCAACCAATTTATCGCCTGGCCACCCTACCCAATTTTCGACGATAATACAAAATACCCGAACGGAAACTATTTCTGGCAAGATACTAATGATGACCAGATTATCCAGGCGGATGAAATCACTTTATCAAAAACCTTTAGTTCATTCGGCGCTCTGGATGCCAACCTGAATTTATATTGTCCTGGTGCCATGCTGCCCCTCGCCAGTACAGGTAAAGACGGTCGACCGATATATGACCTTCCCAAGGCTTCGAAAACGGGCATCGCCGGCTCACACGAGTTCGGCGGCCTTCATCACGACACCATGGATGACACCCTTTATACTGTTCAGTCGGATGGCGGGTTAACGCGCTTGACACCAGGTGGCAAGGCGCTGTGGACCTACCCGACCAAGAGTTGGCGCGCATCGCTTAACCTGCCAGTGGGTAGTAAAGGCAACCTGTGGGGAGTCACCAGCTTCCTGGGCACTGCTGGCGATTTCACTGGTATTGCTTCCTATTTTGGTCCATTCAATATTATCACACGCGATGGTATGTATATCTCACGCCTCTTCCGCGATCAACGCGAAGGGGTGATGGGATCTGACTTGATCATGTGTGAGGCATTCGCCGGGCAAATGGTGAAAATGCAAAAAAGCGGGCGTTATTTCTTCCTCGGTGGCGATACAGACGGACGAATATCAGAAATCTTCGGGTTAAATACAGTGAAGCGCCTCCCTGACGGCAAGTTGACCATCACACCTGCGGATGTCGCCGTCGCAAATGCAGCATTAGAGGAATTCGGTCGCCGTAAAGCCCAGGCACAGCCACTCTTCATTGAACGTGGCAAAGGCAGTCTGAGCGTTGCACAGGGAATCACCCGTGTGGTTGACGAGAAACGACGTTTCACCGCCCGTGCCGCCTATGACCAGCAGAAACTATATATAAATTATGATGTAACAACACCATTTGAACTTACTAACAATATCACCGACCCGCTGATTATATTCAAAGGCGGCAACCTGATCGATGTTCAATTAGCTGCTGACCCGAATGCTGATGCTAAACGGGTAAAACCCGCTATCGGCGACTTACGCCTGTTAATCACTCGTCAAAACGGCAAACCTTTAGCAATACTCTACCGTCCAAAGGTGAAAGATTTTACCGGTGAAGCAAAGGTTCTGAAATCCCCCACCGGTCAAGAAACCTTTGACAGTATTGAGGTTGTGAGTCAGGTTACATTGGAATATAGCAAGACGCCTGCCGGCTTTACTGCGACTGCGATAATTCCCCTGTCATTGCTCGGATGGTCGCCGAAATCCACCGCATCTGTGCGCATGGATCTCGGTTATTTATTCGGCAATGAAACCGGTAGTGTTTGCGGCTTGCGCGCCTACTGGGCAAATAACAGTCCTACTGCAGCCATCAATAATGACATCCCCAGCGAAAGCCGGCTGGAACCGTCTCAATGGGGTACAGCATTAATAGAATAAGAATCAAATGGTTGTGTAATTAGATTAAATATAAAATAACTGAATTTAACGTGAAAAAGTAAAGTGTAGAACATATGAAACAAAGGAATAGTAATATGAAATCAATCAAATTTATCAGCGCATTATTTTTATGTGGTTTGCTTTTTACAGCATTATCGCCATTCACAAAGGCAGATGCTGCTGCTGGCAAACAAATTATTGTCGATACGAAATTTGACCAGACAGATAAAGATAATAAGCTGCTGGTGATGCCGGCAAAGGCGGAAGAACCGCAATTGCCGATAACCATACCATCTTCGGTATCTTTTCGCGGGAGTTTAACAGTAAAAGGTGCATCGGAAGAAATTGCCGGTGTTAAGGCTCCTTACGCTATATTTAAAGGCACCGAAGGCCCAAATACCGGTGGAGAAATCTATTGGGATTTGAGAAATTTGATGCTGAAATCCGGTAAATACACGTTGTCTTGCCAGGTTGCCCCGCAGGATGCCAATGTTGACGGCCTGCACATGCAGGTTGTTATGGCAGGCGAAGATGGCGCGTGGATATGGCCGCAAAGACGACCGGCGTGCATAACTTTTGATAAAGGTGCCATTACCACCGATGAACCTGGGTCTGAAAAAATTGCCTATACTGTCGGTGCGACTGTCACACTGCTGGTTGAGTTCGACATGGACGCGCTGACATGGGGTGCCAGCGCGGATGGCAAGGCTATATTGCCGTCCACCTCGTTCAAACAGCTATTTAATCCCGGCAGCGGTTTGATGGTAGGCGGTATTTTCCTGCGTGATTCATGTAAAAATGTTGTTGCTTCAAATATGAAGCTTGAGAAACTGGCAGAAAAATCTGCCCCTTCGCCAGAGCGAGTCGCTACGGAAAAAATCACTCGCATTGCCTGGGTAGGCGACAGTATAACCCAGGGATATGGACTGAGCGGCAGCGATAAAAAGTCGCCTCCGGGTGTTTTGCGCCGTTTGCTGGATGGCAAAGCGATGGTTGGCAATTTCGGTATTTCCGGCACCACATTATTGAAGAATGGCGACAGCAGTTATTGGAAACAAAATGCCTTGTTCATGGCAAAGCATTACAGTCCAAACGTGGTGATTATCATGTTGGGAACAAATGACAGCAAGCCGCAGAACTGGGCACATTCAACCGAAATTGCCGGCGACATGGCTGCCATGATTAATATATTCAAAGATTTGCCATCAAAACCAGAGGTTATCGTGGTAATGCCGGTACCGGTTTTCAAACCGGCATTTGGCATCACCGAAGAATTGCTGGTGCAGGTGCGGCCTTTGCTGGCGCAAGGCGCGAAACAAGCCGGCGCAACAATAATAGAATCCGCCGAAACTTTCGCGGGTCAGGAAGCACTATTCGCAGACGGCGTACATCCAAACGAGAAAGGCGCCGAAATGATAGGACAGTTAGTTTTGAAGAGTTTACCGGCGAAAAAAGAGTAACAGAAGAGAGAAGAGTGAGGAGAGAAGAGAGAAAAACGTGGCGTCACCGTCCCGGTGACGATAATTTGCCATTTACCATTTGCAATTTCTCTCTTCACCCCTCACCCTTCTCTCTTCTATTATTTCCCCATCGTCATCATCCCGTATTCCAATGTGCTGAAAAAGCTTAATTGTGATCCGCTCCAGCGCATTTGGGTTAATTCCGACCAGTCTTCAAACCTGTCTACATCGTCAACAGTAATATCCAGTCCATATACAGCTTCAGGAGTAATTACACCTCCGGGGAATTGTGCGGCTGGGACTGACATTTCGATGATATAACCGGTATTGGTTAGTGATGAGGCGGCTTTTACCCCGGTCAGCATATTTGCATCGCCAGAGCCTTTATTAACCCAGGTGGTTGGTGATTGTGCAGTTGCCGGAGCCAGCAAGTACTGAACTACGTGCGGGTATTGATTTGCCAGGAAATTTGGCGCTTTATTGCCATATTTCGCTTTTTCATCTGGACTGCGCAAGTCAACGCATAGTTCGATGCTGTCGCGTATAATACTGGTAGATGTTGCCATATTAACTACCACCGGACTATCTACCGCGATGGCGAAATACCAGGCGTTGTCATCGTAGCAGGTGTATGCTTTCGCCGTGTGATGGTCTTGTCCCCATTTTATCACACCGCCGCACTGCTGTTCGCGCTTGTCGATTAATATAGTGCTGTTCAAGTTCCATTCATTCAACTTGCCGTCGATATTAATTGGTTTGGCGGCACGCGGCACCGTGATTGTATTCGGTTGAAATTTTGTGATGGTTACCTTCAGTGGATTGGGTAAAGCCACCGTGAATTTCTTTCCGATTAAACTCGCTTGATCAGGATAATCTGCTGCTGACAATCGCGTTACGGGGATATCCAGTGATATAGGTTTGCCGTCAAAAGGGTAATTTAACGCTTTCAAAATACTTTGCGCGAACATCCAATAGCCAAACTGGTTGGGGTGCACTGCGTCGCCGGCATACCGGACACCGGTTGACAAGGTCGGACGGACAGCCTTAAATGTTTCATAACAGGGAATATACAGGCAGCCATATTTCTTTGCCAATGCCTGTATCCCGGCGATATACGCTTCTTCTTTCGCGGTGTCTTTATTTTCCCGGTCAAAATATATGAAGGACATAATGCCAATTTTCGCCTTGGTGTCGCGGTAAATGCGGTTAATCATCGCTTCATAATTCGTCAGGTATTCCTCTGTCGAAAATCGTCCCAGGTCATTCACGCCAAGATTGATAAGCACCCAGTCAGGCTTCCAGGCATAAACCTGTTTTTCCAGCCGGTTCAATGAACCCCGCACCGTGTCGCCGGATGCTCCGGCAGAAACAAAGCGAATCTGCCGTTCAGGATATTTGGCATCAACAAAATCCTGCACCAGTTGGGTATACCGTCCATCCGAAGTAATGCTGTCACCCAGCACCACCACAGTGTCGCGCGAATTAAGCAAAAAAGCCGAAGCCTTTCGCGCAGAAACGCTGACAGACGCAAAAATCAGCGCAAGAATCAAAGTGATTATTAACATTGAGCGATACATTTTTTTTCTCCTGGTTATGTTTTTTATGTTACAAGTTTATCCCTTAAGTATTTCCCGACCTTTTTCAGTTATTCTATATTTTTGTTTTGAACTTCTGGGCTTATCAGGGATAGTTAGTTCTAATAGACCATCTTCTAAAAGTGGTTTTATAAAAACATTATTAAATTTAGTTCTGTTAGTTCGTCCAACAAGAATTAGTAATTCACTAATAGAACTTTCATGCAAACATTCATTAAGAATAGTAACTTGGTCCCGACTTAGTCCCGAATTAGTCCCAACTTGGTCCCGACTTAGTCCCGACTTAGTTCCAACATGCATGGTACTTGCATGGTCAACATGAGATTCTGAGCCTTTTTCAAAGTTATTTTCAACAGAAAATGTTGGTGCATTATTGTTAAGAATGTTACCGCCGATAGAAGATGTAAGATATTTTTGTTTTGGACTATTTGGTTTATTTGGTATAGTAAGTTCTAATAAACCATCTGAAACAAGCTGATTGAGGTAATTTTTTCTAAAATAATCTCGATTCTTAATTCCTGCAATTGATTGCAATTCTTCTCTTGTTTTCTCCACTAATGCTGCATGATTTAATATTGCAAGCACTTGCATGGTACTTGCATGGTACTTGCATGGTACTTGCATGGTACTTGCATGGTCTACAGGGACTATGTTATTGACCGTTTCAGTTATTACAGGGTGAAATACGGCGGAAAAGAAACCGTCTGCGGAAAAGTTTGGTTCGGGATAACCCTGGTCGCGTGCACCATCACGCATACGCCTGATGCCGGTTCCAGCCTTTTCAATAAATGAAATGCGGTGCAGCAAATCGGCAATCAACGGATTGCGGCGTACGCTTTTGGTTCCAAGGTCTTCAATAAGCATCCCTTTGGGAAGACCGCCTGGACTTGAAATTTCAACGCGGTCTTCAAATATTTCAACAAAGACATTTGCGCCTTCGATAAACCAGTCGCGATGCATAACGGAATTAGTGATAGCTTCGCGCAGTGCAGGCATTGGGTATTCTGTAATTTCTTCACGCTGCAGTTTTTCTATTTTATAGGCAGTACGAGTATTACGCTCAATAAAGCGCAGGCTGTCTTCTATGTCGGTAACAATACCGCCATCAAAATCTTTACGATCCAACACGTGAACCTTACTTGTTCCTTTAAATAACAGGCAGGTGATGTAGGCCTGATTAAAGAATCGGCGTGGTTCGCGAGCAAAGAAAATTACACCGGCGTTGCGAAAAAGCAATTTACCGCCAGAACGTTCGGCAGCTTCAATGTTAACCAGAATATCTTCAACTGTTCCGGTGCGGGATATTGTACTTTTTTGCAGCCAATAATTAAATTTATCAACATCAAAGTCGTCAGGATATCGAAAACGCGGGCAAATAGACAAGTCAAAACGAATTGCACCAACCTGTTGAAAAAGTTCGCGGATTTCTTCGCGGGAAAGTTTTTGAGAAACTGATCCCAACCGCCAAAAAAATCCCTCACTGCACTGTACTGGTTTTACATCGCTTTCGCGAACAGTTATAACTGTTACATCACCGATATGTTGTTGTAATATTTTCACTGGCGGATCGCAATTGCGGGCAATATTCTGGATTCTTGCGCGCGATTCATTTGTATCAGCGATTCCTTTAACCGAACCATCATCTTTAACACCCAGCAGAATTTTACCGCCTGCAGTATTCGCAAAAGCAACAAGTTCTCGGGCAAAGGAAGAAGATAAACTTTCCTTATACTCTAACATGACGCCTTCGCCTTCCTGAAGTAATATATCTAAATCAGAAATTTTCATTTATCATCCTCCTCAATAATTAATCTGTTTTATATTACCATTGTTGAGTAAAACTTATCAAATATCTGCTTCATATCGGCAGTACCTTCACCCAAACACCACCCACCTCGTCAACGCTGGATTTTTCACGATGAAGTTGTCGTTGAAGTTGTGAGACCATTCTTCTGGTTCGTCGCCGGTTGGCAAGTCCAGAATGTTGTCGGCGCGGTTAAAACTGAACATCATCAGGTATGGATTGTTACTGCCTGGGCGGCATGGGCCTATTTCTGACCACGGGATATTTGCCCAGTAAAGCAGGCCATCCGCTTCTGGTTCAACCTGTATATCAGCATTTTTCACCACTCCGACGGGATATTCATCCTGCATGAGATGTTCAAAACGCAGAACCATCGGCCCGCGGTTAGACGCGAAAAGGTTGTATAAACCGTAAGAATTATAGAAATAGGTCCATTCGCGCACTTCCGGGTTGGAGTCGCGCAAGGTGAATTGCACCAGACCGGTGGGACAGGCGGGATTCAGCGTATCGTCATAAGTTTTCACCCGCAGCAGCAGCGATTCGGGGGTGAATGCCATCTGGATATCAGCGGTTACGCTGGTGGTTACTTTGCAGAAATGTTTCCCAATATCAGTCACCGGTATTTCATTACGGGTAGCAAGGTAAGGAATGCTGTCCCATCCGGCATCGTGAATACCTATCGCTGTTGATACTGCCGAGGCAGTGAATTGCGGAGTATCCGCTGCTGGCTGTTTCATACATGGCACCACTGTTTCGCGTTTGCCGTTTATTGTAATATCAAGCGTTGATGTGATATCGCCGGGGATAAAAAGCGGCTGGCCATTGAGTTCAAACTCGCCGCTTAATTTTTGCGATTCACCCAGGTAATTAAAAGCGTCAATTTTGCCTGATAACCGTGCGGTGGCGGGTGCGGTAGACCACAAAATAGATACCGGGCCTTGCGGGCCGTTAAACAGATAGGTGTGAACTTCGCCGTCAAGGTGGGTATTTTTCAACAATTCGCCTTCTCCAACGAATTTATACAGCGTTTTCATCGCCTGGTACGCTGGTGAGAGCTGGTTATTTGCATCATAAGTACCGGATCCATGGCTGACACCGGCTTCTTTTTGTATTGGCGGGTTAAACCAGAAATAGCGTTCCAGTCCGAATTGGTGTGTGAAGCAGTGGCGGTAAATGTTATACAGCGCCTCGTATTCTCCCGGGGTTTGCACTGACTGTCCGATTATCGCGCCGCCGGGTCCGTTCTCGGTATCCCACATAGCCTTGCCGGCATCGCCATTTTCCGCCATCACCGTGCGCATTCGTCGATAACCGCGCGCGAAATCATCCGGGTGCTTGCAGCCAAGGTAATGCACCGATGCTATATCAAAGTTGTCCTTGCAATCAAGGTCGTATAACCGCTGTAAAAATTGCCCGTCGTTAAATCCGCTGCCCATCACCACCTTGGCAGTCGGGTCGGCGGCGCGAATTGCCTTTGCCGATGCTTTCAGCAATTTCGCGTATGCCCAGATTGGCGCGCGCTTGATATCCGGGTTTATCTCTGGAATAGTCACGCCTTCGGGGGTTGGGTACCACCAGAAAAATGGCGGTTCATTAATAATTTCCCAATATTTCACCCGATCCTTGTAATAATTAACTGAAGCAGTAACGAAATCTTCCCACAAATCAAGGTGTTCCCAGATAGGCGAGGCATAAGGCAAGTCGTTAAACAGCGTTTCGTTGCCCCACCGCGCGTCGAGAATG
The DNA here is from genome assembly GCA_964638715.1 of uncultured bacterium. Classification (GTDB taxonomy): domain Bacteria; phylum Armatimonadota; class Hebobacteria; order CAIYQO01; family CAIYQO01; genus JBAXQQ01. The sequence goes on along the minus strand of CAZWZF010000010.1, from coordinate 72,296 downwards.
CCCATAATAGACATCCCGTTGGCAATTGCCAGATCGATAGACGCCTCGCCATGGTCGGCAAAATTATATTGCCGCGGCCCGGTAGCCACCACATCCATCTGCATAGGCCGGGTTGCCCGCACCCAACGGCACCCAACCTCGGCATATACCGGCACACCAGCAACAGAATCAGGATTCGTCCCCCAGCAGTGACAGCCAACGCGGCTGTTAAGATTCCGAATAACATTGTCAGACATGAAAATACCCCATAATGAATAATAATTCCACTGCAACAATCATATCATTTTTGCGGTGGTTTTTTAAGAGGTGCGAATATCATACAACAGTTTATATGGCAAAAATAAAAGATTATTAGATCAACTAAAAATGAATTTTTACAGAGTAATGCTTAAAATTTCAGTCACCGTTTGGAAAGGGGTGAAGTCCGGCCCGGAACTTTTAATATCAATAATTCCTTGTGATAAAATGACAGTTTTGGGTGACTGTAATTAAAACATTTATATTCTCTTTCAAACCTTAATGCTTTCTCTTCTTACGCAGACTTCCTCAATCCCAACTCTTCTCTTATCAACATGATTATTCCTATCAGGCCGAAGAAGACGGCGGGTGCCCAGGCGCCGAGGAGGGGGTTTATGCCACGGGTTTCGGTGAGTACCTGCGCCCATTGGGTGCTTACTACAAAGCAGAAGGCTACTATGAAAGATAGCAGCAGGCCGGTGAAACCGCCGTGGCGGCCGAACCTGACTGCCAGGGGAATGGCGAGGAGGGCGGCTACCAGCGGGGCGAGGGCATTGGAAAATTTGCGGTGCAGGTAATATGTCAGCAATTTCGGGTCGCTGACGATGACTCCCATCGACAGGCGGACGCCTTTGCGCAAGTCCAGCAATTGCCGTATCGACAACTCTTCGGCGGTGGTGGGTGAATCCGTAATGTATAACCAGATGTCGTTGTTCATATTCATCCAGGAATCTGCGCCGGTGACGTCAATATAGTTGCCCAGGTTGCCTTGCTCATCAAAGGTATACATACGCGGGGTTTGCTGAGGGTTCAGCGGGTCAGCCATCAGCATCCACTGGCCGTCATGATTTTCCGCTATCGGGATGGTAATAAGGGTGGGAAATTTCCCCGGGTTCGGCTTCCATACTATCACGCCGCTCAGCCGGTGATTGCGCGGATCTACCGTCTTCACATATACCACTGTGCCGTTGTCCAGCTTGATTACCTGGTCGGACGGGATAACAGCCTCGGGTGATTGGTATGAAATCTTCATCTTAATGCGTTCTGCCTGGTGGCTGGTATAGGGAATTACCTTGTCCTGCAGGTACAGTATGCACACGGAGATGAGGATGCAAATAATGATGACGGGGGTTATGATACGGGTGAGAGATATCCCCGCCAGCCGCATTGATTGCAATTCGCGGTCGCGTTCCAGCCGGTTCAGTGCCAGTGCCACCCCCAGCAGTACCGACGCCGGAATAGCTTGTACCAGCACCGCGGGCAGGTAATAGAGCAGCATCATGCCGAAGTCGCGGATAGGCGCACCGGCGGAGTATACGGTGCGCAGCAGAATATATAACTGGTTCCCCACCAGCAGCATCAGCATCACCACTATTCCGGCGGTAAAGGGGGTTGCCATCTCTGCCAACAGGTACCGGTCAAACTTTCTCATCCTGCCACCTCATAAATCCCCACCGGAAAACCTGCCGCTTCGGTGAATCCCAATTTTAAATACATCTGGTAAGCGCGGTGATTTTCATTCGTCACCGCCAGGTCAACCGACTCGACGCCTTCATCCTGCAATATATGCAGGCTTTTCAACATCATGGTGCGGGCATACCCGCGACGCTGCAGATGCGGGCTTACTGAAATCTCTACCACGCTGGCTACTCCATTGCCTTCATCTACCACCAGGTTAACACCCGCCATAACATCTTCGTGATACAAGCACAGGCTGGCTTGCGGGTGAATAGCACCATATTTGCCGGCGAGGATGGATAATATGCCATGACGGCAATCCGACGGGGAATTGCCAAAGAATACCGGGTAGAGCCTTTTATCGAGAGTATTGTCATTGGCCGAATATATTAATTCCGCTGCCGTATCCAGTTTGGTGATGTCCCATGGCTTAATGGTGCAATCCGTCACCAAGTCGTCGCTAAGTGAAAATCCGGGCAAATTTATCGTCATTCTGGTACGCTGATATAGTTCAAAACCGGCTTCTTTCAGTCCGATGCCATCAGATTCGCCGGGAACAAGCTGGCGTTCTGCCCGAATGTGGCGAATTTCGCGGGGTGCGGCGAGAATCTCATCTATAGCGTATTTTGCCATAATTGCGGCGGTTGTGTCGTCATCAGTGCGCATGGTCCAGGGTACGGTTATCTCCGCGGCGGTGCCATCGTAATCCATCACGATAATCCCCCGCAGCAGTCCGTTCCGGGTCATCACGATACCGTCGGCCTGGCGGGTGGCGCGTATTAGCCGGTCACTGACATAATTGGTGAACGACCGTCCACAACTGTCAAGATATTTTGTGGTGAATTGTGCCAGTATTGGTATCCATTCTGTGCTTCCGGCGGATATTCTGGTGATTATATCATCCATCACAGTTCCGCCTTCAGCTCTTCATTCAACTTTTCGTATATTTTAATCGCCTCTTCCGCCGGGGCGTCAGTTATCATTTTTCCGTGGTCCAGCACCATCACCCGGTCGCAAAGATCGCGTATCGCGTCCATGCTGTGGCTTACAAATATTACCGTGCGGCCATTTTTTACCACCTCATGCATTTTGCGCAGGGATTTATGCTGAAAAGCCAGATCGCCCACCGCCAATACCTCGTCCAACAGCAAAATCTCCGGTTCCAGGTGGGCGGCGACTGAGAAGGCAAGACGGACATACATGCCTGACGAGTAATGCTTTACCGGGGTATCCAAGAATAGCGCTATCTCGGAAAACTCAACAATTTCATCGAATTTTTTGGTAATTTCCGACTTTGTCATCCCCAGGATAGCACCGTTCAAATAGATATTCTCTCTACCGGTAAGTTCGGGGTGAAATCCGGTTCCAACCTCAAGCAACGCTCCCATACGGCCGTAATATTCTATCGTTCCACGAGTGGGATTAGTGATGCGCGCCAGCAATTTCAGCAGGGTACTTTTCCCGCTGCCGTTGCGGCCAATCAGTCCCAGCACCCGGCCGCGGTCGAGGGTGAAGTCAATATCCTGCAGTGCCCAGAAACTATTTTTAATTCCAGCCGGTTTTTTGCCTGCCAGCGATGCCAGAAAATTTTGCAGCATTTCATACGTACGGGTCGATGTCAGTTCACCCAGTACGTATTGTTTCCATATTCCGCTTACTTTGATTGAATTATCCATTAAAGGTCATCCGCAAATTTTCGCTGGGCATGATGAAAGAAAAATATTCCGGTTATCAGGATGACAATCGATATCAAAATCGGCCAGATTATCTCGATGCCCGGAGTATAAGTATCGCCAAATATGCACCATCTCATTCCGTCGATAGATGCCATCATCGGATTCAGTCCGTATAGCAACCGTGTTTTGCCGTGTACCAGACTGGTGGGATATGTCACTGGCGACGCAAAAAACCATACTTGCACTATCACCGGCAGCAGGTGGTTAATATCGCGGTAACGGACACCCCAGCACGAGAACCAAATCCCAAATCCAAGAGCAGTGATTGCCGCCAGTAATATGAAAAACGGAATTAACAACAGTTTCCAGGTAATGAGTATAACCAGGCCTTTAAATAGCGTATAAAATGCCAACAGGCAGATGAATGTGATGGCAACAAATAACAAATCATAAGCGGCGGGAATAGCAGCGGCGATGGGAACCGATAAGCGGGGGAAATATACCTTGCGTATCATCTCGCCGGTGTTTACCACACTGCTGGTAACCCGGGTCAATATAGACGCGAAAAATTGCCACAACATAAGCCCGCTGAATACAAATATCGGGTAAGGCAACCCATCTGACGGCACCCGGACAACCCGACCCATAAAGGTGGTAAAGACCAGCATCAACAGCAACGGCTGTATTATCACCCAGGCAGTGCCAAGGAAAGATTGCTTGTAGCGTATGGAAATATCGCGCCAGGCGAGAATAAGTATCAAGTCGCGCCGTTCAATAACTTCCCGCAGCATTTCACCCATAGATATTCCGCCCGCACGAATTATGACATGAGGGATATCTCTATCTGTGTCCAGTTTGGTAGCTGTTGTATTATTAATCAAGACAGTTTAATAGTTACGCCAAATCCCGCTGATTTCCTGCTAATAGTGGTTTTATAGTATTTATTACACAGAGATTCACGGAGGTTTTATTAATGTCTCCCTCTTGAGGGAGATGTCACCGCAGTGACAGAGAGAGTTTTCTCTGTGAATCTGTGTGTCTCCTCAGTGAATCTCTGTGTAACCCTCAAAATTAATCGTAAGCGTTCTTCAGCGCAGTGTCTTCGGACATGTATTGAATGAACTCCCATTGCTGGTCGTCATCATCGGTGAAGTAATAGCGTTTGCGCCATTGGGATTCTTCCGGGTAGTAGCTTTGTTTGTATCCGGCGGCTTCGAGCCTTGCTATTACACCGGCGACATCTTCCACAACCAGGCCGATGTGGTTAACCCTTAACCCTTGTCCGGGCAGCGCATCAGGAGAGTATGCCAGCGAAATGTAGGTGTCGTCGGTACCGACGTGCAGCCATTCGCCGCGACCGGATTTATCTCCGCCGCGGATGTGGAAATCTGGCAAGGCCGTGGTGATAAAATGTACTGCCTTCGCGATGTCGCGAACAGCAATGTTTGCGTGCACCATTCTACTGAACATTATATCTTCTCCTTATGAAAACTATTCCGTCATAAATTGTTCATCTGGTTCATTCATTGCAGCAGATAATATTTTTGTTGCAACATATTCCGGGGTGTCTGACTGGATATTCGGGTTTGCGTGGACTTGGCGATGATACCCGGTGTTGCCAAGGGAATGTTTGGCGAAATCTGTGGATGTCATGCGCGGGTATACTGTAATAAGGCGTATACCATCACCGGCAAGTTCGACGCGGGCGGTATCGGTGAGCATATTCAACGCGGACTTGGTAGCGGCATAAGCGCCAAGATTGGGCAGTCGCATTTTTGATACCATTGAGCTGATATTTATAATACTGCCGCTTTTCCGGGTACGCATAACCGGGATAGCCGCCTGCATCGCTTCCAACGGCGCGTAAAGATTTAGTGCCATAATTTGACGCAAATTTTCAATCTCTACATCAGCGATAGAGCCGATGGCTGCCTGACCGGCATTATTAATGAGAATATCTATCCGGCCATAACATTTAACAGTTTCTTTCACCGCGTGCGCCGCTTGTCCCTGTACAGTTAAATCAACAGGAATTATCAGTACTTCCGCACCTTCAGCATGCAGTTCTGCAGCCAGTTGTTCCAATAAATCAACAGAACGCGCTGCCAGTGCCAGCCGCGCGCCTTCCCGGGCAAACAACCGCGCCGTCGCCAGCCCAATTCCCGACGATGCGCCGGTAATCAATACAACACTATCCTTAATTTCCATCTATTTTCCCCCGTAAATCTTATTTAATATTAATTGTGATTATACACGACTGTATGTGTGGGGGCAAGGTGAATATTTTACAGTTAATTAAACTTACAGTTGTATCTAAATAAGGGAATACGGTATACTATTGTCTGTTAACTGATATTCACGAAGGGGTTATTGTCTTGAAAAGTTTGTATGTATTCTTTTTCATTTTCATTGCATTGATGGTATTACCTGCAATGTCTGTTGGCATGACAGATGAATTAACAGCTGTACAGGCATGGTATGCCCGAATTTTAGCTGATGATGCAAAAAAAACGGTGACATTGACTGAACCGGTGATGACGCTGGTACGACAGGATTACAATACTTTGAAGCGCAATAAATCGGTATTGGATACTCCTTTAAAAATCGGAAATGTCGAATTTGCGCATGGTTTGGGAACACATTCTTTCAGTATTATTCTCATTGATTTGCCTTCCCCGGCGAAAACCTTCACGGCGCAAGTGGGTATTGATAATAATTATGATACCAAGGGTGAAAAGGGGAGTGTGGTATTTGTTGTTGAAGCTGATGGGAAAGAATCTTTTCGCTCTGGTATTTGCAAAGGTGGAAACGCTCCATTGACAGTTAATGCAGATCTGGCGGGAGCAAAACAGGTTACGCTGAAGGTACTTGATGGTGATGACGGACCAGGATGGGACCAGTCTGATTGGGGAGATGCAAAAATTACCATGGCGGATGGTAAAATATATCCGTTGAATGAGATAGCTTCCCCCAAGACAGCGGAAAACGGCTTGCTTGATGAAGTGCCATTTTCTTTTATCTACAATGGCAAGTCATCTTCCGAATTACTGCCGCAATGGAAAAAGAGTGTAAAGAAATTACCAGTCGCAGATAAAAAAGAACAAGGAATTATCACTTATACCGACCCTAACAGCGGTATGGAAATAACCTGTCAAATCACCCGCGCGCTGGATTATCCGTCAATAGAGTGGGTGATTTTCTTTAAAAACACTGGTACAACTGACACCCCAATTATTGAGCAGATTCGCGGGCTTGATTTGCATTTTGGCAGTGGTGATGGACAGGTGACATTGCATCATTCTTATGGCAGCACCGCATCCGCATCTGACTTTATTCCTATCGATTCGCCAGTTAGTGTTAACCAAGAGATTAAACTGGCTCCCAACGGCGGTCGTTCATCTGATGGCGCATTGCCGTTTTTCAACTTGCAATATCCGGGTGGCGGGTTGACAGGAGCAATCGGATGGACCGGGCAATGGGAAATGACAACGCGCAGGGAAGGAAAAACGACGCTGCATTTAACTGCTGGCCAGCAAACCACTCACATGATATTGCATGCCGGAGAAAGCATCCGTACCCCGCGCATTTTGCTGGTATCCTGGCAAGGGAATGAGCAGTCGCGGGGAACAAATTACCTGCGCCGTACGCTGGTTGCGCATTATTTGCTGCGCCGCAATGGCGAATTAGCGGTACCGCCGCTAACCTCCAACACCTGGTTCACCTTCAACGAAGGGAATAATGTCAATAAAGATAATCAATTCGCCGCTATGATTCCCATGCAAAAATCTGGTTTAGAGGGATATTGGCTTGACGCGGGATGGTTTGAAGGCGGCTGGCCGAACGGCGCCGGGAATTGGACCCCGCGAAAAGATGGTTTTCCTGACGGGTTAAAACCGATTGGGGATGAAGCGCATCGGCTGGGAATGAAATTTGTGCTCTGGTTTGAGCCGGAACGGGTGAATCCGAATAGTAAAATAATGCGCGAACACGCGGCGTGGGTGTTGCGCCAAGGTGGCGGCGACGGACTGTTTAATATGGGCGACCCGGATGCTCGACGTTGGCTTACCGATATGCTGAACCAGTGCATCACCGATTGGGGAATTGATGTATATCGAAACGATTTTAATATTGACCCGCTACGATTCTGGAAGACGGCTGACACAGCAGACCGTCAGGGGATCAGCGAGAATAAATATATAACTGGTCTTTATGCCATGTGGGACGAATTGCTAACTAAACACCCCGGTTTGACTATTGATAATTGTGCCAGTGGTGGACGACGAATCGATTTTGAAATGCTCAGCCGCAGTTATCCATTATGGCATAGCGACAGCCAGTGCAGTGGTGAAAAGTCTACCTGGGACCAGACACAGGCTGCCGGATTGAACATATATGTACCTATGCATGCCGCCGGAGTATGGAGTGTTAACCCATATCATTTTCGCAGCGTTGCTACCACCGGCACCAGTTTTTGCATGGATATGACAAAGGCAGATTTTCCTATTGAACAGGCGAAGAAAATGACTGACGAAGTGAAATCCTTGCGATTATATTACCAGGGAGATTATTACCCGCTGCTGCCTATTAACCAGGATACATCACACTGGTGCGGCTGGCAATTCAATCGGCCCGAATTGGGTAAAGGATGCGCAATATTTTTCCGGCGTGAAAACTCGCCATTCACTGATGCAGTAATCAAACTCTATGGTATCGATCTAACAGCCAGTTACAATGTGACAAATCTTGATACCGGTATTGTTAAAGAATTAAAAGGCGCTGACTTAGCTACCGCCTTTCATGTAAATATCAACACCACCGAGAGCAGTGTGGTGTATGTTTATGAGAAGATTATAGGGAAAGAGTAGAAAGGGAGAGTTAAAATAATGTTACTAACAGATGTCACTGAACGGTTACAAGATTATGAGAGAAGTGGGTTGCATTACCATCTGGCTGCAGTGGAAATTTATGCTAAACGCAGGAAAATAAGCGATGTATTGTCGACTTCTTTCCAACCTTATATCATTGCAGGTTTAATATCTTATGATATGGCACGTAATATAGGCACTGACCCATATGTAATATTTGCAGAAAGATTGAAGAAGAAATTAGAAGAATTACAACCAATTCTTGCACCTTTGACTTCACTTTCACTTTCAACTGTAAACCTTGATGAACATAAAAAAGCAATTCAGCATGCATTTGATACACTATCTGAATGTGGACCGAATGGACTTCATGTAAAACATGATAGCCATTTTTATGTAGGTGCTACTAAAATATTGCATTGGCTCAATCCAGAGTTATTTCTTATAGTAGATAGTTATATTGCTACCGCTTTTCATCATAATCCTAATAAAGATGAATGCATTGAAATTATTCGACATGGTAGTCCCTGGTACTCATCAGAGACATACCTTAAATGTTTATTCTTGGCACAACGTGAAATACAGGAATATGGTGAAGAAAGCCTTCGGAAAGATGGGTATGGTTTGCCATTAACAAACATCTATGGAAATGTTGCGTTTCAATATGGTAAAGAAATAATAATGAAGCGTGATATAAAATTAAGATAATTAAGAATAAATTACAGTCACCGTTTGGAACTGGGCGGGAGCCCGGCTGATTTTTTGAAATCTACCATTTTTACCATTTGCCAATCAGGAGATTGGCGTTCCCGGGGGATAGCCGGGCTCTCGCCCAGTTCCAAACAGTGACTGTATTTATAAGTATTTTGAAATTTTTAAACAATAGGGCACAAGATTTGTGCCCCATTTCTGGTTTTACTTATTTGCCCATTGTTGCGGTTGTAATCCCCAGCAATACCGGGACGGCATAAGTGGCGCCGGTGCCGGGGTAGGCGATATCTATCGAGGTTATTTCCAACTCTGGGTGCGGGTTTGCCCAGATGTATTGATAGGCTATTGCCTGGTCTTTTGATTTGTCATTCGGGAATGCTGTTGCCCATGCCACGGTGCTGTTTTTGCCGTTTTGCGGGGTGGCATTTACCCAGTTGTCAACTTCCCAACCCAGGCGGACAGGTGCAATCTCTGTGGTTCCATTAGCGTAGTTTATTACATATTGGAAAACCACCGGCGGGGTCTGGTCGCCAATTTTCGGCGCGGTCCAGTTTTTAAATTGGCGCGCGGTATGCAGGAAGAAGAGCGCGTCGGCTTTCTTGGCTACCGGGATTGCGGTTACAGCGGTTGCTAATCCTGCTGGTGCGCCGGTTCCACCCAGCATGATGCAGGATGGCAGCGGGCTGGTTTTGAAATCGCGGATGTTGTATGACACGCCATTCAGTACGTTGTCGCCTTTGGGCAGCATGCCAAGATCGCGGGTTTCCGGCCAGCCTTTGTCATTGGTCAGGAAAGTGTTGCATTTTGCGCCCAGGTCAAGCGGGGTGAAGTTAAAGCCAGAGCCAGATACGACAGCATTGCCGCCGCTGAAAGTGGCGTTAAGGTTGCGCAAGATGGTGGAAACGATATTGCGTTTCTTCTGGGAATTTACCGGGTTTCCTTCGGTCTGCTGGATGCGCAGGTTGTTAAGGATAACTCCGCCTTTGCTCATCGGATATTTCACCAATGCGCCAATATTAAGCAGCGGTTTTACTCTTGCTTCAAAGTTTTCCGGACGCTTTACATACAGCCACATATTGTCGATACCGAATATTGAATTGGTGGTATTGGCAAAGTCCGGCAGTTCAATGGTAATCACCTTCGCTTTGCGCGGGGTATCCAGAGTTATTGTCTGAGTATCTTTCCAATTCTGTCCCACCATATAGGTAAATGGTTTCGGGTCATTGTCGAAATAGAGATTTACTCGCTGTATCTGGTTGAAAATTCCGCTGAAGAGAATCTTCATTTCGGTGAATTCCATGATTTGCGGATATGTCATCGTCCATTTATACGCGGTAGGTGCTTTTGGCGGTACAACGGTGAAACAATATTTCCATGAATCTACGCTGGTGAAACCATTAAACATATTGCGTGGCCAATGGTCCCAGCCTGGCTTGGAATCGTCGTAACCGAAATATTTGCCATCAGGAATCGTGGAGAATGCTGCCACGTCATTGACGTCTACCACACTGGTAAATATATCATCGGCCATGAATTTATCGCCGCTCCACTGGTTAATCTGCTGACCGGATTCCATCACCACGTCGCGCATGGTTAGTCCGGCTATCAACGGGTCGCCGGTGGTTGGCAAGGTTACTTTTTCCATTTCAAATTGGCGAATAAGGTGGTCGATGCCTACAATGGCGTTAAAGTCGGCAAGACCTTTTTCATCCAGACCCCAGAGCATAATATAACCGCCGCGAGCGGTGAATGCCTGCAGTTTAGCTTTTTCTTTCGCTAATTTTGCCAAATTATCCGGGGTGGCTTCGGTGATGACGATGTCGATTTTTGAATTGCTGATTGCCTCTACCACGTCAGGGATGGTCTGGTATTCCAACCCAGATTCGGAAATCATTTTGCCTTGTGGAGAGTTTGCCGCCATGGTAATGGCAGTAATTTTATGTATCGGCTGATAACTGGCGGCGTAATTGAGCAGGTTATCGAATAACTGTTGAGCTACCGCGTTGCTTGCCAGCTTTTCTCCCACGGTTAATTGGCATGGTATAAGCAGACCATTGTTAACTGCGCATGTTGACAGTGCGGTATAACCCAGTTCCAGGTCGCATTGCACCAATGAAGTCGCGCCGTGAGATGCTTTTTTGTACGGATTGCGGTAGACAATGTGGTCGTTTGACCACATGAAAAAGTCCTGGGTCGTCAAACCGTTGAATACCGGATGTTCCAGATTTTCCGGGAAAGCGATGCGGCCGGAAAAATCGCTTTTCTGGTTGGATTCCGTAGGAGCGACGATGGTCAGGTCGGCGGGAAGTGCCTGGTCGCGCAACCGGTTAGCCTGTTCAAGTATAATAACTTTTGCGCCAATGGATGCCAGTGTTTTCCATTTTGGACTGGATGCCTGGGCAGGAGTCAGGGAATCTTTGCCAATTATTACCACATTGGTGGTTAACGGCAAGTCTTCAAAGCGTTTGATTTCGGTAAAAGCGATACCGCGTTTGGTTAATCGCGCAATTACTGAACCATTCAGGTCAAGCACCAGCAATTCACTGGCTTTCAAAGCTGGTTTTGCATTGTTATCCGAGTTAATTACCGAGATATCTTTAATTTCGCGGTAGACTTCTTTGCCTTTCACTTCGCAGGTGAGTATCAATTGCAATTGGGTGCGTTTTGTCACTTTTGGCATTGGAATAGTTACATCCCAATCGGCAGTCATGCCGGGAGCCACGGTAAATATCTTGCTATCTCCGCCAACAGTTTTTCCAAGTCCAGTTAGTATCCATTTTGCGGTTATCGGGTCGGCATAATGAGTGTCGTTGAAAACGCGCAGGTTTCTGAATACCTGTTCGCCGCTGCCGAATGACCAGTTCCACTGGCGGCTGAGCAACGCTACTGGCTGCCAGCTATTGTAATACATATTGGATTCGTCACCGTGCCAGTAATGGAAGTTTACATCGCTCCAGCGGTATCCTTCAGAGAGCATTTTCGAGAAGATGCCAATGCCTTTGGCGGCTTCGGTTCGACCACTGAATGCGCCTTCGCCCATAAGACCGGCATACCATGACGGAGCGAAACCGCGGGCAAAGAATGACTCGCCGATAAGGATTGGCTTGGTGCGATCCATCGGCCATACCTGCCAGGTATAAACGCCTTGTAAGGTTTTATTCAAAGTATAGGCTTCATCAGGATAATCGCGCTGGGCGGTTTCCTCATAATGACAGCCGTAAACCGGCAGCGAGTTATCAACTAACGCGCGGCCGCCATCTACCATCACTGGTCGAGTGGGGTCGATAGTCATTACCAGTTTACCGCTTTCACGCATCAGTGGGTCGATATCGCGAGTGCGTCCCCAGTTGCGGACATTTATGTAGGTGATTTCATTCTCGATTGACCACAAGAAAATTGACGGATGGTTGCGATATTCCTTTACCCATGCGGTGAGGTGATCGTTCCAATGGTTGAACAGTGAAGGTGCACCGCCTTGGAAAGTGCCGTAAGCCCCACCCTGACCGTCAAATATGCCGGTATAACGCACAGGCATACCGGCAGCATCGTAAACATCAACCAGGCTGGTTGGCGTTTCAATGTTGCTGCCCCACAAGCGCTGCATGGTAGTGCCGTTCTTTTTCATATCGGCAATACCCGCCGGGTTGCTGGTCATGTAGTTATGCAGGTCGGCGCGGCCATGAAAGGGAACCCCGTTCAATTTAAAGTTTGCTCCTGCCCATTCCCATTCGCGGAAACCGAATTTAGTACGAATGGTGTCAACAACATTGCCGTCAACAACAACTTTCGTCACCGCAATATATTGCTGCGGATCATCCGGCCACCATAATTTCACATCATTCCAGATTGTTTTTGGGCTGGCAATTGTAAATGAACCTGCAGTCAAAACGACGGTAATCGGGTCAAAAACCTTCTCCGGCTTGGTGCCGGTAAGGGTGAATATTTCATTATGCAGGGTTACTGACAGATTTTTATCAGTCGGATTCTGCAACGTTGTTTCCAAGGTAAGCTGTTTATTTTTAACTGAAGAGATGGCAAAAACATCAGCAGCATAAGATGGACCGGTTACTGTCAGCGTTGGTGTTTTCAACATGCCGGTCTGCAATCTCCCTGCCACCGGGAAATCGAAATGTTCGGTACACCACTGGGCATTCCAGTGTTCAGTGGGAATAAAATACATGCCAGGGTTGATATCAGGCCGCGCGTAGTAAGTATCTTTTATGCCAACCCATACCTCGTTATCCTGTCCGGGTTTAACAGCCTTGGTGATATCACAATCCCATGCCGCGTATGGTGCACGGGTGAACCCGCAAAAAACGTTGTTAACAAAAACGGTGGTTATCATGCTGTTGCAAGGGAAGTTAAGGATGAAAGATTTTCCTGCCGCGTCTGCCGGTACATTAACGCGGGTGCGATAAATTAACCGGTGGCACTGGTTAAGTTCCAGCTTGCTGTATTTATCGCCGGGTACATTGATGCCTGCCCAGAAGCAGTCTTCAGCTTTTGGCATAGTTTTAATTGCACCATCGCGATTGCTGACAACTTCCTCGTCATAACGCGCCACCTGCCAGCTGCCCGCCAGCGACTTCACCGCGCGATTGCCATTTTTCGGGGTTTCTACCTGAAAAACTTGGACTGCCGCCTGCTTGTCGCTATCTGTCTGCCATGCTGCGTCGGGTTTATACTTGCCATTTGGTTTAAATTGACCTTTGTAAATACAAAACGCGTCGGCTGTGAAATTAATATTGGATACAGTAACCTTGCCAGTATTATCTATGGTCTGTTTACTGCGGATTTGCAATGAATGGGTGCCGGCAGTCAAATCCTGGCTACCGAGTTTCCACCAGCAAACCTCGCAAAAGAATTCGATACGCTGCAAGTCCTGCGGGTATTCGTTGCCGGTGATGTCTTTCCATGCGCCATCGTCAATACGCCACTGGAACGGTTGTTTCAACGAAGGCAGCCCGTTGCGATCCCATATCTCGTAAGTACCGGCAGCAGCCAATGTGAAGTCGTAACTGAATAGTGCTGAACCATCTTTCGGCAACTGGTCAGCTTTAACATCAGCCCGCAGCCACTTGCCATCAGAGAGCAAGGAAACATTGCCCCAGCCGTTAGTGGTAAACTTCACAGCAGACTTAGTAGGTGTTTCACCCTCAATCCAAGCATAATCAACGGCCTGAACAAATAAACCTGCCATACAAAACGACAGGACAACCAGTAAACGCAGGTACTTCAGCATAACAGCTCCTTTATACGAGTAGCGTGCAAATCGACGCAATAAACATGACAATTTATATATAAGACACGATTAGTATACATTTGTTAATGGTGTTTTGTATAATTTTGTGGATTATTTTTTCTGAACCGCGGATTTAGAGGATTAAAAAGATTAAATATACAAGATTCACAGAGAAGACACAGAGACTCACAGAGATATATTAAAAAATCTTTGTAACGACTTTCAGTGACTGACACCGAGTGGCGAAGCCAGGAAGGTGTCTGTCACACCATGTTATAACAAGGTTGTGCAAAAACTTGTTATTTTGTAGGGAATGCCGTACAAAAAGATGCTTTGAATTATAAAACCAACAAAAAACGTGGCAATCATCCATGATCACCACGTTTTTATTAAGCCTCTGTGTATATCAGTGTCTTCTCTGTTACTGTTCTATTTTGCCTGAACCGCGGATTTAGAGGATTATATGGATTGCGGGGAGTATTTTATAGATGAGAAAATATATGACCAACCATACTCACATCGGCGTATATGCCGTCATAATTCGCAACAACTCAATATTGCTGATAAAGAAGGGACGCGGACCTTATATCGGTCGCTATGACCTGCCGGGCGGCAGTATTGAGTTTGGCGAATCGCCGGATGATGCGCTGTGCCGTGAAGTTATTGAAGAAACCGGGTTGCGTTGCGTGGATTGCCAGCTAACAAAAACTTTATCGCATATTGAACAATATCAGAACAGTGCCAGTGATGATGTTACTCTGCACCACATCGGCATAATTTACTATGCCAGCGTTGATGAAAACGACAGTATCAACACCACCGGCGACAACCAGGATTCCCTTGGCGCGTCATGGCACTCATTGGCAGAAATTGATTTAAACCAGTTATCGCCATTTGCAAAAGCAATGGCCAGAGAAAAATTGTCGTAATTATTAATAATTGTCATTTTTGTAGGAAACGCTCTATTCATTTACAAAAAAGCCGAAAGAAAACTATATTCTCTTTCGGCTATACCTTATTATGTATATATGACGCTATGCTTTTTTTATTACTTCCTGGGCCTGGGTGGTCAGGTCGCTGATGATTGACTTCATTTCTTTGTCTATCCGCATCGATTTTTCCAATTTGGTGCAGGCGTACATGACGGTGGTGTGGTCGCGGTTGCCGAACTTGCGGGCTATTTCCGGGAATGATGAGTTCAGCAGGTTGCGGCACAGGTACATCGCTACCTGGCGTGCCAGTACCAGATCCTGGGTGCGGCTGGTGCCTACTAATTCATCAATTGATATTTTGAAATGGCCGGTTACCATATTCTGGATTTCGACAATGCCGATGGTTTTTGACGCGGCGGTGGTACTGTGGTCGCGGAGCAGTTCCATCGCCATGGATACCGTCGGCTCCTCGCCGGTGATTGAACAATAGCCGGCAACCTTAATCAATGCGCCTTCCAATACGCGGATATTCGCGCTGATGGTGGTGGCAATATAGCTGATTACTTCTTCCGGTACGCGCATCCCCTCGATGGCGACTTTTTTCTGCAGAATGGCTATGCGGGTCTCGCGGTCGGGCATTTTAATATCGGTCATGATGCCGTATTCAAAGCGCGACAGCAATCGCTGGTCCATTATCTGCAAATCCTTGGGAGCGCGGTCGCTGCTGATAACTACCTGACGTCCGGTTTCCAGCAAGGTATTAAATACCTGGAAGAACTCGGCCTCGGTGCGTTCCTTGGCAGCGATGAACTGAATGTCGTCAACCAGCCAGATATCCACATCGCGATAGGCGTCGCGGAATGAATCGTAGCGGTTTTGCGTGATGGAATTAACCATGTGATGGGTAAAGTCGTCGCCGCTGACGTAATTGACGCGCAGGTTGCGGTTGGCGTGTTTCGCGGCATGGCCTATCGCCTGCATCAGGTGGGTCTTGCCAAGTCCGACGCCGCCGTAGATGAACAACGGGTTGTATGACTTTCCGGGGAATTTCGCTACCCGCTCGCCGGCGGCATGGGCGAATTTGTTATTCACACCCACCACGAAATTGTCGAAGGTATATTTTTCATTCAACGGTAAAAAACTGATGTGTTCGTGTTTTCTCGGTTTAAGCGCAGGTTTTTCCGGCAGGTTGTTGATGTCTAATGCTAATTTCTGCTGTTGTACCACAAAATCTACCACAACGGGTGAACCATTCATTGTGGTAAGGTCCAGGCTTAATTTATCGGCGACTTTGTTTTTAAGAAAATCACACGTCACTTCGGAGTGTACCCCGATGACTAATTTATTTTCTGTATAGCTGATAGGCTGCATATATCTAATTGCGCCAGAAACCACTTTTGCGCGGTTCTTGCTCAAATTAGATGTAACCTGCCCCCAGATTTCTTCCAGAGCTGTGATGCTCGGCATAACTGCTCCCCCACCTTTCCTAATTTTTTCGATATCCTTGAACGTTTTTGTCCAAACGCGCGGAGGGATGCTGCAACCGAAACTGTGAAAATTACTGTTAGAAGCGTGTTAACGCCGACTGTGAAAATGATTGCGATTAAAACGGTTTAAACGACAGCGGTATCAATGAAAAATGATTGCTTATTGTAACAAAAAAGATACCAAAATCGTAGCATTTATGACTTTTATTTTTAACAAAGTTATCCACAGTTGTGTGAAACTATGTGGATATCCTGTCTGTGTCCGCAGGATGATTATAACGATATTTTTAAACAGTTACAACTGCTGTCAAACGTAAAATTACCCCTTTTTCCCTTTCAAAATGACATTTATATGAAAACAAATGTATGGATTGTATTTTAATTTATTTATCCCCATCAGTTATCCACACCTGTGGATAACTCCAATTTTACATGTATCCTGTTTACATGTAAATTAATTTTGAGAACAATTAATTATAAACCCGTCTTGCAGTGAATTTCTATGCTGAAAAATGTAATCCAGTACAGAAATAATCCGCATCTACCCCAAATTTTATGGTTACTAACATGTGTGCATAAAACCTGGGGATAAAGGTATAAACTTTATGGGGATAATTTTCTGTGGGGATAACTGGATGTTAATACACAATTAAGATTTGATTTATACACAGTTAAGATTTCTCTCAAAATCCCTATCCTGTCCACATATCCACAGGTACTTATTATTATGATTATCGTTTATATATAATTAAGAAAAATTTATATATACGCTGGCCAGCCACTTTTTCAACGTATTCGTGTCAAATAAATAAAACAAAAACGAGAAGAAAGATGCCAACACAAATCAAACTTGACGCATTATACCCGGAAATGGAAGAAGCTACCATAGGTAAATGGCTGGTTGCGGCTGGTGATGCAGTAATTTCCGGTCAACCGATAGCAGAATTAATTACTGACAAAGTGGTATATGAATTTCAATCAACCGTTGACGGCGTAGTGTTGGAAATATTGCTGGCAGAAAAAAGCACCGCACCTGTCAGCGTAACCCTGGCAGTAATTGGCAATGCCGGTGAAACTGTAGATACCACTGCCATGCGCGAAGAAAACAACCAGCTTATTTTTGCTCGTGAAACAATGCTGAATACCCTGCATTTGGCAACTTCAACCACACCCGTAGAGACGCAAGGCCATGCGTCTCTACCAGCAACCGGTGGTGCTGTACGCGCCACCCCGGCAGCCAGAAGAATAGCCCGCGAACGCAACATAGATTTATCTACCATTAAAGGCACCGGACCCGGTGGAATGATTACTGAGAAAGACCTTTAATTTATTGACAATTGACAATGGAGAATTGACAATTTTTTAAAGTTTTTGCAAAACTTATTTTTCTGAGTGTAAATCAGGGACTGACACCGAGTGGCGAAGCCAGCAAGGTGTCTGTACCATCGGTTTATGCAAAAGCTTCCTTAAATCCAATAATCCAATAAATCGTGGTTCAGACAAAATAATCGGTCATTGCAATCCAACAAAACCGCAAGTATACTTTAAAAAGATTTTATTGTGAGGTTTGTCATGTTTATTTTCATCTTACTGCTGATATTATTCTCTTTAACTCTTCCTGCTTATTCTGCAAATGTATCGTCTGATATGCCAATAAATATGGCTAATTTTTCTACTTCCAACATTCCACAAGTTGAGTCTTTCCTGAAATCAGGCGGATTGATATTTGACACCACAGACGCTGCGTCAACCGATGGACCTGGCTTTTTCATAAGTTACAAGTTCACTATTCCAGAAAATAAAGAAATGGTGTGGTATCAACTGGTTATCATTGCCGGCCGTGGTCCCGGATCAATCGGACAATCTCGTTATAGCTGGTCGGTGGATGATGGGGTAATGCACCCGGCATTGCGGGCACAACGCATTAAGCCAGATGGTGAAGGTATTATTGAACATTTGCAAATTCCGCTGCAATTATCTAGCGGTCAGCATACACTGAAAATAACTTTTTATCCTGACCAGCGGTTAAAATTGATGAATCGCGCAACTGAAGCATTCACTAAACACCATGCCGAAATTCGTGGGTTGGCATGGCGGCAGATTGCCGCGCCTGTTACGTTAAAACATCAGGAATTAGCAAAAAGTTTTAAGTTAAAAAGCAATGATACGGTAGTGCTTTTCGGTGATTCAATAACCGAAGAAGAATTTTATGGTCGGCATTTTGTACGAATTATAGATGCAGTTTTCCCCGCAAGCGGAATAACCGTTTACAATTCCGGCGTCAGCCTTAACCGCACCTTGGAAGGTGTAGCGCGAATTGATAAAGATGTGCTGCCGCTAAAACCGCAGTGGACTATTATTGCTTATGGTGTGAATGATGCCATGCAGATTTCGCCGGAAGATTTTATCAGCAATTACGCGAAAATGATGAAGCCTTTGCGCGATAATGGGATAAATGTGTTGTGCGCATCGCCGTCGGGAATGACGCCGAATGTAGAGGCGCTGGGACCGACGTTTTTCAGTATGCACGCAACTGACAAGGCATCTGCTATTGACCGCAGCATGGTGCGAAGCAGTGAATTACTGAAAGATTTTGCCGGGAAAAATGGCGCTTTGTTCGCTGATATTCACGGCGCTATCACCCGGACTGTCATTCTCCGGGTATCATTGATGAATAACCAATGGCATCCAAATTATGAAGGTGGGCGAATGTTCGCGATTGCTTTGCTGCGTTCGCTGGGTATGACCGAAAACGACATTACCCGCACTGGCGATGCTCGCGACCTGGAATATTTTCGTGCGATTGAAAAGATGACACCTGCATCTGATTCGCACCCGCCAGCGATAAAAACATTCGATGGAGTTTTACACGGTACCACAATTTTTGCGGCTGATTATGCTGATAACCGGCTTGTTATTTGCGATGCCAATGGCAAGGTAAAAGCGGTATTGCCAACCTCGCATCACCCAAACGCGCTGATAATCAGTAAAAAACGAAATGAGTTATATGTTGCTTGCGAAGGTGCGGGAAAATTACAGGTATATTCGCTGCCGGATTTAAAGTTGAAAGAGACAATTGATCTGACAATCGAGAGTTATCCTACAGGATTAGCATTGTCAAAAGATGAAAAAACCTTGTGGATAGCATCATTTTTCGGATCAAAAATAATAGAGTTCGACATGGAAAATCGCAAACCGTTGCGAAACCTTCCCATGCCAAACGTGGTAAACGGCGTTGCGTTGGCAGCAGATGGAACCTTGTTGGTTTCGATGCCAAACGCGCTGGCATTTGTCGATATTTCCACTGGAAAAATATCATCAACAGCAGACACAATAAAATTTACCGCCAATTTCCTGCAAAAACCAGACGGTACCATCTATCTAATTGACGCCGAACATTGGCAGTTGCTGCCAATAGACATCGTCGCGCGAAAATTAGGCAAACCAATCCCTGCGCCGGCACAAACCCGCGCCATGGCCTACGATATGACAACCGGCCACCTATTCGCCGGCGACTGGATGAACAACCGTCTGCTGGAAATAGACGGCGGGAAAATTGTGAATAACAATCAATTGCCAGTGGCTATGGGGATGCTGGTTGAGAGATTTTAGTTGTTGATTTATTTCACATCGATTAATAGGATTTATCAGGACTGTGAATAAATTTTTATAAAACCTTATCCTGAAAAATCTTATAAATCGATGTAAAATAAAAAAAGTAAAAATCCACTTGTCACACCCCGTGCAACTCTCGTATACTTAGTTAACCGATAAATTGATATTTCCCTTCAGGAGCTTTAATATGGCTAACCAGTCTGGCATAGATGAAATCCTTCTTCGCTGGCGCGATGAGATTAAGAAAAAACAGCGCCGCATTATTTCTTTTGAAGAAACGGTGGAAATCAAGGTGAAATCGCTGAAAAAGTGGATTTATCCTGACACCGAATCGATAGAATCATGGGAATTCCGCGAGTTTATTTACACCCGTCACCGCGAGAAGAAATGGCGCGATGAAGCGTGGCGCACCATAAAAGTCGGGCAAACCTGGGGCGGACCGGATGTCAGCGCATTGTTCCGCACCACAGCAAAGATACCGCCGCGTTTCGCGGGTAAAAAGGTGGTATTGAAGTCGTACTTTGGCGGCGATGGCCTGTTATCGCTTAACGGTGCGCCGTACCACGGTCTTGACCCATTCCGCGATACCGTGCCACTTACCGACAAAGCCACTGGCGATGAAATTTACAACTTTGAAGTCGAGTCATACATCTTCTGGCATTTCGGCGAATCCGAGGTGAAAACCCTGGAAGCGTCGCATTTTGCCGTGATGGATGACGAAATGAACGATACATATTGGGATTTTCAGGCTGCTTATAATGTATTGGTGGTACCGGACCAGGATGAAGACCTGGTGGCATTTATGAAAGAAGGATTTTGCGAGGCCATTGCTTTTATTGACCAGAATGAGAAAAATCCGGAAATATTCCGCGAAAATGCCCGCAAAGCACGCGCCGTGCTGCATGAAAAGATTTACCGCAGCGAACTATTCCAGAAAGATGGATTAATGCACATGTGCGGCAATTCCCACCTGGATATCGTGTTTTTATGGACCGAAGCAGAGTTTGTGCGCAAATTAGGCCGCACCCACGCCACTGCGCTGCGCCTGATGGAGCAATTTCCCAATTTCATCTTCAGCCAAAGCCAGCCAATGATGTATGCGGAGATGAAAAAGCTGTACCCGTCCATGTATGAGGAGGTGAAGGCGCGCATCAAGGAAGGGCGTTGGGAAGCTATCGGAGCGTTTTGGGTAGAACCTGATTGCAACCTGATTTCCGGCGAATCGTTTGTGCGGCAGATTTTATACGGTACACAATTCATGGAGCGCGAGTTCGGCGTTACCCCGCATACCTGCTGGTGCCCGGATGTATTCGGCAATGCCTGGACCATGCCGCAGATATTGCTGCGCAGCGGGTTGAAATATTTCGTCACCCATAAAATGGTGGTGTGGAACGACACCAACCCATGGGTGAAAAACTCTTTCTGGTGGCAGGGGCCGGATGGTTCCCGGGTATTGTCGCTGGTGCCGCCGACCCATTTCATTGGCACTAACGAACCCGACCACATGGCGAAACACTGGAAGAACTTCTCGGATAAAACCACTATCGGCGAAAGCCTGTACAACTACGGTTGGGGCGACGGTGGAGGCGGACCGGATGTGGAAATGCTGGAATATATGAAACGCTACGGCAATTTCCCCGGCGTTACTCCGACTGTACCGAATACCATTGAAGGCGCGCTGGACAGCATCGCCGCAAAAGCAGAATTGACCGACCTGCCGATTGTGAATGACGAATTGTACCTGGAAGAGCATCGCGGTGTGCATACCACCAAGGCGCGGCTGAAAAAGCTGAATCGTCGCTGTGAATTGCTGTACCGGTCGGCAGAATTATGGTCAAATTGCGCCAGCCTGGCCTACCCGACTGAAGCGATTACCAACGGTTGGAAAGATGTGCTAACCAACCAGTTCCACGATTCGCTTCCCGGGTCGCATATTCCGCCGGTATATCTTGACCTGCTGGAAACATACGACCGCACAGTGAAAAACGGCACCGGCGTTCGCGATGCCGCGTTGAATGATATAGTGACTCGCATTGACACCAGTGGTGCCGGGACAAAAATCGTGGTATTCAACCAGTTAATGACGGTACGCGATACCGTGGCGACCGTTGCTTATCCGCAGTCTGACATCCATATTGTCGATGCGGCAGGCGCGGAAGTGCTGCACCAGTTCATTACCGATTTTGAAACCGGCGACACTGTGCTGGCGTTCCAGGCGAATAACTTGCCGCCGGTGGGATTTGCGGTATTTTCAGTATTGCCGGGCAATATATCAAAAGTGCCAGTGGCTGTCACCGCGAATTCACTTGAAAATGATTACATTTCAGTTAAGTTCAACGACGAAGGCGAAATTATCTCGCTATACGATAAACAGGCGAAACGCGAAACTATTGACCCGAAATTGAAAGGCAATGTATTTAAATTGTACGAAGATGTGCCGGGGAAATACGAAGCGTGGGATATCGCACCCAGCTATACTGATGTCGAGTTTGATATTTCTGGCGCGTCGGTACATATTTACGAACAAGGCCCGCTGCGTTCATCGCTGCTGGTAACCAGAAATTTCCGCAATTCAAAGTTGAAACAGTTGATATCTCTAACCAATGACGGCAAACGCGTTGAGTTTGATACCTGGGTAGACTGGCACGAACAGCAGAAATTGTTGAAGGTGCGTTTCAACACTCCAATTACCACCAGAACTGCCACTTATGATATACCTTATGGAAATATCGAGCGCAGCACCTACCGCAACAATTCATTTGACGCGGCTAAGTTTGAAGTACCGGCGCACCAGTGGATGGATATATCCCAGGCTGATTATGGTTTGAGTCTGCTGAATGACTGCAAATATGGCCACGAAGCGCTGGAAAAGATGATTGCGCTTACATTGCTGCGCGGTCCGTTAAACCCTGACCCGACATCCGACCAGGAAGAGCATCGCTTTAAATACGCGCTGTATCCTCATGCCGGCACCTGGCGTTGCGCGAATACCATCGGGCAAGCACTCGACATTAACGACCCGGCAGTAGCGGTAGTCGCCGATAATCACACGGGGCCATTACCCGCCAGCTATTCATTTATCGAAGTAACAGCAAAAAGCATCACCATCGAAGCGGTGAAAAAAGCAGAAGACAGCGACGCATTAATCATCCGCGTGGTAGAGCGTCACGGCATAAACGATGACGTAACCATAAAATTCGCCACTCCAATAAAATCCGCCACCGAATGCAACCTGTTGGAACGTGAAGACACCCCGGTGAAATTTGATGCAGAAGGCCTGCATTTCACCATCTTGCCGTATGAGATTCGGACGTTTAAGGTTAAAATTTGAAATAAGCTTTAATAAATTTATTCACTCACCAGAATAGGGTCGCTTCGTTTATACTGAGTTAATCGAAGCGACCCTATTCCAAATGGTGGCTGTTATTATTAACTTTATCTTCGTTTATTTTACCCTTTTACCACAACCCGCCGACCCTCAATCCCCAACATCCCCGCACAATACAGCCTTACCGCTTCAGGGTATGCTATGTGTTCTTCTTTCAAAATTCTTGCGGCGAGGGCCTCTGGAGTGTCGTCGTCGAGGACGGGGACGGCGCGTTGGATTATTATGGGGCCGGCGTCAACTGCTTCTTCTACAAAGTGGACGGTGCAGCCGCTTACCCGGGCGCCGTAGTCCAGCACTGCCTCGTGGACGTAGTGGCCGTAAAAGCCGGCACCGCAGAAGGCGGGGATGAGCGCGGGGTGGATGTTCATGATGCGGTTGGGGAACGCGTTTATCAACGGGGTGGTTACTATGCGCATAAAGCCCGCCATTACCACCAGGCCGACGTTGTGGGATTTTAGTTCTGCTGCCAGTGCCGCGCTGTAGGCGTCACGACCGGAGTATTCGCGGGGACGCATCACCCGGGTGGGTATGCCCGCATTTTCTGCCTTTGCCAGTGCACCGGCACCCGGCACATCGCTGATTACCACCACTATCTCGCCGTTTATCTCGCCGGCATCGATACTGCGCATAATCGCCTGCATATTAGACCCGCCGCCACTGGCCAGCACACCAATACGGGTTTTCATATTTTTATCCTCCGGGGTCGGAATTATCTCTTTTTTTATTTAACCACAAAGAGCACAAAGAACGCAATGAAAAGGTTAGTACATCGATTGTCGGATGGTAGGGGAACTGTCCTCAGTTCCCGCGACAGTGTCTGTTCTAACAAGATGAAACGTTTATAGCGATATTTTTTTTATTAATAATCACACCACTCAAGAAAATCTGTCGCCACCACCAATATTTACATTTTATACCGGTTCTGTCGCGGGTACTGAGGACAGTTCCCCTACCAGGTTTACTTTTCTTTTGTGCTCTTTGCGTTCTTTGTGG
Organism: uncultured bacterium; assembly: GCA_964638715.1. Classification (GTDB taxonomy): domain Bacteria; phylum Armatimonadota; class Hebobacteria; order CAIYQO01; family CAIYQO01; genus JBAXQQ01. The sequence goes on along the minus strand of CAZWZF010000010.1, from coordinate 47,692 downwards.
TTAATTTTAAATATTAAAATTCTAATCTTCCAGACGCAGCACGCTCATGAATGCTTCCTGGGGCACTTCTACGCTGCCGATGGATTTCATGCGTTTTTTACCGGCTTTCTGTTTTTCCAGCAATTTGCGTTTGCGGGTGATGTCGCCGCCGTAGCATTTTGCGATAACGTCTTTGCGGTATGGGCGTACTGATTCTGACGCGATTACTTTTCCGCCGATGGCTGCCTGAATGCGTACTTCCATCTGCTGGCGGGGAATAACTTCTTTCATCTTGCGTGCCATGGCGGCGCCGCGTTTGTACGATCGTTCGCGGGGGGTGATGAATGACAGCGCGTCCATCGGGTCGCCGTTAACCAGAATATTCACCCGCACCAGGTCGCCGGCGCGGTAATCGTCGAATTCATAATCAAAGCTGGCATAACCGCGAGTGCGCGATTTCAACTGGTCAAAAAAGTCCAGCAGAATCTCGCCCAACGGCAGCAGATAATTCAAAATAACCCGTTTGGCACCGGCGTATTCCATGGAGATGAAAACGCCGCGGCGGTCCTGCGCCAGTTCCATACAGGTGCCGATGTATTCGCTGGGTCCAATGATTTTCGCGTGGACAAATGGTTCTTCAATCTTCGAAATTTTATCCGGGGTGGGCATATCGGCGGGATTGTCCATCATGCTCACTTCGCCGGCGGTGGTGGTGACGCGATAAACAACGCTGGGGGATGTCGCCAGGATATCCAGGTTGTATTCGCGTTCCAGCCGTTCCTGAACGATTTCCATGTGCAGCAATCCGAGAAAGCCGACGCGGAAACCGAAACCAAGGGCGGATGATGTCTCCGGTTCATAGGTAATGGCAGCGTCATTTAATTGCAGTTTTTCCAGTGCCTCGCGCAATTCGGGGTAATCGCCGCTGTCGGTGGGGTACAACCCGCAGAATACCATCGGTTTTGCCTCGCGGAAACCAGGCAGCGGTTTGTCTGCCGGGTTCACCGCATCGGTAATGGTATCGCCAACCGGAGCGTCGCTGAGCGATTTGATACCGGCGTGAATATAGCCAACTTCCCCGGCAACTAATTCGTTAGTCGGGTTCATCCCCAGGGTGAAACGCCCGACTTCCTGCACCTCGCAAACCTTGCCGATGGACATAATCTGTATTTTCATCCCCGGCCGCAACACGCCATTGCGCACGCGAACGTAGCAGATAATGCCGCGGTAGGGGTCAAAATGCGAGTCGAAAATCATCGCCTGCAATGGCGCGGTATAGTCGCCTTGCGGTGCCGGGAGATTTTTAACGATGGATTCCAAAATTTCGGTGATGCCCACGCCTTCTTTTGCACTGCATTCGATGGCATCTTCACCGGGAATAGCCAGGGCATCTTCGATTTCTTCGCGCACCCGGTCGGGGTCTGCTGCCGGCAGGTCGATCTTGTTAATCACCGGTATCAGCGTTAACCCTTGTTCGTTAGCTAAAATGGTATTTGCAACTGTCTGTGCCTCGACACCTTGAACGGCGTCAACCACCAGAATGGCACCTTCACAGGCGGCCAGCGAACGGGAAACCTCGTAATGAAAGTCAACGTGTCCCGGGGTGTCAATAAGGTTGAATTCGTATTCATTGCCGTCTTGTGCCTTGTAGGTGATAGCCACAGCACTCGCCTTGATGGTGATGCCGCGTTCGCGCTCCAGGTCCATCGAGTCAAGAATCTGCTCCGCCTTGTTGCGGTCATTCATCATTCCGGTGAACTCCAGCAGACGGTCAGCGAGCGTCGACTTGCCATGGTCGATATGCGCAATAATGCAAAAATTTCGTATTTTGGATTGTTCAATCATAATTTTTTAGCTCTGAAACATACCAGAGGTAGTGAAGTATACCTGATTTTGGGGGAAGTTGGCAATTTGAGAATTGAGCAGGCTATTGGAAAACCTATTTTAAATTATAGATTGATATCTTAAATCCCCTCCCCGGGTGGAGAGGGGAAGAACAACTTTCAGTGACTGACACCGAGTGGCGAAGCCAGGAAGGTGTCTGTCACATCGGGGTTTTGCAAAAAGCCCCTCTCCTTTCGAGGGAGGGCTATATCTTCTAATCTCCCGGTTTTTTCATACCGCCCATTTTATTTCTCAGTTTTGGCGGAATTCCTACCCCTTGTTTTGGCAATATATTCATAAATTTCAGAGATTTTTCGCCTACTACCTGGACCACCGGGGCGGCGACTACACCACCGTAATAACCGAAGGTCGGTTCGTCGATAACGGCAACCACTACTAATTGCGGGTCATCCATAGGCATAATACCGCAGAACGAACCGACATGCAGACCTTTTGAATAGCCAAAACCACTTACAGCTTTTTGTGCGGTTCCTGTTTTACCGCCAACGCGATAACCGGCAATAGCGGCGGCGGTTCCGGTGCCGTTTAATACGCAATTTTCCATATAATACATCATCAACTTAGCGGTTGATTCTTTGCATACCCGGTGCGTTTCCGGCGGGTCGGCAAGCTGGTCGTCCGACAATAGATGCGGGGCAATATAGACGCCTTTATTAGCGACAGATGCATACGCGGCCGCCAACTGCAGCGGGGTGATGGTGATAGATTGTCCAAAACCTACCTGTGCCAGCGTTGACCCGCGCTCGTGCATTTCTTTCAACGGCATTCTTCCCGCCGCTTCGGTGGAATATTTTATATTGCTGTTGATTGATTTTTCTAATCCGGTACGCTGAGTAAAGCCGAATTTTTTCACCCATTCCACTGTTTTGTCATATCCCATGCGGTATGCCAGCAATGCCGCACCCAGGTTGCAGGACTGTTCCATCAACCTTTTAGCATCAGTGGGACCATGAGCATGGTGCGCCTCATGAATGGGTCGTCCGCCAGCGATTGATAGTGCGCCGGTACAATTGATAAACTGCTGGCCGGGTTTAATTTTTCCGGTATCCAATGCCGCGGTAGTGATTACCAGTTTGAAAGTGGAACCAGGCTCGTAGACGTTGCTGATTATCGGGTTAATCCATGATCCTTTGTATTCACCGCGCCTGTTGGCGTCCCAGGTTGGGGTGCTGGCCATTGCCAGTATTTCCCCGTTCTTCGGGTTCATAACTACGCAAATGCCGCCTTTTGCCTTATGGGCTGCTACTGATTTCGCTATCTCTTCTTCGGCAACTTCCTGAATGTTGATATCAATGGTGGTGGTTACATCTTTGCCATCTATCGGGTCTGTTTTTCTATAGGTATCAGGTACTGCATTGCCGCGTCCGTCGCGTATCTGCACTTCTTCGCCATCTGTACCTGCTAATTGCGGTTCCAGCCATTTTTCCAACCCGAATACACCTTCAAATTTATCTTCGCTGGTTTGTTCCATGTATCCCAGGGTTTGCGATAATACCGAACTGTACGGGTATTCGCGCACCATTTTTTCTTCGGTTTTCACCCCGGGTAAACCATATACTACGCCGGGAATCGGCTTGTTTTCCAGTGATAATATCAAGCGCTTAATCGGCAGGATAATCGAACTGTTTTTAGCTTTATCGCCAACTGTCACCATTTTCCCGATGGGTGCGCCGGGCATTAGCTTTGTTTCAATATCTTGCAGCGATATCAATTCTTTCTTGCCAGGCCGCGGCTCCAGTGGGTCATCTTTTTTCAGGTTGTGAATCAGCCGGTAAAGCCTTTCTGCCGCTTTTATCAATCTTGTCTGCGGGTCGCCTTTGGCATCATCGTTTGATTCCAACACTTTGCCGGGTTTTACCACAAATATTGATGCCTGTAATTCGCTGAACTTTTTGTATTGGGCATCGGTAAGGTTTTTCTTTATAGATACATACCGCAGTTTTCCCTGCATGGTTCGCTTCAACTTCACCAAATCCATATTCAATATCGGTGCCAGCATGGCGGCGGTATCGTCAATGCTTGCCATTGGCGTAATCCCGCGAAAAGCCTTGGTATAACAGCCCACGGAGATATTTTGCCCGGCATCGATAAATGTAATGCCATTCAGCCGCAGGTCTTCGATCTGTTTTTTCTCTGTAGTAGTTGCAGTTTCACTAAGGCGGTAAACCCGGTTCTTTTTAGCTATTTTCTGCGAGTTTTCATCCGGGTGTATTTTTACAAACTTTAGATACTCACTCTTTTTGTCAGAAAGAATACCCAGTTCTTTTTCTATTGTTGATGGTGCCATGCCGATAACTTCGCCGATGCTGTCAGAAATGCCATCAGTATATTTAAAGTCTACTGCGTCAAATTCAATGAAAAATTTTCTGCCATCCGGTCCGATCTTAACACCGGGCAAGCTATAGCTTTTTATAGTTGCGACTGCTTCGGGTGAAATGTCTTTGCGTTTTATCCATACAAAATCCGGCACCCGGGTGATTTCGGTAAACAGCGCGTCTTCTTTCCAATCAAAAATAGGCGCGAGATTCTTAACGACAAAGTCAATAGGTCCATTTTTAGTATTGTATGCACCATTCGGGTCATACATGGATTCCGCTTTAGTATCGCCGGGGAAGGTAATCATGACCGGATCGCAATAAACAGATACTGAAACATCGTCAATTGCCAGAGTTTTGCCATTGCGGTCGAGAATTCTGCCGCGCTGGTGTTTGGTGATGGTTTTGGTTTCTCGGCCGCTGCCCATTGTTGCGAAATGGCCGACCTGAAATATCTGCAATGCTGCCAACCATAAAAATATGACAATGAAAATCATGCCAAACCATCGGCTGGCAAATACTATATTTTTCTTAAATAAAGGCTTTCGCGGGCTGGATTCAGTCATAACGTCACCAGAAGATGAATAAAAAAGCCTTCCTGCTTGGGTGAGGAAGGCTCGATAATTTAATAATTAATATTTAATCGTTGAGCGTCGCTACACCAGGTCCGTGGCCGATTCTTTTAAATACCGCGGCCCACATTGACCCGGATTTTGCCCATGCGCTCTTCGTGCTTTTTTCTTTTGCTATCTGGCGTGCCGGCCCGGTGCTGGCGGATTTGATGATGTGCAGCCGATCAGTGCTTGGCTGTGCCAGTCCGATAACCTGCGCCATTTTAATCATGCGCGGCTTGGTGGCCAACTTATCTAATATCAGCATGTTGTGGCGCTTGTCAGCTTCCAACTGTGCAAGCTGTCTGCTGGTGCGCTGGCGCTGATAGTCCTGGTTGGCAATAATGACATGGCAAAATGACTGCAAGCCAACACATAACAGCAAGACAAGAATTGATACCGGCCATTTTTTTTCTAAAAATTGGACGAACGCAGATGGACGCACCTGCTGATTGTGCGTTGGAGTTAAAATTAATTGTTCCTGTACTTGCTCTTGAATGTCTGCATCAAGTTTGAATGCTGTTGCTGTATTTGCCATGTGGTCACCTCTAACGTAAAAAACGTTGCTTTGATGTTGCTGCGAGACGGTGTAATCCGTCGACAATAAAATTACTTTGACTGAGCGATGAAGTCCAAGGTGACCACCTGGACTCCGCGGCCTGATTTACATTTTATATACAGACCGGAGAAATAAATCTGCCAACTTAATGGCTGTTACTCAATTTCACTCCGTTTTACTGGAGCGACTGCCGATAACGCCTGGGTCATAAATTCCGGGTTCAGGCTGTTTTCTTCATACTGCTGCCATTTTTCCTGATCCCATATTTCCAAATGATCACCCAACGCCAAAAATACAACGGTGTTGTTTATTCCGGCGCGACGTTTTAAACCGGTTGGCAGTGCTATTCTGCCTTGAGCATCCATTATCACTGGCTGCATAACGCCGATATAGCGAGATAATAACTCGTTGGCTTGCTGCACCTGGATAAAACTTGTCGGGTCGCTTGATGATAACTGCTGCTTTACATCAGTTATCTGTGCCTTGACAGCTTCCATTCGTGAAGCCGGATTATATACTAAACAATTCCCGCTAAAGTCGCGCATGAGGTAGCCACCCATTTCAAAAAATGATTTGAAGCGGTTTGGAACACAGATTCGATTGCGGTCGTCAACGACATGACCCTCGGACTCGCCGAATAAATCCATTCTTTCCTCAAGCTGTTTTATGGGTAAAAATACCCATAAAACATTAAAAAATGACATTTTACCAGATAATTCTGGGTTGGAACTACTAAATATAACCACAGAATACCCAAGCAGTCAATAGGTATTTAAAAAAATATTAAAAAAATATTAAAAAATACTAATTTTTCGTATACGAAATCATATAAGAAAATAATTAGGTTATGAATGAGAAAACGTCTGTTTGCATTTAATGCAAATTAATGCAAACAGCAAGGAGGTTTACGATTGAAATTTTTTTAATGAGAGAAATTTAGATAATTGTTGAAAAATATTTCTTTCCCTCTTGACAGATATCATTTAGTGCTGTATGATTATATAACGATATAGTTATAAGGTGGTAAAGTTATGAAAAACAAGACCCCGCGGGATAATTACTGGCAGAGATACGGTACGAAGACGATAATTTGGCTTGCTTTGCCTGTTGCGATAATTGGCGGGTATTTTTACCCGATTTTGGGTTTTGCGGTGCTAATTTGCATGTTTGCGTCGATTATTGTTGCGTTTAAGTTTGGTCGGGCATGGTGCGATGTTTGTCCGCGCGGGTCATTTTTTGATATTGTCATGCAAAAATTAAGTCCAGGGAAATCGCTGCCGAAGTTCTTTCGAATAAATATTTTTCGCATTGCAGTGCTGGCATTTATGATGGGGTCGATGGCATTTGGTTTATGGCAGCATTGGGGCAATTATCCGGCAATGGGTCTGGTATTCGTTAATCTACTGGCGTTCACCACTATTGTCGGTATAGTTCTTGCTTTCGTATATCGTCCGCGATCATGGTGTGCATTTTGCCCAATGGGCAGCATGGCAAATTGGATAGGGAAAAAAGAGATGCCGCTGCAAATAAATTCAACCCATTGTGTAGATTGCGGTCTGTGTGCCAAAGCATGTCCAATGGAAATCAACCCGGCATCAGCAGCAGCCAAAGAATCCGGCATGGTATGCAATGGAGATTGCATAAAATGCAGCAGATGCGTGATAGTGTGCAATAAGAAGGCACTTCATTTTTGAAGATTGTTTACAATTCTGCAATAGTTTTACGGGTTATAACCCGAAAAACTTTTTGTTGTTAATTAATTTTTAAGCAGCATTTTAATCAAACCATTCGTCATTCGGATCAAATGCTGGCACCGGAATATTCACTATTTTCAGGTTGCCCAACGCGCGGTGGCGGCAGCCTGGCTTTATGAATATGGCGGTTAGCGGTTTCACCGGGATTATTTCATCGTCCAGTTCCATCTCGCCTTCACCCTCTAAAATCAGGTAAATCTCGGTCAGCTTTTTGTGGTAATGCTTTTTGGCATTTATCGAGATATCCACCATGTGCAGAGTGGCGACTGGGTTATCCGGTGATACGAAAGCACGGCGCGACATGCCGCATGGGCATGGCACCGGGTCGATATCGTCCAACTGGCTTACCATGTATCGTTTTTCTTCCATCATTATTCTCCCATCACATCAGCAATTACTTGGCGCAGGTATGCTACTTCTATTTTCAGTTTTCTTCGCATTTCCGGCAGGTTATTTTCATCATAAAATGGCATAAATACCAGGTGGCTGCCGAAACCTGCAGCTTTCAATGCCCGAACTATTTCATACCAGTCAATCACACCTTCATTCAATGGCACGAATTCGCGATACCAGCCTTTTGAGGATGTGTTTATTTTTGTGGTATCTCGCTTCATTATTGTATCTTTAATCCCCATGGCGCAGAAATAGTCACCCAGCAGGTTAATTGAACGGTTTATATTCTCCCAACCTTCGTAACATTGGTTTCCCGGGTCAAGTTCAACACCTAAAGATTTTGATGATAATCCATTGAATACCATATATGCTGCAGATGCATTTGAGATAAGTGTACCGTGATGCACCTGGTATACTCCGCGGATACCTGCCGCCGCGCATTTCGCAGCCAATTCCGATAAGTCGGCGCGTGCGCCAGTAATGGCACCATGCACATCGCGGTCATAACTAAAATAACCCATGCGGAAATATTCGATGCCGTTATCCGCCATAATCTTCAAAGGGTCGCTGTTTAGCACCAGTTCCCGCGCCGAATAGCCGGTGGTGGCAAATTTTACCTGCAACCCTTCGGCAGCCATGCTGCGCATAAATACTGGCAACTCGGTAGCGATATTCTCTGGTGACACCCAAAAACCACCCCGCACTACCAGGTTCGTGGTGTCAAGACCGACATCGCGAATCAAGCCGGCCAATTCCAATAGCGAAAGGTTATTGAAAAATTTTGGGAAAATACTCAGGGTTGGGTTCATTGGTTTGTACCTTTACATCAAGTTCAATAATATTCTTTGATATATTCATATGACTTGGTGAATAGTTCGACATCTTTGTGTAATTTGTATTTTAACAACGTTTTGCGCAAAGATTGTTGAACTTCTCTGACACCAGTGATGGTTTCTTGCCAGCCGTCAAAGCGCACCAACCGAACAATTTCATCAATATCATTTACTATCCGTTCAACAATAGCCGGTGTTTTATCTGTCTTAATTGCCAGAAATAGCTCTGTTAATGCCGTCTTTGCCGATTTCTGCTGTTCTTCGCTTTCATTCTGTTTTTCTGCCTGCAATGTTTCTTTTGCTATTTCACAAAGATGCTTGATAAAATCTATACTGTTCATCAATCCCTGTTCTGCTTTATCTCTTAATTCTTCCAGTCTTTCACTCAGATTTTTAAATATTGGGTCGTTACCATGCTTGCCAAATCGGCTAATCAATATCTTTATAACCTTATCAGCATCTTTTGGATTCTTCGTATTCATCAGATTGTCAATTATCTCCGCATCCAGAATCAATTCTTCCATGTCCTGGTTAATGCCGGTCACATGAATATGCTCATGAATTATCGCGGTGGTTTGCGCGCCTAACGCATGCCATAATAATCTGCCATTGTCATCACTGCCAGGTTTTACTGAGATATAAACCTGCGACAGCCATTTATAATCTTTTTTATAATCTTTCAACACATCATCCGGCGACAGTGATTCCCATATCTTTGCCAATAAAATGAAGTCTTTCGCGAAGGCGTCACGCTTATCATTGGTATTTATACAGTCCTGCGCCATCTGCAAACCTTCAAAACCTTCTGCGGTTCTATCGCATCCTTCAAAATGCGACAGGCATTTCGCCATCTGTTGTGGCAGTTTATCGCGCAAGTCCTGCAGATTGCTGATAACCGCTTTCACTGATTCTTCGTCAAATGCCAGTGCTTTTGCTGTATCATCAAACACACCGAAATAATCCACTATACGTCCAAATGTCTTGTTTGGGAATAGCCGGTTGGTACGACAAATCGCCTGCAGCAAAGTATGGTCTTTCAACGATTTATCCAGGTACATGGTTTGCAAAATCGGCGAGTCAAAACCAGTAAGCAACTTTGCGGTGACAATCAAAAACTTTAACGGAGAATCAACGTCGTTAAACTTTTCTATCACCTTTTCCTGCTGGTCTTTGTCCATCGCGTATTTTATCTTAAAATCCAATTCATCATTCGCTGTGGTGCTTATGACAACGGCACTTGCTTCTGTTGGCATCCATTCGTCTAACTCTTTTTTATATAACACACAGGCGTCACGGTCAGGGGTGACTATCATCGCTTTGAAACCTTCTGGTGCTACATGCTTTTGGAAATGTTCCACTATATCCATGGTGATATTTTGCACCCGTTCCGGCGATTTCAGGAATATCGACATTTTTGCCGCTTTTTTGCTCAGTTTATTACGGTCTGTTTCGTTAAGGTCATTCGCCATCTCTTTGAATGCAATGTCCATCCCTTCTTTGTCGATATGATAATCTGGCAGACGCGGTTCAAAATGCAATGGCAGTGTGGCATTATCACGAATACTTTCCTGAAAGGTATAACGACTCATATATCCGCTGCTGTCTTCCTCGGCACCGAATGCCCAGAAGGTATTTTTATCGGCTTTATTTATTGGTGTTCCGGTTAATCCAAACAAAAATGCGTTGGGCAGTGCAGATCGCATTTTTCTACCCAGGTCACCTTCCTGTGTTCTGTGGGCTTCATCCACCATTACAATTATGTTATCCCGGGTATTCATGTCCGGGTATGCTTCTTTAAACTTGTGAATCATGGTGATGATGATTTTTCTGGTATCTTTTTCCAGCAGGTCGTGAAGAACTTTTATGCTGTCGGTGGTTACCATATTCGGCACTTCGGCAGTATTAAAGGTAGCCGCTATCTGGGTGTCCAGGTCAACCCGGTCAACTACTATCATGACTGTAGGGTTACCCAGTTCCTGTTGTTTGCGCATTTTTTGCGCGGCGAACAGCATCAACAACGATTTGCCGGAACCCTGGAAATGCCAAATCAAGCCTTTTTTTATTTTACCTTCTTTCACTCGTTCGACAATGGCATTTGCGCCTTCATACTGCTGGTATCGGCAAACTACCTTAATCTTTTTCTTCTTGCCACTGGTGGCGTATATCGTAAAATATTGCAATATATCCAGCAAGGTAGATGGCTTTAACAGGTGGGTTAATTGACCGGCGACATCCTGTAAACCGGCAAAATGGTGCAGTGTATCTTTTTCATCTTCCAACCGCCATGGCGACCAGAACTCTAATGGGGTGCGGACACCACCGATATATAAATCTTTTCCTTCGGTGGCGAAGGATAATACATTGGGCACAAACAACTGCGGCACACTATTTTCATACACGGCATGGATATCATGGGCGGCGTCAAACCATGTTATCGCCGGGCGTACCGGGGTTTTCACCTCACCCACCACTAACGGAATCCCATTTACAAACATCACAATATCAGGGATTTTTGTCTCCATCGCTCTTATATTAAACTGGCGGGTCAATATGAATGAATTATTCTTTATCTCATCAAAATCTATCAGACGAATATTAACATGCTCGTTGTCCTTGCCGATTGGTAATGATATCTCTCCACATAACCAGCGTGCAAACTCTTCATTGGCGCGCACCAGGCCGACATTGTTGACAGTGATAAGGATAGCGCGAAGTTTGTTTATCACATTTTCGGCATATTCTGGATTTGCTGCTATTGCCGGGTTCAGACGTATTAATGCCGCTTTCAATTCATTTTCCAGCAATACATCGGTTATTGACCTTACCAGCAATTCCGGCTGCACATATCTCCATTGCGCGCTATCGCCGTAAGGTACTGCTTCCTCATTCATCATCCCAGCCTTAACCTGGTTCAGGTTAACACCGGTTAACTGTCGAACGACGAAATATTCCACGCTGTTAAGTTCGGTAAATACCATTTTATCCTCACTGTTAATTGCTTAATTCATTTATATCTATTGTTGAATTATTTTCTACAGGCAATGTCAGCATCATTTCTGGTGTGTTATTCATTGGTTCAGCTTTTGGTTTTTGACTTGTTAATTGTTTATCGATAGGTGTTGCTTTATATAACAAGGTATAACATTTTAGTAATGGATTAAATATTTTAACTTTGCCATAAAATTTAACAAGCACACTATCAATATAATCAGTTATGCATTCAATTGCATTAAATTTTTGTATGCATTCATCATAATATTTCTCTGGTGCTCTTGAACTTGTTTTCATCTCAATAAAATATAATATATCACCAGTAATTAAAAGATAATCGCATCTCTTATTTTGACCATTTCCACCTTTAAATAATGTCTGTGTATCTACACCATCTAATGATAATAACACAGCATTATGCGGCACATTATCAATTTTAATTAATTTTAATTCAGCATCTCGACCAGATTCTTTTAAAATAGCTAAATGATTTCTTATATCACCAAATCTACCATTATTAAGAACAGCTCTCAGCACTGTATGCGGCATATTTATTTTCTCCCAAAAATAATTGATTTCTGTATTGTATTCATTTCATCTATAGTTTTATCGAAACTCTGCGCTTCTATTCCATAAAAATCATCAATTTCCGCAGGGATTAATGTTTGCACTGTAGTTTTCTTTAACTTCCCGTCTAATTGAACTTTTTCTTTACATGATATATATACTTTTACCTGTTCATGATTGATTAATTCTGTCTCTTTATAACCGAACTTATTCATCAGGTGCATAGAATTATCTTCATCTTTCTTTTTATTAAACATAATTAATGTATTTAATTCTTTTATAATATAGTCGCTGTGAGTTGTGATAAAGACTTTAATTCCCATATTTACTAAACGAGCTATTAATTTTGCAAGTTTTCTTTGATTACTTGGATGAAGATTTAATTCTGGTTCATCTATTATTAACATGTCGCCTTTTTCAGCAGCATATTTTAAGTAAAAACTTATATCTAATAATGAACGAACAGAACTTGAACTTTCTCCCATGGTTAATTTTACCGATTTATTTGATTTTGGTATAAAATATAAACCTTCTTTTCCTACTTTATATTCACCGCCAATTATATCAGCAAAGTCACTTAATATCTCTGGGTGCAATTTTGTTATTTCACTTGTTGATTTTCCAATATCTTCTAAAATTCTAATAAAGTTAATATTATCTTTTACGGGTAATGCATAAGCTGAATTATATACTTTTCTAAGGATTTCGTTAAAATCAATTTCATCACTACCAGCGGCTTCTTTTAACAGGATATTTTTTTCAATATTCAATTCATTTCTAAATATGACAGCTCCGGTTCTTTCCGCACTTGCAATAAATATATCACTGAAAGTATTGCTGAAAATTATTTTTTTTAGTGCTTTTCCAATAACATTACTTAAGTTTCTTCTAACAGATTCATTATTAGCATCGATAGAATTCATCAGTAAACTAACAGTAATCTCGTTCTTTCCGCTTTCTTTAGTAATTTGAATTATTTCATTTTTTGTTGTTCCCCATTTTTCTTCGTAATTATCAAGAATAGAAACATCATTATCATCTAATGATATAACAAAAGATGAATTATCAAAATATTTCTCTTGTGCAATTTTGTTATTTCACTTGTTGATTTTCCAATATCTTCTAAAATTCTAATAAAGTTAATATTATCTTTTACGGGTAATGCATAAGCTGAATTATATACTTTTCTAAGGATTTCGTTAAAATCAATTTCATCACTACCAGCGGCTTCTTTTAACAGGATATTTTTTTCAATATTCAATTCATTTCTAAATATGACAGCTCCGGTTCTTTCCGCACTTGCAATAAATATATCACTGAAAGTATTGCTGAAAATTATTTTTTTTAGTGCTTTTCCAATAACATTACTTAAGTTTCTTCTAACAGATTCATTATTAGCATCGATAGAATTCATCAGTAAACTAACAGTAATCTCGTTCTTTCCGCTTTCTTTAGTAATTTGAATTATTTCATTTTTTGTTGTTCCCCATTTTTCTTCGTAATTATCAAGAATAGAAACATCATTATCATCTAATGATATAACAAAAGATGAATTATCAAAATATTTCTCTTGTGCAGCTAAAATTTTGGGAAGTATTTTAGAATATTTCACACATGCATTTTTAATCTCATCATTGATATTAATATTATCTAAAGAAATAATTAACGAACCAGTTTCCATTAAGTTTGAAATATATGATTCTGATATTTTTATTATATATCCTTTTTTCCAATAATCATAAAAACCATACAACGAATAGGTTGCGTAGGTTTTTCCTGTATTATTCTCACCACAGATAATGGTTAAATCACCAAGCTCATATTCTGCTTGTTTGAAAACGCCGATATTTTTTAGTGTTACTTTCATATTCTTCTCCGGTTATTCATGATTCTATTAAATAACCTTGCTACCCTAATATATCACTTAACAACTTTTGCTTCAAGTTTTTAAGGGTGGTCTTTTGTTGTTTTAACTGTTCGATAATATCCAATATTCTATCTAAAACATCAACTATTTCTTTTTGAGTTGATATATCAGGTAAATAAAGAGAAAAGTTATCAAGATCTTTCCAATTAATGTATGGATTTGTTGAACCTTTTGATACACTAATAGAATATTGCGTAAATCGATCCGAGAGCATAATATGCTTTAGATAATTTTGAAGTAATATTTCTTCTTTTGCCCTTATAACATATGTTGTATTTGCACATACGCCTTCAAAATCAGCTAACGCAACTTTTCTAAGATATGTTCTGCGTGATCCATATAGAATATCACCCGGCGTGAAAAGGACATGAAAAGCAGGACCTAAACAATATTTACCTAAAATACCCCAATTTCTAATTTTTAAATCGTCTGTTTCCATATGTTCACCGGCAACTATTCTTTCAATACCATATTTAACAGGATCAATTTTTCTCATTATTTTTTCAGTTACTTCACCATAATTGACTAAATTTATATTTTTTCTTTCAAACATCTTACCAAATGTTGGTTTATCATTTACTAAACCATCTATTAATTTTTTCGATAAATCTTTTACTTTCCTCTCCTGCCCCTCAACCGCCTCAATCGCCGTTTCAATAGATTGGAAAAGCGCGACTATCTGTTTTTGCTCTTCGAGTGGGGGAAGAAGTATTTCGTAGTTTGCTAAATCCTTCCATCTAGTCCGAGGTGATAATGAACCTGATGAAGTTTTAACTGCATAATTTATAAAGTCATTTGATAAAACATAAAAAGGTAATAATTTAGCGTTTAAAAATTCTACTTTAGGTCTAAAAACTAATATATCACTTGAGCAAATCCCATTAAAATCTGCTATAGCAACCTTTTTTAAATATGCTCTTCGCTTACCAAATAAGACATCACCTTCTGTAAAAACTTTTGAAAAAGTTGTACCATCAGTAACATTTCCGTAACCTTCAATTTTCAATGTTTCACCATTAATATTTTCTAACCCTACATATTTATTATAACCTTCAGCAATAGGATTTTTAGAATGATGATCTACACAAATTACTATATTTTTAAAATCAACCTTTATCCATTTATCTTTATTTAACTTCATACTTCTATTCCAATATTTTTTAATTGTGAATATAAGTTTTCGAATGACGAATTTATTTTCTCCTGACCATCTCTGATTTCATCAATTAAATCTTCAGTATTGTGTTCATTATCTATCGCCGCCTGTTTCACAAATAACTGTAAACTCAAATTGCCGTTATTAGCCAGCACTTCTTCATTACTCATTACCTTTGCGAAACCGTCGGCATCCATAAATTTCCAATAAGCATCGGCGATTTTATTAATATGCTTCGGTTCCAGCCAGGCATTGGTTCTTTCTGTCCGCAGCTCTTCTTTGGCATCGATAAAGATGATTTTGCCTTTTCTCTCCGCCGGCTTTTTCATGCGGCAAACCAGCAAACAACTTTCCATGCTGCTGTTGTAAAACAGGTTTTTGCCCAGGCCTATTACCGCGTCAACATAATCTTCTTCTATCATTCGTTTGCGAATATCGCTCTCGGCGTCGCGAAACAATACGCCATGGGGCCATAACACCACGCACCGACCGCTTTCTGGGTTCAGGCTTTTCATGATATGCTGTTGAAAGGCGTAGTCGGCGCACCCCTGAGGCGGGGTTCCCCATATATTGCGTCCAAATGGGTCATTCATCCATTTTTGCTGGCTCCACCGTTTTACGCTGTATGGCGGGTTGGCCATGATGACGTCAAACCTTTTCAACTCGTCATCTTCCAATATTTGCGGGCTATCCAGAGTATCACCCTGAACAATTAAAAACTCGTCAACGTTGTGCATGAACATATTTATGCGGGCAATGGCCGAGGTAATCAGGTTCAGTTCCTGTCCATACAGTTTCAACGTCCGGTATTCCTTGCCTTGCGCCTTAACATGCAGGGTACTGGACAGCAATATGCCGCCACTACCGCAGGTGGGGTCGTAAATACTCTCACCGCTTTGCGGGTCAGATATTTGGGTCATCAATTTAACAACAGTGCGGTTAGTGTAGAACTCCGCCGCGGTATGGCCGCTGTCATCGGCGAACTTTTTAATCAGGTATTCATACCCTTCGCCCATAATATCATGGGGTACATTGCTGACGGTCAAATCCATTCGGCTGAAATGCTCTATCAGGTCCAGCATCTTCTCATCGCTCATCCGGCGTTTATTGGTCCACTGGGCATCGCCAAACACATCATGAAGCAATTCAAAGTTAGCCTTTTCAATGCCGGTTATAGCTGATTGCAGCGCCGCGCCGACATCTACAGTCTTTTTCCGCACATCTTCCCAATGGCATCCTTCCGGTATCTGAAAACGGTGATTTTCCGCAAATGATGCATAATCAAGGTCGCCATCGCTCTCGTCTAACGCAGTTTTATATTCTTCATTCCACACATCGCTGATGCGTTTGAAAAACAGCAGTGGGAAAATATATTGTTTAAAGTCAGCAGCATCAATCATTCCGCGCAGGATATTAGCCGCCCCCCATAGGTAATCTTCAAGTTCTTTCTTAGTCATCAATCATTCCTTATATTCAAATCTTCTCGAATTATATCCAAAATCATATCTCAAGGTCAATTTAAAAATCGTAATAGTTCACAATTTATTGGTACAAAAAAAGCCTCTCCATTAAAAACAGAGAGGCTGATTAATAACAAACTATATTTTTCGTCCATCTGGTACGATGGCGTTTTTGGGGATGATCACGATGCCGTCGCGAACGCAGTAGCAATCGCCGTCTTCGTTCGGTTTGCCGACGTGGTTGGTTATTACTACGCCGTCGCCGATGCGGGCGTTTTTATCGATAATCGCGTGGGATATGTTGCAGCCTTTGCCTAATCCGCGCTGCGGCAATCCGGCACATTCCTCACATTCTTCAACGGTTTCGTAACGGTCCTGGCCCATCATGATTACTTCGTTCAGGTTGCACCCGGAATTTACTATTGAACGGATGCCGATAACGCAGCGGTTTAATATGGAGTTGTTTACCACGGCGCCATCGCTGAGGATACAACTGTTTACCGTGCTGTCTCCGCAAACCTTCGCGTTTGGCAGGAAGCGCGGATGGGTGTAAATAGGGCGTCCTTGTTCGTAAAAGTCGAATTTTGGCACCTGATTTGTCAAGTCAATATTTACATCAAAGAAGTTGCGAATGGTTCCGACGTCTTCCCAATAACCCATGAATGGATGTACGAATACCCGCATGTGCTGAATACACCAGGGGATAACATTGCGGCCAAAATCGTCCATTTCGTTATCCAGCGCCAGTTCCAGCCGGTTGCGGTTGAACATATAAATGCCCATCGATGCCAGTACAACCGGGCCTTCCGCCTTAATGCCTAATGGAGCCAGGTCTTCGCCCTGGATAATCAGGTTTTTCAGGGTGGCGCGGTCAGGTTTTTCGACAAAATCGATGACGCGGAAATGGCGGTCAATCTTTAAAATGCCCAATCCTTCAACGCGGTCAGGTCGGCGCAAGGTAGCGGCAACGGTAACTTCAGCGCGGTTTTCAGCGTGGGTTTTGATAATATCGCGGAAATCCATGCGGTATAACTGGTCGCCGCTGAGGATCAATACGCGGTCGACTTCGGGGTCGGTTAAATGCCACAGGTTGCGGCGCACTGCGTCAGCGGTTCCCTGGAACCATTCCGAGCGCTGCTGTGTCTGTTCTGCCGCCAATATTTCAACAAAACTATCGCTGAAGATATCAAATTTATACGCGTTATGGATATGCCGATGCATGGATTGACTGTTGAATTGGGTAACAACAAATATCTTGCCTAATTTTGAGTTGATACAGTTGCTGATAGGAACATCAATTAATCGGAATTTACCAGCTAATGGAACCGCCGGTTTTGCCCGGTCTTGCGTTAGCGGGAACAAACGACGCCCGGCACCACCACCTAAAATAAGTGTATAAACTTTATCGCTTTCAGCCATAGAAAAATCTCCTCACCTTGCTTTTTATTACAAGCCGTTGGTTATTATAACGAATTTAACCAATGAAATGTTAATTCTACGTTAAAATCTCATTAAAAATATTTATTGAACAGAAATGGCTATCATATTCATCACAAAGCAACACATAGAACACAAAAGAATTTTATAATCTTCTTTCGTGGTCTTTGCACTCTTTAGTGGTGAATAACCTTTGCTCATAATCAAAAATATTTTTCAAAAGAAATAATCAAACATTAGTTTTCACCCCTTACAGGAATGGGTAAAAATATAGTAAAATAACATTGTTAAAGATACGTCCTGGGGAGAGTTATGAAATTTTCGCTGCACGCCTATTCGTTATCGCTGCACATGGGTTTACACACTTATAAACCTATTGGTCAGGGGATAATGCAAATTGAAGAATTGTTTGAAAAAGCTAAATCTATGGGCATTACCAATCTGCAATTAGTTGAAAAAAACTTGCCGGCTGAATTGCCGGGAGAATTGTTGGATATGATGGCATTGGCACGATTGGGCAATGACGCGAAACGATTCGGGTTGATTCTGCATTTTTCTGCGGATAAGCTGACTGGTGTTCATCTGGCGAAAATGATTCATGCGGCGAGTACCGCCGGGGCAAAATCTGTAACAGTCGAAATATCTGATTTAAAAGGCCATGTAAAGGAACGAACAGCGCGGCTGCAAGCGATAATTCATGATCTGGAACCTGCGTTAAAAGCGGCGGAAAAATGGAAAATAATGCTGCTGATTAAAAATGGCCCGCACATTGCCGCTGTTGATCTACTGGCATTCGTCAAGGCACTGAATTGCGAATATGTCGGGGTATGTTTTGATACCGGCAATCCATTAAGCGTGCCGGAAGAACCATTGGAAAGCGCATCGACTCTGCTCTCGTATATTCGGGCAATTCATGTAAAGGATTTTGAGGTGTATCGCAGCCGCAGCGGGATAAAACTGGTTAATTGTCCGTTAGGAACCGGTGTAGTGAAGTTGCCGGAGATATTGGAAGTTACCAAAGATATCAATAAAAAAATCCCGCAATTCATTTTAACCGACGCGGAACGAATAGATGTGCCGCTGCTGCAGGATAAGTTCCTTGATGATTATCCGCGCATTACCGCCAAGGCATTGGTGGCTGCGCTGCGCAACGGCAAAATAACTGCCGAAGAAGACAAAATAAAATTCCCCTTCGAAACAAAAAACTCTGACAAGGTAATCCTGGAATTTGAAGAAAACAGGTTGCAAAAAAGCCTGAAACAAATGCACAAACTGGTTGGACTGGAAACGCTGACGCTGGAATTGTAGAAACGCAAAATCTTGCGTCTTTATGAATGACGGATATTTGTTTTACCGCAAAGGGAACTTCTTTATATTTCTGTATTAACAGGCACTTTCAAAACCTATCTTTCAAATGTTGACGTTGAAGGTTTATGGTAGGCGAAAACCACCCCGACCTTCGGCCACCCCTCCTTGGCAAGGAGGGGGTAGGGGGTGGTTGGGTTGATTATATAGTTAGTATGGTTTTGCAAGAGCCTGTTAAAATCAATATAAACTGAAAACCTAACCCCTAATACCTTTAATCCTAACTCCCCTTCTTGCTCTTCGTAATAATACTTTCGGCATTTTTAACGGCTTTGGAGTTCGGCGATATGTCGCGGGCGCGCTGCATGACTTCGTCGCTGCCGGCATAGTTGCCGTCTTCTGCCAGCATTATTCCCAATTGCAGCAGAATCGGTACGAAATCGTCCCATTTTTCTGCTGCGCTGGTGAGTACTTCCTTTGCGCGTTCCCGATGCCCCAGTTGTATGTGGGCGTTTGCCAGCATATTCAATATTTCTGGCAACTGGTCGGTGCCGTGTTCAGCATATTCGTCCAGCGCGCTGGCGGCATTATCGTAATTCTGCATTTTTGTGTATAAAATCCCGCAGGTCAGGTAGATTATCGGGTTATTGTCATATTTTTCCGCGGCGATGCTCATCATCCCCTTCATAAGCTTATCTTTAGTGGCAAAACTTTCGGGGATATTCATGATAAATTTAACCAGTTCATCCCGCACCGGCATCGATGTCGCGTGTTCTACAACTATTTTCGACATCATCTCAACAGCCGGCGGATATTCGTTTTTGCGCAGCAGGCAATGAATATAGTTCAACTGCATGAAAATATCGGAGTAATTCGTCCTCAGTACTGCTGCGTAATATTCAGCAGCGTCTTCATATTTGCCGATTGCGTATAGGTACTCGCCCAGGTCGTGGGTGAACTCCAATTCTCCCGGCGCCAGTTCGTATGCCCGGCGAAAATATTGCTCAGCAGCGGAATATTTCTGGAAAATCAGCATCAATTTACCCTTCAAATGCACCATGAACGGGTTATCGGCAATCTTCAGGCAGTTATCCACCGCCTTCTCGCATTCCTCGTAATTCTCCAGCATAAACTGGCTGAACGCCAGAAACATCCACCCTTTTTCATTTTTAGGGTTTAATTCGGTAGCCGTGCCAAGATATTCAACAGCCGCGGTAAAATCCTTCGTCTCAAATGCCCGCGCCCCCTGAACATAGATATTGTAAGCCTGCCGGTCAGTTTTCACCGCCGGTTCAGTACCCGCAAACCGCAAATGACTATTAATTTTCCTCATCAATCATATTTTATTCCATGTGCCTTATGGCGTCAATGAAAAAAATAGAGAGATGAGTCTTTCTTGTCTGAACCACAGATTAGAATGATTGGAAATGATTATAATGATTAATGAACTTTTTAATTATCCGCCTGTTTGTGATTTTTTTATCCAACTCATACTGTAAATCGATGTTAAAATAGTTTAAATTTGCACCATGTATAAAAAAACCACCCCGTAAAATCATTTCAATCATGCAAAATCATTTTAATCTGCGGTTCAGATAATTTTTAATTTTCAACTTTTAATTTTTAATTGTTATTACCCCCTTGACAGCAAACAGATGTTTGCATATAATAGGCGCATAACGAAATATTGATATGGCCACGAGCCTCGCGTTTACCTGGTGTTTGCATCCGGTTGGCGCGGGGTTTTTGCTATTGGGGGTTTGATGATGTTTAAGAAGTTTGCAGATTTGTTTACCCGGTCGCGCGGCGGTGGAGTGGTGCTGGGCAGCGGGCGGGCTGCGTGGATGCCGGCGCGGTATGACAGTTATGCCCGCGAGGGATACGCGCAGAACGTGTATGTTTATGCCTGCATAAAAAAGATTGCCGGTGCCTGTGCCGGCATACCGTGGCGGGTGATGCGGGTGACAACCGATGGCCCGGTGGAAGACGCCAATTGCCGTGCTGCCCGGATAATCAGCCATCCGCAACCCGGCGAGTCGTGGACGCGGCTTATCGAGGAAACGGTGACGATGCTGCTGATCAGCGGCAATGCCTACCTGCATGATGTTAAGCCAGGCCGCGAGATTTACAGCCTGCAGCCAAACCAGGTAGAGATTATCGCCGGGGATACCTTTTTCTCGGTCGCCGGTTATCGCTACCGCAACGGCGATGAAACTTTTGAGTTTGCCCCACACGAAATATTGCATTTGAAGACGGTGAATCCGCTGGATAGCTGGATCGGCTTGCCGGCATTATCCGCCGCTTCCCGCAGTGTAGACCAGAACAACGCTGGACGCGCCTGGAATGTGGCACTGCTGCAGCAAAGCGCGCGTCCCAGCGGAATATTATCCACCAACGAATACCTTACCGACCGCCAGATAGACGACATGCGCCGCACTCTTCGCGAAAGTTACAGCGGTGCGACGAATGCCGGCACGCCACTGGTATTGCAAGGCGGGTTGAAATGGGAAAAGGTGAGCCTGACCCCCGACGACATGGCATGGCAGGAAGGAATGACGATGTCCGCACGGGAAATCTGCATCGCCTTCGGGGTGCCGCCGGAAATGCTGGGAGACAATGGCGCAAAGACATATTCCAATTACCGCGAGGCGCGCCGGTCATTCTACCTGGAAACGGTACTGCCGCTTCTCGACTGGCTATCTGACGAATTAACCCGCTGGCTGGGCAGCACCTTCGGTACAGAAAAATATATCTTCACATACCACCCCGATAAAATAGAAGCCCTTCAGGAAGACCGTGAAAAACTGTGGACACGAACAATAGAAGCGGTAAAGGCCGGGGTGATTGAGCGGGATGAGGCAAGGAAGATGCTGGAAATTAATTAAAAATTAAACAGGCTCTTGCAAAACCTATTTTCTGAATTATAGATTTTCGCCTTAAAAGCCCCTCCCCTCAATCCCCTCCCCGGTTGGAGAGGGGAAGAACGACTTTCAGGGACTGACACCGAGTGGCGAAGCCAGGAAGGTGTCTGTACCATTGGGTTTTGCAAAAGCCTCTAAAAATTAAAAATTAAAAATTTTTGTATGGTGATAGTTTTGTGGTAGGCGGAACCACCCCGGCCTTCGGCCACCCCTCCTTGTTAAGGAGGGGAGTTTATAAATCAAGATTTATTGTGATTATTGAAGCTGCCACCATATTATAAGGTAACTACCATAACTCCCCTCCTTGCCAAGGAGGGGGTAGGGGGTGGTTGGGTTAGCAAGTAGTGTTGGACATTTAACACATTTTAAAAAGGAGAAATACAATGACGGTTACGGTTGTTATTGAGTGCGACGGGGTTCGCGAGGAAGTCAGTCAGCAGGTGGCGGACATCGGGTCGCTGCCGGAACTGCTGCAGAGTATGGGTGAAGAGTTTTTGTATTCTGCCACCCGCGGCAATGATGGCGACGGATGGGATGACGGGGAGGATTAATAATGGACAAGTCTGATTTTCGGTTGGAAATTAAGTCTTATGATGACGAACAAGGGATTTTTGAGGGTTAACCTAAAAATAGCTAAGTGATGTCATTTGATATCAAAAATCAACTAAATGTGCTGGAAAACCTTGGGTAAAATGCCGGTTTGGTGTGAAATTTGTGTAAAATGGCATTAGATACATGTTATAAAATTAAGAGAATGTACGACATCGTAAACAATTATTTTTTATTTGATAGACGATATTATCTAACAGTCATCTAAAATACAAATATACTACTTATCCCTACCACCTATGATTATGGCATGCCTTTCCTATCACAATTCATAAAGTAAAATAAACTGCTTTTTATAATGAATATGTTGAAAATATAGTTAAATACTGATAAAATTGCTAAAAAGGAATAAGTGTTATGAAAGATTATCCAAGAGGCTCAGAATGGCGTAGATGGGATCTACATGTGCATACAGCATCTTCATACGATTCGAAATACAATGGTAACGATTCTGACGATATTCTCACACAGGCTTGGAAAAAAATGGATTTTGCAGCAGTTGCTATCACAGATCATTTCATTATTGATAAAGAAAGAATCAATAATTTACATAAACTTATTCCAAATATCACTATTTTTCCTGGTGTTGAATTAAGGACAGATAAAGGAGCATCAAATATTCATGTTATTTTATTATTCTCTGAAAAGAAAAACTTAGATGCTTTGATTGAAGATTTTAATTCATTTAAAAGAAACAACGCAAAAAATCCTGAAGATAATCATAAAATATATTGGGATTTTGAAGAAATTTTAAAATTCGCTAAAACTCAAAATGCGCTTATATCTCTGCATGCTGGTTCAAAAACTAATGGATTAGATGATATGATTTCCAATTCAGTACCTGTAAATGAAGCAATTAAAGAAGAATTTGCTAAGAATGTCAATTTTTTTGAAATGGGTAAAATAGAAGACATTTCTAATTATAAAACTCATGTATTTCCTACCATAGGTGAAAAACCTTTAATAATTTGCTCGGATAATCATGACCCAAGAAATTATAGTATTAAAGAATATCTTTGGATTAAAGCAGATCCTACTTTTGAAGGATTAATTCAATGTATTAATCAACCAGAAGAAAGAACTTTTGTTGGAGATATACCAATTAAACTTGATATAGCGAATAAAAACAAGCAAAGATATATTGAATCAATAACTGTAAAGAAAATTGAAATACCTAAAAATCCATCAAGTAACTGGTTTGATTTTGATATTCCAATAAATTCAGGATTAACAGCAATTATTGGAAATAAGGGTAGTGGAAAAAGTGCTTTATCAGACATCATAGGACATTGTTGCCAAAGTCACGCGATTGCAAAGCACGCATCATTTTTACATCAAGATCGTTTTAGAAAGAAAAAATTAGCAGATGATTACGAAGGATTAATTCGGTGGCTTGATGGAGAAGATGATAAAAAAATATCATTAGGTGAACTAAAATATTCAAGTTCAATAGAGAATGCACAGTACTTACCACAAAAATATATCGAATCGGTATGTAATGATTTAGATAACGAATTTCAGGATGAAATTAATAAAGTTATTTTTTCTTATGTTGATGTAACTGAAAAAGGCACTGCGAAAAATTTAGAAGAATTGATTGAAAGTAAGTCAATTACGCTTAAAACACAAATTATAGATTTACAAAAAAAACTTTCAGAGATTAATGATGAGATAATCACTGCAGAAGAAAAATTGGTTTCTTCTTATGAAATAAGTTTAAGAGAAAATCTTATAAAAAGAAAAGATGATTTAGAAAGACATGAAAAGAATAAACCATCTGAAATTGAGAAACCTGAAAAAAGTCAGTCTGATGATTATGTAATTCAATTAAGTATATTGGATAAACAAGTTCTCGATTTAGAACAAGAAATAGAGAAAACTATTAATGAGGCAAAAGAAATAAATGAAAAAATAACTGAATTAAATGTATATAAAGATAAAATTGTTATTCTGACTGACCAGGCTGATTCTCTAAATCTATCTTTATTAGGAATTGCTAAAAAATATGAATTTGATTCGGATTCTTTTAAAATAACCATTACTACACCTACATCAATAATAATTAAGAAAATTGAAGATTTATCAAAATCATTAAGGGGAAAACAGTCTTTATTAGATGTATCTGATCAATCAGATGAAAATAGTTCACTCCAAAAAAAGTTAATTGTGATTAAAAATCAAAAGATGGGTCTAATATCTAGTGCTGATGCTAATGAGAAATCATATCAGAGATATCTTGATAATTTGAAAATTTGGGAAAAAGCAAAATCTGAAATTATCGGTGATAATTTTACTGAAGGAACAATTAGGAATATTGAAAACGAGTTAAATTATGTCACAAACATTTTACGTTTGGAATACAATCAACTTAAAGAAAATCGATTAGAATTAGTCAGTAAATTATTCGAACAGAAAAAGGCAATGTCAATAATATTGTCTTCAATTTATAAACCGATTGAAAATGAGCTTAAAAAACTGTCTATTTCAATTGATGATAACATTGAGTTCGTTGTTAATATAGGAATTTGTGATAGTGACATAAACTCAAAATTGCTAGATCAAATCTCAAAACAATTTAGTGGTATTTTTGCAGGTATAGCAGAATCGCAGATAAAAATGGACGAGATAATAAAAGATTTTGATTTTAATAATTCAGAGGGTGTGAAAGGATTTATTACTGAAGTGTTAAAATGTATTGATGAGGATATCAATATTTCATCTAAAAAAGTTAAGGATAAGAAAAAGTTTTATAACTTATTAACCTTTTTAAATTATTTAGACGCTGAATATAGTCTAAATATGAGTGGGAGAAGCCTAAAAGAATTATCAGCAGGACAACGCGGTATAGTTTTACTTATTTTCTATTTGGCATTAAGTAAAAATGATATTCCAATAATAATAGATCAACCTGAAGATAATTTAGATAATCAGTCTGTTTTTGATAAGTTAGTACCTTGTATTCGTGAAGCAAAGAAAAAACGTCAAGTCATTATTGTAACTCATAATCCTAATATTGCAATTGCCTGCGATGCAGAGCAAATTTGTTACTGTTCTATAGATAAAATCACTAACAAAATAACTTATACTTCCGGTAGTATTGAAAATCAAGTAGTTAAGAAGCATGTAATAGATGTTCTTGAAGGAACAATGCCAGCATTTGATTTAAGACGAAAAAAATATTCAAATTAAAAAATTATCTGGTGTGTGATAGAATAAAAATTCGACACAAGATAATTGAAACATGATACCAATCTGGAGTATAAAAAAACACGAAACAACGTATAAAATTAATCACAAAAAGTGGGTTAAAAATTTATGTTGATAGTGCGTCAATTTTGCATGCAATTTATTTCTCAATCTTTAATTATACATACTCTTGCTCTTGAATGGCAAATACTTTCTTAATGTCTTTCAGTTCTATTACATTTTCCAATAGGAAATCGTATTTTACAATTAACCTTATCCCCTATCTCCTCATACTGGCTTTTATATATGTATTTTGTTATAATTCAGATGTAATAAGGATTGTTATGGGGAAATGAATGTTAACACCATATCATTGCAAATATTTAGCATACGACTTAACCAGAAAGAGCGTAGATAGTTCAGACCGGCTGTCTATGTCTTTATTTAACGCCTCGGTTGACCTTAATCCGCATCAGATAGAAGTTGCTTTGTTTGCTTTGCATTCCCCATTATCTAAAGGCGTTATACTTGCTGACGAGGTTGGGCTGGGGAAAACTATTGAAGCTGGTATTATTCTTTGCCAATTATGGGCTGAGCGTAAACGTCGAATATTGATTATTTGCCCGGCATCTATTCGCAAGCAATGGGCATTGGAACTTGAAGAAAAGTTTAACCTTCCGGTATTTATCCTAGATGCTAAATCTTATCAAACGTCCAAACGGTCAAGTAAAAATCCATTACTTGAGAAATCCGTCATAATTGTATCTTATAACTTTGCAAATAAAATCCGGGATGAAATAAAAACCATCTTATGGAATATGGTGGTTATTGATGAAGCTCATAAATTACGAAACGCTTATCGGGCAAGTAATGTGATTGGTCAAAATATACGTTGGGCAACAGAAGATTGTCGAAAGCTGCTTTTATCTGCTACCCCACTGCAAAATTCACTTTTAGAACTTTATGGCCTTTCCACACTTATTGATGAGCATATTTTTGGTGATGCTAATGCTTTTCGTGCTCAATATATGAATGCAGATAGTAATATCGGAGACCTTCGCAACCGACTTCAAACATTTTGTAAACGCACTCTGCGAAATCAGGTGATGGAATATATTAAATATACCGAACGGCGTGCTATTACCCGTCCATTTAAACCGACTGATGATGAGCATAAATTATATGAGGCTGTATCTGCATTTTTGCAAAGAGATAGCAGCTATGCAATTCCAAGCCGTCAGAAACATTTAACGCATATTATTTTACGCAAATTGCTGGCATCGTCATCGTTGGCCATCGCCGGGACATTGAAAACCATGATGATTCGGCTCGAAAAACTGCGGGATGAGCAGATTAATGACGATCCTCAGTATACTGAGTCACTGTTTGGCAATGAAGATATTGAAGAAGACTTACTTGATGAAATCCTTGATGATGAGGAGGATGGAAACGTAATAACTCCTTCAACAATAGATAGACATAAATTAAAAGAAGAAATAGCTGAATTAGATCGTCTTAATAAATGGGCTAAAAGTATAGGCACTGATACAAAAACGAGTTCATTGGTTTCCGCTTTAGAAATAGGATTTCAACAGATGCTAAATATTGGAGCTGAGCAAAAGGCTTTAATATTCACCGAATCACGCCGTACGCAAGATTATTTAAAGGCTTATCTGGATACTCATGGATATGCGGGTAAAACAGTTTGCTATAACGGTTCCAATAGCGGTGCTGATACTACCGCTATTTATGATGCCTGGGTAGCAGATAATAAAGAAACTGGACGGGTAAGCGGTTCACGGGACGTAGATATTCGTACTGCATTAGTAGAATATTTTAGAGATAAAGCACAAATCATGATTGCCACTGAAGCAGCAGCAGAAGGTGTCAACCTGCAATTCTGTTCATTAGTTATCAATTACGATTTACCATGGAATCCACAACGGGTTGAACAGCGCATAGGCCGCTGTCATCGATATGGGCAAAAACATGATGTAGTAGTCATCAACTTTCTTAATGAACGCAATGATGCTGACCGCCGTGTTTTAGAGTTGTTATCTGAAAAATTTAAACTTTTCAGTGGTGTTTTTGGCGCGTCGGATGAAGTGCTGGGTATTATTGAATCTGGCATTGATTTTGAAAAGAAAATATTTGATATCTACCAGAATTGCCGGACACCGGAAGAAATAGAAACCGCTTTCCATGCGTTGCAGGAAGAAATGGATGAAAAAATCAAAGCGCGTATGGATGATACCCGCAGAATGCTTTTTGAGAATTTTGATGAAGATGTTCATGAACGTTTACGAGTTCAGCTAAAAAATACAAAAATGCAGATTGACCGTTTTAGTAGTAAATTTTGGAAATTAACTGAAGAAATGTTGAATGATTTTGCTGAATTTTATGATAACGAGTTATATTTTCATTTGTTTAAATCTCCTAAAAAGGAAATTGAAACAGGTAGATACCACTTGATAACCAAGGAACATCGCAGTCAAGATGTTGCTGTTGATGTAAACGATTCATATTTATATCGACTATCCCACCCGCTTGGTGAATATGTAATTGAAAATGCAAAAAAACTTGATACTCCAACGGCTGAGTTAGTTATTGATATTTCAAAACATGCTACCCATATCCATGCTGTTGAGCAATTGAAAGACAAGTCCGGATATTTGATATTAAATAAATTGAATATAGAAAGTTATGACTTGGAAGAATATCTGTTGTTTTCCGGTTTCGATGATACCGGACAGCCATTGGACCAGGAAACATGTGAGAAAATATTTTCATGTTCTGGTAGAGTTGTAAGAAATATTTCGCTGTCTGATGATATTGTAGATAAACTAAAATCAGAATCGCAGCGTCATTCTAAGGCTACTGTCAGTCGTTCGTTAGAGCAAAACAGTAAATATTTTAATGAAGCTCGTGAGAAGTTAGAAAAATGGGCTGACGATATGGTATTATCGGCCGAGAAAGCATTAAAAGATACCAAAGAGCAAATAAAAATCCTACAAAGAGAAGCCCGGCAAGCGTTAAATCTCGAAGAACAGCATGAAATTGAACAAAAGTTACAATCACTCGGAAAACAACAGCGTCGTCAACGACAGGAAATATTCAAGGTTGAAGACGAAATCATTGAAAAACGCAATAACTTGATAAGTCAACTTGAAAAACGTCTTACAGGTAAAACTGATAATGAAACATTATTCAGTGTTAGATGGACTGTTGTATAAATTGTGAAATTCGATAAATAAGGATTTAATATGAGTCAGAAGTACGAGAAATTAAAAAACCTGCTAAAAGAACTATTCCAACTTGACCAGCCTGACCTTGACTTTGGGATATATCGCATCATGCATGCCCGAAGTACAGAAATTACCCAGTTTTTGGATAAAGATTTATTGCCGCAGGTTAAGAACTCTTTTGCCGCATACCAGCCATCCGACAAAGCAACTTTGCAAAAAGAATTAGACAAGATGATTGCCAGTCTTACAGAAGCTGGAATTGACCCGGAGATATCGCCAAAAGTAAAAGAACTCCACGATAAAATTGCCAATGATGCCGTTGACCTTAACGCGCTGGAGAGTGAAGTTTATGATAATCTATATAGCTTTTTCCGTCGATATTATTCCGAGGGTGATTTTATCAGCAAGCGTGTTTATAAAGAAGGTGTCTACGCTATCCCTTACGAGGGTGAGGAAGTCAAACTCCATTGGGCAAATGCTGACCAGTATTATATAAAAACCAGCGAATATCTGCGGGATTATGCTTTTCGGCCGAAACCCGGTGATGATATTACAGCCAACCAGATGCGAGTGCATTTCAGGCTGGTAGATGTTGCCGAGGGTGAACATGGCAATGTGAAGGCAAGTGAAGATAAAGATCGGGTTTTCATTCTTGCTGGCGATGATTTTATTGTTGAAGAAAATAATGAACTGATAATAAAGTTTGAATATCGGCCTGCTGTTGTTGCCGACTGGCCAATAGGGCAACGGGAAGGGAAGAGTAAGTCACCAGCACAGAAAGAACTTATTTCAATCGCCGAAAAGCGTATCCTTGGCGTGGTTGATATTACTTTGACAAAATGGATTACCGAATTAGGTAAAAAACATATCAAGGCTGATGGCGAACAGGCTGACTATACCAAATTGACGGCACATCTGAATCGTTATACTGCACGAAATACATTTGACTACTTTATCCACAAGGATTTAGGCAAGTTTCTTAATCTTGAACTGGACTTTTATATAAAAAATGAAGTGATGCACCTTGATGATATTGAAAGCGAAACTGCCCCAAAGGTTGAGCAATATCTGTCAAAGATTAAAGTAATCCGCAAGATTGCCAAAAAAATCATCGATTTTCTGGCGCAGTTAGAAGACTTCCAGAAGAAACTCTGGCTGAAAAAGAAGTTCGTAGTCGAGACAAATTACTGCATCACCCTGGACAGAGTACCGGAAGAGTTTTACGCGGAAATTGCGGCAAATGACCTGCAACGCGAAGAATGGGTGAAGCTGTTTACTATTGATGAAATACAACCAGTTAATGCTGATTTGTTAAAATGTATTACCCCAGGATACAGCAAACCGTTAACCGGTGGTTTTCTAAAAGCTAATGATAAACTTGTGTTGGATACGAAATTTTTCACTGATGACTTTAAAGCCCGACTGATTTCCAGCATAGAAAACTTTGATGAACAGATGGATGGATTGCTCATTCATAGTGAAAACTTTCAGGCACTTAACTTGTTGCAAGCGCGTTATAGAGAGCAAGTTAAGTGTGTATATATTGATCCACCTTATAATACTGGAAGCGATGGATTTGCATATAAAGACGCATATCAGCATTCAAGTTGGAACACAATGATGGCAAATCTTAGCAACCTAACAAAGACACTTATTACTTTATCTGGTGCGATTACCACAAGTATTGACGAAATTGAATTGAATTATTTAAAAGAAATTTTAAATAATTATTTTTCTTTTATTAATTTGATTACAGTAAAAACAAAAGTTGCTGGTGTTTCTGGTAGTCATCTTGGGAAATCACTTAGAAATACAACAGAATATGTGTTGCTATTTTCTAATTCTGCAAATGATTTTAAACTAACAGAAATTGTATATGATTTGCAAAGACTTACTGAATTTATTCAAGAAATGAAAGATGATGGTAAAAGCTGGAAATATACTACGGTGATGGATAACGTCGATAAAGGTGAATATGTGAAATCAATTGTTGATGGAAAAGGTAATGAAATCAAGATATATAAGCATAAATTATTTACGTTTAAATCAGTACAGCAAGTGGCTAATGAAAAATATAATGGGGACGTTAATGCTGTATATGAAAATCAATATCAAAATATTTTCCGAACAACTAACGCTCAAAGTTCAATAAGACAAAGAGTATTAGATGAAACGCAAGATATTACTTCAGAATTATTAAGTATAACTTATGTACCAAGTAAAGGAAGAAATGCTGGGAAAGAAATTAGGCAATATTACAAAGATGACATTCGAAATTTAGTTGCTTTTTTAAGTGATGTAGTTGTAGAACAGAATGGGATAGTTTATAAGACTATTAAGTCAGGCAATCTTTGGTCAGATATTCTCTACAATAATATAGCTAACGAAGGTGGGGTTAGTTTTAATAACGGTAAGAAACCTCTTTCTTTGCTAATAAAAATTATTAATATGATAATTGATATGGAAGAATCTAATCCTTACATCCTTGACTTCTTTGCCGGTTCTGGCACTACCGGTCATGCAGTTATCAATCTTAATCGTGAAGATCAAGGGAACCGCAAATATATCCTTGTAGAAATGGGTGATTATTTCGACACCATTCTAAACCCTCGGATTCAACAAGTCATCTATTCTTCCGAATGGAAAGATGGCAAACCTACCAAACGTGAATCTGGCATTTCACATTGCTTCAAATACCTTCGTCTTGAATCTTACGAAGACACCTTGAATAATCTTGACTTGCGTCGCACCGATAAACAGCAGGGGGTGTTGGAACTTACTGAGGCACAAGGTGCTGACAACCTGAAAGAACAGTATATCCTACGCTATATGCTGGATATCGAAAGCCGCGACAGCGCGTCATTGCTGAATATTGACGCCTTCATCGACCCGACTTCATATACACTGAAAGTGAAAATAAGCGGAAGTGACGAAAGCCGAGAAGTGAAAGTAGATTTATTAGAGACTTTTAATTATCTCATAGGTTTACAAGTATCCAATATTGCTGCCCCTCATATCCTTACTGCTGAATTTGAAAGGGATAGTGAGAAAAGACTGCACATAAAAGATAGAATTAAAACAGTCACCACTTCAAATGCAGCAGAAGTAAGCTGGTGGTTCCGAACGGTTACCGGCACTACTTTAGACGACAAAAAGGTACTTGTAATCTGGCGAAACCGTCCGGGTGGAGACACTCCAGAAGATTTAGAAAAAGATAATCTGGTTTTGGATGCATGGTTTACCAAACAAGGTTATTCCAGCCGGGACAGCGAGTTTGACCTGATATATGTTAATGGCACCAATAACCTGGAAAATCTGAAAACACCTGACGATTCATGGAAGGTAAGACTGATAGAGCAGGATTTTAAGCAATTAATGTTTGAAGACGCGGGGATATAAGGATGGCAAGAATTTCTAAAGTTGGACAAAAAGGACGCGGCACAAAAAATGCGGTGCAAACTAAATTCGCATATAAACTTGCTCTTAACCAATGGATGCTAAGGCTTTTTGATGTAGAAAGGTTTGAAGACATTGCCTTGCATCTGCGCGAAGAAAATTTGGAAGGACTGGACGGGGACAACATCCATTACTTTTATCATGCCCTGGTACTTCATTTTCCCGATCTTTCCAACCTTACCCCGAATATTTTACTGGAATATGACCAGAATATTGTTCGGCATACCCAGATTCTGAATGCACGGCGTATTAGTCATGGAGAGCAGGAAATTACCTGGAAATATTTCCAATATCTTGCTCTTTTATTTACAGAGATTTATTTGGATAAGTATTTTGAAGATGCAACTGCATTGCGATCATCAATAACCACTCAAATCAATGCCATCAATATTGGAAAAGATGAAGCAGATCAGATTAAACCTTTTGATGATTCAACCGACCCAAAGATGGATTTGAATAAACTTGCCTATTGGATAGCTACTGGTGGCGGAAAAACTCTAATCATGCACGCCAACATTCTGCAATACCGTTATTACCTCGAAAAATATGGCCGAAAAGGTGAACTGAACCGGGTTATTTTGCTTACGCCTAATGATGGACTTTCACAGCAGCACCTGCGAGAATTTAAAATTGCTGGTATTTCAGCAGAAATTTTCAGCAAGGGTGGCGGTGAATTATTCACCAGCCATGCAGTAGAAATTATTGATATTAACAAGTTAAGAGAAGATTCTGGCGATACAACTGTTGCGGTTAACAATTTTGAAGGCAAGAATCTGGTACTTATTGACGAAGGGCATAGGGGTGCTTCTTCTGGTGAAGAGGGTGCCTGGATGCGTTTTAGAAATGCACTTTGCGAAAAAGGTTTCTCATTTGAATATTCTGCTACTTTTTCTCAAGCCGTTCGCGGTAATGCAACTTTAACGGGAATCTACAGCAGGTGTATTCTGTTTGATTATTCTTACCGCTATTTTTATAATGATGGATTTGGCAAAGATTATCAGATTCTCAATTTAGATGAAGAAATCCAGGGTCACCATCTTGAGTTGTATATGACAGCATGTTTACTTGCATTTTTCCAGCAGCAGAAATTATTTAAAGACCATGAAGCATCATTTCGTGCATTTCATATAGATAAGCCACTTTGGATTTTCGTCGGCAGCAAGGTAACAGCGAACTTGGCAACAAAAGATGCCTCTGATATTGTGGAAATTTTAAAGTTCCTTGCCCGTTTTGTATCCGACCGTCGTGGCAGTATTGAACATATCGGACAGATTCTATATAAAGGATTGATAACTGCGGCAGGTAAAAATCTTTTCGCTAACAAGTTTAATTTATTCAATACTTTTGGGTTACAGCCAGAAGCAATTTATGCTGAGATTCTGGACACTCTTTTTAATGCTGCTGGCGGTGGGCTTCTTTATGTAGAAAACTTAAAAGGTGCTATCGGTGAAATAGCTCTAAGAATCGGTGCCGATAATGAACCTTTTGGGGTAATTAATGTCGGCGATGATGCAAAACTTGTGAAGTTATGTGAAGATCATGGTATTGAAACGGGTGACAGAGATTTTACAGGGTCGTTATTTCATGATATTAACAAAAAAAGCTCTACCGTAAATATACTCATCGGGTCAAAGAAATTTACCGAAGGTTGGAGCAGTTGGCGAGTAAGCACCATGGGACTTATGAATGTAGGAGCTACTGAAGGTGCCCAGATAATCCAACTATTTGGTCGAGGTGTTCGACTTAAAGGATATAATCAGAGTCTTAAAAGAAGCAATCGAATAACCTTGCCTAATGATGTAAAACGTCCGGAAGATATAGGAATACTGGAAACACTTTCTATTTTTGGCATACATGCTGATTATATGGCGCAATTCCGTGATTTTCTGGAAGAAGAAGGTTTGCCAAATGAAGAAGAACGAGAAGAATTTTTCTTGCCTGTTATCCGGGATTTAGGCTCAAAGCCTTTAAAAACAATCCGCTTGAAAAAGATTATAAATGGTGTAAATACCGATTTTGGCGATGCATTTAGGCGTTTAGGCCCAATACCCACTCTTGATTTACCCAAAGATTATTTACAAAAAAATCAAGTAATTGTTAATTGGTATCCCAAAATACAAGCACTTCGGTCAAAAGGAATGACTGACGATGAAAAAGATGCCACCACAAATGTGACTCATTTACAGGATAAACATATTGCATTTCTTGACCTGGAATATTTGTATTTTGAAATTGAACGCTTTAAAGCCGGACGAGGGTGGTTTAATTTTAATATTAACAAGCAAATCATAGAGCGATTATTGCTTGATCAAAGCTGGTACCAGCTATATATCCCACAAAGTGAATTAGATTTCAAATCATTTAATAAGGTGCAACAATGGCAGCAAATCGCCTTGGCGTTACTGATAAAATATACTAAACTATACTATAGTTACTGCAAAAAAGATTGGGAATTACCGCATTTAGAATATACTGATGTGAAAGAAAACGATCCCAATTTGCTATGTAGAGAAGATGCAGGTAAAAACGGATATCGCATCTTAATAAACGAATCGCAAGTAGATATTGCAAATAAACTCAGAGAACTTAAAGCTAATATTGAATCAGGAAACTTGAAACCTTGGGAGTTTAGTGGTATAAAAGCACTATGGTTTGGAAAACATCTTTACCAGCCACTTTTGTGCCTTGAAAAAGGTATTGTAGAAATAAGTCCTGCCCCGCTTAATAAAGGTGAAATGCAATTTGTTGAAGATTTAAAAGAGTTTTACGATAATTCGAAAGATTTCTTTGAAGGAAAAGAGTTATATTTACTACGTAACCTCAGCAAAGGTCGTGGTGTAGGTTTTTTTGAAGCCGGTAATTTTCATCCTGATTTCATACTCTGGATTTTGTATGGTGACAAACAATTTGTAACCTTCGTTGACCCAAAAGGAATTCATAATCTTGGTGCTACAGACCCTAAAATAGAGTTCTACAAAGAAATTAAGAAAATTGAACTGAGATTAGGTGATACAAATGTCACACTAAATTCGTTTATCATATCAAACACACCATCACATGCTGTAAAACGGCAATGGAATATATCAAAACAAGATATGACTGATAGAAATATCTTGTTTGAAGAAGAAGATAAAAGTACCTATATAAAAGCAATGCTAACAAAAATCATGCAAGGATAATCATGAAAAACTGGTGTTAAAATTGCCATGTTTAAAAAAGCCACAGAAAAGAATAAGTTAGATAATTGGTTCGATTCATGTAAAGATCAACCTCATGAATTGCCTTTGATATCGATTGATATTAATCAAATGATTTCATCACATCGAATGAGAATAATTCCAGAATCACTTATAAAAGTTAACGTGGTATTTGCTGATTGCGGATCATTGGCATGTATATGCAAATCCGATGAAGGTTACGCAACCATTTTCTTTCACAGCATTCTGAATAATGCGGATACTCCTGTGCAGGTATTTGAACATATCGTAATACATGAATTAATACATATTAGAGTTCCAAGTCGCGAAGTAGATGGTAAAATGAAATCTCACCCACCTGAGTTCTGGGAAGAAGAAAAAATATTTTCACCAGAAAGAATC
Organism: uncultured bacterium; assembly: GCA_964638715.1. Lineage (GTDB taxonomy): Bacteria > Armatimonadota > Hebobacteria > CAIYQO01 > CAIYQO01 > JBAXQQ01. Next base: position 11,484 of record CAZWZF010000010.1, on the reverse strand, counting down.
TATGTGTGGGAATGGTTAATAGACAACTTTTACGATGTTGTACGACGAGATGAAGAAAAAGAAATGACAATAGTACTTCGTAAATGGCGTAAGAAAAAATATACTTACAAAGACTGGTGGTTATATATTAATAATTTAGAAAGATACAAGTTTGATAAGGAAATGGTGTTGTGATGGATACAATATCTTAACTATCGTTGTGTGGTGGGTACTTTGGACACAACGTGACTGGATATTAATTTGGATTACTAAAGTTGAGAAAAAGGCTGAATTAAAGGAGACTATTATGCCATCAATTACAGGTGTTGCGACGGCACTAAATGCCATAAAAATAGCCGTTGAAATGGGAAAGAAGTTGATTAGTGCAGATGAAATATTTAAAAATGCTGAACTAAAACTTCAACTAGTTGACATGATAAGCGCATTATATGATGTTAAAATAAGTCTAATTGAAGCTGAAGAATCTGCTCGTGAGAAAGATGTTGAGATTATACGACTTCAGGAAGCATTAGATATTAAACCAAATATGGAAAGATTTGAAAACGCGTATTATAAAAAAAATGAAGAAGGTATTTTAGTAGGTGAAGCATATTGTTCATCTTGTTGGGAGTCTAAATACAAACTTATTCACCTTACTCGTGGTCATTCAGTAGGTAAACCAAGAGAGTGCCCAATATGCAAGAATATTTTTCATGGTTACTATACGCCAGAGGAATTAAGAAAGATGACTGATACAAAAAAATGAATTATTAAGAATTATCTCCTCTAAAATCTCAAAAGGGTTTCTTTTTATCATTACCGAGGACAAGAAGTTGTTGTGAACTGATTTTTCTACCGCATCATATCAAAAATCAAATTAATATTATTATTTTGATATCTAAATTTAGAAATTAGCTCAACCTTATATAAAGGTTGGGCTTTTTCTTTTAAAGGGAGCAAATGATGCGACACATTCCTATTCAGCGGATAACCCTTGTAAGAGAAGGCACGTTATCCACACCATCTCGGTTAGCAGATTCTGCGGAAGCCGTTGTTGAGATTGTCCGTGATTTAATCGGACATGCAGACCGAGAGCATTTTATCGTCCTGCAACTTGATACCAGAAATCAAGTTACCGGCGTCCATGTAGTCAGTGTTGGCCATCTTAATGCCTGTCTGATACATCCTCGCGAAGTTTTCAAGGCCAGTATACTGGCAAACGCCAACGCGATAATCATAGTTCACAATCATCCGAGTGGCAACCCGGAACCTTCCATGCAAGATGAAGAAACGACAAGAAGACTGATAGAAGCAGGTGATTTGTTAGGTATTCCGGTTCTTGACCATATTGTTATTGGTGAACTCGGTTTTGTAAGTATGAAACAACGCGGTTTAATTTAGTATCGCCCGGGCAAATTACATTATTTTCCATCAAAAGAGGTATTTATGATTGAATTTACTCACACACAACTATTAAAAGGCGACTATTTGGAAGGATTAACAGAAAGACAACAAATACTTGCCGATTATTGCGAATGGATTGCACGTGATTGCGTTGAAGCCGTTGATGGCGACGATACTTATTTCGACGCGCTCCGCTTTTGTATTATTGATGATAAAAATGACTTATTATCAGGGGGTAAGATTTCTGAGTTCCTAAGCACTGATGATGATCCGCTGCAAACAGTTATTGACCGCGCTGAAGAATGCCAAACTTTATTTCATCTACAAGCATATTTGCTAGTGATGAGCATCTCCGATGTATCTGCTGACTATTTGGTGATTCCGTCTGAAATAATACCTAAAGATTGGTTACAAGCAATAGCAGTAAAATCTGCAACATGGGGACAGAGTAATGAATGATCGCTGTAATAGAAAGAAACGCAAATATCAGGTTACCATTACTGAAACTCTTCAGAAAGTTGTTGAAGTTAAAGCATCTTCTGAAAGTGAAGCACTCAGCATTGTCAAGAACGATTACGACTATGAACGCCATGTCCTTGATTACAGTAACCACACTGCTACAGAGTTTGAAGCAGAGGAGATACCAACATTATGATTTATGTAACAACTAAAGAAGCCGTTTCCTATAATCAACCCAGTAAAATGCCTAAATACTCAGCAATGTTGTTTAGACGTGCTGAAAAACTTATTCGACATTCTGCTAAACAGGGTATTATGTTAAATGCTTACATTGCTGACAATCCTGCTGATTTGATTTCTGGTAGTATCTTTTTGAACCGTCTTAAAGTTGTCGGGAAAAAATATGAAGAAATGCTTGACCGTGTTAGTTGTATTAACTACCTTCCACGAGTTAAGGTTTATGAGCTTTATTTTGATTCACCATTAGTAATAACTATTATACCATTACCTTTGATTCCTGAAGAACTCATGAAAGAGATAAAATTCAGGTATCATTCTACGGTAAAAGTATCATATAAATCACTGAAATCAAAAATTGAAGCATTACGTTTAACAGGTTCACGCGTATCTTTAGTTCGTTTGCGATTAAGCTCCGCTCCACATCCACCAGGATTTAACCTGCGTATCCGCACCCGCAGCAAGTCCAGTAACATAGTTCTTTGCACCCACTTGCCACAAGTCGCCTTCCCTGATGCCAATGCCATCAACACATTTCTGCGTGACGCTATCGGTGACACAGTTAACGTTACGTAAGAATGAAATAAAAATAAAAGGAGGGCAAATTTTATGCTTGAAACTATTGCGCGAATAATATTACTAACTGCGCAGATAGTAATCATTATTAACAAAGAAAAGCGAACCTAAAAAGGCACAATAATGCTTCAATACTGTAATAAGTATTGAAGCATTATTTTTTTTTTGATTGTAAAATCACCGTTTTATTGACACCGGTATTCAATCTGATCCGGCAGAACCCGGTTTTGCACATGTTATTATTAATCCATATTTCGACATTGCAGATATTAAATGGGTACAAGCATCTATTGATATACAACGAGGCAGAATATTGACGCAATGGAAGTTGAAAGGTGAGGATATATACCTTACAGCTACAATACCTGCCAATACCCGGGCAACAGTAAAATTGCCTGAGAAACCAGAAGGATATAACAGTTATGTTATTGAGGTCGGCAGTGGAAGCTACAAGTTCTGTCTGAAAGGACATGTATATACGATATAGCATTTTTCTTACAAACACCATCTTCTCCGATTTAAGGGGAAGATGGTGTTTTATCTTCAGTATTCTTTGGAAAATCATTGTGAGAAATAATAATTATTTCAATTAACCTCTCAAAAACTTCTATCTCGCTTGCTCGTTGTCGTTCAAAAAACTTTCTAAAATTGTATTCTGCACATGCGAAACTCAAATTTGATCTCCAGGGTTTATCAGTGCTAACTTCTTTTTTTACGTCCCCTTTTTTATTTATAATAATTTTGATTTTTTTATTATATTCCTCAAATTTTTCTACAATAGAATCGGCATTTAAAGTGCATTTAATGTTTTTAACAATGCGTTTATATTCAGAATTTAATTTATTAATTTCACGATTCATTTTTTTATTTATTAAATCAGGTTGATTAGTGTTAACAGCACATTTATTAAAAAATGATTTCAATGATTCTTCATTTTTAATTTTTTGTATTATGAATTCTTTATTTAATTTATTAGCATTATTTTTATTTATAAAATTATTAGTTAATAAGTAATCTATTAAATCTTTGACAGCTCTTTTATTTTTCTCATATTTTCTATTTAGTAACTCATTATATTCATCAAAGAACACGTCATTTTTTCTTAATTCTTCTTTTATATCTTCATTAAGCTTTGGTACTTCTTTTGCTGTAATATCTTTCCATTCATTAAACTTTTTGAAGAATAATTTTAAATCGCACAAATCTTCTTTTGTTAATATCTTTATATTATCATATTTTTCTAATTTTTTTAGTTCTTGAACAACCTGGCTTTGTTGACAAAAAATGTTATATTCAAGACAGTTGTTAATACCTATATTTTGAAGTTCTTCGTTAATATCATGGATTGTATCTAATAGTGTTATCTTTTCAAATCTTGTAACTTTTTTATCATTTGCATTATGATACGACGTTGATATCATAAGTATTTTGTTCTTTGGACCATCAACTAAAAATACTTCACCAATTCCTGTTAATATTGGAAAGTTTATTGACTGTAAAAAAAAGTATATTTGATGTTGCCAATTTATAGGTATTTTATTCTTTTTGGTGATTCCTAAATCAGTCAAGTCGCTATTACCGATTCCTTCTTTTTCAATAAATAAATATAATACTGATAATAGTTTACTCAGACGTTTAATTCTTTTAAAGCATCGAATATAATTAAATACCGAAAATCTTTCATATTTACTATGTTTTTTACTATAGCAATCAAAGAAGCCTAATTTTCCAGCTACATTATGGATATTTGTACTTTTGCAATCAGGGCACCTAATTATTTTCAATTCTTCACATTTATGAATAATGAACTCTCTGCAAGCAGCTTCATTATTTAAAATTTGCTTTATATTAAATATAGACCCATCAGTTTCTAATTGCTTTTTCATGTAAATATTTTAACATAACCTTCCTTGAAAGTTAAGTATAAATTTACGGGGAGGCTGGATATCCATGGGTTAAAATCAATTGATGACGCAAAAACTACAAGTAAAAAAATTTGATTATTAAATTGGCTAAGATATATACACAGCGACGCAGTCGTTGAATATTATTAAAGGAGGCTGTAATGCTTCAAAAAAAGAAAATCTCTGAAAGTCAGGGAATCGATCAACCTGTCAGGAAACCAATTAAAAAACCTGATGTCCGTGGGCTAATGGATCAACGTATCCCTTCACCTTTAAAGAAATCTGTTAGGGAAGGGTTGTCTGATGACAATTCGATTAGGAAATCTTCTCCTTCACCGATAAGAAAGCCTTTGAGTAATCGTGTTAATTTCAGACAGAACAGTATTACTGAAGATTATTCGGAAATTAATCACACTATGCCATCTGACTATGTAGATTACGATGATACAGAGGATGATTTCGAAACGACTATACCAGACGACGACTACAATACATACCCAGATGAGTACTATCTTGGCAGTTCTGATTTTGACATTGAAGATGAGCAGGATTATCAATCATTAGATGTTGAATCGGTAGATGATCAAGACGAGTTCTCATTTGATGACGTCTTGACCATGGCTTTGGCTTTGCAACATGCTGGTTTACCAATCCTTCCAGTTTGTCCCGGATCGCATGTTGGGATGACCAAGGCTCATAAAGAGTCCTGTTTAAGTCCCGGTAAAGCACCACTAATACAGGGTTGGAACGAAATATCAGAAGTAACAGAAAATGACATTGCAAAGTGGGTCTATCATAACGATATTTTTAATATCGGGTTAGTACTGGGGGACAAAAGCGGTATTGTGGCAATTGATGTTGACGGGAAAGAAGGTAGCAGGATGCTAAAGCAATACCTTCCCGAATTGCTTGACATAGATACTGTTGAGTTTTTAACGCCTGGGGATGGGCATAGATATCTGTTCTCTCTGCCAGATCATGTTTCTATTCCTAATTTCTCTATTAAGGGGGAACAACAGCATAGCGAATTAGCCATATTAAGTAATGGCCGGTATACCGTTATGCCACCATCTCTTCATGCAAATGGCGGAATATACAGATTTGTTGAAGGTAAATCTATATTCGATATCCCCATAGCAACTGTACCGGAATGTGTTAAAAAACTTGCAAACAGCAAGAAATTAAATGATTTGCAGCCTGATTTTGGCGGGGAAAAGCCGAGAGAAGGTCAGATAATTCTTAATAATCTTGCGCAAAATTGTAAACATTTCGGTGCTTATCTTGTTGATTCAAGAAAAAACGGGTCTGATGCCGGACGTTTCATATACTTGTGGTTACGCCTATTGATTAACGAAAACCAAATCGAAGCAGCAAGGGCATTGGCAGCTATGTTTAGCTATAAATCAATAATGTTGAACAGGAAAATTGACGAGTTTGTCCAGGCACAAACAGGTGAAAACTTCGGTAATATTAGATGTGAAAAGCTGGTATGTCCCGACAACTTTCGGGACCAGTGTGTTGAAAAATATAAAAACATGACTTCACCTGGTTTTTTTATCAGCAAGAACATGCTTGCTTTAAACAAGGCTAAACAACAGCCTTTAAGACAAATCCCTAATCGTCCTACGAAAATAAGGTAAATATTATTCTGGAGAGCTAAGTTCGTTTAGCTCTCCAGAAAATACAAGGAATAAAATAATATGAAAAAAGATTTAACAAAACAAGATGACTTAACTGATGATTTTCATCCTAATTTGTGGATTGATGGAGATTTTCTTATGATATCGGATGTTCAAACCGGCGAAATTAAGAAATTAGCCAGACGGGTTGAAATTATTCAGCGGCTTCGTAATGTTGACGACAAATCAATTCAACTAAAATTACGTTATTTGGATTCAGACGGAAGCGATAATATAATTTTGTTAAACCGCGAGGATGTTTTTACAAAGCGTGGTGCTGCGAAGTTACAAGCAGTTGGCGTTGATTGTCCTGATTATTTGTTCAATATAATTATGCGATTTCTTCGTGACTCAGAGTCCAGTGCTGAAACTATCAATATTCACACCACTCTTGGTTGGAACACAGAGAATGAAAAAATAGTATATAGACATAACGAATCATTAGGTGGTAATTCAACCTATGGTGGTGATTTCAGACTTGAACCTATAGGGTCATTAAAAGGCCAGCTGGAATGGATCGATGCTCATGTTATAGGATTTGGGCCGATGGAGTTAGCTGTTGCCATAGGTTTAGCGGCACCAGTATTAGGATTATTGCAGCAGTCAATGCCTCTGGAATCAATGCCAATTCATATATTTAATGATTCATCGAAGGGTAAGACCACAGCATTGCGATGTATGCTTTCTCTTGGTGGTTCACCAGATGCTGTCAATGATGGCATTACCAGAAAAGAAGGATTGCTAAAGACACTCCATGCAACTGATAATGCTATCTTATCATCACTACGTGGTAATCATGGCTTATTAGCCGGTTTCGACGAAACCGGTTCCCTCTCTGTAAATGATTTGACTCCATTAATATACCGCATATCGGAAGGCAAGGAGAAAGGACGCCTAAACAGGAATAGCGATATACGAAGAGTTGAAACATGGGGTACTGTGGTGGTTACTACAGGTGAATTTCCAATCAGTTCACGATTAAGCCATGCTATCGGAGCAAGAATCCGATTATTAGAAATCGGTGAAGTTCAGTGGACTAAATCTCCAGAACATGCTGATGATATTCGTGCTGCTATAATGCAACATAATGGACATATAATTCCAGCATTTGCAGAATATCTGCTTAGCGTCCCTGAATCTGAAATTGTTGAAAGATGGCAAAATTGGCGAGAATGGTGTGTTGACCAAATGGAATTTGATCCTTTTGCATCAAGACTTGCCGATAGATATGCAGTAATTTTGCTGGCCGGTCAGCTTGCTCATATGGTTTTAAACCAGCCACTTGATACTGAAGGTTTAATCTGGCCGCTTTTACTTAACGCTAACAATGCGACTGCCGAACAACGTGATTTAGCAAAATCTGCTTTAGAATGTCTCAAAGAAGCAGTTGCACGTAATTCCCATAAGTTTCCAACTGAAGGGCCTATAGCTTATGCTCGAGAAATATGGGGACGGATAAATAGTAATAGTAACGGAACTAAATCACTCTTTATTTATCCCAATGATTTCAGGCGTATTCTTCGTGAAGCAATGTTTGAAGATTCTGAGACGGTGCTGGCAGTATGGAGAACCAAAGGCTGGTTAGAACATGAAAAAGGCAAATATACACGAAAAAAAACCATGGTTTCCGGTCAAAACGGTATAAACGTTATTGTTATTAAAAATTGGGAGGCAATTTAATATGAAATAAATTGTTTTTTTAATTTATCAAAGGCTGCTTACCACTCTTTTAGCATACCCTATAGGGTGGTTGGCAGATCCTTAGTAATACAAGTAAAAATGGGGAATCCACCCGCCTCACCCGCAATTTTAGTAATAAATGGATAAAATGAAAATAATTATATTTTAATCATATACTAAAAATTGAAGGGTTTACAGGGTAAGCAAGACATTTTGATATCAAAATTACCCCACTCAAACGGGTGGCTCTATCGGGTAGAAGAGTAGGTGTAACATGAAAATACGCTGCTATGATACGGTATAACGTGTTATAGCAATTTTTAAATGAATATTATAAAGGTATACAACAATGAAAAACAAAGAAAATATGTCAACATACACAGCAGTAATTAATTTACTGGCTGATATAATAAATACAATCTATATGGAAAATCCTGAAAAAATAATGAATCAGGTACGTCGGGAAACAGATGCATACATAAATGCTTTGTTACAAGCTGAATTTGAAGCTGATTTTGAAATGCAAACCGATTTAGAATTGCGTACGCTTGTAGCTGAATTAAATGGTTGTTCTGTCGATGAAGTAATTCGTATTATTTAAAGGAGATAATATGACTATAAGTCAAAATTTAACAAAAACAAACATTGCGGCATTTTATGGCCGCGTATCAACTGAAGATCAGGTTGATAATTACAGTATTGATGGTCAGCTTAAAGAAGCTTATGCTTTTTGTGAAAAGAATAACCTACAATTATTATTTGAATATACTGATCCTGGTGTCAGTGGTAAATCAATTACGAATAGACCTGGTTTACAAAAAGCTATTCAAGATGCAGAATCCGGCAAATTTTCTCATTTGCTTGTTTGGAAATTAACTCGTCTTAGTCGAAAAACTATAGACACTTTGCAAATTGTAGATAAGCTAAATAAGGCAAATGTATCATTACGTCCTATTTCTGAGCCACAATATGATACTTCTACATCCAGCGGGATGCTGTTTTTAACAGTTATGGCAGCAGTTGCCCAGATGGAACGTGAAACTATCAGTGATAATGTGCGCATGGGAATGCGACAATGTGTTTCTCAAGGTATTTGGGTTGGTGGCAAAGTTTATGGGTATGATGCTACTAATAGTGGAATATCACGAGAAGAGAGAAAACAAAATCGTAGCATTGAAGGACGGGATAAAATTACCATTATTCCAGTACCGGAAGAAGCCGCTGTTATCAAGGAAATTTATACAAGATATGCTAAAGGGCAAGGTTTAAAGAAAATTCGTTCCTGGTTGAATCAATCAGGAATAAAAGGTAAACGTGGAGCATATTTCTCGGATATGACAGTAAGAAAGATATTAGATAATCCTCTTTATAAAGGTTATATACGGTACACTTCACGTGATCAACATGGCAGGATTGTATATACAAAATTATTCAAAGGTATTCATGAACCTATCATTAGTGAAAATCTTTGGGACAGTGTTCATGTGATGCGTGAAGCTAAAAAACGTTGTCCTTCTCGTGCATATGAAAGAGGACATCTTCTCACAGGTCTTCTTCGTTGCCCTGAATGTAATGCAGTCATGACAATGTCACGTACTACAACTACACATAAAGATGGTAGTAAGACAATTTATGAACGTTATTGTTGCTCACGATGGAAAAAATTTGGGTCATCTTTTTGTCACAGTAACGGAATTATAACTGATAAAGCTGAACATTTAGTATTTAAACGTCTAAATAAAATACTTTGTCACCCAACATTAATTCATGATTTAATGAAGCAAGTTAACGCTCAAAAACAAACTTGTTTAAATCCATTAAAGACACGGCTAAGTGAAATTAAAAAAGAACAGCAAACTTTGGAATCATCACGAAAAAAAATGTTGATGTTATTCGACCCTGAATCAATTGATTCGAATTGGATAAAAGAGCAGTTAAATGATGTTGCTAAAAAGTTAAGTATTCTTTCTGTTGAAGAATCAAGTCTTAACACTCAAATAGTTGAGACTGGTTCGCGAAAGCCTGTATCTATTGACATTATAAAGATTATAATGGAGAAATTTATAAAGGAGTTACAAACTGTTGATAAAAATAAGAAAGGTATTTTATTGAAGTTATTGATTAAAGAGATTCATTTTGAGAAAAAGAAAGGAGTTACATCGATCAGCATGACATTCAGTGATGATGTTGTCAAAGCTTTGGGTTTGACGAAAATTGCATCAATACAAGATTCGTTAACATTGACTGCATAATTATAAAACATCTAAAAAGGCGTCAGGTGAAGTTAAAGATACTTCACCTGATGTCTTTTTTTTTATTAGAAGTTTAAAGTTTTTAATGCCTGAAAAAGGAGGATAAAACACTCTATGATTGATTTTAATGACATCACTTAGTAGTATATAGGTTACGCCTCGGTATTTGGCAATCAGGATTATCAGGGTGACGTGGTAGAGAAAGGCGCATTCGCGAAATCGCTGAGCAATCGCCAGCAGGTGCCGATATTGTGGCAGCACGACCCGGCAAACCCGGTTGGTATAACCGTGGCAATCAGCGAGGATGACTACGGTTTGCGGGTGAAAGGCAGATTGGTGCTGGATTCACCCCGCGGCAGGGAAGCCTACGCGTTGCTGCGCGCCGGGGCAATTTGCGGTTTATCAATTGGCTATGACGCGGTGCGTCATAGTTATGACACTGCCCGCAATGCCCGGCGATTGCAGGAAATAAAGTTGTGGGAATTGTCGCTGGTGACATTCCCGGCTAACCCGGCGGCATGTATTGATGAGGTGAAAAGTGAAGCCGTATCAATAAAAAGCCTGCTGGATGAAATACGCAACTGGCTGCGCAAAAATAGCGCATGCATAGTATAAAAGGAGCAAAAAATGGAGATGAAAGAGATTCACAATGAAATCCGTCAGACCTGGGCGGAGATGCGCGGAATGCTGGAAAAGCAGAACCTGCGTGTAGAAGAAACCGGACGAAAATCCGGGTTGATGGATGAAGCTATTGCTCGTGCCGGCCAGCGGCTTGATGCCCTGGAAACCCGGTTGAACCGTCCGGCACCGGCAACAAAGGGAGCGGCAAACCGTGACGACATCAGTGGTTTCGTTAACTGGTGCCGCACCGGCGTGCCAGCCGAACGCAAGTTGATGACAGTCGGCGAAGACACCACCGGCGGTTATCTTGCCCCGGTGCATTTTGTGGGAGAAATGATTCGTGCCGCGACGGAATATTCCCCCATTCGCAGCATTGCCCGGGTACGGCAAACCTCGGCGCGGGCAATCCAGCTTCCCCGCAAGACCGGCTCTATCAGTGCCGCCTGGACCGGCGAGGCAGAATCTACAACTGACAGCGGAATGACCTTCACCCTTGAGGAAATCGCCACCCACAAAGTGACCGCATTGGTGAAGATATCCCAGGAAGATTTGGAAGATACTGTTTACGACCTGGAAAGCGAGTTGCGGTTGGAATTTGCCGAACAGTTTGGAGTTGCGGAAGGAACCGCATTTATCAATGGCGATGGTACCAGCAAACCGGAAGGACTACTGACCGCAACTGGCGTAGGCGCG
>CAZWZF010000009.1:0-119587 GCA_964638715.1 uncultured bacterium | reverse complement strand
GGGATGAACATGATAGTAAAAGCAGTAGGAGGAGCTAACCGACTACCCCGTTTATACTATTTAAAAACGGCAAAGCAGTATGGGATGCGTCGCATTATAAAATATCTGCCGCAACATTGCAGAAAGCTGTAGAAGATAATTTAGAGAAATGAAAAAAGAGAAGATAAATACTGAAAAAGTAGAAAGCGGATTTTCCTCCGCATTGGCTGGACAGTTGATAGCAAAGGGATTTACACCGGCGGCAGGGGAACTGTCCCCAGTACCTGCAAATAAGGTAGGGGAACTGTCCTCAGTTCCCGCAAATCTGGAAAATAAAATCGTCGCTGGAGTAAATCTCGCCAAAATAGAAAAGCTGGTTTTGCGGCGTGAGAAAAAAGGCCGTGGCGGCAAAACAGTAACCGTGGTGAGCGGGTTTAATATGCAATCCGCGCGCCTGGAAGAATTAGCCCGCACCATGCGAAAAGCCCTGGGTTGCGGCAGCACAGTAGAAGAAGGAACAATAGTATTGCAAGGTGACATAACCGACCGCACCCGCATCTGGCTGGAAAAACAAGGTGCCAAAAAGGTTGTTGTGGGGAATTGAAAATTCACTGATACTAAATTCTCGAATCCTGAATCCTGAAAACTGAAAACTGAAAACTGAAAACTGAAAACTTTCCTACCACATTTTCCCCTGAGCTTTCTTCTGTTGTTCTTCTGCAATTGTTGCGGCTTGTTCCATAATTCGGCTTGCTGCTATGTCTGGTTCTTTCAGTTTTGCGTTCATCTGTTCATAAGTTATCAGTTTCTTTTCGTAGAGATCGACCAGTGATTTATCCATCATGTGCATGCCATACTTGCTGCCGGTCTGCATTAATGATGGTATTTGCTGGAATAGCTGTTCGCGAATCAGGTTGCGTATCCCGTCTGTACCAACTAAAACTTCAGTAGCCAGCACCATTCCTGTTCCATTCATATCCGGCAGCAGCGTTTGCGAGATGACGCCGTTCAGGCAGTCCGCTACCTGTTGGCGTACCTGGTGCTGTTGGTGCGGGGGGAAAACGTCGATAATTCGCGAGATAGTTTGCATCGCGTCCTGGGTATGCAGGGTTGCCATCACCAGGTGCCCGGTCTCGGCTGCGGTAATTGCTGTTTGGATAGTCTCCAGGTCGCGCATTTCTCCTACCACAATAACATCCGGGTCCTGACGCAGGGCGTGGCGCAAAGCAGCAGCAAAAGATGTGGTATCCGCATTCACCTCGCGTTGTTTTACGATGCCTTTTTTATTGCGATGTAAGAACTCAATCGGATCTTCGATAGTTATAATCAGTTTCTCGCTGTCAGTATTTATCATATCAACCAGTGCCGCCATGGTGGTGGTCTTGCCGGTTCCGGTTGCCCCTGTAATTAAAAATAAACCATTCTGTTTTCGCGCCAGATCCGCCGCAATTGCTGGCACTCGCAACTGTTCCAGGATGGGGATCCGGGTGGGAATACGGCGGAATGCTGCCTCGATAAAATTGCGCTGCCGATGCACATTAACGCGAAAACGTTCCGAACCCGGCAGTGAAATCGCAAAATCCAACTCGTTATTATTATCAAATTCGACCTGTTGCGGGTCAGTAAGATTATCATAAATAATCTTCTGCAAATCCATATCTGTCAAAAATTGCAATTCTGTCCGAACTAATTTGCCGTCAATTCGTAAAATAGGCGGCTCATTAACAGTCAGATGCAGGTCTGACGCCTGATGCTGTACGCATAAATATAACAGGTCAAATAAATCTAACATTAAAAGTCCTTTTTTAACGATATTTTAAATATCGTCGCTTTGGAAAAATTCTAAAATCTCGCCATCTAAACCTTTACAAAATGATATACGCACAGTGGCTGTTTTCGGTGTCGAAGGAATATCTATGGTGGTGGGAGCCATTGTTTGAACAGCACCTGCTTTTAATGCGCGTGCCAATGCTTCGTCAGAATTATCAACTTTTATTGCCAGATGCATCCACAAACCTTCCGGTTGCTCTGCCGGTCCGCCAGCGAACAGTTCAATCATGCAGCCATTGCCGATATGCAGCATAACCGCACGGCCATCGCCTTCACCCCAGAATATCTTCGGTTCGCAACCGAGGCCTTCGGTGTAAAATTTTAAACTGGCATCAAAATCTTTGACTTTGATGGCAACATGGTGAAAACCTTTATACATACTTTTCTCCCGATTTATTAGTTTGTTGTAATTTATTGTTTATAATTTTATATTTTTGCGGGTGTTATTGCAATACCTGCAACGAATAGTAATTATTTACCTTTGCGGATATATATATTTTTACATCGATTAACAGGATTTAAAGGATAGAATAAGTTTACTATTATTGTTGAGTTTTAAAACCAGTATGTTTTACTGAGTCTTTTGATATCAAAATATTAATTCTTTTAAATCATGTTATTCGATGTGAAATAAAACCTGCACCTAATTTTCTGATATTCGCATTAAATTCACAAAATATTCATTATCGGGGAAAGAGAAATCTTTTTTGGTGATTTTGCTTATATTATGCAACATTTCCAGATTTTCCACTTCTTTTTCCAGGTATCCCAGTTCTTCTTCCAACCTGTATGCGGCGGTAGCACTTTCCAGGCAGCGCTGTTTAACTTCCTGTGGCATCATCAGAATAGATGCCAATAGATACGAGGTTAGATTAGGGTCATGCGGAGATACTAAATCCATATTGTCTAACTGGTAGCGGTCGCGGATTAATCCCAGGTATTGTCGAAACAGTTCCATCGCGCGGTTTGCCTTGCTCACCGCGTCATTACCGCTATGGTCGGGCAGATATTCAATAATTGCGGTTGACAACGGTTCGCCTTCGATAACATTCAACACTCGAATACGCTGATGGCCTTCTAAAACGGCATAATAACTATCCGACCCGTCTTTATTAACAATCAATTCCACCGTTGCGACACACCCAATCAGCGCTGGCACCGCTTTGTGTCCCAGCGAATAATCATGCGATGAGTATACCGCCCCGAATTTTTGCCGGCTGTCAAAAAAATCATATAGCATTTCGCGAAAGCTATCTGTCTCAACTGACAATGGCATAAAAGTGCCTGGAAATAGAACAATCGGCACCGGCAACAATGGCAATTCGTTATTATTAACGTCCATATAGATATTTTATATGCATACATCCCGTTTTAGCAATAAGAAAACAACTTATTCTTAATTTACTTTGAAAATATTTATTCAGAAAAAATATTACAATTACTTTAATACATGATGTTATGGCATAATTCTTCTTATCGGAAAAAAGTAACTATTCAGACTCATCAGTTTTAAAATATTAAATAAAGAACTCTCTTAATTTCACATATCTGGTGTAAAAAGGAAGAAATGGTGGAATAAGGGAACTGACTTGCATCATAAAATTTAGCCTATTTACAAAGATAAGCAGAACCATGATGCGCTGCCAGTACCCGGTAGTTGAGCTTTTTTGTTTATTTTACGCATGGGTACAGGCACGAATACTGTGTTTTTACTTGATTGTAAGTTTATCTTTAATCACAGTATTCAAGTTCAGTACTGAGTTTATCGAAGTGCAGTCCCCTTTGCTGATAATTATATCGTTAACATTTTATTAAATAATAAATTAGTCTGACGAAACTGAGTAATTACAAGAATTGAAAAAACTTGACATATTGAATATAAAATGTTGACATATAGCATGTATAATTTATCGACTGATATTAATCAACTTTGGGAATATATCGTGCGTGAATTACCTGATGATTTAGATGATTCCGCATTAAAAACGGTGAGCTTATACGAAAAAAAGCGTGGAAAGTGACACCTATCTACTCTGTATTATCTTAACGTATGGTGTTACTGATTTATCATTTAAAAATGTCGCTGCATGGGCATCAGCATCGGCGATTAGTGATGTATCCTCAGTATCAATTTTTAATCGCATACGTGATGCGAAAACTTATTGCAGCTACATTGCAAAGTCATAACAAGGCGGAGATTATTTGACGCTTACTTATTAATTGTCCATTGTCTATTTATTACTCCCTGTCGCCAATTGCATACGGCCAATCACCCCATGCTACGGTGAAATCTTGCCAGGGGAAGAATGACGGTACTGATTTGAATGGTTCATAGAGGAATGGCAGGTCGTCATTGCTTACACCATCATACGCTGCTGCCGGCCAGTTTATCGCTTGGCCATTTATTGCGGCGATGCGGGTTAATTGGCTGCCGGGGTAAATCGAGGTTTCAATCTCCAGTGCTGGGCGTAAACTGCTTGCCTGTCGGCGATATCTGGTGCGACGAGTGGTCCAGAAGTAATCGGTGAATTTACCGGTGGCAAGTTCATCGGCGAAGGCTTGCAGCGATGGGTATTCGTCTATACTGGCGTGTTCTGCGATGAATCCGCCGAATATCATCCGCAATTCCGCGCGGGTAAAAGTGCATTGTTCACCATTGTAAAATGTGGTGCGAATGATGTCATATTTCGGCAGTGATTCCAGGGTGATTTGTATATTATCCACCACGCTTGAATATGCCAGCGGTCGAATAGCTATCAGCAATCTGCCGCGTCGGCATGCTATCCATTCGCCTTTGCCGACAGTGCCGTCCCATGATGCTCGTGGAACACCGCCAACAATTATTTCGTCGGCACCGCCGAAATGTTTTGGGAAAATCACCATTTCGCTCAATTTGGATAGTGGCTTGCCGCCGGTTCCGGTATCGGCATCGCCGCCCATGCTCAAATGCGGATGGGTCAGCACCATCGCCGTCGATTCCGACTGCAAGGTGATAGTATTCGCGTGGGAAGTCAGGCAGTCGTCCTCGCCAGAATTCTCGAACTTTACGGTGTCATTCTTCTTGCCATCCGCTTTCCACTCTGCGCCGGCGTCGGGGGCTTCTACTGCCTGTTTTATTGTTCCCGGCACTTCGTCGTTTATCGTCATCTTGGCGAATACCGTTCCCACATCCGCGTATGACTTCACTTCTTTGTTCTTTTTATATGTGACGAAATAGCTCATGGTTTGTTCGCCGCCGCATAATGATGTCGACGAAGTTCCCAGGGTATAGTCTGGGGTAAGCAGAGATTCAATGCGGCAGGTGCGCGCTGGGAAATCTGCCGTGGCACTGCCTTGTTCACTGGTCGCCACCGCATGGTAAGGGTAGCTTTTATTTGCAAACAATTCCTGCGCGATTGGTGGTACATGGTATGCCCCGGACGCGAACCAGCACATCTGTACCATGTTAAATGGGTAGTCGCCTTTGTGGTGAATTACAAGATTTTGGTCATTTTTAAATAAAGTCATAGGAGAGGGATTAACGCCTTCACCCAATACAAACCCCAGCATTGCCGCTGCGCAACTGACGTGGGCGATGGTGTCGATGGTGTAGGCGCGGGCATAAGGACCGGCGATGACTCCCATCTCAGGGTGATAGCGCGATGCCATGTCAATCCACAGTCTTTCCTCAATACCGCGGGCAATCTCCCGCGCTTCCGGGTTCTTCGCGTGTTCGGCAATTTCACCCATGGCGTGGATAGTCAGTGGTGAATAAGTCGGCGAGTTGAATTCGCTGTTTATCCCGCATCGCACCAGCATGGCGCGGAATTGGCGCAGGTTCCACAGGCCATATTCCACCGCGTCCGGGCAATTCAGGTATTCTCCGCCCAGAATCAAGCCCATTGTTGCCTTGGCTGGCATATTGTCATTATAGCCGTGAAACTGGTAGTCTGGCTGCCGGTTGCCCGGCTTGAAAGAAAACCCGTCCCGTACCAAATCTTCCAGTTTCATCCGCACATCATCCGCCATCTTCCCGGCATGGTTGACGATTAACGCCGCCGCTATATTATTATCAAATATGTTGAATTTTACATCGCCATATTGCTCAGTATCCGCCTTGCGCAAAATAGCATCGGCAAATGCCGACTCGCCGACTTTATACAGCGCACAGCAAAGCCACATCTTCTCCCGCGTCTCCGCCGGCTTGGTATGCAGCAGCCAATTCCCATCTTTATCGTACCATTCCTTAGCCGCGTTTGCCGCCGCTTGGCAATATTGTTGAACGCGGGAGTTGAAACCCGCAATGTTAATAGCCATCACTACACCCCTGATTTTATTTTGTATGGTGGAAGTATGCATTAAGGGAATTTTGTTGTCAACCTTTTTAACCACAGATTAGAATGATTTAGAATGATTAATATGATTTACGCTTGGTTGAAATTTAATAACATATAAACTTTAATTAAGAGCTTTTTCAGTTAATATACTGAAAATGTAATCATTCCTAATCATTTCCAATCATTCTAATCTGTGGTTTAGACAAAATTTGCTTAACCCGTTCACAAACCAAATACCTGAAAATGTGTCTTAACCACAAATAGGTTATTGGGAGTCATTATGAAATTCTTTTTGTTGGTTTTTTCTCTGGTATTTATATCTTCTATTGCAGCATTTGCTGATACCGGTACGGATTTGCGGGCGGTTACTGGCGCGCATACCCGGGTGGTGTGGATTGAGGATAACGCGTTGGACAAACCGTGTGTTTATTCGGAACGCGCAACTTTGCGGCTGATGGGGTTGGACAGTGATGACGGGAAGGGTGAACGGCAGATTACCGATAAAATATCCAGCTATTGGAAACCGATTATTACCGACGATGGCAAACAGGTTGTTTTTGGCGAGTTACTGGAAAAGACGATTTCTATTATAAATTGGGACGGCACCGGATTGCGGCAGGTGGTGAAAGGTGCACAGTTTGAAGATGTATGGACTGACCCGCGCACAAAAATTACCTGGGTGTATGCCAGTCTGCCGGAAAAACGCGGTGACACCGAGATAAGTGTAATTCGCCGATACCAAATGGACAAACCGGAAGTCAGCGAGTTAGTTTGGGATAAAATGAGCATCCACATGTTCATGCTTTCCGGCGATGGCCGTGCTGCCTCTGGCGGTGGTGATGGCGGCAATTCTCCGCAGGGGATGTTTACACTGCCAAACGGCAATTTCTCGCAGATGGCGGGCGGGTGCTGGCCGTCAATGTCGCCGGACAGCAGTCACCGCATGTGGGTATTCACCGGCAACCATCGCAGTGTGCACATGTGCGTACCGAACCGCGACGGCAAGGCATATAATTACTACTGCACCTTTGATAGTTTCCCCGAATTGAAAAGCAATCATGAATTATATCATCCCCGCTGGAGCAATAATATTAAGTTCATGACCCTGACCGGTCCGTATGTTTATTCAGATTGGAAATGGTCGTCTGATGTTAAAATATCCCCGGAAGGTGCAGCTAAAGTTGAAGTATACCTTGGGCAATTCTCGCCAGACTTTGCGAAAATTGATAAGTGGGTGAGGATATCCAATAACGACTGCGGCGATTACTGGCCCAGCGCATGGATTGAGCCTGACCCTAAAGCTGCGGCAATTATTGAGCCGGATGAACCGGATGTTCCTGTTGCTGCCCCGGCACAGCCGGATACTACCGGATTGGTTTATCAATATGGTTATGGCAGCACCGCCAGCCAGGTAATCGACCCGAAGACCGGCGCAATTCGCCAGTGCAGCGGGATACTGCGCGACATGGCGCGGTTTACCCGCTACCAGGTGATGGATTTGACCGCTGGCGCGCTTGTACCGGCGGATGCCGATATACCGTTGGCGACAGGATGCAAGGCAAGCAACCAGCTTGGCATAGAGATGACTATTAATCCAACCAGTGTGGATTTGCCATACGATGCAGTTATTCTCGCCAGTGCTGATGACGCGGTAAATGGTAATTTCTTTCTGCTGCAGCGTGGCGAATGGCTGGTGCTGCGGTTGAAAACTACCGAACCGGCATTAGACATGCCGTTATGCAAATTAACCCCCAACCAGCCGAACCATATTGTGATGAGTTACGCACCGGATAAATTAACCTGCTATTTAAACGGAAAACGGGTGTTATTGCGCAGTTTAGTGCATGGCGATTTAAGCAAATGGACCAGCCAGCACCTTATCGCCGGCGACGCCTGGACCCGGGACCATAACTGGGCTGGTTTGATGGAAGGTTTCGCGATATACAACCGGGTGATACCAAAGCCGGAAGCGCAGGCGCGTTATAACTATCGCCAGGAAAAGGCGGCATCCCGCACCGCGGCAAAACCGATAACAGTTGATGCTAAACTTACCTATCGTACTTTCGCAGCAGACCCGAAAGGCATTGCCCCGTATCGTCGCTGTTTATCAATCAATAGATATACGGTCGTGAAGGTAATTAACGGCGAATTAAAAGATAATCTTATCGCCGTTGCCCAGTGGTCGGTACTGGATGCAAAAGTGGTTCCGTCATACGAGAAGTTGGCAAAAGACCAGGTATACAGGTTAACAATAGAGAAGTGGGAAGACCACCCGGAACAGGAATCAGAACGGACGATGACCGGTGAAATTGAAGGCGAGGAACCGGATCTTTACCTTGATGTCACACCACTTGAAATACCGCGGACAGTGCCGCGAAAAGCATCAAATATTACCTGGACAGCCGGTGACGGCAACTGGGAAACTGCTGCTAATTGGACTAATAATACAATACCCGGCAAAGGCGGCAGCGTGCTGCTGGACAACGTTGCTGCAGGCAAGCGAACCGTTACAACCAGCCAGCCAGTTAATATCAGGGAACTGGATATTAACCAGACCCAAACTGGTGTTGTTAACAAACTGCAACTCGGTGATGCGCTGGCTATATCTGGCAACCAGAAACCTTTTGCAATTAACGCGGTGGAGCCAACCAATGTGGTGCTGGATTTAAACGGGCAGCCTTTACTGGTTGAAAATGATACTTTAAGCGACGTGAAATTATCTGGCAATATTCGAATGGCTGGCAATGGTACTGTATCCGCGATAACGGTGGCTGATGGTGGTTATGATTATGTTAAGGCGCCAACTGTTACATTGACAGGCGGCGGCGGAAAAGGTGCCGCGGCAGAAGCATTAATGTGCGTGAGCGATATCTCTATTACAAAAGTTGGCACCGGGTATACCAGCAACCCGACAGTGATAATATCCGTGCCGGAGATATCCGGTGGCCGCTCAGCGGTGGCGACGGCTTATATTAACAAAAATAACGGCACTATTGATAAAGTTTACATTAATAATCCCGGTAGCGGATATATCCGTGCGCCAAAGGTAACATTCTCTGGTGGCGGTGGTGATGGGGCAGAGGTAGAAGCATCGTTAAGCATAGCCGCTTTCTTCGTCAGCGATGGCGGCAGCGGATACAAATCAATGCCGGATGTAGCATTAATCGGCGGCGGTGGTCAAGGCGCAATAGTTCAGGCGGCATCACAGGTTTCCACATTTCGCTATACCAGTCGCGACGGAATGCTGGTATTCAACAATTCCGGCAATATCGAACAGGATGCGGCGACGATATATTTTGATTGGGCTGCTGACAGCCGTAATTGGTTGCGGCGGAACTTCACAAATACTGGCACCTGGACCATGAAAAATGGCGCATGTCTGCAATGGATATCATCCACCGGTCAGGAATCATGGTTTGGCCGTGATAATTCTAATACCGGCACTATGCGCGTTTTGTCTGGCTCGCGACTGGGCATGCAAACTTTAAATAATACCGGCACATTGGAACTTGGCGCGAATGTATTGCTGGGTCAGCTTGTATTTTGTAACAGTGATAACTCGATTTCAAATACCAGCAATGGAATTATTAAAGTTCTTGATGGGCAGGCGACTCTGGGTTGTGTTGGACCAAGCAATGGTAAGCGCTTTGTAACGAATGGTGACGCAACCGGTACATCAAAAGCACAATTATTGATAGGCAGCGGTAAAGACGCCGCTAATTTTACCGTCGTTGGCGGCAATTGTTACCTGGATAATGCAGTCACCGGCACTGTAGAAATCCGTTCCGGTGCTACCCTGGCATTAACAACTAATGATAATGGCTCAGTACATCGCTTCAACAATCGCGATGCCAGATTTACCAATGCCGGTAATGCGGTTATTGCAGGCAAATTGTCTTTACAGGGGAATCATGGCGGCGCAGTGTCGATAGAAAATGCTGGAACACTTACCATCAGTGGCAGTGATGCCATATTTGAAAGATTAATGAGCAGTTGCGGACCGGGTGGTTTTTACAGTGAAGGAACCGTGGCGCGGTTGAATGTATCGGCAACCGGCACCTTGCAGGGCAATGGCAAACTGACATATATTAATAAAACTGACAGCAAAGACGCACGATATTTGAGTGTTGATGTGAAGGGAAAATTATCACCTGGTGAAAAAGCAGATGAAACTGGGAAATTAGAGTTTAATTCAGTACAAATGGGATTGTCCGGCATTTTGGCTATTGACATTGTAGATGCTAATAAGTACGATTCACTGCAATTATCCGGTGAAGGTGATACCGGTAAATTAACCATAGCCCCTGGCAGCACGCTGAATGTCTCACCTGTAAAAGAAACTCCCCACGGAACATATCGCATAATTACAGCAAAGGTTGTTGCTGGTAAATTTGAAAAATTGTCTTATAAAGGAACAGATAACGTTCCTTATACTGTCAATTATCTGGCAGACGGGGTAGAAGTGGTGTTTCCGTAGGTGCATAAACCCATATCAGACATCATAATTTAGACATGATTAACATGATTAACAAGATAAAATATATCATGCCCATCCTGCCTATCCATGTTAATTTTTTATAAAATATTATCCCGGAGTTAATAAATGGTTTTTTCATCGCATATTTTTATTTATTATTTTTTACCTATCGCGTTAATTTTATATTACGCGTTGTGGAAAGCACCTCAGCGTTGGCGCAATTTGTCGCTTATTTTGCTGGGGTATATCTTCTATGGCTGGGCAAATCCCAAATTCATCTTTCTTATGTTTGGAACCACCTTCATCGATTGGCTTATCAGTTTAGTTGTCGCGTATAATTCCTGGCATTTCTGGCGTGATTGGAAAGGCGATGTAAAACCGCTGCCAAAAGGTGAACGAACGAAGCTGCAGCGTCACGCGATTGTTATCTCGATTGTATCAAACCTGTTGATGCTGGGTTTCTTTAAATATTTCAACTTTACCATGGATTCGTATAACGCGCTGGTCACCGCACTTGGGTTGCAGGAATGGCAATGGGATACTTTCTTTCGCGTGATATTGCCGTTGGGCATCAGCTTTTATACCTTCCAATCACTCAGTTATACCATTGACGTATATCGCGGCGATGCCAAGGCGATGCGCAATTTTATAGATTTTTCCTGTTTTGTTTCCATGTTCCCGCACCTTGTTGCCGGACCGATTCTTAAGTTTTCCTACCTTGCCGACCAGTTGGAGAATCGCGTTCTCACTCTGGATAAGTTTGCCCGTGGCGTAGCGTTTTTCGCATTGGGGATGGCTAAAAAGGTATTAATAGCCAACCCCTGCGGAAAAATTGCCGATATGTGTTTTAATGCTGGTTCGGTGCATACCGGCGATGCCTGGTATGGAATATTAGGCTATTCCGGGCAGATATATTTTGACTTCAGCGGTTATTCCGATATGGCAATCGGCCTGGGTTTAATGCTCGGGTTTGTATTTGCGCGCAACTTTGACCATCCATATCGTTCGCAATCCATTACCGAGTTCTGGCGGCGTTGGCATATTTCATTGTCCACCTGGCTGCGAGAATATTTGTATATTCCACTTGGCGGCAATCGCCTGGGCAAGTTTCGCACCTATATAAATCTTGCGCTTACGATGCTCCTCGGCGGTCTATGGCATGGCGCATCCTGGAACTTCGTCATTTGGGGTGGTATACACGGCGGTGCACTGGCTATTGAACGCGGCATCGGCAAGAAAAGCCCGTATGATTTCCTGCCAAAATTTGCCCGCGTTATATTAACCTTCATCATTGTGCTATTTGCCTGGGTATTTTTCCGCGCGCCGAATCTGCACGCAACCATGAATTATTTGAGCAGCATGGTTGGGTTGGTAGGACATGTCCAGTCCGGCGCGGATTTGCTATCCGGCATTCTTTATCAGCCATATTATGTTTTCAGCATGCTGGTTGCAGGAGTCTTAATCTGGGCAGTTCCCGACACCTGGGAATATACTCAAAAACTTACCTGGCCAAAAATGCTTGCCATGGCAGTATTTCTTATCTCCCTGATTGCGCTGCGCACCCAGGAATATAACCCATTCATATATTTCATATTTTAATTGTACTGAAAACTGAAAACCGAAAAATGAAAACAGGTAACATAAATGACAGACAATAAAGAAAAAACCGAACAAATACCAGAAAAAAAAGAAGAGCAAGTTCACGTTCACATTCCGCTGTATGAAAAAAACAGCCGTGAAGAAGAGGCTGAACTGGCGCTGAAACGAACCAAATTAACTCCGGCAATCTCCTGGACGCTGGTGATCATGCTGATGCTGATTATATTCAGTGAACCGCTGATACAGATTTCTCGCGAGTTGAGTCGGGGAGAAAAGCCGAAAGTATTTGAAGTGGTCAAATTGCTGCCATCATTTGAACGCACGGATAAACATGGCTATAAAGGTTTTTGGAGATACTGGGGCACACTGGCAACTGTTGGCGAGATTCAGGATTTTGAGAAAGGCCTGGAGAAATCTTCCGACATCGGGCAGAGTCTGCTGCCAGGTGCTCAGCAGTTGCTCACCGGGACATTTAAAGCTGGCAACGAACAGGCTTATATCGGTGTACCGGGCTGGCTGTTTTATCGTCCCGAGGTTGATTACTGCACCGGCAAAGGTTTTTTGGATAAAGACAGCCTGAAATCCCGCAGCCGCAGCGGTGATTCCTCCACCGCCGCTATTCAGCCAGACCCGCGGATAGCGATACTTGATTTGCGGGATAAACTGAAAGCGCGCGGAATAGAACTCATCGTCATGCCGGCGCCGATTAAGCCGGTTATCCAGCCTGATAAACTTTCTGGTCGTTATTCGTATGATGCCGATGCAGTGCAAAACCCGTCATACAAACAGTTTGTAGATGAAATGACTGACAAAGATATACGTGTTTTCGAAGTGACCGACGATTTGATAGCACAAAAAAGCGCAACCAGAGAACCGCAATATTTAGAGACTGATACTCACTGGACACCGGATGCTATGGAATGCGCAGCGAAGTCGCTGTCGAAATATATTAAGAAAGAAAATCTGTTACCTGCAATTCAATCGACAGAATATGAGCGAAAAGTCGAAAATATCACCAATTTCGGTGACATTGCAGAAATGCTAAAACTTCCTGTTTATCAGAAAATTTATGATAAACAGACTGTTACTATTCATCCTGTGACAATTGGTAACAATCCATGGCAACCTGACAAATCATCAGATGTTTTAGTGCTTGGCGACAGCTTTTTTAACATCTATTCACTCGAAGGAATGGGTTGGGGTAAAGAAGCTGGTTTTGTTGAACAGTTGAGTTTTCAATTACAGCATCCGCTGGATAAGATTGTCATCAACGCCGGTGGTTCATTTGCCACTCGCAAGGAACTGGACAACCGCATGAAACGCGGGCAAGACCCGCTGGCAGGGAAAAAACTGGTAATTTACGAGTTCGCCATGCGCGACCTGATGATGGGAGACTGGGAGATTTACCCGATGGTGGATAAGAAGAAGAGTGTTAAGACTGTTGCTCCGGTTGTGCCTGTGCCAGTACCGATTCCTGTACCGGTACCAAATAATGGAAATCAAACAGTTATTTCAGATAAGAATATCTTTGAGATAACGAAAATAACACCAGATGCTTTTGAAGCGATAAATGGCAATTTTGCGTCAATAATCTGCAAAGTACCGGTAGATTGCAAATTAAACCTGACTATTCGTGATGCTGCCAATAAAGATATCCGCAGGTTGTCAAAGAAAAATGAAGCGAAAAAAGCAGGGACATTTACCGTTAAATGGGATGGTATGTATAAAAAATCCAAGCCGGTTAAACCTGGAAAATATTCAGTTTATCTTGAGCCTGTTAATGATACCGCATTGGGAATGCCACCAGTAATTGGATATGTTACTATTAAAGAAACTACAACAGTAAAACCACCAGTGACTCCTATTGTCGTTAATCCACCAACAGTATCAAAAGATTTAGTAATATCTGGAACTATCAAAGCTATATCAGTTTCACCGAAGCCGGGTACTGTCGCTTATAAAGATTGCGTAATTGCTATTGATTTAGGCAATGTTAAAGTTCAATCCGGGACACTTAGTGATTCTGAGATATTGGTCTTTGTATGGGGAATGAAAGATAATAAATTAACCCCTGCATCGTCATATAGCGTCGGGCAGACCGTTACATTTAAATTAACCGCCTGGGATAAGGTAGAAGGCAAGTTTGGTGGGTATAATAGAGTTGAGTTAAATGGTGATGACATTGACGCCTTAAACCTGTATTGGGGAGAGGGGAGATAAAATGAAGATGAATATTATGCTGATATTGGCACTGGCGATGCCGATGGTTATGATAAATGGTAATGCTGCGGATACCAAAGTTGCACCAGAAATATCAAAAGCATTTTTTGCCGACCTGGCTCAGAAAGCCGCTGATGCTGAGAAGGCGAATGTTTCTGTGGTGCGCGGTAAAGATAACTGGCTGTTTATATCATCCGAGTTGAAAAGCCTGGGAGTAGGCGCAGAATTTTGGGGAGAGAATGCCGCCAAGGTAAGCCACGTCGCTACCCCGGATGCCCAGGATTCATTGGCAGCTATTGTTGATTTTAAAAAGCAGTGCGACAAAGCTGGAGTTGAATTGATACTGGTTCCTGTACCGGAAAAGTCAATAATTTACCCGGAAATGATATCTGATACCGTAAAAAGCACTGATGGCACTGTACCGCGATTGGATATTTATCATGAGAAGTTTTACTCGGTTCTAAAAGAAAACGGCGTGAAGGTATTGGACCTAACCCCAACTTTCCTGCAGCATCGCAATGACGCCGCTGGTGGAATGTTCTGCCATACCGATACTCACTGGTCTCCGCAGGCATGTGTATTAGTCGCGAAAATGCTGGGTGATGACATAAAATCCCGTCCCTGGTACAAAGATATTGCCAAGAAGAAATACGAAACTGTTGTCCGCGATGCCGAAGTAACCGGTGACCTTGCCGGCATGCTGGCAGACCAGGCTATTGGTAAAGAAAAGCTGAAAATGACCGTTGTGCAGGAACGCACCGCCGCTGGATTAACCCCCGTCGACACCTGGCGCGAAAGCCCGATAGTACTTCTCGGCGACAGCCATAACCTGATATTCCACGGCGGCGATGATATGCTCTATGTAGGGGCAGGCCTGGTGGATAACCTGGCGATGAACCTCGGCTTCCCGGTAGACCTGGTAGCAGTACGCGGATCCGGCGCCACTCCAGCGCGGAAAAACCTTGCCCGCCGCAAAGACAACCTGGCAGGAAAAAAACTGGTAATCTGGTGCTTCACCACCCGCGAATTCACCGAAGGGCAAGGGTGGGCAAAGGTGAATGTAGTTAAGTAAGAAGGGGACACAGAGCAACAGAGTAGACACAGAGATACACGGAGATAATTTATTGTTTTATGGTTGTTTTTCTTTCTGGTAAAAGATATAATTTTGCTGCTTACAAAGGAGATAACATGGATAAATATATTATTACTGACAAGATAATTGGCTGTGCAATTGAAGTCCACAGAAATTTAGGACCGGGATTATTAGAAAGTGCCTATGAAGAATGTCTATCATATGAATTACACAAAAAAGAACTATTCGTAGAAAGGCAATTGCCTCTACCGGTAATTTACAAAGAAATTAATATGGAATGCGGGTATAAAATCGACTTGTTAGTTGAGAAAACTGTAATTATTGAGCTAAAATCAGTAGACGAAATTATTCCAGTTCATAGAGCACAAATATTAACTTACATGAAATTTGCTAAAAAACCGATAGGACTTTTGATTAATTTTAATGTAAAAATATTGAAAAATGGCATCCAAAGATTCGCATTGTAGTTTTTATTACAAATACCTATACAAAAACCTCCGTGCATCTCCGTGTCTCCTCCGTGTATCTCTGTGTAACTTAAAAAAATCTTGCAACGATTGTACTATAAAGCGTTGGCAGTCTCCCCTGATATGGTATAATATCTTCATCAATTTATCAGGAGTTCATGTAATGGTTATGAATCTTTGCGGTCGAATCGGTTTGCTTCTTTCGTTATCTGTATTAACATCGTTGGCATTTGCCCAGGTGGCACCGGCTTTGCCTGTTCCTACTCCTGCACTGCCGGCTATTGGTGAATGGGACGGAGTTACCGCTTCGGCTAAGCTGGCTGGCCCCTATGAAGATACCGGACAGGCTAATGTACCATTCGGCATTATCAGCTATTTTAATACCCCATGGCGCAGTTATATGGATACCTGGTCGGCAAGCCGCATGACTAACTTCTGTGGTACCCAATATAACGTTGATGTAAAATATACCGAAGCTTTGTGCCAGTTGTTGGAAGAAAGCGGGATTCGGAATATGCGGGTCGAGATAGGGTGGGGTGGTACCGGTTGGGATGATGATTTGATGCCGCATATGAAGACGAGATTAGCCCAGATATTTGCCATTTTGAAGAAACATAACATACGACCGCTTATATTGTTGAATGCCCATCACGGCGTTCCCTGTCCGGTGCGTGACGTTTGGGTGGAAGTTCTTGCAGATGTCAAAAGAGGCGACAAAATTATCAAGTTCAAAGATACCAGCAAGATTCGTCCTGGATATACTGGTTTCCAGCATCCCAACTATATTGCCGCTTACCCGATGATTACCAAACTTGACGCAGATGGCACCGCGTATCTGTCATCCGATTTGCCTTATGATGTTAAAGCGGGCAGATATTGTTTGAAAGAGTTGAAATATCAACCGTTCCAAGGGGCTAAACTGAAGGATGGCACCCCGGTACCGGCAGCAAAGGAGACTTTTGATGGCTGGATGCGTTATGCCGCTAATGTAGGAAAATTTGTACGCGAGAGCCTGGGTTCTGATGAAAAGCAGGATGTAGGATTTGATGTTGAAGTTTGGAATGAACAGACTTTTGGCTCGAATTTTCTAAATATAAACAATTATTACGATGAAAAGTTCCAGTTTTCTGAACCATTTGTTTATAAACATGAACGTGATATTAAGCCGGAATATGCTCCTACCGCACGGCTGAAATTTGAAGAGAAAAATTATTTATATACCATTCTTCCTGGGACGATTGATTATTACAATGACCCGAAAAACGGTTTTCAGGGTGTGCATGTCATCAGTGGATTTGCCAACCAGTGGCCGTGGGATAATGGAACCGGACTGTGGGATAACCAGGCAGGTTTCAGCCGGCATTATTATACCGGTGGCTGGCGTGACAGTTCACCTGCTACCCCGTTGAATAATAAAAACAGCGGTGTTATAGATGCTACAGGAAAGTTTGAAGGTAAAAAAGATAATAAAGATTGGCATACTGTTGAACCGGGTTCTTTCTTTATTCCTACTTTCCGTCTGGGATGTCCAGAATTCATGTTTACCGGATTTAAGACCGAACATATCACCCGTGATTTAATGCCGGATTCAAGGCTGGTTTTGTTCCGCGGCCATGGCCGCTACACTCATAATGGTGATTTCCGAATTGCTGAGGTGTGGCAGACTGAGGTTAATTACGACCGTTCGCAATTCTTCACTGAATTAAAGAAACAAACCGGAGCAACTGACGACGACCCGCAAATGCAAGCGCTTGATATTCATTTGGCAGGAAAGAATATGCTGCGGCAATATATTTTCCAGGCATCAAAGGGGTTATACCGAATATTCATGTTCAGTCCGCAAGCCGACCGCTACAGCATTGGTATGCTTCCCAGGGCATTTTACCAGGCGTTGGATAAGAATAAATATGAATTGAATGATGAAGTGCGAAAGACTATTCCACCGGAATTTGCCGGACTGGGATGGCTTGTTAAATTGATGGATACCGGTAAAACCATCAAAACCTCACGCCAGTTGCAGGTAAATGAACTGGTCGAATATAAACCGCGACTTGCCTATCCCGGCGATGATACCCCGGCTCATCCAAATCGCTGGAATCGTGATGATTTCGCATTTATGCCATACCAATTGTCAGCAAATCAGTTCGTCATTCCATATTACGTGGCGACTCTCGATGTCAGCCATGTCTGGGACAAGACTAAACCGGCAATGGATCCGGCGCGCTATGATATGCCGGAACAGGATTTTGATGTAACGATAGGCAATATTCGTGGAATCGGTGCTACAGTTTCCGGCTATGACTTGCTGACCAGCATTGATGTACCGGTACAGATAGTATCTTCGACTGAAAACAGTCTGACGGTTCGGTTAAAAACAGTTGATTACCCGCGGGTGCTGCGTGTTACCGAGAAACAAGCCGGTCCGCAAATCCTTGATGCCCGTGCGGAATTGCAGAAAGATGGCACCATCTGCGTCAGTTGGCGAACGAATATCCCGGTATCATCGGCATCCGTCAGTTATGGACGAACCTGGGAACGCCGCGATGATAATATTATTAATCTTGAAAAAGATAAAACTGTCTATCAGGTTTCAATTCCTGCACTCGGTTTAAAAGGTGTCCCGGCAGTGCGTATTCGTGTAGGCGTAAATGGCTTGACAAATGTTTGGCCGCGTTGGGATGAAGATATCGTCGGCCAGGTACCAATTCCTGTGCTGGTAGATAAATTAACCGGCACTCCAGTTGAAGCACCGTTAGGCCCACCGACAGCCTTGCCAAAAGCAGAAGCAGCCTTGCCTGCTCCTGATGCAGCATTGTTGCTGGTTGCAGAAACTAATGCAACTCGCGGCTACACCGTCATGCTGCCGAAAGATACGGTATGCAGCGGACAGCCTGACAACCGTGAAGCTGTCATCGGTGGCAACGCATTGCGCATACGCTTTATCCCCAAGGTTTATATCGCGATGGAAGAATACCTGCCGCAATTTTCGGTCTCTGACACGCAGGATCGCCAGCCGGTAGTATTGGCAGATGGAAAAACAAAAGGTCTGATAGCAGTATACCAATTCGCCGCCACCGCCCATCCGGGCATGACCAACCTGGATCAGCAATACCTGGCAATTAAAGTAGGCAAAGAAGATTTGCTGCTGATATCAGTACAGGGAACACCGGATGCAATGGCAGCGCAGGAGAAGATTATCAAGGCGATATTTGCAGGTGTGGTGGTTAAGTGAAGAGAGATTAGAGAAGAATTGACAATTGACGATTGACAATAAAATTTCGACTTCAAACGAGTAAAATACCAGTCCCGGTTAAGATTGATAAGAAAAAAAATCCCCTTCATGTGCTAAGAAGGGGATAGGATGTGGTTTAAACTCCCCTCCTTGCCAAGGAGGGGGCAGGGGGTGGTTTGCTCTATTTATCCGTTCTAAATATCAGCGCGGGCAAGCCATCCTTATTAAACAAATTGCAGAATGATACTCCGAAATATCTTACGGCGGTTGGCTTTGCAACTTTATCTGATGACACAACAACGGTTTGTCCGTCGATCACCGCGTCTCCCCAAACGAATTTCTTGTCTTCGCCGGCGATGGCAAAACCTTGCAGTTTGTCAGATTGACCGGGGGTTAATCCTTGTCCAGCATGGGTGAATTCAAGACGGATTTTGTTATCTTCTATTTTTAACAATTTGAAGATAGGGCCGTTAGTTTCTACTTTCTTGCTATATGTTGAACCCAATGCTACCTGTACGGCGCGTGCCCCATAGCCTGATTTGTTTACCGGGTGGGTGTCTTTACCCAGATCGGATGACTGTACAATCCAGACGTTGGGATAATCAAGCAAACGTGCGTATAATTCGCGGTTTCCATCAAATCCTGGAACATCTTTCGGTAACGGCGCCAACTTTTCACCCTTGATAGTAACCGGGTTGGTCAAGTCAAATGCGCAACCGCCGCCGCTGGGTTTTTGTACATACAGGAATGGGAAATCGCCGGCTTTATCATCGCCTGCCGCTGTTTTCCAGTCGTTGCGCCAGCTTTTGAATAATACGCCCATCACCGGGTAATTATCCGCACCGACGAAACCGCTGCCGGCTTCACCCTGGTCCCATAATATCCCGCGAATCGCGTATGGTATTAAAGGTACAATTTTTTGTTTGTACAAACTGCCAGCCCAGCCGAAGTCGCCGGGTTTTTGGGGTTGGCCTGGTTTATTGGGCAGTTTCAGTTCTTTTTTCACTGGAGTAGTTGCCGCCGGCGCGTTCGGGTCGACTACCGGTGCTGGTTCCGCATCAGCTTTCGCCTTAAGGTCAGCAACATCTTTCTCCCATTTAGCCAAGTCATCCTGGTATCTTTTCATAAGTACATCATACTGACCAGAAGCTACATATTTCTTTACAGATTCCTGGCATGCCGGATCGTCTATCAGTGGTTGGCTATTCACCCACATACCAGATGCTGTGCCGCCATTTGCGCTGGCCATCAATCCTATGGGGACATCTTCACCGAGAGCTTTTTGCAACTGATACCCGAATGCAAACAATAAAGCGGAGTAGTTATTGATATTTTTCGAGTCGGACGCTTCCACCCATCTCATGTTAGGCATAACCAGCATTCGCAGTTTAGGGTATGTCTTCTTTGCTGCTTCTGCCAGTACCGGGTCATTCCCGCTGAAACTGGCAACATTCATTGCCATATTAGACTGACCGGAGCCAATCCAAACTTCGCCTATCAATACATCATTGATGGTAACTGTATTCTTGCCGGTGATAGTCATAACTTCCGGACCGCCGGTCTTTAACGCGTCCAGTTTAACCATCCATTTACTGTCTTTGTCAGCAACAACGCTTTTTTCCTGACCGGCAAATTTAACGGTAACTTTTTCATCAACAGCAGCAGTTCCCCAAACAGGAACAGTTTTTTCGCGCTGCAGCACCATGTGGTCATTAAAAATACTCGCCACTTTAACGTCAGCAAAAGCGATAGATTGCACCAGCAGGCAGATGAAAACCACCGCCAGTGCGCTTAATGTATAACGAAACATAAAGTTTCTCCTTTTTTAATTTATAAATAAATTAGACAGTGAGTAATTATTTTAGTTGTTGATACGGTTGAATTGCGATAATTTGTTTGCTGTTATCGAGTAAGATTCACCAAAATTCCATTGACATTAACCTTCTCTCAACGTACAATTTTATTTAATGGGTTAAGCAATATTTGTTAATAAGAGGACATTGATATGCGTTTGTTATTCGTTAGTTTGTTGTCATTTATGCTGGCGTTAGCCGGCTTTGCTGCTGATGCGCCGATCGCTTTGAAGGCAGTTGGGGTGTTGGGGAATACCAGTGGTTTGTCGGACAGGCCGGTCCCGTATTCTTTTTATACCGGCATTGCTGCCGATGCGAGGGGACGGTTATACCTTGCCGGCGCGGATGAAGGGATTGCGGTTTGCGACCAGGACGGGAAATGCCTGACGGTGCTGCAGTTACCGGATGGTGCCGGGCTGGTATCGCGGTCGCTGATGGTACGCGCTGGCGACGCAATATTTTTCGTGGCATTAAATCCATATCTCGGTAAAAGCGCGCTATACCGGATACAGACTACTGCAGCGGATGCCAGCAAAATTACCATTGAGAATATTGCAAAGGGACCGGGAATCTGGGCTATTTCCCCAACTCTGGACAAGCAGGGACGAATAATTGTTGGACAATCGAATATTGACGCGATGACTTACCCGGTAATAGCAGTTGATCCGGTTACCGCTGTTGTATCGCCACTATTCATCCTGACACATCCGAAGGGTGCAACTCGGCCATGGCGGCATATCATACAGGTTGATCCGGATAATAATATATCCATCCAGCATGCCGGCGGTGTTAATTGGTACGGCAGATATTCGCAAACCGGTGATAAAGTTGGCGATGCTATCGATGGGATGATAATGGGTGATTACCGCTACTATTTCGGTTACAGCGGCGGGTTGCGAAGAATGGATATCACCGGAACCAAGCCTGCTCCCGGCGATTGCGGCTCCGGCGTTGAGGAAACCCGCATGGCAGCGCAAATGGTGCAGGTTGGAGACCGTTATTTCTTTGCTGGACGCAGCGGTGCGGTTGAGGCGAAATGGAATGGAACGAACTTCATTTATACTCGCCGAATCGGCGCGATTTCACTGGAAGAGCTTATAATGAATGGCAATTCCCTGCATGGTATCGCGTTTACTGCTGGTGGCAACAATGATGTTCAGCATCCGGTATCATTTGCCAAGGAACAGCCAATTGGCGAGTTGTTGGATTGTAATGGCCCACTGCATGGTAAAAATGTAATTACTGAAGTGCCCGCAATTGAAGGCAGAATATTGTTATATCGCAATAGCAAAGGATTTGCCGTCGGTTATGACGGTACTGCGCGGCACCTTGATTTTGAAGTGAATATGCCGGATGTGAAAAGTATCGGTCAGGCGGCGATAATGGGAAAAGATATCGCATTTGCCGACCCGACCGCCGGGACAATATGGCGGCGGCCATTAATGGATAAAACGGCATTGCCGACAGCATGGAAAACTGAAATGCCGGGAGTTTTGGCATTGGCGGTAACTCAGGATGGCGTGTATATCGCCACCGCAAAAGGCGTATCAAGGTTATCATTAGACGGGCAAACCGTAACGTGGAAAACCGCGGATGACTACAAAGGAATTCGCCGCATCGCCGCCACAATGGATTATGTTTATGTGTGCGATACTGCCGGTAATATAGTTGACCAATTAAACGCAAAGACCGGCGCGCTGATAGCGCGGCTTGGCGTGACAGGCGAGAAAGGATGCACCCTGGACCGGCTGAATCGACCTTACGCGATTGCCGCCGACCTGAATGGCGTGTATATTGCTGATAATGGCAATGGCCGCATAGTTATTGCGACAACAACGATGTGGAAACCGGATATCCGTCCATTACCGCGAGAAGATAATGGGCCGATTACTGCGGTGAAAATCACTATTAAACCACCATTTAATGGCCGGATGAGCCTGAATATTTATGACCAGAATGATGTCACTGTTCGGCAATTGGTTTCCGGGCAGCCATCGTCCAATTCGGTAATATGGGATGGCCGCGATATGTATAGCCATTGGGCGAAACCAGGAACCTACAAATATCACGGCATCATCGCGCCAAAGTTTTCGCTGAAATATGTCGGCAGTGTCGGTCAAAGCGGCAACCCCGCTTATCGCACCGCTGACGGCACCGGCAGTTGGGGCGGCGTGTGGGGTTATGTGATGGACATCTGCACTGTCAATGCGGATGCGAATAGCGATATCCTGGTCCTGTGGGCTTTTGAAGAAGGCGAAGGTGGGCTGATTCGCATGACCCAGGATGGCAAAGTTATCTGGAAATCACATTTGGACTGGTGGTTGAAGGGTAGCCAGGCTGCTGTTGCATGTGACGGAACATCGGTGTATATAGTATGCGATTCCGCCATGGATGCCCCGGAAGGACAATCAAATTATGGTGGTGATACACGGCGGCCATTGTTGTGGCGGGTAGATGCAGCCACGGGGAAACAAAAGCTATACGCGCCATCGCAGCAATCGCAGCCGATGTTTGGCGAATATATTAAGGGCGATAGAATTGCCACCGACCTGGCATTTCATGATGGCAAGTTATATTTAACTGCACCAAAACAGAATGCATTATATGTCATTGACCCGGCAAATGGAAAAGCAACCTCGACGTGGAAATTGGATGGCGTATCTGGTGTGACATTCGATGCTAATGGCGGTATTTTTGTTGGCATGGGAAGTAAAATTGCTGAATTATTACCAGATGGCACCGTAAAACGCCAGTTAGCCGATGCTGATGGGCCGGTATGGGATATTGATACGGTCGTTGGCGGCGGTTTTGTCGCCTCGGTAGGCGCACCGAGAAACCAGGTGGTTTATTTTGATAAGGATGGCAAAGAAACCCGCGCACTGGGCAAACGCGGTGGACGACCGTTATGCGGTAAAATGCAGCCGGAAAACTTCCTTGACCCGGTAGGGATTTGCAATACCGGCGGAAATACGCTGTTTATCGCCGAGAGTACCGCACCCAAACGTTTCACCCGCTGGTCATCTACCGGCAAGTTGGAACGCGAGTTTCAAGGGCCATATTATTATAGCGGTATGTTTGGCGTCGATGACGAAAAGCCGGAATATATTTATGGCGACACCCATGGTGATATTATCCGTTATATATTTAATTACACCACTGGTACATGGGCAGTTGATAGTTATTGGATTGGTGTTTACAATCCAGCGACAGGAGGAGATGGAAGTTCTTCCGCAAAATGGTGGCCGCGTATTAGATGGCATGATGGTAAAATATGGTGGTGTAGCGGCAGCGGCGCTATTGTTGAACTTAATGATGATAATTTTCGCTTTATCAGCAAAATTTTCGCTAATTGGGTAATTAAACAGGATGATGGAAGCTACAAAGCAACAAATAAAAACACCGGCATTAAAGGGACATGGTCAGATATTAATGGTGATGGAAAAATGCAGGCCGACGAATGGAAGGTAACCACTGCACCGGGCTATCCGATAAGCGGTGGTGGACCACAACAGGGATGGGGTATGTATTTTGACGATAAATTTGATTTATATATGCATGACTGGTCGGATAATACTCCCGGTGGAATTTGGAAAATACCAGCGATGGAATGGAAAAATGGGGTTCCTGTATATGACTGGGAAAAAGCGGTATATGTCGCAAAAGCGCGTAATGATGGCGGTGCGAATGGCCTTGCTCACGGTTCACCTGGCTGTCGGACTGCTTATGCGGCAGGTGGCGCAGTGTATGGATTCAATGGCGGTTACAACGCTGCCGGTCTTCCTGGTGTTGGTCACGGTCATGACTGGGAGTTTGCCCAGGTAACCAAGTATGACCCGGCTACTGGCAAGCCTATCTGGCATGCTGGTGAACGCGCGGATGGTTTTGCCGCACCGGGACAAACATATTGTCCGACAGGTCCAGCCGGTATCATTAATAATTATCTTTTCTGGTGTGACGAAAACTCTCTTGTTCACGCCTGGGATGTTGACCATGGTTTGTATGTAGACACACTGCTGGAAGATACGATGCGCGGGCCAGTGCCAAACGCTTATTCTGTATGGGTAGAGTTATTCAATACCCGAATTTTCCGCCATCCGCAGACCGGTAAGGTATATCTTATGGCGGCCAGCGATGCTATTCATGTTTACGAAGTATTGGGAACTGATGTAAAAGCGGTTCCATTCCTGGGAACTTTCACCTTGACAGCGGAAGATATTGAATCGGCAAAACAGCAATATGAAAAACGGACAGCACCACGCGAACGCACACTCGGTATTCCGCTGGCAAAAGCACCGGTGACTATCGATGGCGACCTGACCGAATTTGATAAATCTCCGTTTGCCAACATGGTTATTTCCGAAACAGCACAGGGGAACGCGCGAATGTTGTATGATGATAAAAATCTTTATGTGGCATTTGATGTGAAAGATGATTCTCCATGGAAAAATGCCGGTGGAGATACCACGGCGTTATTTAAAACTGGTGATGAAGTAAGCGTATGGATTGGCAAAAAGCCGGGTAAACGTCCGGTTGATGTCGGTGATATTCGAATATTGTTCGCACCTGACGGCGACAAAGTGAAAGTTGTTGCATACAGGCCGAAGGTAGCAGCCGGAGCAAAACCGGTGTCATTCCGTTCGCCATCCGGTGAAGTTCGCATGGATAAAGTGGAAATAATCACAGATGTAACAGCAGCGGTGAAAATAACTGATAGAGGTTATCGCCTGGAAGCAGCCATCCCGTGGACAACCATCGGGTTGGATGCCAAGACAGAAAAGTTTGGTCTTGACTTCTCAATAAACTTCAGCGATCCCGCCGGCCAGCGCAACGTTGCCCGTATGCATTGGGCACGCAACGGTGCCGAGATTGTATACGACTTGCCAACAGAAGCGCGGTTAGACCCGGTAAACTGGGGTTGGGGATTGTTGAAATAATGAAAATGATTGTAGAGACGCACGGCCGTGCGTCTCTACACCTTCAAACCAGGCATATTCAGACGCAAAATTTTGCGTCTGAATAATCTTGATTACGACATTTTGTCAGGGTTATTTTTGTTTATTTCCGTATAAATTTCTGTACTGTATTGCAGAACTTCTTCCATTGAAATATCCATTTTTTTCATCATTGTTATCAAAATAGCATTTTGATATTCCAGATGTTTGTATAATACTTCAATTTCATGTTCTGCCTTCATATTTATCTGGTAATCGTTTTCTGCACGCAATTCTGAATGTTTGCTTTGCAGGTTTTGGCCAACCATGATTAACGGCAGGAAGATTAGCTGCAGATATCCACTGGAGATGTATTGAATTACCGGCATTGTATCCCGATAAATCAAGGGCACAGTAACCATAATAATACAGAAAAAGAAAAAGCCCATTGTACCAACAATACCTGTTGCACCAATTGCAATTCGGTCTGTGAATGATAAGCCATCATCTCTGATTTTATTAACATTTCGTACTGGAGAAAACCTTTTGCGTATTTCGCGCCAAGATGGGGGAACCAAATCAAATATAGATTTTATTTCCATGTGATAAACCTCCAAAATTATTGTTGATACTGTACCAAATTATGAAGGTTATGTGTATATGAAAAAAGCTGATGAATGATGAAGTTGTAATAAACATTGGATAGCCGGGCTGGCTATTGTACATCGATATAAATCGTTTGAAGTTATTTGCACGAATGAAAGTTTATATTTAGTCACTCCCCCTGTCACTGCGGTGACATCCCCCTCGAGAGGGGGACATAATTTGTCATTTGCAATTTGCAATTTCTCTCTTCAAACTTCTTTCTTCTCTCTTCGAATCACGTGTCCTTTATCAGTTCCCACTGTTCTGCCGATGCTGGTTATTCTGCCGGTAATGCATCCGCGGCAATGGGCTGCGTCGTCACCGAGGCAGATTTTACCCGGGTATATTTCGTATTGCGGGCGGAATGTGGTAGGGGTGATATTTGGCATTACCACGTTTGCGCCAGCTTGCAACGCCATTTCGCGGCCCTTGGGGTTAAGTGATCCCATGGCGGTGGTGGCTGGCAGGTGCGCGCATGGGAATACCAGTCTTAAAACAGCGACTAATCGCAAAGTGTCGTTAACTGTTCCACCAGTTTCTTTTCCCAGCGGTGTTTCGGGGTGGGGGATGAATGGGCCGACGCCAATCATTTCCGCACCTAATTCATGCATCCAGATAACATCGTTCGCCAGGGTAGTAGCTGTCTGTCCGGGAATGCCTTGCATCACACCGGTTCCAAGTTGATAGCCGATGTCGCGAATATTGTACAGGCATTGCTTGCGGTAATTCAAGTCATCATCCGGGTGGATGAAGGCAAACAATTCCGGGTCAGTGGTCTCAATTCGCAACAGGTAGCGGTCGGCACCGGCATCAAACCATTTCTGGTAAGTTTCTTTATCTCTCTCGCCAAGGCTTAATGTGATAGCAAGATCAGCGACTTTTTTGATGCTGCTTACAATATGCGCCATTCTGTCAGCGGTGTACCACATATCTTCGCCAGACTGAATTACCAGGGATTTATAGCCTAACTCGACGGCTTGTTTCGCACCGTCAATCATTTCTTCTTCGCTTAATCGATATCGTGATACCGTACTGTTAGCCTTGCGCAAGCCGCAATAGCAGCAATTTTTTATGCAATAGCTTGAACACTCCAGCAAGGCGCGGAAATGCACGGCGCTGCCAACATTAGCCGCCCGTACTTCATCGGCGGCTTTATATAATTCAACAGCGTCTTCGTCAGAACAGGAAAGCAGGGGAACAAGCCATTCAACCTGCGGTTTCGCACCAGAAAGAGCGATAGATAACGATTCAGAAAAAGTTTTATTCATGTGTTATTATTTTAGCCTGATATGATATTAATTAAACATCATATATTTTTGTTTATTCAGATATTGAATGTATCAAAACTTCCCGCGCATCTTGATTAATTCTGCTTCTGCTTCGGTTGCGATGTCTGTCAGGATTTGTTTTATCGGTTTGATATCTTTTATCAAGCCAACACTTTGGCCGGCCATCAAAGAACCGGTGTCTACATTGCCGTCTATCGCGGCTTTTCGCAGTGCGCCAACCCAAAAATGTTCAACTTCAAATTGCGCTTTTTCACGTGTGATGGCGCCGGATTCCAGTTCTTTCAGCAACTGCAATTGCAATTTGCCAAATTCCGCCATGCCTTTATTGTTAATTGCGCGCACGGCAACAACCGGCAATTTGGAGTCATATTGCGGGGTACTGATTGCCTGGCGAGCATTTGCCTTCAGGAATGCGTCTTTGAAATTGGGGTGGGCGGTACATTCATCGCTCATTACGAATCGGGTACCCAATTGCACTCCGGATGCACCCATCATCATCAGATGCGCAACCATCTTGCCGGTAGCGATGCCGCCAGCTACGAATATTGGCACCTGGTCAAACTCAAACAGCACTTGCTGCAGCAGAATCATCAAGGACACATGGCCAATATGTCCGCCGGC
Organism: uncultured bacterium; assembly: GCA_964638715.1. Lineage (GTDB taxonomy): Bacteria > Armatimonadota > Hebobacteria > CAIYQO01 > CAIYQO01 > JBAXQQ01. The sequence continues at coordinate 91,035 of CAZWZF010000009.1, read as the reverse complement.
TTCGCTGCCTTCCAGAATTAATGCGTCAATGCCGAAACGGATTTGCTGGGCGGCGATGGAACCTTCTGATGCGAATGCCATCGTTTTTTTACCGCTGTCTTTCATCCCCTGCACATCTGACTTGCGGGGAAATGAACCGGCAAAAACTACAAATGGCACATCTTTTTTCTGCAGTATTTCATAATGAGCGCGAAAATTCGGCGCGATAGTAATCATATTTACCGCGAATGGTGTTTTTATTTCAGCGACAAGACGGTCAACTTCTTTCTCAAATATATCTGGTGGGGTGTTGCCGCCGGCGTATACCGGAAATGCGCCAGCGTCGGCGACTGCCTTAACTAACTCGAAATTGCTTATCCAGGTCATTCCACCGCTGATGACGGGGTATTTCACTCCCAAAAAATCAGTTCCACGTTTCCCAAATTGTTCAAATAGCATCTTAAATGCCCCCTTCGTTTTATCAATAAATAACCCGCTGATAAAATGGGGCGTAATACCAGCGGGTATTTTATATTAGATTAAATTTTTGCCAGGCAGATTTTGATTTTTTCTTCGTTCAACTCTGTTTCTTCAATATAAAGTTCAGTTGACGCCATTTCGAAATAGATTTCGGATGTCAGGGTTTCTGACATCAAATATTCGATATGGTCGTTAAGAGCTGTTTTAATTTCATCGCTTGCTTCGATGAAAAGTTGTATGTGGTCGCTGATTTGCAGGCCGGCTGATTTGCGCGCGTCCTGGATGGTTCGCACCATGTCGCGTGCAATACCTTCACGGCGCAGTTCTTCAGAGATTTCAGTGTTCAACGCGGCAACGTAACCGCCGTCTTCAGCGACAGCAAAACCTTCCGGCGATGACGATTCAATGAGAATTTCTTCAGCAGTTAATTCCCATTCATCGCCATTAACGATAACCTTAAAACTGTTGCCAGCACGCGCGAGAGTTGCGATTTCTGTTGCTGCTGTCCCAGTAATTTCTGCCAATGCGGCTTTTAATGCCGGTACCATCTTGCCATATTTTCTGCCAACTACCGGCAGGTTAGGCTTGAATCGGTATTCCACCATGCCGCCGCTGCCTTCCATAAAGCGGACATTTTTAATGTTCAGTTCTTCGCGAACTTCCGCCATGAATCTCAGCAGTGCGTCTTCTTCTGTTTTACCCGGCAGGTAAACAAGCAGTTCAGCCAATGGCTGGCGAATTTTATGTCCGCTTTCTGCACGGGCGCTTCTGCCCAGTTCGATAACCTTCAGCAATACTTCCATATCTCGATCCATCTTGGTGTCTACCATGCCGGGATCGACTTTTGGCCATGCGGCGATATGGACGCTTTCTGCCTCTTTGCCATCGGTAAGGTTACGGTAAATTTCTTCGCTGATGAATGGCGCGAATGGCGCCATTAATTTAACTACCGTCAGCAGGCACAGACGCAAGGTGTAATAAGCGGCTTTCTTATCTGTGTCGGTTTCGCTTTTCCAGAATCTGCGACGGTTGCGGCGCAGGTACCAGTTGGAAAGCTGGTCGACAAATGACTCGATTGCACGGGCTGCTTCGGTGACTTCGTATTTTTCCAGATGCAATGTCACGGTGGCGATTAATCCCTGCAGGCGTGAAACTGCCCACTGGTCCAGCGGATGTTCCAATTTGGGTTTATCTGCCAATGCATCAGCATCAATCCCGTCAAGATTCGCATAAGTTACGAAGAATGAATAAGTGTTCCACAGAGTTAACAGGAACTTTCGTACTGTTTCGCTAACCAGTGATGATGAGAAACGGCGCGGGTTACCCGGGGTAGAGCAGGTGTATAGATACCAGCGCAGCGCGTCGGCACCTTGCTCATCCAATACTGTCCACGGGTTTACCACGTTGCCTTTATGTTTGCTCATTTTCAGACCTTTTTCATCCAGAATATGGCCAAGACAAATTACGTTTTTAAATGCTGGACGGTCGAACAGCAACGTTGACAGCGCGTGCAGGCTATAGAACCATCCGCGGGTCTGGTCGATGGCTTCGCTGATGAAATCGGCATGATGTGCCTGATGTTTTTCTACCCATTCTTTATTTTCAAATGGGTAATGCCATTGTGAAACCGGCATAGCGCCGCTGTCAAACCATGCGTCAGCAACATCCACGATGCGCTTCATTTCACCGCTGCATTTTTCGCACGGCAGAATGATTTCGTCAACGTATGGACGGTGCAAGTCAAGGCTGCTAAGGTCTTTTCCGGCCTTTTCACTGAGTTCTTTAACGCTGCCGATACAATCTATATGCCCGCAAGTACATTCCCAGATAGGCAGTGGAGTGCCCCAGTACCTTTCACGGCTGATTGCCCAATCGACATTGTTTTCCAGCCAGTTGCCAAATCTGCCATGTTTGATATGGTCTGGTACCCAGTTGATATCCAGATTCCCGCTGACTAATTTATCTTTTTTCGCGGTGGTGCGGATGTACCAGGATGTTTTTGCATAAAACAGCAGCGGCGAGTCGCAGCGCCAGCAGAATGGATAGGTATGTTTGACGCGACCACTTTTGAATAACAAGTTTCGGGATTTAAGTTCTTTGATAATTTTGGGGTCGGCTTCTTTAAAGAATTGACCGGCGACGAATTCAAATTGCGGTAAAACTGCGCCATGCAGGTCAACACTGAACAGGGTAGGCAAGTTATGACGGCGGCCAATTTCCAGGTCGCCATAAGCTGGTGCGATATGTACAATGCCGGTGCCGTCGTCCAATGATACATAATCATCAACGATGGCATGCCAGGCGTTATCCATATTAGAATCATCGCCAGCACCCTGCACGCCCATATACAGGCTCTTATATTTTACACCGTTGAGTTCTGTTCCGGTGCATTCAGCTAATATTTCGGTTTCTTCACCAAGATTTTTTTCGATTAATTCTTTCGCCAGAATGTATATTTCATCGTCTTTACGTACTGCGGCATAGATTCCATCCGGCTTCAATGCTACTGCCACGTTTGCCGGTAATGTCCACGGCGTTGTAGTCCATGCGAGGAAATATAACGGCGCTCTTTCGGCCAATTTGGCGAATGATGCCGGCAGGCTGCCGGGAATTACCTCGAATTTTGGCCAGACTGACGGATCTTCGGTATCGTCCTTATATCCCTGCGCTACTTCGTGGTCAGACAAAGTAGTGACGCAGCGCGGGCAATGCATATTCACCTTGTAGTCGCGATGCAGCAGTCCTTTATCCCACAGGGTTTTCAAAATCCACCAGTTTGATTCCAGGTATTCGTTTTTATATGTCACATACGGGTCGCTAAGGTCAACCCAATACGCGATGCGATCGGTCATCTTTTCCCATTCCTGTACGTAGCGGAAAACTGATGATTTGCATTTCTCGTTAAATGGCGCGATGCCGTATTTTTCAATATCGCGCTTGCCGTTCAGGTTCAGTTCTTTTTCAATCTCAACCTCAACCGGCAATCCCTGGGTATCCCAACCGCCGCGGGCGCCGATAATATTGTAACCGCCCATACGCTTGTAGCGAATAATAATATCTTTAAATGCGCGCGCCAATACGTGGTGCACGCCGGGACGACCATTTGCAGTCGGCGGGCCTTCAAAAAATATGAAATCAGGACCGTCAACATTACCTTTTAATGAACGCTTCATCACACCTGATTCGCGCCACCATTCAACTATTGCCTCTTCCATACGTGGAAGAGAAACTTGAGCATCAACATTACGAAACACCTGGTAAACCTCCAAGAATACAACAATTAAGTTACAGCAGTGCCGACTTATTTTAGCTTAAAAAATGACTTTCGTCGATAATTTGAAGTAGGGGGGTTACTATTCAAAATTGCAACGAAATTGCTGGCAAATAATATTAAAACTAATAAGATGTGGGTATATACACCAAAGTATATATTAAATTAACTTAAACTGGAGTAATTTGTGCCACATTCGAAACCGGTATTTCATGACCCGCAAGGGAAACGTTGGAAATTCTTTACCCGTGCGGGTGTAATTATAATGTTATTGACATCGCTAATTGGTGCAGTGCTGGCTATCACAGTAGTATTTGCCAAGTTTGCTCAGCCTAATTCGCTGATAGCGGAAACCCACGCTTTTGCAATCAAGCGATTAATGAAAAGCGAATTTATGCAAATAGCCATTGCTACCCGCGAGCGTAAACGTCTGTATCAACATATTGAAGAAGAACATAAACGATTAGACAATCAGCCGAATAGTAAGAAAAATTCTGTAAACTCAACTGTTGTAGGCTTTTATGTAAACTGGGAACCTAACAGCTATGAAAGTCTGCGCGACCATATTGATGCGTTAAGTTATGTAATGCCGGAATGGTTGGGAATTACCACTGATAATCAGGGTTATACCTCATTCTTTTCACCACAGACCCATGACCCGGATGTTATAAAACTTGCAAATGAACACCATGTTCCTATCGTGCCGATATTAAATAATATTGACAGCCAGGGGTTTCAATGGAAACCTTTGAAGGCATTGCTAAGCAGTCCAATAAGGCAGCAAGCACTTATAAATAAGATGCATGACTACCTGTTGAGCAACCATTTTGCTGGTATCAATATTGACTTTGAAGCACCCTACGACCAGATACCTGATGCTGATTTGCCTGCAGCACGAAAACTTATTCACGAAGAATTGCCAAAGTTTGTTGAATTGCTGAAGAAAAGTTTTACTGCTGATAATTTATTAGTTACACAAGATTTGATGGCTGTCGACCCGTCGACAGATTATGAACGACTGGCAAATGCCAATGATTTTATTATTGTTATGATATATGATCAGCATGTACCCAGCGGCGACCCCGGTCCTATTGCATCCCAGGTATGGGTAGAGCAAGTTGTAGAAAAATTACTTGCAAATGTTGACAGTTCAAAAGTCGTGTTGGGTTTAGCGAATTATTGTTACAACTGGCCGGTAAATATTGACGCGAAAGGTAATTGTACGCCAGCAGGCAAGGGACAAAAAATGCTGATGGGAGCGGCGTTGAGTCTTGCAAAAGAAGCCGGTTCCAAGATCGTAATGGATGAAGATGACCTGAATCCATATTTTACTTATGCTGATGACAGCGGGCAGGACCACCTGGTGTATCTGCTGGATGCTACTACACTTTACAATCAACTTACAGCATTGCGCGATTATCATACCCTGGGAGCGGCGTTATGGTATATGGGGTCGGAAGATCCTACCATCTGGTCATTTTTTAATAAAGAAAAATTAGTTAGTAAATATAATCCTGCTTTGCTGCGCCTGGTTGATTTTAAGAACAGTTATAATTTAGACTCAATATCAGATGGTAACGAATTGATGAAAGTTGCTGCGCTGCCAACGCCGGGTGAACGAAATCTGACACTGGATTCAGACGGATTGATTATAAAAGAAGATTACCTGAAGTTTCCATTACCATATATTTTGCGGCAATTTGGTCCCAGTGGAAAAGTAATTGCCTTAACATTTGATGATGGACCCGACCCGAAATATACTCCGCAAATATTAACTGTTTTGCGGCATTATAAAGTACATGGTACTTTTTTCATGGTAGGCGAAAATGCTACTCAGCATCCTGGAATTGTAAAAGAGTTGTGGGATGATGGCAACGAAATTGGCAATCATACTTTCACTCATCCGCATATATCGTTGATTTCATCGTTAAGATTAGAGTTTGAACTTAATGCTACTGAAAGAATTTTAGAAAGTATAACTGGTCATCGTACTTTGCTTTTCCGTCCTCCTTTCGGTGAAATGCCAGACATCAGCGGTATAACCGTGTTGCATACACCGCAGATTCTGCAATTGCAGCAAGATGGATATATTACTGTCGGTATGAATATCGACCCGAAAGATTATGAAAGTCCAAGTACTGATGAAATACTTGATCGTATTGACCAGCAATTGAAGAATAACCATATTATCTTATTGCATGACGGTGGCGGAAATCGGGAAAATACAGTAAAGGCTTTGCCGTCTATTATTACTCATCTACGTGAAGAAGGATATGAATTTTTAACAGTATCTGAACTCATTGACCATTATCATGGTGCCGGCAAACAAAACCGCAAAGCCCGTGCCGACCTTTTTCCTTTTGCTACTAAAAAAGAGTTGGAAGCCGCTGGTTTTGACCGGTTTGTTTTTACATCAATATTTTTATTAAGTTATACTGTCACATTTATATTCCTGCTGGCGATATTCCTTGGTGTATTTCGGATATTGTTATTTACTTTTTTAGCTGTTAAACAGCGTCGACGATTAACACGGTTGCCTTCGGTTGCTTCCTATCATCCTTCTGTTACTGTTATTATTCCTGCATATAATGAGGGTGCTGTTGTATGCAATACTGTGCAATCTGTATTGGAAAGCGACTATCCTGAATTATCGATATTGGTAGTAGATGATGGGTCAACAGATGATACTTATGCAAAGTTGCAGGAAAAATATTCATCTCATCCCCAGGTGAGATTAATCCACAAGGAAAATGGTGGTAAATCTACTGCACTTAACCTGGGTTTGGAAAGTGCACAGAGTGAAATAATTGTCTGTATGGATGCCGACACTATCTTTTTACCTTCGACTATCCGTAATTTAGTTCGGCAATTCATAGACCCGAAAGTTGGGGCAGTAGCCGGCAATGTTAAGGTCGGCAACAGAATTAATATGCTTACTATATGGCAAAGCATTGAATATATTACCAATCAGAATTTCGACAGGCTTGCGTTTGCCGCTTTGAATTCAGTACCAGTTATTCCGGGTGCGGTAGGTGCCTGGCGGCGTGATGTTATACAGGAAGCCGGTGGATTTGAAGATAATACCCTGGCGGAAGATACTGACTTAACCTTTAAAATTCGCTGCCTTGGTTATTATACTTGTTGCGATAACGATGCTATAGCATATACTGAAGCACCGGATAGCGTGAAACAGCTTGCCAAGCAGCGTTTCCGCTGGTCATTCGGCATATTGCAGGCTTTGTGGAAACATCGGCATAAATTATATCGTAAAAAATATGGTGCCTTCGGTTCATTTGTGATGCCGTCAATGTGGGTATACAACATCTTTCTGCAGGCTATCGCGCCACTGGTAGATTTGTCAGTACTGTATTTACTAATTACTGGCGATTTTATGCAGGTGGTATTTTACCTTTCTGTATTTTTCGTTCTTGATTTATTGGCGGCATTCATCGCCATGCGTTTTGATAACGAGAAATCAAGACAATTAGTCTGGCTGTTCTGGCAGCGATTCTTCTATCGCGAGTTCATGTATTTCGTAATACTCAAGTCATTGTTTACTGCCATGCGCGGCGGTTTGGTAGGGTGGGGTAATTTACAGCGCAGAGCGACTGTGTCAATGCCAGGTGATAGCAAGCGTTGACATTAACAAAAACAGAATAATTTGCATTATCATGGCTATCCTGTTGGGCAGCCATATTGTTATGTGATGACACTCCGCAATGGTACTCTTGCTATTATGCTGCATTAAGAGTTAATTTAAAAAATTATTAAAAAATCTCTTGACTTTTCATACTCAATATTTTAAGGTTGCAACGTATTTATGATATAGAAAAATTACTTTCTATGAGGTGTGAAATGAATAACCTGAAAGTTGGCGTTTTTGCTGACAGCATGCGTGTTCCTATTCGCGAAGGATTGAAAATTGCTCGTGAAATGGGTGTTGAGTATTTTCAAATGTTTACTACAAACTTTGAATTCGCATACAATGATGAGTTTGCCCCAGAGAAGTTCGACGGCAATGCTCGCACTGAATTTCGCAAATATTATGAAAGTTTGGGGATGACATTATCTGCAACCTGTGCCGATTTCGGCAATGGGTTCACAAATGCTGAAAAGAATATTGAGATGATTCCCAAGACATTCAAGCAGCTTGATTTGGCTGTTGATCTGGGTGCAAATATCGTTACAACTCACATCGGAGTAGTGCCGGAAACGCCGAATGAAGTATGGGAAATATTGCAGGGTGCATTAAATCAAATAGGGAGCTATGCTGAAAATATCGGTGTGCGCATTGCAATAGAAACCGGCCCGGAAAGCGGACCTGTACTGCGTTCATTACTTGATTCTTTGAACAATAAGAGTATCTGCGTTAACCTTGACCCGGCGAATCTGGTAATGGCAGGATACGACCTGGAAGAAGCGGTTGCGGTATTGATGCCATATATCATCCACACCCACGCAAAAGATGGCCTTAATGATAAGGAAGCGAAAGCGCGTGGAGAATGGCGCGAGATGGCACTTGGCAAAGGCGATGTCCCCTGGCAAAACTACATTAAGTGGTTGAAAGATGGCGGTTATGACGGTGTATTTACTATTGAACGCGAATTGGGTGATGACCCACTCGCTGATATTGGCGAAGCAGTGAAGTTTTTGAGAAAGCTTTAATAATTACGAAATAATTTACATCGATGGGCAGGATGGGAAGGATATATGTTTTGCTTCGCAAAAAAATCCTGTTAATCTTGTTAATCATGTTAAAAATAATTATGAATAACGAATTAAAAATTAAATAAAGTTAGGTGAATAGTATGTCAAAATATACAGTAGCAGTTATAGGTTGCGGTTCAATTGCGCAGCATTTGCATCTTGCAGGTTACGCAAAGCGTACTGACATCGGTCGTCTGGTAGTGGCTGACCCGGTGGCGGAACGCATCGCCGAGGTGACGGAAAAGTTTAATATTGCCAAGGCATATTCAGATTATCGCGATTTATTTGCGAATGAGAAGCCGGATTTTGTATCTGTTTGCACTCCAAATAAGTTTCATGCTGAACACGCTATTGCCGCATTGGAATCAGGTGCGCATTTGTTGCTGGAAAAGCCGATGACGATGACATTGGAAGAGGCGGCACTGGTAAAACAGGCGGCAGAAAAATCCGGCAAGCAGGTAATGATAGGTTTTTCTCACCGTATGAATAACAGCAATAAAGCGGTGAAAGAAATACTCGAACGCGGTGAAATAGGCGAACCATTTATGATTCGTGTGCGTTTTGCCCACGGTGGTCCATTTCCAGGTTGGGCAAAATCCGACTGGTTCTACAAACCGGAATTGGCTGGTGGCGGCGCATTGTTCGATATGGGCATTCACGCCATTGACTTATGCAACTGGCTGATAGGTAAAGTAACCACGGTAACTGCCGAAATGTCTGCACTGCGCAAGCCGATTGCTGTTGATGACAATGCCATCATGGCACTGAAATTCGGCGACCGCGCCATGGGATACATCGAAGTTGGCTGGACCAGCGGTCCGGGATTCCTTGGTTTGGAAATTTATGGCGATAATGGAACTATTATTAACGATTATAACGCTCCTTTACGTGTATGTACCGGCAAATCAACTCCAGACCTTGCCAGTGAAGTTGTTATGGAATGGAATGAAGTGCCAGTGCCTAAAACAGCGGATAGCTGGGCAGTAGAGATGGATTATTTCATGGATACCATAATAAAAGGCGACAAAATACCTATTGATATCACTGCCGGTATAGACGCGCTGGCAGTTGCTCTTGCCGCTATGCAATCTGCAAAAAATGGACAAAGAATTAAGATAGGTTCTTAGTTAGCGATAAAATCCGAATTAAAAGTCATGTTTAAAAAAACATACTTATTAGGGAGTGAAGTTGCATAGTATTCTACATATCTCCCGTTTATTATATTAGTAACATAATTCTATAGCCCAGCGGCGTTGCCGTGGGCTATAGAATTAAAAGGTCAAGGAATTAACGAAAAGATATGTAGAACACTATAGGCAGAGGGTGGTCTTCAACGATATGAAATTTTCATTCTAAATTTATGACTTTTTTTGTTCGGATTTGGTTACTAACTGACTAATATCTATTCTCAAATCCGTCCCATCGCCAGCAACGCGCCGTGAATAATGCTCCAAGGGTGGGGTGGTTCGCCGGGGATGTAGGCTGCTACCGGCAGTATGGTATCAACGCCATTTGCTTCCGCATATCCGCCACTGTGAAGGCCGCCGCAGATTGCTGATGTACCGACGGCTATTACCAGTCTTGGTTCTGCCATGGCATCGTAACATCGCTGCAGTGGGTCATGCATCGCCATACCTACCGGGCCGGTTACCAGCAATGCGTCGGCGAATCTTGGAGACGCAGTGATATGAATGCCAAATCTTGCGATATCAAAGATAGCGTTGGTTGTCGCCAACACTTCCAGGTCGCAGGCATTGCAGCCGGTGGAAACTTCGCGAATGTGCAGCGATTGCAAGAAAGGATGCGATGCAGCTTGCTGGCTGTTTTTTTCTTTTGGCATGTTTGATAATATTAAATCTTCGCGTTTCAGCACCGCGGTACGGGTTGACCTGTCATGTATTATGGTTCCGGTGGTGCAGCATCCGGTGCAACTATGGCATCCCAGGCAGCGACCGCGGTCAAGTGTTATTTCATTTTCTTTTACCGTAATCGCCTTCATCGGGCATACTGTCGCGCATTTTCCGCAGCTTTCCCCAAGGCATGGAATCGCGGAAATTGCCGGCAATCCGTCAGCCTCAACCGGCAACTCCGGGCAGATGTCCGGGTTGGTAAGGATGCCAGTATTAAAGATAGATTTAATTACATTTCGCATATTTTTCTTTCGATTTACAAATCATTTCCGCTGTATGATAAATTGAAACTTTTATTGCACAACGGGAAATCGGTAACCAGGTTGCCGCGGGTGGCAATAGCCAGTCCGGTCCAGTTATTGAAACTGGGGTCTTTTATACTATAGCGGTTTATGCTGCCGTTTTCATCAGTGGTGATCCAATGCAGCAATTCGCCGCGCCATGCTTCTACTATGCCTATTCCTACCGAGTCTGCGGGTAATATTATGTCGTCGATATCATCAAATATCGAACCGGCTGGTAAAGATATTAGTAGTTTTCTGATAATTGCTATACTGGCTGCTATTTCACCAACGCGAACCCGTGCCCTTGCCAATACGTCGCCTTCATTAAACCCAACTTGTTCAATTTTTAAATCAGGGAACATGCCTTGTGCGAAACTGGTTCGGGAATCATATCTGCTGCTTGCCGCTCTTCCCGCCGGGCCAACCAGTCCGAAATCATGTGCCAGACTGGGGGATATTCTGCCAGTTCCTTCCATGCGTTCAATTACCGAATGGTTTTCAATCACTAATGGTATCAACTCTGCCAGTCGTTTTTCCATTGCGCCAAGGTCGGCAATCATAGTGGCGCGCCGATCATCGTCAAGGTCGCGCCTTACCCCGCCGGGTTTTATATACCAGCGCTGCCGGCGGTTGCCAGTCAGGATTTGCGCCAGTGCCAGTGCCGCGCCGCGCATGGGTGGGAATAATGCCGCACCCGCGCTGTAACCGATGTCGCCGGATAGCGCGCCAATGTCGCCAACGTGGTTAGCAAGCCGTTCTATCTCTAACGCGATGGTGCGCAGGTATTGCACTCGTGGCGATGGGGTGAATTGCAGCAGTTTTTCTATAGCAGTGGCATGTGCCAGTGCATTGGCAGCGGCGGTGTCGCTGCTGGCGGATTCTGCCAGGAAATGCGCTTTGTTCCACGGTGTTTGCGCCAGGTTTTTCTCTACTCCGCGATGCTGGTATCCCAGGTGAATCTCCAGGTTGGTAATGATTTCACCCGCGCAACTGAAACGGAAATGTCCGGGTTCAATAATTCCCGCGTGGATTGGGCCGACTGGTATCTCATGGACTCCTTCGCCTTCGACATTAAGAAACTTATCAAATGGACGCCGCGATCTGCCGCCAGGTGCCAGTGGAAAGAAATCAATCGACCAATCAAGGTCATGCAGTATCAATGATTTCCAGCGCGGATGCCCAACAGCTTTAATACCGAAGAAATCGCCAACTGCCCGTTCTGCCCAGTGTGCCGCCGGGATATCAGATGTTATAGAAGGATATTCTCGTGATGCCGGGAGATTGGTAGCAATAATCTCGCCGCCACCGGTATTTGTATCCAGCACCAATGTTTCCAAAATAATTTTATCGTCAGTTGTTACACGCGCGGTAAGGTGTCCAAATCGATAACCGGGACACAGTACCATTTCCTTAACAGTTCTTTTTAATATATCGATGTCAACTATCGAATATGTAAATTTATCACCGGCTACATTCATTGTGGCAATCCTCCGCTAATCAGCATTGTCAGCGCGTTCATCACCGGTGGCGATACGGCAAAACCGGCAACAAGAGATATTGCCATCAATCCAAGAGGCGCGTATGCCCAGGCAGGATTGATATCTTTATGAGCCAGCGTCGGTTTTACGCCAAAGACTATCTTATTGATATGTCCCATGATGGCAATGAAAGTAATTGCCAGTCCGATAATTACCACTACACCGGCAAACACCTCTCCTTTAGTGAAAGTATCGCGAAGCAGCAGCCATTCGCTGATGAAGGTGCCAAATGGCGGACTGCCGGCGATGGCAAAACCAGCAATGCAAAGTGCTGCACCCCATGCCGGCGATGCTTTCAGCAATCCGGCAAGTTTTGACAGTGACTTCGTGCCATATTGGTGCAATATCGCGCCGGATAATAGGAATAATGCCGTCTTTGCCAGGCTGTGATTGAAGGCATGAAGCATGAATACTCCGCCGGAATTTATCCCGATGGCAAGGGTCAATAATCCGATATGTTCTACGCTGGAATATGCCCACATTCTTTTCAGGTCGTGTTGACGAATCAACATAATACTGGCGGCAAGCACGGTTATCGCGCCGGCGGGAACCAGTAATTGCTGAACCAGATGACCCTGGCCAGTGGCGGTGACAACCTGCGAAATGCGCCATATCGCTACTAATGCGCAGTTAAGCAATGAGCCGGATAACATGGCAGAGGTTGGCGAGGGCGCCTCGCTATGGGCGTCAGGCAGCCAGTTGTGCAGCGGGAATATACCCGCCTTGGTACCATAACCCAACAGACAAAAGATAAATCCCATTCGCATTAATCGCGGGTCAATATCACCGGGGTGCTCAATTATTTTGCTTATCAGTAATGACCCGCCATCATGAACGCCATGCTGGGCGGCGAATATTAGCACGGTTCCAAATAACGCGAAGGCGATGCCGACGCTGCATAAAATCAGGTATTTCCAGGTAGCTTCCAACGAACGCGGTCCGCGATGATAATATATCAGCGGTGCTGACAATAGCGTGGTGGCTTCCATAGCAATCCACATATAGCCCAAATTGACTGAGACCAACACGGTATACATCGCCAGCAGAAACAAGCCGGTCATGGAATAAAACATGCATAAATGCCCGTCAGATGATGGGTGTTCTGCTGCGCGTTCTGCCGGCATCAGGAATGCTGCCTGCGCCATGGCTGCTGCGGCAACTAATGTGGTGATAACCAGAAATGCCGCCGCGGTACCGTCAATGGCAAATCCGCGCCACATTGGTACACTGCCGTTCAATGCTGCCGGTATCAGTGTCAATACCACCGGAATCTGCAACGCCATCAGCACTGCGGCAAGTTTTGGCAGTTTTCGCGCCATTCGCGGGAAAAATCCGAGTAAAGTTATCAGTAATGGAATAGCAGATATTAAAAGAAGCTGGTTCAATGTCGCAACCCCCGTAAATGGGTTACGTCGACATGTTCAAATGTTCGGCTTATTCGATATGTTACTAATCCCGCTATCATTACACCCATCAGCACTTCAAATACCGCTGCCATTTCCACCAGCATTGGCATTCCATGGGTCTGGGTGAGACCATATAAAAATATCCCGTTTTCCAAAACTAAAAATCCAATTACCTGGCTGATTGCCAATCGTCGGGTTATCATCAGCATCATTCCTATGAAAATCAGCGTCATGGTCATTCCTGCTTCGCCAATGTTGCCCATTTTTGGCACTGCGAATTGTGATGAAAGGAAATAACCAGCAACAAGAAGTCCTACTCCGAACAATGCGGACAATGCCGGGGGAAGCATCACGCCGGCATCGCGGGGAATCTCCAGCCTTTTTGCCGACCATGCTAAAAACATTGGAATGCCAATTGATTTTATCAGCAATACCACACCAGCCAGCACCAGGTAATGCGTCGCTCCGGATGACATTCCGATAGAGATGGCAATTCCTGCAAGAAAGGCAGTTTGTACTGCCAGAGAACGCAGTTGCGAATATAAGCCGGAAAACCCGCACATCATTACTGCTAATAACGCGGCTCCCGCAGAAAGTAAATCTATCGTTGAAAAGTTCATTTTATTATTACATCCTCACCGCGGCAACCATTGCCGCCAGCAGGCTGAATAAACCCGCAAAAGCTAAATAATTTGGCACCCGCCGCCATTTTAACCGTACCAGTATACCTTCTAAAAATGCTACTGTTATTCCAATTATCATCATTAACCCGATGCCAATAAGGTATTTTATCATAATTGGCATTGCGTTATATGCCGGCAGCATCAACAGCAGCGTCTGTGCGGATAATCCCCAGAAAATGCACATTCGTATCGCTGACGCGTATTCGGTAATTGCCAGGTTGCGGCCGCTGTTTTCCAGTATCATCGCTTCATGCACCATGGTTAATTCCAGGTGGGTAGTGGGGTCATCTACCGGCATTCGCGATAACTCCGCCAGTGACGCGATTAGCAGCGCGACCGCTGCCAGTCCAGCGATAATCGGGTTAATTGGATGGGTGTAAATTGCCGACATATTCATGTCGCCAGCCGCCAATGCCAGCGCACCCAGGCTAATTACCATACTCGGTTCTACCAGTATTGATATTACAGCCTCACGGCTTGCTCCCAAACCGCCGAACGCTGAACCGGCGTCCAGCGCGGAAAGCATCACGAAGAATTTCCCCAATGATAATAGGTAAAGCAGAAATATGAAGTTCGTCGCGGGTGCCCATGCTGGCGGCAGCAATTGTCCTGACCATGGTATCAGCACTGCGGCGATGACTGCCGTTGTCAGAGATATTCGCGGCGCGTAGATGAATATCCAACTGGTGTTGTAACTGATGGTTTCTGATTTGCGCAGCAGTTTCGCTATGTCGTAAAATGGTTGCAGTATTGGTGCGCCGACGCGGTTTTGCATCAGTGCTTTCACTTTGCGCACTACACCCAGCAGCAATAGCGGCATCACCAGCAAATTTATTGTTTGTAATATTATGAGCAGTATATTCATCAGCGCGACCCTACCCATATCAGTAATGCCAGCACCAGCGCCATGTGAATGAAGTATTGGTGAATCGATCCCGCCTGTAGCCGCATCAGGAAATTGCCGGACAGACGTTTTATGGTGTGAATCAACGGAAGATAAATACGCGTCTCCAAATATGCCTCGTAATTCATTTCGGCAGATACCTTTTCGGGGAAATGCCGCCGCTGTTTACCCTTGATAGTGATATCTACCGCATAATTGTATATCGCGCCAAATATCCGGGCAATTGGCTGCGAGAAACTGCTGCCGGTGTATTGCGTGCGCGGTCCTAATTTGCCAAACCCGCATTCCCAGGTGATGAAATGGCGTGACGGGTTTTTCCTGGCGAGTTTTATCATCCAGGCGGTTAATAACCCGATGCCGGCGATAATGACAATTGAAATGGCGACGACTGGTATCGACCAGTTGTTCTGCAATAATGGCAATTGATTTGCCCGGGTAACGATTACGCTGAGCGGCGACATGAAAAGCGGTGCGGTGACACCCAGTGCAACGCATAAAAATGCCAGGAAAATCTGCGCAATCACCATTTCTCGCGTTGCTTCTTTGGCGTTTTCTGCCGCACTGCTGCGGGGCATTCCCAACATTGATATGCCGACAGCTTTAACAAAACAGGCTATTACCAGTGCGCCAACCAGCGCAAGAATACCCATTAAAAGTAATGCACTCAGTCGAATTCCGACGGTTGGTCCGAGTAGTGCCAGGCTGAAGAATCCTTTGTATAACAGCCACTCGCCGGCAAAACCGTTAAGTGGCGGCAAAGCGCAAATCGCTACGCTGCCCACGATAAATGCGCCGACGGTCCAGGGCATATTGCGGATTAAACCGCCTAATTTATCAATGTCGCGAATGTGTATGCCGGCGTCAATCGCACCGGTTCCCATGAATAGCAGTGATTTGAATACTGCGTGATTTAAGGCATGAAACAGCGCGGCGGCAACCCCTATCTGGGCAATTAGTTCTACATTCCATTGCCGTCCCAATAATGCGATGCCTATGCCCATCAGGATTATCCCGATATTTTCTACACTGGAATATGCCAGCAAACGTTTTAAATCTCGCTGCAACAAGGCGAATAATATTCCCCATACCGCGGAAATGGAACCGAGGATTAAAATCAGCGGGCCAAGGAAAGCCGCCACGATATGTTCGTCAACGATGAATAGCCGTATCATGGCGTAGATTGCGGTTTTTATCATAACGCCGCTCATCACTGCGGATACCGGCGCGGGGGCGGCGGGGTGGGCGATAGGCAGCCACAGATGGAACGGCCAGCAGCCAGCCTTTACCGCCAAACCGATGAATATCAGCAATGCCGGGCCAATCGCTTCTGTGCCGAATATATGCCAATCGGCGAATGTCCAGGTACCGGTCAGCGCGTGTGCCCACAGGAAACCACCCATGAGAAAAGCAGTGCCGGTGCGGGTTGCACCCAGGTATATGAAGGCGGCTTTGCGAATGGCGCGGTGTTCGTGGTCAGCAGCCACCAGCGCGAATGATGACAGCGCCATGACTTCCCAGCAAACCAGAAATACCAGCGCGTTGCCGGCGATGATCACCCCGGTCATGCTGATCATCAGCAGAGCGATCATGCTCCACACCAGTCCGACTGACAGATGTTCGCGCAGATGATGCATATAGCCGGGAGTGAATAAGGCGGTGGGTATGCAGATTAGCCCGATGATACCGAGGAACCAGCGCGCCAGCGGGTCGGCAACGAAATTAAACCCGGCGTCGCCCAAATAAAATGGCAGTGGAAGCGATACCGACCAGTTTCCGCCACTGATGGCGGATATTAAGAGGAGCAAACCTCCGAGAGCAAGAAAGAACTGCAATGAAGGTCCGGGATTCCGCCGCTGGATAAATCCGATAACGGTGGCAATTAACCAAGAAAATAGGGCGGCTCCGCACAACCATGCAAAACCGCCCGAAAGATCAGGAATAGACATTTCGAGCACCAATCCGAACACAAGGGCATGCCCCGTCAATGTTCGGCGGGTACTGTATCCAACACGCGCATCATTGATGCGTGGACGTGTTCTAATAATATATAATTAGACACTAACCCCTAAAATCCTTCTTATTTTTAATTAAAAGTTGAAATTAATATCAACAGGTACGATAGATAGTATGAAAAACACGGAGCGCCGGCTTCCAGCCGGCGCGTGTAAAGATGAATCAATGTGCCTGTTAATTCAGTATCTAAAATATCATAACAATTAAACAATAAATGTGTCGAAAATAAATAATGTAATAATTAAATAAATTTCAATTTTTCAGGATTTATAAATGATAAGAAAAATATTAATAATTTTGGGTATTGCATGTTCATTAGGATTGCTTACGATATTCGGTATAATTGTAATCTATAATCATTTTGTCACGAAAGAGAGAAAAGTTGATACACAACTCATATATACGAAGAAAAATGATGTGCTTCGTATTGAACATGAATGGCCATTAGATTTTGACCTTTTTCAACATCATAATTTTAGGGTGTGTTGCAAAAAGTGTAATAGAGTTTTAATTTCGCTGTCTTCTGAAGATAATGATATTGTGGTAGATGGCAATTTGATAACATGTATATACAGTAATAAATTATTAAAAGCCTATCAATATAAAGATAAAAAAAATGGATTTTCAGATATCTTTTGGATTTTAGAAAGCCACAAATATTGTGGTAACAGAGAGGATATATCAATACAAATACTTGAACTATTTCAGAAGGTAGATAAAGATATACGTAATAATTTTTATCCATTTGCAAAATTTATGGTGATGAGTAAAAATTGGGATTGGTATAAAGATTTCGCTGATTTCGTAGTTGACAAGGGTGATAAAGAAGGAATTGCGATAGTGAGAAGATATTCCAGGGGAAAATTTACAAAAAAAGAAATACAGATGAATTTAGATCCAAATTTTTCAAAAGATGAAGTTATGAAATATTCAAGAAAGTTATTGCTTAAGTATCATGATGGTCGGTGAATTGAGTAGTTTGTCCCGAATTACCACCGAATTACCATGGGATGAAGTTGATACGAGTACTTGAATCAATAAATACGAATTATTGAACATTTCACCACTCCGCTCTCAATTCTTAGCAATCAACTTGTCTTCCAGATTTTGTATTTCCCGGCTGCGGGCGATGGCTGTTTCTATGGCGGCTTGCAGTTCGACGTAGGAGATTGGTTTTATCAGGTATGACATTACGCCGGCGCGGGCGGCTTTTTCTACATATTCGATGTCGCCATAGCCGGAGATTATGACGGTGGGGATTTTGTATTGGTCGCGCAAGATTCCGGCGGTGACAATTCCGTCTGACTCCTGCATTCCTATATCAAGCAGTGCAAGGTCGATGCTATTCGATTTTACCCATTGCAGTACTTCCGCTTCTGTTTCTGCGGTACATACCACGGTGTGTCCCAGTCTTTCCACTAAAATTTTAAGACTTTGCAATAGCAGAAAATCATCATCTGCTATAAGTATATTATATTTTGAGGACTTCATTGTCAGCCACCTCCATCATGATTGGACTTATATTATAACACAAAAAAGCGGCGGTTTGATTAACCGCCGCAAAAATACGAATTTTTAGTATATGCAGTATCTTAAGCCTCGGGAGCAGCAACTGCTTCAGCTTCTTTTTTAACTGCAGCTAAAATCTGGGCTTTGCCTTTTTCTACCATATCCTTACCTGATTCGATCAATTGGCGACCGGTCTCAACTGTTTTTTCACCCAGTTGTTTCCCGCTCTCTTTAACTTTCTCGCCAACTTCATCAGCATAAGTCTTGATGGCTTCACGGGTCTCTTCACCACTCTGTGGAGCCAGAAGCAAACCAACAGCAGCGCCTACTACAGCACCCAGCAATACACCAGCAAAAAAATCACCAGCACGCATATTCATACCCTCCTTTAATTCTCTACCTAAAATCTACCAATGATTTACCCATCAGTCAATAGCGATAAACCGTATTTTCCTGTTTTCTCGACTAATTATTAACATTAAATATTGGCAGTTCTTCTACATGTGGTGTTACATCCCGCCAATTCGGTCCTTCTTTTACTTCGACAACCAGCGGCACACTTAATGTGTAAGCATTTTCCATGGTTCTATGAAGTATTTCACTGACAACATCAATATATTCAACAGGAGTTTCCACAACTAATTCGTCGTGAACCTGCAGCAGCAGGTTAATAGGAATCTCTGGATGAACAGTGATTTCTTTATGTAGATGAATCATTGCCAGCTTCATAATATCGGCCGCGCTGCCCTGTATAGGGGTGTTGATGGCAGTTCGTTCAGCGGCCTGGCGCACATTGGCAACCGGGGAATTTATTTCTGGTATCAACCGTCGCCTGCCTAAAATAGTAGTTACATATTTATCGATTTTCGTCTGTTCAACCACATCAGTCATGTATTTTTTCACCCCGGGAAAACGCGCGAGATAATTATTTCTGAACTCTGCCGCGACTTCCTGGGATGAACGTATTTGCGTCGATAACCCATAGGCTGTCGTTCCATAAGGAATAGAAAAGTTGATGATTTTGGCGATTCTCCGCATTTCCCGAGTTACCGCGTCCGGTGATACATTGTATAGCTTGCATGCCGCGGCGGTATGCAAATCTTCGCCTTTTATAAATACTTCCGTCATGGCTTCATCACCGGTTATGTGCGCCAATACCCGCAATTCAATTTGCGAATAATCTGCGGCTACCAGCATCCAGCCTGGCTTTGACGGAATAAAGCAGCGGCGTATTTCCCTGCCTTCAGCAGTGCGGATGGGGATGTTTTGCAGATTCGGGTCGCTGCTGCTGAGTCGGCCGGTGGCTGCGACTGTTTGGTTGAAATGGGTGTGAATTCTTTTAGTATCAGCATGAACTAATTTTGGCAGTGAATCAACATAGGTAGATTTTAGTTTCGTCATTTCGCGATATTTCAATATTTTCTGCACTATTTCGTTGCTGTCGGCAAGGGTAATCAGGTGATCGGCATCGGTTGAGAATCCGGTTTTAGTTTTTTTGCCTTTTGCAAGTTTTAACTTTTCGTAAAGGATAACCTGCAACTGTTTCGGCGAATTTATGACAAACTGTTCGCCGGCGATGTCGAAAACTTCTCTTTCGATTGTGTCAATTGTCTTTGCCATTTCATGGGAAATTTCAAGCAGAGACTTCGTTTCCAAGGCAATTCCCTGCATTTCCATTTCGGCAAGGATATACATTACCGGTTCTTCAATGTCCCAATATAGCGAATTCATCTCTTTTTCTATTAATTCCGCACTGAATTGTTTTGCCATTGGCAGCAGATATTTTATTGTGTTATCGGCAGTTATTCGTTCAAATTCGTTAGCACGCCACCATGCCTGGTAAGCCGGTGCTTCGATGTTAATCATGTTCACTTCGCGAATAATCTGTGCCATTTCTGGTCGACTGGTAGGGTCAAGCAGATATTTTGCCAATTCAAGGTCAAATATTTTGCATTTAACGTCAATATTATCATGCTTCAATAATGTGATGAGATTTTTACCGGCCCAGGTGACAGCGGTGAATGAACTATCTGCCAATAAGGTATTAAACTTCTGCATGATGCTGATTTTATCAGGCAGTACCGATGTTTCTCCCGGGGTATCGTCAAACAGCGAAGTCATGGCACCGCCGGATTGACGGAGCTGCAAAAATGCGCCGGATTTTTCTGTCGCCAATATCATCCCCGCTAATTTATCTTCCAATGTATTAATGGGAATGAACAGGCCGATATTTTCTTCCTGCATTAACTTCAATATTGCCGCGGCATCTTTTTCATCTTTGATAATAGTTATGCCGGAAAACTCTGAAGTATCTGCTTTTTGTGTATTTACCAGCGTTTCGTCATGTGACAGGCGCGACAAAAGACTGCGGAAGTTTAGTTCTGTGAATAGCTCAAATAATTTGCTATTGTCCCATTCATGATAAGAGAATTCGGAGAAATCAGGCGGTGTCAGGTCGATCTCTGTTTTGATGGTGGCTAACTTTTTGGATTGACGCGCCTGCTCTTCATAGGTTGCCAGCGCAAGTCCATTTTTCCCGGGTACTTTATCTTTATTATCCAACAGGTTTTCTAATGTGCCATACTCATTCAGCAATTTAGTGGCAGTTTTCTCTCCGATTCCAGGAACGCCGGGAATATTATCGGATGAATCGCCAGTCAGCGCTTTCCAGTCTGGAATAGATTCGGGTGGAACACCGAATTTCTCGATAACAGCGTCGCGATCATAAATAGCAGTCTCGCTCATTCCTTTTTTCGTGGTCAGCACATGAATATTATCATTTACCAGTTGCATCAGGTCGCGGTCGCTGGTGACGATTAGTGATTTTATATTTATCTTCTCAGCAATCTTCGCCAAAGCTCCCATTACGTCGTCAGCTTCTTCCTTTGCTACAGAAAATATAGGGATATGCATCGCGTCAAGAAGTTCGTGCGCCATCGCGATTTGCGGCCTCATCTCGTCCGGCATAGGTTTGCGATGAGCTTTATAGGCGTCAAATGCTTCTTTGCGATGTGTAACTTCCGGCAAATCAGTTGCGACTACTAAATAATCCGGTTTTATATCATCGATCAGCTTTAATATCATTGTAACCAGGCCATATACGGCATTTGTTGGCTTGCCTTGTTTATTTGTCAATGATAAAGGCAACGCAAAGAATGCACGATACAGCAAACTGTAAAAATCTATGATAGCTAATCTCTTTTCTGTCATCTCGGTTCCTTTATTTTACTGCCAATGTGCAGTATTCTTCCAATAATCGTCTGTATAGCCGGTAATCGTCCATAGACACAGCAGGCGGGGTCTGGTGATCGCAGGATGGTATGTAGCGGCCGCTTTTCATTGCCGGTAATATTCGTTCAAATTCTTGCCTAATAGCTTCTTCACCAAGGTGCATTACAGTCTTATCAAACCCGCCCATCATTATCCATTCCGGGTGCTGCTGACGAATTCTGTTTACATCGACGCCAGCCATTCTTTCCAACGGTAATATTCCTTTTAATCCAACTTCTTCAAACCAGCCAATCAGCGGTTCAACATCACCGTCGCTGTCTATTATTGGTACGATACCGCGTTCAACAATTGCCGGTATAATTTTCTTGTAATATGGCGCCATAAACTCGTCAAACATATCTTTTGACAACATCGGGCCATGGTTATATGACATATCTTCTGCAAATGTTAGGAAGGTTGGCTGGCAACATTCGCAAAAAACTTCCAGGCAGCGCAAGTGATAATTTGCCATATCATCATTAATTTTATGCATAGCTTCTGCATGGTCAAAAAATGCGTAAAAATGGGGTTCAATCCCAAATAAAACTCGCGGCCACCAGAAAAAACCTTGTAGGGTAACCCAGGTAAAGCAGTCACCTTTTGCCTGTTCAGCAGCTATTTTAGTCCAATGATTGCGGTCAAAATAGACTTCTTCCGGGTACAAATCGGGACGAATGGCCAGGTAATCATCCATGTTTTCAATAAAATATGAATTATGTCCGTCGCTGCATTTGCTGTTTACTCCCGGTCCTACCGGCCAAAACCAATGCTGATAATCCACATCAAGGTTCCAATACTTCTTAACACCAATACCATCAAGCTCTTGCGGCATCCCCTGGCTTTTCCAGTTATTGATAGTTTTATCCCACCAGCCTGCCCATTCAACAATTGGCAAACGATCTTCCGGCATTTCACCGTTCAGCACCTTGGCAAATCTTGAAAAAGAATTTTCAGCCATCATAAAACCTCTTTAGCGAATCTTTGAGTTATATTTCAATTGTTTTTATATTATACCTGTAAAAAAACAGGCAGGAAATGATATTACCTGCCTGTTTTTTAAAATCTATTATAAACTTACAACAGTTCCGCCAGTATTGCTGGAGTTCATAACCGCACTGACAAATTCGATGGTTTTTAATCCGCATTCAACTGGCGTGACAGCTTTTTCTTCACCGCGAATTGCCGCGATAAAATTGGCTGTTTCGCCAAAATAAGGGTCTTCAGTTGCGCTGATTATCTCAGTTTCTGTCTTTTCGCCATCAACATAAGTAAAAACCGCGTCATTAGCGCTGGTGAAATCGGCAGTTACTTTTTCACAAATAACGCTGAACTTTGATATCCATTGCATCGGTATAGCGTTATTGCTGCCGACGATATTGCCCAGACCGCCTGACTTAAAGAGAATTGATGATACACTGGTATCTTCTACTGTATAACCGGGGATATTCTGATGACTGACATTAGCAGTGAACGCTGATACTTTATCAGGCAAACCCATGAAATAAATCGCCATGTCGTAATTGTGAATAATTTGTTCGAATACCTGGCCGCCACTCTTGTTTATATCGCGCCACCATGGTGTGTGAAGAGAATTGCAGATAAAACTGGCAGTGTATAGAGTAGGCTTGCCGGTGGTTCCGTCTTTCAGCATTGCTTTGAGCTTTTTAACTGCTCCGCCGAATCGCTGATGATAACCGACTTGTGAAATCGTACCGGCTTTTTTTATGGCATCAACCATTGATTGCGCACTGCTGGTGCTGATAGCAATTGGTTTTTCCAAAAAGGTATGAATCCCTTTTTCTGCTGCTGTTTCTACCTCGCCGTTATGAGCAAATGGGGGAAGGCAGACATAAACCGCATCCAGACCGGCGTCATCATACATATTATTCCAGTCGGTAAATACGGTTGCATTTCCGTTTAGCTGGTCGTTTAATTGTTTGGCTGTTTCCAGATTAGTATCGCAGACAGCAGCAATTGATACGCCGTCAATTTTTTGCAGATTTCTGCTGTGAACACCGCCCATGTAGCCAGCACCAATAATTCCAACTTTCAGCATTTTAACACCCCAATTATTATTCGATATTATCTGATAATTCATACTGGTTTGTATTTGCGGTCAATAATGAAATCTGCCTATCCAACCATTCCCGCATGCGGAAAAACACCGTTACAGCCGCGTCGTGTTCCTGCGGTTCCAGAGTATATTGTGCCGTATCAAGCTGGTCGACGATTTGCGCGAATGTCATCAGCAAATCGGCGCCATTCATAGTGATATTGGCATTTTTCTTCATTTTGGCATATTCAGGGTCCATCATTATTTTACGAACTTCAGCAGTTGAGATTGACTCATCATTTTTAACTGCCCGTACAGCACGGCGCACATCACCTGGTTTTGCGGCTACTTCGATAGCCATATCCGCCAATTCAACCTGATCTTCACGCGGCAATCGCACGACTTCAGCCAGCGATTCTGTTGGCAAGTTTGCACCTGGCCTATTTTCTGCCTTCAAACCAATTCTCAGATTTTCCGCTTTTTCGGTACGATCAATCATGCTTCGCGGTATACCCAACGCTTCGGAAATACGTTCTGGAGTCCAGCTTTGATGCAACATTTTATTGATTGCGCGAAATCGGTCTTCCTTGGTTAACACGATACCATGGCCAAGGTTTGCCTTAACGGCAATAGCAAAACAATTTTCAATCGGCTCATCAACATACTGCACGCCAATGGTGTAAACCTGAGCGCGTTTGGCAGCTTCTACCCGATGCCAGCCGTCAATTAGCTTGCGGCTTTCGCGATGTACCAGCACTGGCGGCCAGATAACCTCGCGAAACAACAAGGCATAATGCTCGACTACTTTCTGGTCGATTCCTTCATGACGCGGATTTAAAGACCGGTCACAGATAATATCGTTAACGTTAATTTTATCCATTTATCTACCATTTCAATAGGACAATTACATCACTATTTATAGATTTTCGTCAGATATTTCCACACTATTGGGAAATACTTCTTTCATTCTTTCGCCTACTAAGTCGCGGTTAATCGTTTGAGGTGCCTCTACATGTTCGGGTGGGGGCAGCAATTCTATTTCCTGCGGTCCAACCGGTGTTTCCGTAACCTGTACCGATGCTTCTATTTTGTCTAACTCGACCTTGATAGTCAGGTTTGAACGATAAAATGTTGATACGCACTTATCGCACATCTCTTTCACCTTGGGACGCTCTAAAACCTGGTCGCGGGCAAATGTGCTGGGAGTGGTTAGAATCAAAGTACCACCATTTAATTCTGATGCTACGACTTTATCCATGACAATAGACTTCATTTTTTCCAACTGTGGATTTTTGCCCATCCATTCCAGAAATTGCGACCAGCGTTTTTTAATATCTGTAATGGTGACATCACCATTGCTATTTTCATTTGTAGCTTCCGGGGCGGTCATCACAGTTGGTTGCGGCTGTGGCCTTGGTTGCGATTTTGGCGCGGGTGCTGGGGTGTTGTCTTGCTGCATTTCCGGCTGATATGTTTGTACTGGCGCAGGTTTTGCCTGGTATGCCGGCCTTTGTATTGGTGCCGGTGCTGCAGGCTGCATAACAGGTTCATCTGCCATTATTCGCAAAAAACTCAGTTCCAGTGCCAATCGCTGCTGGCTGTTCCAGCGCAATTCATTTTCAGCCTCGCACAACAGTGATATTGCGCGCATTACAGCAAATTGATTGGTAAGCGATGCCAATTTTGCCATTTCTTCGCGCTGGTCATCGGAAAACTCTATCAAGCTGTCGCGACCGGCAATTATTACCCGCAACAGGTTTCGCCAGTGCTGTACTAATTCACCGACTAATTGCGGCACATCTTTTCCCTCGGCCATTATCCGGTCGAGAAGAGTAAATAGCATGGGAGCATTTTTCGTCAGTACGACATTTCCGAATTCAATCAGCAAATCAAGGTCGATACCGCCTAAAATATCGCGGACATGATGTGCGGTGATATGCTGGCCAGCATAAGATGATGCCTGGTCCAACAAGCTCAACGCGTCGCGCATTCCGCCATTTGCCGACCGTGTCAGCAATTGCAGTGCTTCTTCTTCAATTGTCCAGCCTTCCGATTCGGTGACAAATCGCAACCTTCCCACGATATCTTCGCGGGTGATTCGGTGAAAGTCAAAACGCTGGCAGCGTGACAAGATAGTAGCGGGCAATTGATGCGGGTCAGTAGTACATAATACAAACACAACATGCGCCGGCGGTTCTTCCAATGTTTTCAGAAAGGCGTTAAATGAATCGCGGGTTAACTGATGAACCTCGTCTACGATGTAGAATTTTTTCCTAAGTTCAACTGGCGGGTAATTCACCTGTTCGCGCAAATTGCGAATATCGTCAATGTTGCGATTACTTGCCGCGTCTATTTCTACAACATCCAGTGCAGTTCCGGTACGGATAGAAACACAGAAGTTGCAAACGTCGCAAGGCTTCTCCGTAGGTCCGTTAACGCAGTTAACTGCTTTCGCCAGTACTCGGGCAGTGCTTGTCTTTCCGGTTCCGCGAGGACCGCAAAAAAGGTATGCGTGAGATACGCGATCGCTGTGTAAAGCGTTAGCTAAAGTATGAGTCACGTGCTGTTGACCAATTAAATCGTCAAACCCACGGGAACGGTATTTTCGGTAAAGTGATTGGTAAGCCATAATTCCTACATTTTCATTGTAATCAAAGGTTGCTTATATTACCAAAATCCGCCGGTTTTGCCAAAGATGAAAATGGAAAATTTAGAAAAAAGTATTTAGAAAGATGCTATTCTTCTTCTGTTGATTCTGGAAAACTGAATAATTCAATATTTCCAAATAGAGATGTTTTTGAAATAATTGCGATTGTTAATGATTGGCAAAGATCGTGTGCAAAGTTATTTGTAATTTTAAAATCTCTGTTAGTATTGCTATACCAGGAAGGTTTATAACTCTTATTATTCAAGAAATATTCATTGATAAATTTGTTTGACCATTCAGATTCAACATTCAATGCTATTGCATAAGGGAGATATAATTCGAATAGTTCAGACGTCATTTCTGGTGAATTGTTAATATCTCTTTCAGATTTCAAATACATTCTAAATCCTTCGATTTCATTTACTATTTTTCTACCAGCTTGTGATAGAGATTTTAGTGAGATATAGAAAATGATATTTATGATTGCAAGTAATACAACGAGAATCAATTGATTAATTGGACAAAAACCTAATTTAAACATACTTTTAAGAATGATAAATGATGGTAAAAGAGTTACTATAATTGCTGGCAGTAAAATTGTTGTAAATTTATACCTGCTAAGAGAGAGAAAATATTGTTTCTTATCTATGTAGAAGAAATAGAAAAATAAGAATGGTACAATAATATGTGCAATAAGTAACCATTTTATAATACTATCCATACCACTTTCATTTCCATTTACATCACCAGTTTTAGTATATGCAAGCAGAACGTTAACAATGATAAGAATAGCAGATATTATTAATCCATTCATAAAAATTGAAGTGTTATATTGAAATAATCTATTTTCAAAATTATGTCTTAATGCATTTTCAAACTTATTAATTGCATTTTTAAAAGGATTGAAAATGGAAATTTCTATAATATTATTTGACTGCTTTACTAAATCTGATATGAGTGTATTATCTTCTGGTTGAAAGATATCTTCTTTATCTGCGGGTATAACTAATTCAGTTAATGACAGTTCCTTATCTATATAAGGTTTATCTGTCTCCATTGTTGATATTTCTTTAATTGATAAAAATCCATGAATAGCAATATTAATTATTGCAATAGCAGTACACCTATGATCATAATTCATATTTAATATATAACGAATAGCTGCGGGTGAATATGATTCTGGTGGTGTTGTACGTAGAATGACAGGTTCAACTTTCTTATTATTTCCTAATAAAAACCATGCTGCAATGAAATACACCAACACTATTACAAGGCTGGATAATTCATATATTATATTTAACTTTTCTACGGACATAATTCAAACTCCTTAATGAAAATTATATGGTACTCTTTTCGTCAATTGATACAAAATCTTATTAATTATATTCTTAATTGTCAAATTAGAGATAAATTTATTATCGAACATTCATATTGAGTTAACTTAATTTATTGAATTTATGTTAAGAATGATTCACCACTCGATGAAAAGTCTGCTTACCCCCGAAGTCACCCCCGAAGTCACCCCCGAAGTCACAAGGTTGCTGCAAATATTAGATGGTGAAATGTCACGCAAACAAATTCAGTCGAAACTTAACTTGAAAGATGAAAAACATTTTCGGGAAAAATATCAGCAACCGGCAATATCTCAAGGATTAATTGAAATGACTATCCCTGAAAAACCTAACAGCAGATTGCAAAAATATAAGTTAACCCAGAAAGGAATCACTTATATTTCTGATAAGTGATAATAATAATAAATCGATGTGCGGCTATCCTTATAATAAGCAGTAAAAATAATTTACCAGGTAATTTTACTTGCCATGTGGTAATAATGTTTGTGAATGCGGAAAGGATTCTTTTTTAAATGTGCCAGCAGAGCCGGCATTGCATCCGGGTAAATAAGCGGTGAATTCCCGTTGCCGCTTATCATCTCGTCAGGCAAAATCACATCGTATGCATTGACGTTATAGTATCCCGGTGCGGTGGTGATATGCCGCCATTTCCAGTTTATCAGGTGTATGTATAACTCCTGCTGAAACGAGTTCAATGAACCGGATAACCTGTAATTCTGTCCATTTTCAGTAACTATTTTCATACCAGCATCCTCTCCCGTTAATATTTCCATTAGATTGGAAAGCAGCTTTCGCCTTTCCTCCCACCAATCATTCCTATTCGTCCAATCCGACCGATTATCTCTACATCTGGCGAGTGCTCTTGCATTCTGGATATCCACTGCACCCCCAAAACTGCGACCCGGCGTTTTTCCCATTGCGGGCAGTACGCAAAAACATCGCTTTACCGCAAGCGGTGCAAGCCGGGGAGATTTTATCGGTCGTATCAGTCGGATCGGGCCGATTATTCTTCCCGCGTTCTACAATTCTCGCTGTCGCCAATATTTCGCTGTAACCGCCATCGGTGATAAATTGCCGTTCCAGACCGCTTATCTGCTGGTCCAGCAAATAATTTGCCTGGTGAATCAAGCAAATTATCGTATTGGCAACAATCTCCGGTTTCTCATGCGTCAGCCAGGGAGCGTAAACCCCAAACCCATCCGCCAGATCCGTCTGATTAACCCTATCCGTCCGATCCGCCTGATTGCTCACCCGTCCCAACTCTCGCACCTGCTTTGCCATTACGTCGTCCTTGCTCCACTGGCGCAATTGCCGCTGGCGCAGAAAATCTTCGTAATCAAGCAATAACTCTTCCAGACTGGCGCGGGCTACATTCACCAACCGCAATTCGGTTTGGCTTGACGTTGCCGCCGCGCGGCTTCCCTCGGCTATGTTCTGCCTACCACTGCGCGCTGCCTGTACCATCTGGTCCACCATCCGCGAATATTTGTACACAAACCGTTCGCAAAACTGCACCGTTCCGTCATACACTATCGTCGTCACCTGAAACGACCGCAAATCGCGATACCCGCCACTCGGGCGCAGCCTTGTCCCCCGATTGGTAGTCTGATCAGTCGAATCAGTCGTATCGGACCGATTATCAAATGACCCCTTGCTCATATCACCTAAATCCTCCCGGTTAATATTTCCTGCATAATTACAAATTAAATTTTCCGCATCTTAGCTCTTTTTTCCTTCAATGCAGCACAACACTTTCTCTCAAATTCTGCAACCACAGCAAAATCCGTCCGATCCGTCTGATTCGACCGATTATATCACTGCGTTATTTTTCCCAGCTATTTTTCAAATTAGGAGTTATTGACAGGGTAGGGGTGGGGCAATTTTCTATCGGTGTAAAGCCTTTTGGAATGCAGGTGTATATGATTGGCAGTTGCATCATGGCAGCGAGTTTTTCTGCTTCCGCGTAACCTTCTGCGATATCTTCCATGGTGGTGAATTGTTTCATGTGGGTGTTATGGATAATGCCGGTTATTTTCAGGCGTGCTGCGGATGCTATTTCGGTAATGACAATTTGTGCTATCTCTGCGTATGGGGTGGTGGGACGGCTGAAATTTACCACTGCCCACACCTGGGCAGTCGATAACTGCTGGCTATACTGGGCAATTACCACGGCACCGTTAGGGTCGCCGCCAAGGTCGACTATTGTGACCCCTGGCGGGTTAATCATATATCCAATCGCTTGCGGCGGTATAGAAGGCGAATCAATTGCCGCTACACGCTTTTCTGGCGCAATTATAGTTACGTTAGCGGTTTCCAGTCGTTCCCGGCAATCCTGTACCCGGTAATATGGCGTTACAAAATCCATGTCAATTAAAACTGTTTTTGTATTAGCCGCTTCATTTTCTGCCAAGGTCATGGCGATTTCTGTTTTTCCGCTGCCATAAGCACCCAGTAAAATAATCGTACCGGTCATTAAGGTGTCACCGGTGCCGGTAATGTTATCAGACCTTGCGGCTCATTCTTATCATTTAATCCTTGTATATGAATAAACGACTGTGTTTTTCGTGCGGGTACATTCAATGAACCTGATGTAGGTGTTATACCTGGTGATAACATATAATCATCGACTGATGTTAATACCTGCTTAATGTCAGTTGGCAATGTCCAGTTTATTGTTGCGGCAACAGTCATATTAGGCAGGAAACCGAAATTGTCTATCCGCATAACTTTTCCACCCAGGTTGTATCCAAATCCATAAGGCCTGATTTCTGGCGAGGCACCCCAATCAGCAAAAACCAGTTCGTCTACACCAACATCAGTTGGTTTCACGCCGGTTTGCTTTGTGATTGCGTCTATCAGTATTGATTTAATATCTATCTGGGAATGATGCCAAAAACCATCAGCCTGTACTTTAGCAACTCCTGAAGTGAAGATGTTTTTGTCTTGTGCCAATTTACCGCAAAGAATTATTTCATACCAGGTAATTCCCTTGCGGGCATATAGATTAACAGTTGTACCGGAGTCAAAACAATAATCAAATGACAATATCGGAGTGTTATTAATATTAATTCCAGTGACCGGCGCATTAACGCTGAAATCTCCAGCCGGGAAACTGTTGACAATTTTCAGATACACATTATTGATATTTTGGCTTTTTTCACGCAAAATTCTTGAGCTTATGCCGGGTCTTTCTTTCCAGCCATCATTATCTTTTTCGAAGGTGCTTATCTGAACAGGCACTGTATTTATAGATAGAGTTGGAACGGGAAGAGATTTAAAATCATCCATGACTGCTATCGGTGCGGCGGCACGTGGTGATCCAACAGTTATTTTATCTGCTGAATAATTCGCTCTGCCTAACATTACACCATTATCAAGGGTCCAAACAGCAGCGTATCCACCACTGATGGGGTCATCATCAATATAGCTCATTGCTAATTTATTATCGAGGTAAACGTTAATTTCTGCTTTCAGCAGCTTTTTGCCATTCTCAACAGTTTCAATATTCCGTTTTTCAATTCTGGTTGCAAACCATTGGCGATGACCGGTGTTTTGTACAGGCAGTAGGTGTTCAATAGCTGTTGATGTTTTAACAATGACACCTTTGCGCACAAGCATGGTAACCGGTGTTCCTAATGGCTTACCGTTGCGAATGACTGAATAACCGCTGTTAAGGTGAGAACCATCAGCACAGATAGTAATATTTAAGTCGCGGTAACGTAATCTGTATTCTTCAGGTGCGTTATCAAATTGCATTTTAACGCCCATATATGCTTCAAAGTTTTGATCGCCTTCAAGTCGATTTTTCGTCCAGACGGTTGGGGTACCTTTGCCGAATCCGCCGAACCAGTTCCATTTAGGCTGGCACGAATAGCGTGCCATAACCAGCCATACTCCGCTTTCAGTAACCCAGCCACTGGGTGCGGTATCGAATGTATCCATTATTCGGTCAGACTGTACGGCTATTAATGCGGCAGAGAGTTCTTTTGTCGTTACTTTAAAACCAAATTTTTCAGCCATCATTGGGTTGGGATCTTTCCATGCAAAGACGACTTCTTCTTCTTTCACATCCTGTTCTTTACTGGTATCTTCTTTATCTAATTTCTGTGCCAACAAAATTAAATAACTGCCTTGCCGGTAAAGCACTAATTGAGACAAATCGCCATAAGTAAACTTGCCATCGCAGACTTTTTCGCCTTTCTTGCTCAATGTGGCAGTTCCGCCGCCTTCAGTCTTTGCAAGGTCAATAGCATAGCCATTTTTTGTATCCTGTCCAGGTGATAAATAAATTGTTTGTCCATCTACAGATGCCGCTGATATGGGTATTTTTACTTTAAAATCATGGTAAATGGAGCCTTTATACCAGTATAATCCCGGCACATCTGTAGGAAGCGGGGCTGCCGGGCCTGCGCCGGCATGACTGAATCCCTGGGGGGTTACCAGTACTTTTGGGAGATCCACAGGATACCAGTCAGCTTCCGGGCTTGACCAGGTTGCCAGCCATTTGTCTTTTTCAAATCCAGGATGAATATCAACTGAGTTATATTGTGGCGGCGGTAATTTGCTGATAGAAAGTGATTTAACATCAACACCAGTTGTCATTGACATTATTCCGCATCTTCCAGAAGTATGTTCTTTATTATAATATTCTATAGTTCGCACGCCATTTACAAATAATGCAATATAAGCATCATTTACATCAACTTTCAATGATTGCCATTCGCCAGGATTCATACCTGTGGTGCTGGTGGCAACATCGCCAATATTTTTACCTTTATCAAGTTGGCTTAGCTTTTGTCCTTTTGCGGTAAGAGTCCAGGCATATCCGGTCATAGCATCTGTATTTGTAATATTAAATAATATTGTTGTTGAGGCTGTCTGTCCAAATGGTATTCTGGCGAGAATGCTTTCTTCGTAATCAGATAATTTTTCTGGCCCGGTCAGCAGTTTTCCCATACCGGACAGTTTGGCGGTGCCATCTAAAATAGTCCATTTGCCGGTAGCATCAGTTTTGTATGGCGAATCACTTAAAGCGTCAGGTACATCATTCCATTCACCAACTTTTACATCGTCAAAAAATACCACGCTGCTCTGGCGCATTGCGTCAGCAGCATCGTTTACTATTTTTCCAGTAGTTTCATCTTTTATCTTATACATATCAGCAGTGACGTCATCAATTGCAATTTTATGTGGTTTTTCTGCACCGTTAGCATATAATCCAATCCCGCCTTCTGCCGGTGCGGTATTAACAGCTTCCAGAGTAACTTGATTGTCAATTAACGCCTGCACTTTTTTCAAGCCTAAATTAATTCGTATTTTATACCACTGATTTGGGTCAAATCCCCGGGTACCGCTTGCTATAACTTTTTCAACACCATCAGTAACAGCAATAAGTTCACATTTGCCGGGAACACTTACATTAGTATAATTGCGCTGTTTCCAACGGAATAGCAGATAGTTTTTGTTATCCTGGTATCCGGCTATAAGTCCAACCATACTGTCGAATTCCGGTCGCACAGAGGTTTCAACATAATAACTGTCCCAGGTTGGGTAGGCTAAATTATCGCGAACAGTTGCCCATGATGGGCCAACACCGCGATAAACGAACCAGAAAGCATTTGTGGTAGTATCAACAACAGGGTACAGGCTTAGCATCCATGGGTTTGCCATTTGCAGGTTTGTTTTTGGGTCTGTAGGGGCTGCACCAGGATTCTCTTTTTTATAAAAACCGACTTTCCATTGGTCATCTTCTATCCAGGCGCCGCTGGTCGTAGTTCGGTTAAGAATGTCAGGTCGCATGAAGTCATCGCCAAATACCGGTGTGGCGATGTCATAATAGCGTGCAGATAAAAATGTAATGCCTGATGGTATTGCGCCTAATGATACGCTCCCCTGCGGTTTGTCTGGCATTGGCGCATAAAAAACTGTTCGGTGATTAATTAATAATGACATGGTGCCGGGTCGGCGTTTAACGCTGATTGCATTGTCGCCAAATTTAAAAGTAACCGGTGATTTTCCGATAGTAACACCAGTTCGCAAAAATTCAGCAGTATCTGATGAAATGCGTAGAGTATATCCGGTTTCTACTGCCATGGTAATTGGGGTTTTGGGTAATGATGTTACACTTATTTTGCAAGAGATATCATAACTATCCGCTATTTCTTCAGGCAAGTCGGTTATTTCAATAGCCCACGCACTGAATGAAAATAATAAAACTAAAAGCGTTGTTATTAATCGCATTGGTTTCCCCTTTACCATGAAAAATCACGCACGATGCGCAGTTGGCACCATGCGTGTCTTTTAAATTACATGGACGTCAATCTGCTATTATTTTTTATCGGCAACAACAGCATCCGGTGTAACTTTATATATTCCAGCAGGTTTAAATTCTTTATCTGTAGTCAGTATTAACTGGTCAACTTTTATTCCGCTTTCAAGAGCAACTAAGGTTATTGTTGATACGCCTTTTTTCAAGCGCAGTGGTTTCAGAACGCCTACAGATTCCTGCACGGCCATCCAGTGAAGTGTATCATAAGTGCTGCTGGTAACTTTCCAATTTGCGCCTTCATAACCGGATACTTTAATACCTACTGAATTGCCGCATCCTGTCGACCATAAAGCACGAACATGCAGATAATAAACGCCATCTTCCGGTATATTTATATTATATGATGCGGAATCAGGTTTAATTTTCTGACCGGCAGGCAGTTTTGCAATTGCCAGCACGTTTTTTTCTGTAGTGCCGGATACTTTACCACTGGGATCTTTTTTATACTTTTCTACTCTAAAACTGTTGCCGTTTTCAATTTTGCCGGTTTCTGCTTCCCATACTACCCGGGTATTTGCTGCGAATACCGTTGCGGTTAATCCCAGCATAATAGCTGCGATTGTCAAAAGTTTGTTGATTTTCATTGTTCTTCTCCATTGCTAATGTTATTTATAATACGCTTTTTTAATGCTAAAGTTTCTCCACTTGCTATGATACCCATTATCATGGCAAGCAATGTACCGGTACCACGAACCATCGGATAAGTGAATAATAGCAGGAATATCAGTGCTAATATTGCACCGCAAGAAGCTATTACCCATAGATTGTAATCAGTCTTAATAGTTTTTATGGCATTTCCGAAATAAAAACCCAAAATCATAAACAGTGCAGCCAGTCCTAATATTCCGCTTTGGATAGCAGTTATCAGATATCCGCTATGCGCATCTGGTTCTAACCGCTGTTTTTCCAAATCACCCATGGTATCATAAGACCTGCCAGCTATTTCTCCGAAAGTCGCAGGGCCTGATCCATATAACGGTGATGAACGAAGTGAATTCAATGCAGACTGTTGTTCACCCCAAATCTTTTTTAGTGCGGGTTTGCCTTCATAATAATAATCAGAATCAGCCTGGTTGACAGTCATTTGGTATGGTTCTGTGAAAATTTCTTTTCTATTATGCCATGGTATGATAGAAATTATTATTAATGCCGCTGTTATGCCACATGCAAAAATTCGGTTTTTATCTTTCAGTAATATCGATGCAAATATCAATCCGGCTATTAAAGCGGGGAAGAGATAACCAGCCATAAAGGATACGCCAGCACTGGCAATAACCAGCGCAATCCATAACCTGATCCAGATTATACTTTCGGAAGCGAGTAGAATTAACAATAATGGAAGTGCCAATGCAAGAAATGCACAATAGCCAAATCTTGATGGCATATAACCATGGTCAGACCATGAACCGAAAGTGGAACAAACCTGAATGGGAGTTTCTGCGGTCAGATATGCCTTATATTTTGAGCATGGTGTAAAGATGTTATTTCCACTTTCGTCAATTTTCCACATACCCATGATTACTTTCTTTTTATCTTGTTCAAAAGTCACTTTTTCTTCGTCGCTTAACCTGTCAAAATTATTGGCGAATACCACGCGTTTTTGTCTTTCAGGCTGATAATGATTTTTAAGCTGGATGCGTTGAAAGACTCCCAGACTAACCGCAAAAGTTACTCCAATCAGCAAGCCATAAGTAGCAATTCGTATTCTCTGATGATCGGTAAACGCAGAACGGTAGATTCCCACGCCAATGATGAGATAAATTATGATTTTAGCAATATCCTGAGTGATAGCTTGTTTAACGCCGTCTTTAATTTGAATTAACATTTCAGGCGCTTTTATTGCATGTATTGATTCAGGGGCTAATGCTGCGACAATGCCGATTATGCTGAAAGTGATAATGGCGGCAAATACCCAATTTGAAATTGGCGGAAGCATCAATCTATCGCGCTTGATAATAAGCAGCACTACCCAAACAATGGCAGCAAATATCAGTGCCAGGTCGGACGGAGTAAATTTGCCAATTATTGACACTTGGGTAGGTGAGAAGGTAATCGCAATTACACTCAGCCAAAATAGTGCCTTTTCAAGGCAATTTGTAATTTTACATTCTTTTTTACAGCAATTAGTAGTGGTCATCCTTTTACTCCTATCATCTTCATGGTATATAAAACAACAAGTATTACCGATACGATAGGCCAAATAGGATAATTTTTATTTCTCGGCATGGCATGGTCGCCAATGTATATCGAAAATCCAACCATAAATGCAAATGATATCATTTTAATCAGGTTTCCCGGCTCAATCAGGTATTTAACCGGCAGCCATTGCGTAAATGCAAAGTAGAAAAATGTAGTCAATATGCTGATAAATATAGCACCGATTACCGCTGAATTGCCAAATGATGAATATTTATTTTCGCCGCGGTTAGCGATAAGAGTTAATACCAGCACTATTATTCCGGTAAGGATTAATAGCGGTGCGATTTTAGGTATAAAATCTGTTGCTGGCTGCACAAAAGTATCTGAAGTTGTTATGAATTGTCCGATACTGGCGTAGCTGAATAAAGCTAAAATTATGCCGCCGCCAATGCCGGGGAGAATTGATTTTTTTGATAATGGAATAAAGAATAGCACCAGTGTCAGCAGGGAAACCGGTAATAAAGGCAAAATTACCATAATACTTGCGGCAGGTGCAAATGTTAAGGCTTTAATAGCAATTGCAATCGCAGCAACCTGTGCAATGTATTGGGTAATAACAGGAAATATTGATTTTTTATCTTGTTGTACTTGTTCCATCGATTTTTTTGACACCATTGTTGTGAAAAAGTTAACTATATAAGTAATTGTACATTTTTTTATGATTATTTTAAAGGTGGATTATGATGTTCGATAATAAGGTTGTCCCAAATTGGCAAGATTTTATTGCCTGTATCAAACGTGAAAAGTGCCCAGACCGAGTGCATTATATTGAGCTATTTTTAGATAATGAGGTGAAAGATGCAATCGCAAAGCGGTTTCACCTGTTGGATGATGTTAGTTCAGATGCTCCATTCTGGCATTTGATAAGAGAAATGCGGGTAAATCGCTTTTTAGGTTATGACTATGTGCGTCAGGGAATAGATAATATACCAATGGTTATGAATAGCACTTCAGTTGATGATACTGCAATATTGGCAAAATCAACCGGCAGGAATTATGTGAATGAGAGTGCTGGTCCTATAACAAATTGGGATGAATTTGAAAAATACCCATGGCCGAATGTGGAAAAGTTTACCACTCTGAATCTGGAATGGTATAGCAAGAATCTCCCCGATGATATGTGTATCATTGGCAGCGGCGGATTGGGGCATTACTTTGAATGGATGAGTTTTTTGATGGGATATGAAACCCTTTGTTATGCATTATACGAAGACCGTAAATTAGTACAGGCAATTGTTGATAAAACCCGTGAAATAACCCTGGCATCTATGGATAAAATTTTGCAATTTGATAAAGTTAAAGTGATTTGGGGTTCTGATGACCTTGGTTTTCGCACTGGTCCATTAATTGGGCCAGCAGACCTTCGCGAGTTTGTATTCCCCGGGCATCGCGAGTTGGCAGAAATTTCTCACGGTGCCGGACGGCCTTATCTGTTGCATTCTTGTGGAAAGTTGGATTCAATTATGGATGAGTTGATTGATGATGTTAAGATAGATGGCAAACATTCTTTTGAAGATGTTATTGAGTCAATTACTGATTGTAAAAAACATTATGGAGATAAGATATCAGTTCTTGGCGGGGTAGATGTAGACTTCTTATGCCGCGCCAGTGAAGATGAAATCCGCACTCGGGTACGCAATATTGTAGAGATATGCCAACCCGGCGGCGGCTTTTGCCTGGGTACCGGAAACAGTGTTGCGAACTACATTCCGGTAGATAATTATTTAGTAATGTTGGATGAAGGCAGAAAATGCTACCCGTAATGACTATTTTTTATTATAATGTCTGATAGATAAACGTTAGAATGAAAGAAGGTTAACATGGAATTGAATGAAAAACTTGAAAAACTGCGCGAATTACAGATAATTGACTTGAAAATTTATCGGTGTGAAAAAGAACTTGCTGCTTTGGATAATGGTGATGAAGCCAAAAAAAAAGCTTTCGCGGCAATGAAGGAATTAGACGTTTTTACTCCGATTTTTCGAAAGAAAGAGGGTGATTTAAAAGACCTTGAATTGAAAATGAAGTCAATTGAAGATAAAAAACGAGCAGTTCATTTTAAATTATACAGCGGTAAAGTGAATGATCATAAAGAATTGGAAAACCTGCAGCTTGACGAAGAGATGCTGGGGAAACAGATACATTCATTAGAATCAGATATTCTGGAAAGGATGGATGATGTAGAAACTGCCAATAAAAGCTTTAAGGCAATGACTGAGTCAGTTGACAATATTAAGCATCTTTATCAAAAAACTGTATTAAATTTCAAAACTGTCGGCGAAAAATTAAGAAAAGAAATTACAGAACTTAAACCACAAAGAGATATATTAGCCGGCGAGTTTGAAGATAAGATGATGTTAAAAAAATATGATGCGATACGTATAAGAATGGCGGGTCAGGGAATGGTAGTCACCGCGGTGGATACTTGTCCCGGGTGCAATATGAAAATAAACCAGACACTGATAAACCAGGCGCGAGAAGGCGAAGACCTGACATGCTGCGGCAATTGTGGAAGAATTATATATTGGAAATCATAAATGAGTAATTTTCGTCTTCGTGAAAAGGCACTGTTGTTATTTGTTTTGATAATTCATCTGCTGTCAGTTTTCATCATCTGGCAGACGTTCCCGCATCTGGCGGATAGCGGATTATCACGCTTATTTATTCCACCAGTAGCGATGTTCATCTGCTGGATTATTACTTCAATTCTACTGGCAAAATATCAATGTTATGATGAAATACTGCTTCCGGTAATGGCGATACTCGCTGCGATTGGCTCATTATTTTTATTGCGAATAGCCGGTGGTGCCGGTGCGGCGGGTTTTGATGATGCCAGCAGATATTTAAATGAATATAATCGTCAGATAATGTGGTTTTTCATTGGATGGGCAATTTCAATAGCAATTATTATTGGCTTGAAAGATTACCGGCGACTTGCAAGTTTTAAATATATAGTAGTATTTGCCGCAATTATTTTATTGTTATTAACCACCATCTTCGGCCATTCTGTCGGCGGTCAGCAATTGGTTTTGCGTTTAGGTCCGTTATCATTTCAGCCGCACGACCCGGTGAAAGCATTAATGGTGATATTTCTGGCAGCATATCTGGCAGAAAAACGCGATTTGCTTAAACTGGTTTCCGGTTTTCGCGGCATTATAACCGGTCTTGATTTGCGCTACCTTGGACCGATGCTGGCATTGTGGCTGACTATCATGGCAATTGTTTTTAAGCATAATGATCTTGGTGCGGCGATGCTTCTGTTCAGTGTGATGCTGGGAATGCTATATATTGGAACCGGTATTATGCGATATATTGCAATCGGGTTTTCCATGCTTACTGTCGGTGGGTTGGCAGCGTTTGCAATTGTAAAAAGGGTACAGACCCGAGTATATACCTGGCTCGATCCCTGGGCAGATATTGATAATAAAGGTATGCAGATATCACAGGCACTGATGGCAATGGGAAATGGAAGGTTGTTGGGTGCAGGATTAGGTGCAGGTTTCCCGGATGGTATCCCGGTACTGGAAAGCGATATGATTTACGCGGTAATAGCGGAAGACCTTGGTTTGATAGGTTCGGTATTTATTATTGCCTTGATATTAATTCTGGTAGGCAGAATGATGAAGATAGCCTTGAGGAGCGATAATGATTTTGGCAAAATGCTGGCGGCTGGAATCGGCATAACGTTGGCGATTCAGGCGTTTGTAATCATTGGCGGGGTAGTTAAGCTAATTCCGTTAACCGGCATCCCGCTGCCATTCATCAGCTATGGTGGAACCAGTCTGGTTACAAATATGGTATTGGTGACATTGGCATTGAAAGTTGCAATGGGGAAGAAGGCATCAGGCTGACGTCCGTCCTTCCATCGCCCGGATTATTGTCATTGAGTCGGCATAGTCTAATTCGCCGCCAACCGGCAGTCCCATAGCAATTCTGCTGACGGTTACTCCTAATGGTTTAATCAATCGGCTCAGGTACAGGCTTGTCACATCGCCTTCCGGGGTTGGATTAAGTGCGAGGATTATCTCTTTTACTTCACCGTCGCTCAAGCGGGATATTAATTCACGGACATGAAGGTGCTCTGGCTTAATACCTTCCATTGGGTTAAGCAACCCACCCAGCACATGATACATGCCATGATAGGTTCCACTGTTTTCCAGTGCCATTAAATCACGCACGTCGCCAATTACTGTTATTATGGTGCGGTCGCGGGTACTGTCCTGGCAAACCGGACAGGTAGAATTTTCAGAGAAGTTGAAACAGTTTGTGCATTGTTTGACTTTTACCCGCAGGTCGAGTATGGCATTCGCGATGGTGGTAGCGCGGTCTTCCTGGGTGCGTAATAAATATAATGCAATTCGCTGGGCAGATTTATTCCCGATGCCGGGCAGTAATTCCAGCGCGTCAATTAATTTTTGTAAAGGTTGTGCGTAATTCATCGTTTGCTCCGTAATATGCTGAAATAATTATACCAAATTTTGAGATAACAGTTCTATGGTGTTTATATCTTATGCCAATATGGTAATATAAAGTAGAGGTAATTATTAATGGATCCCAATATTACAGTTTGGGCTGCTGTTGTCGGCGGTGTTTTAAGTTTCTTCACTCCGTGTGTACTGCCGGTGATTCCTGCTTATCTATCATTAATCAGTGGTTACACTTATGATGATTTAATAAATATTAATAACGTTAAATTGGCGAGATTGAAATTATTCATCAACGCGATAGCATTTGTAATTGGATTTTCCACTGTAACTGTCTTGATTATTGGTGGGACAGCATCATTAATATCAGGAGTGGGGCATGAAATAAAAGATTATATCCGTTACATTGGCGGTGGAATGATAATCATATTCGGTTTGCATTTGTTGGGAGTATTTCAATTAAAGTTTTTATTATATGAAAAAAGATTTCATGTTGCTAAAAACTCGCTGGGATATTTGGGTTCGCTTTTAATAGGTGCAGCGTTTGCATTCGGATTAACTCCATGTACAACACCAATATTATCTTCTATCTTCACGATTGCATCACTGTCAGATAATCCGGCAGGATCGTGGAAGTTTGTTATTGCATTTGCCTTGGGACAGGCTATCCCTTTCCTGGTCTTTGCAGTCTTTATTAATTTAGTTCTCGATAAATTTGCTAAACTAACTCGTTTAGTGCGAATTTTCGAGATAATAACAGGTGTTTTTTTACTTTTAATGGGAACACTATTACTTACTAATTATCTGGAGATAATAACCAGAACTTTTATACAACTATTTTCAAAATAGGGGAAAATGAAATGAAAAAATATTTAATTTGGTTAGCTGCAATAGCAGCACTGGTTTTGTTAACAATTATTATGACCGGTGCAAAACCGAAACCTGAAGAAACTGCAAAAGGAATTGACTTTACATTGAAAGATGTGAATGGCAAGTCGGTTGCGTTATCACAATATCGTGGTAAATTAGTGGTAGTAGATATATTCGCCACCTGGTGCGAGTATTGCATGGACGAAATTCCCAACTTGATAAAAATGCAAGCACAATATACAAAAGATAAGAAGCCTGTTCAATTAATCGGCATTGGGGTAGACAGGAATGCTGATGATGTTAAAGAACTGGCAAAAAAAACCAGGTTTTCTTACCCGGTACTGATTGGAGAAGATAAAACAGTAACAGCAGTATTCGGTGATGTTCAATATTTGCCAACAAAATTCATTATCAGTGCTGATGGAAAAATATTAAAGAAACTTACCGGTGGCATGTCAGAAGATGCGCTGAAAAAAATTATCGATTCATATATGCCAAAAGTACAACCAGCAAAGACTGCTCCGCCAAAAGGTAAAAAATAAAAAAAAAGCGGGTGATAAAATAATCACCCGCTTTTTTTATTTATACTGCTTCTGGTCCGCGCATACGGTCTCTTACTCTAATTGCATCAAGTAATGGCATAACAAATATTTTACCATCGCCATGTTCGCCGGTATGAGCAGCTTCGCATATTGCGTCAATTACTACATCGGGGTCAATTTCATGAACAACAGTAGTAATGCGAATTTTAGGCAGCAGATTAACATGAGATTCCAGTCCGCGATAATGTTCTATGTGACCGGCCTGATGTCCGCAACCGAATACTTCATCAACAGTCATGGCTATCACACCAATACGCTGGAGAGCGTCTTTTACATTTTCAAATGTTTCGCGACGAATAATCGCTTCAATACGTACCATTTTATTCCCCCTCTTTTAGTATATCATTCTGTTGTATATTTAAACACAAATTAGAATAAATCTTCAGGATATGCTTTGCTGCTGTGGACAACCAGGTCTGAACCGAGTGTTTCTTCACGGGCATTTAGACGAATGCCTACAGTTTTATTTAAAATTGTATATGTTATATAACTACCGATTAATGCGATAGCTATACAGATAACAGTTCCAATTAATTGGCTGCCCAAGGTAACACCACCTACACCGCCAAAGATTTCTAAACCGAATATGCCGCAGGCGATACCACCCCAGGCTCCGCACAAACCATGCAATGGCCATACGCCAAGTACATCATCAAGCCGCCACTTTTCATTAATTAACGAGAAAGCTTTGACAAAGATAATACCAGCAATAATACCTACCGCTGCAGCCCCCAACGGGTGATACTTATCAGAACCTGCACATACGGCAACTAATCCAGCCAATGCACCGTTATAGATTGCAACAGAGTCATTCTTTGAGAACAATGAAGCGGAAATTACACCGCCGACCATTGCCATTAATGAATTGATAGCAACTAAACCGGAGATATCTTTTAAATGACCTGAACTGGCAACGTTGAATCCAAACCATCCAACCATCAGGAACCAGCTTCCTAATGCTACGTAAGGAATTGAATGAATTGTAATCGGTTCGGACTGTCCATTCTGACGATAACGTCCCAATCGAGGACCAAGTATCATAATAGCAGGTAAAGCCATCCATCCGCCCATTGCGTGCACCGCTACAGAACCGGCGTAATCATGGAATCCTGCACCGGAGATATTCGTCAGCCACATATTGAAATCATTTGACCAGCTTCCCCATACCAGCCTTTCAAATATTGGATAAAATAAACCTACCAGAATTGCTCCTGCTGCGACTTGTGGTCCGAACTTTGCACGTTCTGCTATACCGCCAGAAATAATTGCTGGGATACAGGCGGCAAATGTTAACAGGAAAAAGAAGTGAACAAAGTCAAAATTAGCCGAAAAACCTAATTCTTTAACTGGCTTTAAAAATGTTATGCCATAAGAAATAGTAAATCCAACCAGAAGGTATACGAATGTCGAAACTGACCAGTCCATGACGATTTTCGTCAGTGCATTAACGACATTTTTTCGTCTTACTGAACCAGCTTCCAGAAAAGCAAATCCAGCATGCATTGAAAAAACTAACGCAGCTCCCCAAATAAGCAACAGGATGTCGCCGCTTGAGTTTAAATTGTCTAACATTTCTTTCATCAGTTGCACCTTTTTTTAATTGCTGTTTTAACAGCTTAATTGTTTCTTATTTTGTCATTTAGTGTTAACATGATATTTCCAAATGTTTCAGGGATGTTACAAGAATTTATATTTTGATTTTTTTGAGCGCGAAGTATGTGAAAAATATTTTAAAAAAAATGTATAATATATTCGATGAAAAGTGATATAAAATCTCAAAAGAAGATATTACGCCATGAAACAATACGCTGGCGCGAATCAATTTCAGATGACAATAGATTAGAATGGAATAGATTAATTTGTCAGAATGTATGTTCTGTGCCGGAGTTTCTTAACTCAAAATGTATTGCGGGATATATTTCATTTAAAGGTGAAGTAGATTTAAGCAGTATCTTTAATGACGCTTTCAATTTGGAGAAAACGCTGGTTTTGCCTGCTACTGAGCCGCAGAATCACAAGATGTTTTTTCGTGAGATAAATAATTTAGATACTTTGGTTGCTGGCGGGTACGGCATATTAGAACCGCCAACTGAAAATAGAGTTATTGATCTGAAAAAGATTGATTTAATTATTGTGCCTGGGGTGGCATTCTCGCGAAACGGTGCCAGGTTAGGGTATGGCGGCGGTTATTACGACGGTTTATTAGCTCAAACAGAGTCGCTGAAAATAGCTGTTGCTTATAGTGGTCAGGTATATAATGAAATACCAACTGATGAATATGATATTATGATGGATTATTTGATTACAGAACATGAAATATTAAAATTTGATTAATTTTTCAAATATGTATTAATTTAAAAGTAATAACTTGCGAAAAATGGG
The DNA here is from genome assembly GCA_964638715.1 of uncultured bacterium. Taxonomy (GTDB): domain Bacteria; phylum Armatimonadota; class Hebobacteria; order CAIYQO01; family CAIYQO01; genus JBAXQQ01. Next base: position 46,224 of record CAZWZF010000009.1, on the reverse strand, counting down.
TATAATTACATAAAGTTTTTTTAATAAAAGGTAAAAATTATGAAACAACATAAAAAATCATCAGGGTTTACCCTGATAGAATTACTGGTAGTAATAGCCATTATTGCCATCCTCGCCGCAATCCTTTTTCCTGTTTTCGCCCGAGCAAGAGAAAAAGCTCGCCAGAGTACCTGTATAAGTAATCAACGGCAAATAATTGCGTCAATCATGATGTATGCTCAGGATCATGATGAAGTAACACCAGATGAGACAACTGTATGGTCGTCAATTAAGGTAGATAAAGGAGTATTTATGTGTCCGACAGCAGGAAAAAATAACCTGCAGCCATATATTTACAGCCATTATCTTTCAAATGCTTCATTAGGTTCATTTAAAGACCCTATGACAACACTCGTGACTGCAGATGGTGCTCATGCAGCAACTGTCGCCAGACCTGCCGGTTATGTCGCAAATGCTCCTGCTATGATTGCTACCCTTGATAATGTGTATTACTGCATAAAAGATTTAACATATATTCATTCCGGCACTGCTGTAGCATCATATTTAGATGGTCATGTTACAATGGTACAACCAACGCGTGGCAGCGGATTATCCGGTGATTATTATATGTATCAACAAACTATACCAACTATGACAGCGGGTACTTACCCTTACCAGAACTTTGATGTTAGTTCATCATATTTTATTTTGAATAAAACTCTTATTACTCCTAATGTTGATTTTGATAATTCCGGTGGAGTTCCTTTTCCTACACCAAATGGTGATCAGCATAATTTCTGTGTACATTGGACAGGTTCTTTCCGTCCTTTATATTCAGATTATTACACCATCTACCTTGCAGCAGATGATGGCATGAGATTAACTTTGACTGATGTTCGTAATAATAACAATATAATAGCAACTGGTAATACTTATTGGCGTGACCAAGGAGAAACAGAAACAATTCTTTCTGCTCAGCCGATTTATCTTGAAGAAGGTGTGAAATACCCGATTTTATTTGATTATTACGAAAACGGCGGTGGTCCTGCTGCCGCAAGATTACGCTGGGCAAGTTCATTGCAGGAAAAACAGATTATTCCAAATGAATGCCTGTTTTTAAAATAAATAGTTAATTGGATTTAGTTGTGGTTGACAAGGGAGATTACGATGGATCGCCGTTATAAAATATTAATTGTTGAAGATGAAGTCACTTTGGGTATGGCAATGACTATTATGTTGAATAAGGATTATGATATTTTAACAGCAGAGTCTGTGAAAGAAGCTCGGTTGTTATTTGATTCATGTCCTGATTTAATTTTGACTGATATTAGATTGCCTGGTGTCATAGGTGCTGAATTTATTAATGAACTTAATGAAACATTTATAGATAAGCCTATAATAGCCATGTCATGCCTGCCAGAGCAGGATATAATAGATGAACTGATGCAATCAGGTATAACAGCAATAATTCGTAAGCCGTTTACAAAAGAAGAGATATTAAGGCTAATACGCGAATCATTATAAGATAATATAAAAGCCGACAGAACAAGTCGGCTTTTTATTTTTTAAATGTCTATATTATTAAGAAGTTTTTTGCGAAAAATGCTTAGTAATAAACCCAATCCAATTACCATTAATCCTATCCAGACAAGTTTGATTCCTGGTTTTGATGTGATGGTAATCTTTGCACTGGGTGCTATCGATGAGTTTCTGGTTATCGTTATTTCCTGCGGTGTGATATAAACATCACCCCACCATACTGGTATAATACAAGCTTTGCGCAGACTCATATTAAAATGACTGTCTTCGGTAATCGACATTTCTTGAACATTATTTCCATTTAAAACTTCAACTTTTCTTGCGTCGGCATTTTCCCATACTTTATTAATTGTTATAATTTCTCCTGCATAATTAAATGATGTACCACTGGTAATAAAATGGTCAACTTTCCCATTCTGATGACCACTGATAATTGTTCCGACTATTATCAACATTAATCCTAAATGAGTCACAAAAGCTGGTGGTGAAAAGGTGATTTTTTTAGTAATGATTTGAATAATAGTACCAAAAATTATTGTTAATGCTGTTGCTAATAGCAGTATATCGATAAATCCCTGAAATTTTGATAGAGGGTGCATATCAGGTTGTATCCATTCCTGCATAGTGATAAAGATTGTAATTAGTGTAATTGGAATTGATGACCACAAAATGATTTTATTTGATTGATATTGGATGAAAATAAATATTGAAAATATCAAAGCGCATGGTGCAATGAATAAGTTGTAAACTTCAGTTTGAGGAGACAAGTGAAAAATTGGTAAACTCATGCCGATAAGAACTAATATTGCAATTACATATAAAGTAACTGTGCCATATGCGGTAAGGCGGTGGTTTGTTGAATAGTTTTTTTCTGTGGTAATCCATGTGTTCCATCGTCGGTAAATGAAATATATAGCTGAAAGAGTCGAAGAAATAAGCAATGAAGATAAAGTAATTAATAATAATTGTTCACCTTTTATATAAGCATGAACGCTCGCACCTGCAAGTAATCCGCTACGTGCCAGAAAACTGCCATAAATTACTGTGATAAAGGCAAATAATGATGATGAAGCTGTTGGACGCAGCCACTTCCCATCTGTTTTTGATAAATGCAATGCATGCAAAGAAGCAATAGATAGAACCCAGGGGACAAAAGATGTGTTTTCCACCGGGTCCCATGACCAGAAACCACCCCAGCCAAAAGTTCGGTATGCCCATATTGCACCAAATCCATTACCTGCCGTTAGTGCTATTGCTGATAAAATCAGCCATATCTTCACATTTGCCTGCCATTTTATGTAATCATTCTCTATTAGCGCACCTAAAGTAACTGCAAATGGCATTGCTAAAAGTGCATATCCTAAAAATAGCATTGGAGGGTGAATTAACATTATTTTGTTTTGTAAAATCGGGTTTAGTCCAGAGTGGATAATGTTTGTAGAAATTGCGAAGGGATTATTTAATATTACCATTGCAGTTAAAGCTGTAATGATGAACGCCAATATCATGTTGGCACCAGGTTGTTTTTTTATTGATATTGCAGATGATACTAATTGTAATTCTAATGCCCAAAGCAGTAATCCACCTGCTTGACCAGCCCAAACTGCAGCGATTTTATATTCGATACCGGCTGACATCGGTGCGATATGTTCAGCGACATATTTTAATGACGTATCTCCTACAACCATTAAATATATCAATGATACAAAAGCTATGATCGTTGTAAAGATTGAGATATATTTTAATATACTTTTTAAATTTTCATATTTATGAATTCTAAATCCAAGGATGAAGTTCATCATTGAAGCAAGGCATGATAATATTAATGATAAAAACCCGATAATTGCCACAAATTCACCTATTCTGATATGAATATCATATCAAATTAACAGGCAAATAACAAAAGTTACCTTATTTTGCAGGAATAAGATAATACGCTGTGTAATATTAATTACTACATCACCCCGTTAGTTTGCTGCTTAAACAACGGGTCTTGGAGGAAATAAATGTCATATCGTATTACTTTGATCCCTGGCGATGGTACCGGACCGGAACTGGCAGAGGCTACCCGAAGAGTTATTGATGCTACCGGCGTTAAGATTGATTGGGAAATTGCTCATGCCGGTGTGGATATCATGGCACAAACAGGCACACCATTGCCTGAAGAGACTATTGAATCTGTTCGCCGCAACGGTGTGGCTCTGAAAGCACCGATTACTACACCGATTGGCTCTGGCTTTCGCAGTGTGAATGTTGCTTTGCGCAAAGAGTTAGACTTGTATGCATGTGTAAGACCATGTAAATCTTATGAAGGCGTTCGTTCTCGCTATTCTGGTGTTGATATAGTAATTGTTCGTGAAAATACTGAAGATTTATACGCTGGCGTTGAATATGATCTCGGTTCAAAAGAGGCGAATCATATTATTGAAATGGCTGGCGGCAAAATACGACCTGATAGTGCTATCAGCATTAAGCCGATTTCTGTAACCGGCAGTCGAAGAATTGTTGAGTATGCATTTGATTATGCGGTGAAAAATAATCGTAAAAAAGTAAGCGCAATTGCTAAAGCAAATATCATGAAATATACTGATGGTTTATTCTATAAAGTTGCTCGTGAAGTTGCTGAAGAATATAAAGGCAGAATTGAGTATGATGAAGTATTGGTTGATGCTTTATGTATGAGATTAGTTCAGCGTCCGGAAGAATCAGATGTTTTAGTATTGCCAAACCTTTATGGTGATATTATCAGCGATCTTGGTGCTGGTTTAGTTGGTGGTTTGGGGGTTGCTCCTGGCGCAAATATCGGTGAGAAAGGCGCAGTATTTGAAGCTACTCATGGAAGCGCACCGAAATATAAAGGATTAAATAAGGTCAATCCTACAGCTTTAATATTAAGCGGTTTGTTAATGCTTAAATATCTTGATGAAACAAGTGCCGCAGAAAGACTGGAAGCATCAGTTGCTGAAGTGTTGAAAGAAGGCAAATCAGTAACTTATGATATGAAGCCGGATAGAAATGACCCGACAGCAGTCGGAACCAGCCAGATGGCAGATGCGATAATTGAGAAATTGACAACAAAATTCGCATAAAGTACATTTTTTTTAACATGATGATGCCAGTATAATATGAATTACTGGCATCATCATGTTAAATGGTTTGATAGTAATCAGTTTCAAAGATTTTTGATATTATAGTGTAACGATTTTACAAGGTTCATTTTTAGGGTATTATATGAACATGTGCAATATAAATATTGTTATTATTGATGACCATAATATACTGCGAGAAAGTTTGTCGCAGATGATTGAACGCGAAAACGATATTAAAGTTATAGGTCAGGCAAGAAATGGAAAAGATGGTATAGCATTAATACATTCATCTAATCCAGATGTTATTTTGATGGATATATCTATGCCTGATATGGATGGCATTACCGCAACCTCAATTTTATTGGCAGAGAATCCTGATTATAAAATTCTCGCTTTCACCATGCATGAAGAACCATATATTGTATATAAAATGTTAAAAGCAGGTGCGCGTGGTTATATTTTAAAAGATTCGCAATTAAATGAATTAATCGATGCCATTCATACTATTCAACGTGGTGAAGTATATCTTACTCCCAGAATATCTTCTTTAATAGTAAAATCATATTATGATAAAAACGCAGAATCATTAGATGATCCTCTCTCAGTATTAAGCATGCGGGAACGTGAGATTTTCCAATATATGATAAAAGGTGACAATAATCATATTATAGCCGGGAAATTATCCATCAGTGTTAATACTGTCCTTACTCATCGACGCAATTTAATGGAAAAATTAAATTGCCACTCCTTATCAGATCTAACCCGCTTCGCACATAAGAATAATCTTATCTAAATGATCTTTATTCGAATAACAGAACGCTTTAGTTGAAGAAATGACCGCCGCCAGCAAAGAAGTAACCAACCTGGCTGATAATGTGAAGTCAGTGTTGAATACTTTTAAAGTGGCATAGAAAGAAAATAACCTGAAACTGCACAACACCCGTCGACTTATCTTTTAGAGTTGACGGGTGTTTACTTTATTCTTTTGACATGAAAATAGTGGTATTTATAATATTTTTTATTATTTTCTTCAAATTCTTGACTAAATTATTGTAAGATGGGTAATATTTGCACTGGGTAACTAATTTTCTTTTGGGGGTAAATTTTATGGATAGATTAGTATATCTTGACCATGCAGCTACAACTCCGGTTGCGCCGGAAGTTATAGATGCCATGTTGCCATATATGCGTGAGATTTGGGGTAATCCATCAAGTATTCATAGATATGGTCGTCAGGCTTCCCGTGCTGTTGAAGCATCACGCGAAACTGTTGCGAAACTATTGAATTGTACCGCACGCGAAGTATATTTCACTGCTGGTGGAACCGAGTCTGACAACCTGGCAATTTTTGGTGCTGCGTATGCACGGCAGGAAAAAGGCAAGCATATTATCACATCAGTTATTGAACATCATGCGGTGCTTCATTCTGTTGATGTATTGGAAAAGCAGGGATGGGAAATAACCCGTTTACCGGTTGATAAGTTCGGGTTGATTTCGTTGGATGACTTAAAGAAAGCTATTCGTCCAGACACCGTGTTAGTAACTATAATGCACGCGAATAATGAAGTTGGTGTTATTGAACCGGTAGCAGAAATCGGCGCAATATGTCGTGAAGCCGGTATATTATTTCATACTGACGCAGTGCAGACAGCAGGACATATCCCAATTGATGTAGTTGCGATGAATATTGATCTTCTCTCGTTGTCCGGGCATAAATTATATGGACCTAAAGGGGTAGGGGCTATATATATTCGCAAAGGAATTAAAATTAAACCGCTGATTTATGGTGGCGGTCACGAACGCGGCATGCGCAGCGGTACAGAAAATGTGCCGGGAATTGTTGGTTTGGCAAAAGCTGTTGAATTGGCAATTGCCGACATGGAAGTTGAAGGAGAACGCGAAACTAAATTGCGCGATAAATTGCTGGATGGAATTCTGGAACGAATTAAAGATTCTTTTGTCACCGGGCATAGAACGAAAAGATTGCCGAATAATGCGAGTGTGATTATTCAATATGTTGAGGGTGAGGCGCAACTGCTGAGGTTAGATGCGGTAGGTATTGCTGTATCAAGTGGTTCGGCGTGTACCAGTGGATCATTAGACCCGTCGCATGTTTTAACCAGCATGGGTATTCCAGTTGCTTTTGCACATGGCTCGCTGCGATTGTCGCTTGGCCGCAGTACAACAGATGAAGATATTGATTATGTACTGGAAAAACTGCCGCCGGTAATAGAATTATTGAGAGAGATGTCGCCATTCCGTGAAGGTGTGTCGATTTTAGACTGTTGTTCAGATGACTGCCATTGCGACCATGGATAAAATATATTTACATGGATAGGCAGAATAGACAGGATAATAATATATCTTGCCCATCCTGCCTATTCATATAAATTTAAATAACCTTCTTCATCGTTTCTCTTATTATATAAAGGATTTTTTGTTTTAAAGTATAAAATATAGGTATCACTCTCTGGAGAATAATCATGTTAAACAAAGTACGCTGGGAATTCCCGCTGCCTCGAACACATACCGGTATATTACTGGGAAATGGCAACATGGGTGTTATGGTATGGGGAGAAGGTTCGATAGTGCGCGTTACAGTAGGACGGGCTGATTTGTGGGACCATCGCGGCGGTATGCCATGGAGCGAAGACCTGAAATTTTCAACACTGCGCAAATTACTGGAAGCAAATGATATTGATGGTATTCGTCAATTATTCAAAATTGATACAAAAGAAGGCGAACCAGAGCGTCCTTCCATCCTTCCGCTTGGACGGGTGGAAATTAATTTGGGTATCGGCGCGGAATTGGAAGAAGGTTTTTTGAATCTCCTCGACGGCACTGTTAATATTCATTTTACCCAAAATCGTAAAAAGAAGATGCTTTGCTGCATTATGAATATGGAAACAGATACTTTTCATGTGCGGCTGCCGGATGATGTTGACGCCGAATTAAGCACAGTTACTTCGTGGGAATATGTTGGCGATTATCTGCAAAAGATTGGATTTGAAAAACCGGCAGAATTTAATTATAACAATGGCGGCGGATTTACTATGGTATTGCCTGTTGATCCGGCTATCACACTTGGGTATGCAAAGAAAAAGAAAGAAGTTGTTATTGTCACGGCGCGTGGCGATGATAAGAAAAAGGCTGATACCGCTGCTGCTGGTCTACTTGATAAAGCTAATCTTGATGATTCGGAGATGTTAAGCCGCAACTGGTGGAGCGAATACTGGCGAAAATGCGCAATCATTGATGTCCCGAATGAAAAGTTGCAGATGTTGTACAGCTATGGCATGTACAAGTTTGGCATATTAACAAATCCGACTGCTGTACCTGCTACTTTGCAAGGACCATGGGTTGAAGAATACCAGATGCCGCCTTGGAGCAATGATTACCATTTTAATATCAATGTTCAAATGTGTTACTGGCCGGCATACCTGGGGAATAAAGTTGAGCATTTACTGCCGTTATTTAAGATGATTATGAGCTGGAAAGATTCTCTGCGTGAAAACGCGAGGAAGTTTCTGGGGATAAATGATGGTTATATGCTGCCACATGCGGTAGACGACCACGCTGTATTTATGGGCGGCTTTTGGACTGGTGCTATCGACCATGGCTGCACCGCCTGGGTGGCGCAAATGATGTATCGTTATTATTTGTGCACTCACGATGTCGATTTTTTGAAAGATACCGCATACCCATTCATGAAAGGCGCAATGCGCGTATATGAAGAGATGCTGGAAAAGGTTGATGGCCAGTGGCAGTTGCCGGTTTCTGTTTCACCGGAATATCGCGGTTGCGAGCCGAATGCCTGGGGTGTAAATGCAAGTTTCCAATTAGCGTGTATTCATCGCCTGTGTGAAGACCTGATGAGCGCATCAGAAGTGTTGGGAGTAGAACAGGCGAAGGTTTGGCGTGAAATAAGTGAAGAATTGCCAAGGGCATGTTTGATAGGTAATGATAAAACCGGGAGCAATGCCGGATGGCCCAGCGGACGTGAAAAACTGATGGGTGACGAACAGATTGCGTTGTGGCAAGGCGTTCCATTAGAAGAAAGTCATCGTCACCATAGTCACATGGCAGGCGTGACCCCGTTTGATGTGCTGGAAATCGACAGCGACTCGGAATGGCGCGCAATAGTCGCCCGCACCATGAATAGCTGGATATTCCACGGTCCCGGTTTGTGGTCGGGGTGGTGCGTTCCCTGGGCGGTTATGCTGTACCTGCACTTTAACTTGCCGGACCCGGCGGAATTGCTGCTGGAAAACTGGATGCGGGTATTCACCAATGTCGGTCATGGCACCCTGCATGACGCCGATATTCCCGGCTTTACCCTCTTTGGCCAGTCAATAGATACTATCGGCAAGCCAAAAGGCGGCGAGATAATGCAGATAGAGGCAGGCATGGCTGCTGTGGCGGCAATCCAGGAGATGATGACCCATTCCCGCCGCGGTGTTCAATATTTCTTCGTCTGTCCCACCAGATGGAAAACCACTGAATTTAAAAATATCCTGGCCGACGGTGGCTTTCTGGTAAGCGGTAAAGTGGAAAATTATAAAGTTCAGCAAATTGTAATAAAGAGCAAATTCGGCGGAAAAATAAAATTCATGAACCCATTCAAAACCAATGCCACCATGACATTATGCGGCACAACCATGCCATGCCAACCCGGAATAAACGAGGTAGAAATGAAAGTGGGTGGGGTGCTGACTGTTAAAAGTGAGTAGGTGGTGGAGTAAATATATTCGATTTGTGAAGCAAAATTAAGAAAGAATTAAGAGATATAGGCGACTGTACCTAAATATATAAATAGATGATTCTTTTATCTGAACCACGATTATGGGGATTTTGGGATTACAGGATTTTTTATAGTGGAAAATTGTTGGTATGAGGTAAATTTAATCCTATAATCCTATAAATCGTGGTTAAGACAAAAAATCTCCCCCGATTATCCAACCGGGGGAGATTTTAATTTATACTTATTGCCACAATTCTATATTATTCGTATTTCCGCCTGTAGTGCTCCTGCTGCGCGAAGTGCCTGGAGGATGGCTATTATATCGCGCGGGTTTACTTTCATGGAGTTTAAGGCATTTACTAACTCGTCTACCGTTCCGCCTTTCAGTTGCGCCAGGCTTGCTTTTGGTTCATCTATTTTTACATCAGAGGTATTAGATGTTACGGTTGAGCCGTTTGAGAGTGCTTCTGGCTGGCTGACTGTTGTTTCCGGGTTTATAGTTACCGTCAAATTTCCTTGCGCCAGTGCTACCGGGGTGATATTCACCCGACCGCCTATTACTACGGTGCCGGTGCGCTCATTTATGATAATTCGCGCAGGAGAATCTACCATCAATTCCGCTTCGCCTAATTTTGCGATTAACTCAACGGTTTTTTCTTTATATTTTGCTGGTATTTGTATGCTGACAGCGGCAGAATCAAGCGCAGTCGCGGAGACACCATCTTCATTCAATATTTTTGTCAACGATTCCGCCACGCGCGCAGATGTGGAAAAATCCGGTGAATTTAAGGTGAAGGTAAGGGTGCCATTTGGAGCAAGGTCGGTAGGAATCTCCATTTCAACGATAGCGCCACCGGGGATTCTGCCTACGGTAGGATGACCGGATGTTTTTGATGCGCCGCCGCCACTGGCAGAAAAACCGCCTAATGAAATAGGTCCCTGGGCAACGGCATAAACCTTGTTATCCGCACCAGATAGCGGCGTTTGCAGCAACTCGCCGCCTTGCAGGCTGGTAGCGTCTCCCAATGAACTGATCGTTATATCCAACCGGTCGCCGGAGCGCATGAAAGGACCGATATTTGCTGTAATCATGACGGCGGCAACGTTTTTAACCTTCAACTGGTCAGGACGCAATGATACACCTAATTTCTTAAACATATTGCTTAGGGCAAGGGTGGTGAATTCCGACTTGGTATTGTCGCCGGTTCCATTTAATCCCACTACTAATCCGTATCCCATCAACTGGTTGTCGCGTGCGCTCATTACCCGGGCAATATCTTTAACGCGTACTGAAATCGTATCGACAGGTTTTGCGGGTTGGATTCCTGTTGCAGCAGGTTTGGTGCCCTGTGCCAGTAATTGTATTGATGCGCAAATAACTATAACTGATAAAATGAGTTTTTTCATATTATTGTCCTCTTAAAATATCCATGAGAAGAGAGTGCTTAATAACCCCGGCCGTTTTGTTTTAGCAATAGGGCCATTCCCTTTCAGGCTAAGGTTTTGATTTGCTATTAATGTGCTGGTAATGGTGTTGTCTGCGCCGATATCCTGCGGTCTTACTTCGCCGGAGAAATCAATGGTAATAGTATCTTTCTCCATCGTTACCGTTCGCGTTCCCACTACTTTTAAAATTCCGGTAGGCAATACTTCTTTTACTGTAACAGCAAGCCTATCCAGCAATTTACTGGCTGATACTGATGAACCAGCACCATTGGTGGTATAACCTGATTTTGAATCTACCCCGGTCAGTCCTTTTAAAACGCCAACGCCGGGTGTAAATGAATTAGTAGCCGCTTTCGAAACACTGTGATTTGATGTGGTGGTGCCGGTTGATTCAACCATGACGATTACCGTCAGCAAGTCGCCAGGTTTAACCTGTGGCTGTACGAATATATTCGGCTCCGCGGTTTTATTTTCTGCAGCCTGCCATAAACTGCCATTTGGCACTGTTTTCGTGGCATTAACCGCCGGGGCAGTTGCAACGGATGCATTAGTTTTATCTGCAGGCACATCAGCACAGAATGCAGATGTTGCACAAAGCAATAATAAAAATGTTAATAATTTCATAAAGTTCTCCTTCATCGTACTATCTCTAATACTGCCGAACCTTTTACCTGTGCATAATATTGCTGGTGAGTATCCGGGTTTTCCACTCGGATGATTTCATCCATTGCGCCATCTTCCATTGCGACGGCAATAGTTGATATTACCATGACACCACAAGATGCCTTGATAGAAACCCTGGAGTTTCGTAGAACAACCGGCATTTTGTCAGTGTTGCTCTTTGTTATAATATCCCCGGCATTTATTGCAGTTGAAGCGCGCACTCCAATGATATCTTTATTAATTACAGGTGTTGATGATATGTTGGTAATTTCTTTCCTCGTCAGCACCAGATCTGATGATTTTATCTCTGTACCGCGTGGTATTTGTTTATCAGCTGTTAGTACCATGGCAAAACGGTGGATGCTGAAGGAATAGTTTCCTTTCCATATTACAGTACTCGCTTTAATTATTGTTGCCTGTACTATTCGATTGGAATTGCTGCTGGCGGAATCGTTGAAAGTGACAGTCCATTCACCGGCAGGGGAATATGATAAATTAGGTGATGAAGCTAATGTCAGTTCAACATCTTCATCAGCATCTTTCATTTTATTTTGCAGCCATTCCTGCGCGGATTTCGTCAGATTGTCAGTGACGGCAACATCAGCAGTTTTGCGAAGTACTGTTACTTTGTCTGCGCCGATGTATACCTGTTTGTTGTAATCAATTCCACATTGAGCCAGTCCAATTTTTATCTTGCCTAAAGTGATAATTTTCTGGTCGCCTGGCTCATTTATCATGCCAACAGTAACTTTATCAAATGAAAGCTTCTCAGCATCACTACAGCTATATTCCGCGACGTCAACCAGCCGAATTACCTGCGAGTTGACCTCAGCAGTTGGTCTGACTGTTATTGTCGCCGCATTCGCCGCAAATATTATGCAGCTTATCGCTATAGTGAGGAGTGTTTTCATTTTATTATCCGATTAACGGCGCAACTGGTTCGCCATTGACAACATTTCGTCTGCAGCTTGAATAGCCTTTGAATTGGTTTCATAAGCGCGCTGTGCAACAATCATTGATACCATTTCCTCAACGACAGAAACGTTAGACATTTCCAGGGTGTTTTGAGCAATTGAACCAAGGCCATTTGTTCCAGCTTCGCCTTCTACAGCATCACCGCTGGCGGCTGACTTGATATACAGGTTGTGACCAATAGATATTAAACCGGCAGGATTGCTGAAACGTACCAGTTTAATTTGACCTGCAGCCTTGATAGTAGAATCCGGCTTAACCATGCTAACAGAACCATCAGGCCCGATATTAACGCTGACAGCATCGGTGTCGATTGTGACACTGCTGGTAAGCGCATAACCATCTGAGTTCACCATATTGCCTGCGTCGTCGCGTTTGAAAGCGCCATCGCGGGTATAGGCAACACCTTTTGGAGTATTAAGCTGGAAGAAGCCATCACCTTCAATCGCTATATCAAGAGAATTATTGGTAATCTTGTATTCGCCTTGATTGAATATCTTCTGGACTGATGCGGTGCGGACACCGAGGCCAATTTGAATGCCAGTCGGTACCTTGCTGTCTACGCCAGTTGTACTGCCGGCGGCTGACAAGGTTTGGTACAGCAGGTCTTGAAAGTCTGCGCGGCTTCTTTTGAAGCCGGTAGTATTCACGTTTGCCAGGTTGTTGGCAATGATATCCAAGTTTGTCTGTTGAGCGGTCATACCACTTGCCGCTGAATAAAGCCCTCGCATCATAGTGCGTATCCTCCCCGGTATTTAGCCAGCCTTAACGACCAACCTCATTTACCGCTTTATCTAATGTGGCGTCTTGAACCTGAATTATTTTCTGATTAGCTTCAAAAAGCCGGGTAACTAAAATCATTTGCATCATTTCTGCAACCGCATTTACATTTGATTGCTCAATAACGCCTTGTTGAATGGTAAGACCGGCGGCTTCCGGATCAACAACAGTTGCCGTTCCACCTGCATCTGACAAAGATAAACCCTCACGTTTTGCCTGTGTTGGATCAATGGTTACTATTTTCAATTTCGCAATTTCTTTGCCGTTAGATAAGATTGAGCCATTTGAATTAACAATGTACTTCCCATCTTTCGGAATATCAATTGGACCATTTGTCCCCAGTACCAAATCACCGGATGCAGTGGATAATTTACTTTCGGAATTCACGAGGAATGCGCCGGAACGTGTATATTTTTCACCATTGGCAGATTGAACAGCGAAGTATCCATTGCCGGTGATTGCCAGGTCATTAGGGTTGCCGGTTGTTTGCAGGAATCCTGGTGAATTGTCTTCTTGAATATCTACGAGTACTGGTGTCATTACTGATACTTCTAAAGAAGACGGTGTTGCTGCAGGTTCTGTTGGAGATTGTGAAACTTTGTTACGCGCAGTAATCAGCGCGTCCTGAAAAGATATATTATTCTGGAATGATGCTACTTGCTTTTTATAGCCGGCAGTATTAACATTGGCCAGATTATTGCTGATTGCTTCCTGTCGTGCTTCTTGCGAAAGCAAACCGTACATTGATGTGGTTAAACCGCGTAACATATCTGCAGTGTCCTCCACAATAATAATCGGCACTTTCCTGGTCGAACTTAATAGTTTTTAAAAAGATAGCAATAAAATACTGCAGCTCCGCATCATTCTTCCATGAGCGTGCCCGGTATTTCTGTATTAACTGTATAGATTATAGATTATTGCTCCATCACTATATCATCCAAGTATACTTCATTAACCTCCCATTTATCTTCTTTTAATATATCTCTAAATTCTTTTAACAGTTCATCTTTTAGGTTTTCTTTGCCTTCTATTGACAATAATTTATAATACGATTGTTTACTTACCGTCAAGATGACTGCATCCAACAACGCAGAATTTTTTTCTTCAATAATTTTAGCATGATCGCCTTTGCCTGATATTTCTAAAGCGACAGTAAGCCGACAAAAAGGATTGCCATTAGTGTTAGAAAGATTAATAGTTCTTTCCGGGAGCTTTTCGATAAACTTAGGCAAAGGTGGTATAACTTTTGGTTTTGCATGCTGCATCATAAAGAATGCTGTGCCAGCAGCACCCAGTACCAAGACTATAATTGCAAATAATAATGGTTTCTTCATTGTTATTCTCCACCTTCTTTTTTCTTATCACCGCCATTTTCTTTTTGACGGTTCTCATCTCTTATTGACTCTCTTATATGCGGTGCTATATCTATCAAATATTTTTCCGGCTGTTCATTTAATTGAGCTGGATCGATTAATGGTGGTGCTGTTTCTGGAGTGACTTCAGCAGACATGTTGCCACCCGATGTAACATCAGCATTATTGCTGTTTAATATAACTACATCGACACGCCGATTGCGCATCATGTTATCTTCCGTTGTATTAGGGAACTTGGGCCTGGTATCACCATACCCAACAGCACTCATTCTTTTTGATGGAACATTAAGATATTCAAAAAGTCTTACAACCCGGCTCGAACGAGCAGCTGACAATTCCCAGTTTGATGGGAAACGTGCTGATGATATTGGTAATTTGCAGGTATGTCCTTCTACCAGAATATCATTGCTTAAACCACTGATTTTGTCTGCAATATTCCCTAACAACTGGTATGCCCGCGGTGTTAAATCTGCAGACCCTCGATTAAATACCAGGTTATCAGCTAACATGCTGATAACTATTCCGCGTGCTTCTGAAGTTACAGTAACTTCGTTTTCCATCCCTTTTGTCTTCACAATATTTTTCACTGCTGCTTGAAAGTTTTGCATTTTCTTTTCTTGCGGATCACCAGGAACAGGCATTTTAGCTATAGTTGCAATTGCACCTGATGAAGTTTTAAGAACTTTTTTGCCTTCCCCTTTCAAGGTTCCGCCAAATCCGCTGCGAATGGCAATTGCCACTTTATTAAATTTTGCCATGTTAAGCACCGACATCGAATACATCATAATAAAGAATGCCATTAAAAGTGTAATCATATCTGCATAGGTTAATAACCAGCGCTCTGCATTTTCGTGTCCTTCAGCTCCTTTATTTTTTTTGCGTGCCATAATATTATGCCTCTTCCAGCGATTTTCGCTTTAATACAGGCGGTAAGAATGACCGCATTTTTGTAGCGACAACACGAGGGTTATCACCAGCTTGCAAAGAAAGGATACCTTCAACTGACATTTCGTAAGTTCCTATTTCTTCATGGCTGATAACTTTTAATTTTGAAGCAATCGGCAATAAGAATAGGTTTGCAATTCCCACACCATAGAAAGTGGCAATAAATGCGGCAGCAATTGATTTCCCCATTCCACTCGGGTCGCTAAGATTTTCCAACATGTGAATTAGACCCATAACAGTACCAAGAACACCAAGGGTAGGGGCAAATCCACCCCAGGCAGCAAAAAATTCCTGACCTTCTTTATGCCGTGCTCTCATTGCATCTATTTCTATCTCTAATATTTCTCGAACTAATTCAGGTGATGTTCCATCAACTACCAGTTGGATTGCATTTCGTAAAAATTCATTATGAATATTTTTTGTTTCAGATTCTAATGCCAGAATACCGGATTGACGCGCCTTTTTTGCTAAAGATACCAGTTGGTTAAACATTTCTAAAGGATCGGTATGTTTGCGTAAAAATGCGTTATTTAACACTTTAGGTATTGATGTTATGTGGTTCATCGTAAAACCAATAACAGTAGCACCTAAAGAACCTATAATAACAATAACCACCGGAGAGATTTCAACTAATGACTTTAAATTGCCGCCTTCTAATAAGAAGCCGACTATTACACCACCAAAAGCTAAAATTAATCCAACGATAGTTGCAATATCCATACCTATTTATCCCTTTTCTGTTACCGGGTGACCATCAACAATTTCTAATAATTGTCCGGAATGAGGAACAACCGCCACCGGATGTCCTATTCTTTTAAAGTAAGTTATTATTTTTTCTAATACTTCATCAATTGAGTCACGAACCATCATTTTTCTTCCCGAAACAAAGCATAGCAGAGTATCTGGTGTTGATTCGATGAATTCAATCATCGCAGCATTTACTATTATCGGTTCGCCGTTAATCTGTTTCACAGAAATCATGATTCATCACTCCCCATTGATATTTTTACGGGTAATAATCCGCGACAGATTTTAAGTCCGTCGCGGATTTATATATTTATTACCGTTTCAGTTGTAAAAGGTCTTGCATCAGTTCATCTGACGTCGTGATGGATTTGCTGTTAGCCTGGAAACTGCGCTGTGAAATAATCATGTTGGCAAATTCGGTTGCAAGGTCAACATTTGACATTTCAAGGTAGCGGCTGCGGATTTGACTTCCAGCCAGGTTTGCCGGCAGCAGGGTGGGGGTGCCAGAATTTGGTGTTGTCCTCCACAGGTTGTTGCCTTCGCGGGATAAACCAGATGAGTTAGAGAATCTGGCAATTGCGATTTGTCCTATCAATCGGCTTGCACCATTGTCAAACATTCCATATATTTTGCCATCAGTATCAGCAGAAAATCCAGTCATTCCACCCAGTGGCATACCATCCTGATTACTCAAAATCACGTTGCTTTCACCAGAAAGTTGTGTCATTGCTGTCAAATCAAGAGATGACTTCATTGATGACGCACCATTGCTTGCCAACAATGGCAAGTCAATTGAACCGGTACTGCTGGTTACCTGTCCACTGGCATTGAAGGTTACTTTTCCAGTGCTTGATGATCCTACTGTTGCATCTGGTGATGTTGCTGTCCAATCCCATGAGTTATCAGCAGTCTTTGAAAATGACAGGTTAATGCGGTGTTTTGAACCTAATGAGTCATAGATATCAAAGGTTAACTGTTGCGGGGTAGCTATAGCAGTTGCTGAATCCAGGTTTCCACCGATTACACACTTTGATGTCGACACTGCATAAGTGATGCCATTTGGAATTGATAATTGGTCTGATGGTGTCATTGTGGTATCTACCTGGCCTGTAGCCGGATCAGCCATCCACCCCATTACATTCATACCGTTATTTGCCATAACTAATTTGTTATCAGCATTTAACTGGAATGCGCCATCGCGGGTGTAATAGTTGCGCGAACCATTGTTTACCAGAAAAAATCCGTCGCCTAAGATCGCCATGTCCAGTGGGCGGCTTGTCGACTTTTGTGTACCCTGTAACATCATTACGTCAATGGATGCAACTTCACTACCCATACCTATCTGCTGCGGGTTTGTCTTGCCGCCAGATGCTTCAGAAACGGTATTGATAAGAGTGTCCATGAATGTAACGCGGCCGGCTTTGAATGCCGTCGTGTTAAGGTTGGCAACGTTGTTAGCAATAACATCGATAGCCGTTTGATTCGCCTGTAAACCTGTCAGGCCAGTGTAAATGGAAGCCATAGAGCCCTCCTTCTAAAATTTTCTTCCTTGAGGACCTTATGGAAATACTTCAATGGTGTAAAAGATTCACCACTAAGTTTACTCGATCCGCTGTATTCCGGTTAATGGATAACTTTTCCCATTAACTACAACATTTGGTGTTGTTCCGTCATACATTATTGCGGTTACATTTCCGGTGCTGGGTGTTTGATCATCAACACCCTGTACAACCACTTTATGACCAAGCATAGATGTGGCTTTTGTACTATCCATTGTTGATGACATTGAATCCATTTTTGTATTTAATTGTTGAGTCTGCTCCAGTGCGCTGAATTGAGCCAACTGGGCAATCATATCTTTGTTATCCATTGGTTTTAACGGGTCTTGATATTTAATTTCTGTCAGTAATAGATTGATAAAGGTGTTTCTATCTAAACCATCCATTGCGTTTGTGGATAAATTTGTA
This sequence comes from uncultured bacterium, assembly GCA_964638715.1. GTDB lineage: Bacteria > Armatimonadota > Hebobacteria > CAIYQO01 > CAIYQO01 > JBAXQQ01. The sequence goes on along the minus strand of CAZWZF010000009.1, from coordinate 27,983 downwards.
TTAGTGTTAGTTGGGTCTACGTTATAACTGGTATCAATTGCATTTGCCATTTTATTACCTCTATACTAAATAATTTACTGTAGCAGTTTCCGGCATTATTACTTCAGGATTTTCCTGAGACAACTCCGGTAATGTAATAAATGATTCCGGTGTATTTAATTGCTGCCGATTATCATTTTGCCAGCGACCGTTTCCTGGCTGATTTGTAAATTGGTCATTAAAACTGCGATCACTGCTTAAAGAAACCTGGCACTTATCTAATGATATACCAGCATCTTGCAATGCTTGCCGTAATTCAGGAACTCTGGCTGCCAAACTGTCACGAACTGATGGTTGAACTGCTTCAATGTTTGCAGTGACTATACCATTGTGGTCTGAAATAATTCTGACTTTCAATTCTCCCAGAGTCGGCGGATCCAAACGTAAAATGATTTCATGTTTTCCATCTTTTTTTACAACCTGCACATTATTGGCAATTTGCTCTATTATTCTGGATACATTAACATTTATCACTTTACTATTATTATCGTCATTTCTTTGCATATTATTAACTGTGTTGTTTGATAGAATTGCAGAAAGTTGCATGTTTTTTTCAGAATTCTGCTCTTTTATCTCCGTTTTCTGCATATTCAAGCTATCTGCAACAAATATTTCAGAAATAACTGGAGCAGACTTGGTGATTGTTTCTTGTTGCGATTGATTTATAACCAGTTTGTCTGTTAATGCTGACAAGTGGCTAAAGAAGTCTTTATCTGGTTTAAAATCTATTATAGGTTCATCCAATGATAATGTCGCATGATGGGTGTTGCGCATTCCAACATTATTAGTATTGTCGGTGAATAGCTCAGATTCATTCATGAAATCACTGGTTAAAATAACTTGCTGCTGCATAACTTGTGGTTTTAACGGAATCGTTTGAATTATCTGGACAGCCTGCGCCAGGGTATTATTGAGCATTTGCTGCAATCGTTGCACCACAGCCATCTTGTTATCTGGTATTGGCGCTTCACTAACTGCTGCTGTATTATTAACAATGATGTTTTGTATTGTGTTTTCTCCAGCATTTTGCTCTGGAAATTTTGTGACATTATTTTTATTTGATAAAGAGTTATCAGATTTATCTTGTAGTGGTTGTGAAAACATTCGTTGTGGAACAGGTGATGATATTGCAGGAATTACTGGCAATTTATCAGCTATCACTTGTTGCGGTGCTGTCTGTTGGATTATAACTTGAGATATTGTAGCAGTTGTTGCTGGTAGATCAATAGGTTTGTCTTCAACTACAGTAGGTTTAACAGTAGTATTTGAAGCTAATTTAATAGAATCTTCTGGTACAGAATTATTTATTTTTTCTGTAATTTTATTATCAATAACTTTATTATCAACATTCTCTACTTTTTGCTGTACAGGCATAATTGCGGGTATAACTGGTGATAGATATGGTAAGGTGTTTTTTACTGGTTCAATGTTATCTGTAACAGCTTCATCTGAATGTCTTGGTTTTATATCTGGCTGCAATTCAACATTTATAGATTTTTCCACTATTGGTATGACAGTCGTAAATTGAGTATTCATACTGTTAGTTTCATAGCGAGTATTATCTGTTAGTGGTGTTTTATCTTCTTCTATTTTCTGAATAGTTCCTATAACAGGTTGTTCAGATATAATTTCAGGTTTGATTTCAGTCATCTGCAAGGGTATTTCTGGTTGATTTAATTTTATTGGTAATTTATCAGTATTCACTATTTCAGATTGAAAATTGTTTATAATTGAAGTTTTGTTATTTGAAAAATGAATTGGCGTTTGCGATACGGTTTCTGTTTCTGTTTCTGTTTCTGTTTCTTGTGTTACTGGCAGCGTTTTAATATTCTCTTCTGCAATTATTGGAAGAGAATTATTATTAATTGATATCAAATTTTCAATAACTGGTGATGTTTCTAACTTTACAGTTTTTGTTATTGATTGATTCGCTTTCAGAACTGTTTCATTGTTATTTTCAGTAATATTCAATTGATTGGTTTCAGGTATTGTTTCTATATTTTCAACAATAGCAGCAGGATTTGGCTGAACAGCATTTACTTCTTGATTCTGAACTGCAGGTACTGCTGGTTCGACAGCCATTCCAATTTCCTGCGGAACATTATTTGTTGATAGCATTCTATCTTCAACGACTAATGCTTGAACAGGACGAATATTTTTCGTTATCGATTGTTGTACGACCGGTACTGTTTCTTTTTCATCAGTTATAATCTTTGGCTGGATATTATTTGATAGTGGTGTTTTATTAACTGCAATAGGTGATGATGCAAGTTGGATATTTTCTGTTAAAGATTGTTGAGTTATTAATGTAACTTCTGTTGTATCAGCAGGAATTTCAGATTGATTATTATTTATAGTTGGTACTACTTTATTTATTACTGGTAATACTGTTTGCTGAATATTATTTACAACAGGTTGAACAGTCGGTTGAGTGGGTGTAATTACTGATTGACTTAATGCTGTCTGTTGATGATGTTTAATTATTATCTCATTTTCATTTGTTTTTACTGATGGCAAAGAAGATTCTGTTGAATCTGACATAATATTATTTTCTATATTAGCAACCTTTTTAATTGAGTTGCTAATAATTGGTTGTTCTATTTTATTCGTAATATTGATTACATCATTTTTAACTGTTTGAGTTTTAATATTTAATGATTCTGTCTTTTTGTCATTTGTAATAAAAATAGGAATAGCAGGTTGATTTTTAATAGCGTTGGAGTTAATTTCTGCGACCTGTTCTTTGATTATTATCTGGTCATCTACAGGTTGATTTTCAACTTTGATTGCATTAGTGAGTGTAACTGATGACTGCATCTTTGGAACTAAAGCTGGAATGATAACCGGTATGTTATCAGCAGTTAGGACACCTGGTTGGGTGGTTTTATTATCAACTATTTCTAAAGATACTGCTTGTGTTATATTTTCAATATGCGTAGAAACCGGTTTATTTATGATTGATTCTACAGCAGTGTTAGTTGGCACTGAAATATTTTCGTCATTTTTTTGCTGATGAATGACAGGTTGAATTATCACAGAATTATCAGGAATATTTTCATTAGATATCACATTAAATGGTATTACAGTGGTTTCTTTTATAATAGGCTGATTAATTGCAATATTTGATACAATATCTGAAGCATCTTGTTCAATATTAATTTTATCTGACTCTACTGCGGCAATATTTACTGCTGGTACTGCATTATTTTCTATAACGGGGTCTATTTCAATATTTGATTTAGTATCAATCAATGGTTTTGAGTTATCAAGCTCCAAAGATATAGGCATCTCTAATGAAAAATTGTTAACTGCCAGTAAAATTGATTCCTGTTGATGATTCAAGATTTCAGGCTTAATAACCGGGCTGTTTTTTGTATCGGCTATATTATTGATTTCTGGATTATTGATAGTAACTGGTAATTGAATCTCCTGTATCTCTACAATTTTAGATGATAATAAATTATCAGGAGTTGTTACTTTATTGTTAAAAACATTCTCGGATGATTTATTTATCAATACAGAATCAACAGTGAAATTAGAGATATTTGTGATCTCAAATTCATTATTAACTATCTTGATGTTATCATTTGAATTGGATTGAATTGTCTTTAATACTTCCGATTTATTAATCGGTAAAGATGACTTAATTTCTACACCATGAATGACTGGCTCAACAATTTCCTGATTAATAATTTCTACCATTTTATTCGCCTGGTTTTTACTGACAACGTCAGTGTTTGCAATTGTAGTAGATTCAGGAAGTATAGTATCTATCTTAATCTCTGATTGCGATGACTGAGATTTATTATCTTCTATCTGATTATCTGGTATAAGATTAATCTGTTTTTTAACAGTATTAATATTTGCGTTAACAATGGCAGTATTCCCGCGATTTTCTTCAATATTTTCAGCATTGATAGATGGTATAAATTCTTTTTGTGCTATATTTACTTTCGAGTTGTTTGCTGAATATACATTAACAGCCAGATTAGTTGCTTTCTGATTTGAGAAATTGATCTTAATACCTGTTGGGCTGTTATTTGCAGATTCGGCAGCATCAATATTGCTGAAAATAACTTCAACTTTTTGTTTATATTTCGAGTTGTTATTACTAAACTTCAATAATTTTGTTGATGTTTCATCTGCTTCAATGTTAATGGACTGTTGATTGTTTGATAATTGAATAGTTCCATTATCATCAATCGAAAATATTGAATCGCGTAATTTGATATCTGGTGAATCAGAGACAACCTTAACTTGTTCTAACGGTTGGGAGGGTGTCAGATTTAATCTATTTAAAACTTGCCGGATAGTTGACTTTATTTCAGTCCGAATCTCTTCATCTGTTCGGTTATCAAAAGGGGTTATGGATCCTGTTGTTTCCAATGCAGACGATACAGCGGGTTTTAGTTCTTCTGTAAATGTTGTTGTATTATTACTAATTTCTATATTACCAAATAATTTTATTGGCAGTTCAATATTTTCAATTGTTGTTGCTTCATTATTTGTTGGTGATGGTATAGGAGTTCCCGATTTATTGCTTTGCAGTCTAATATTCAATGCTGTAATTACTGCTAAAGCAGCCAGCTTTTCTGCCGTTTCCTGGTTAATGACAGCTTTTTGTCTTATGGTGGGCATTAATACAGATTGGATTGCAGGTGTAGTCGGTATATCATTAGTAATTTCGGGTTGAATCAGAATACTATTATCTGGAAGTGACAGGTTAGAAGTTGGTGTCTCATTATTTTGTTGAAGTTGACTATTAGTAGTTGTTAGATTAGCACTATCCTGCAGTAATTTTGCAAGAAGAGCATTAAACCCATTGTCATTCTTTTCGCCGATATTAGCATCCTTGGCGATAGAACTAAAAAAATCGCTATTCAAATTTATGGCAAAGTTCGTCATTTTTTAATCCTGTCAGCTTTAAATAAATTAGCTGACATAAAACTTATCGCCATAAACGAGATGCAACTTAAGTAAAAACGGCAAAGATTGTTATAAAAATCTCTGCCGTTATTGTATTCACTTTGTGAATTGCATGTTATTGCATACTTAAAACTCTTTGCTTAATACCCTCGAACATGCCGTCGATATTTGACTTCGCCAGTTTACCGATGATGGTTTTGATTAACGCACCGATAAGCGGCACATTAACTTCACAGTCCATATTCATCGTCATTTTTGTACCGCCGTCTACCTCTGTAAATGCCCAGACACCATCATATTTTTCCCAATCACCACTTAATGCGCGGAAAGTACAAACGTGGCTGGCATCATCCCAAATATCTTCTTCACGCCACTTTATTTTACGATTCAGTTTTTCTGCGATTCCTACCCAGTCGCTGATGAAACCCTTATCGGTATATTCAACAATTACAACAGATTCAACATCTGGTAAAAATTCAGGAAATTTTTCGATATTTTTGGCTATGGCATACACTTTTTCGAGTGGGGCAGGTATAATTATTTCGGTCATTACATTTGGCATGGCTATCTCCCTGTTGTTAATTGGATATTTTATATATTCGTTCAATAATTATAATTATCCTGCATGAAAACTTTGACAATATTTCGTTTGATAGGTAGACTATGATAACGGAAGCGAATAAACCCCTGGAGTATTATATTATGAAATTCCGGTCCATAATGACATCATTTATTTTAAGCGCAGTTATTTGCGTATTGGCAATTTCAGCCATTGCTGGTAATACAGTTTTGCCTGTTCCGCCAGTTAAGTCTACTTCACCTGCAAAATCTGCTCAACCAGCTAAGCCGGCTCCACCAGCTAAGCCGTCAGTTGTGCCTATTCCAACTCAGCCTAAAGAACCATCAGTAATAATATTGAATAAAAATACCAATATGGTATGCCCGGTAGTTGATGGTTTATGCAATGGGCAAATTACCAATATAAATAATGGTACTATCGAGATGTTTTCATTAATGCCAGTTGAGGATAAAAATCTGGTAGTAAATATTGGATATGGCACTGTTATTTCACGTGAAAATATCGGCGAATTGTTTTCATTCGCAGGCCGCAACTATATTCGTCAGACTTCACCAGATGCCGCGCCAAAACTGATATCAACTTATCAGAATGTACGGACCCCACTTAGCGTTGGTCTTTATAATCACAGTATAATTTCTCCACGGGTATTTCGCGTTAGTTACTCAAACCCGGTATTGCTGCAGGCATTGATGAATAAAGCTGTTCAGGATATTAATGAACCGGTTATGGTATTGGGGTGGGTAGATATGCCGGAGATGAATGGAGAAGCATTGAAGAAAGCTCCCATTGATGGCGTTTCACTAAATGGAGATAAGCGGGGAGATTATATCGAATCTGTGAGTGGGCAAAATCTTCGCGTTATATTTTCTGCATTAGCAGTTCCTGATAAACCGAAACAATCAATCTCATCAGCTTTGTTTTTAGACAAAATATTTAATGTCAATCCGCAGTTAAAAGGCAATCCCGGTCAGACTAACACTGTGATTTTTGCCAAAGCTGCAATCACAGAAGACCCAATCCCTGATAATTACAATACCAGTCCATTAGTATTATCAAAAATGAATGTTGCAAACGTTAAAGACATCTGTACTTTGCTGCCAACCAGCACAATAAGTAAAGGAATTCTGATATTTTATCAGCCAAAATTGAAAGTTTTAGCACCTGCTAAATAACCTTTTTTGATATTTTAATTTAACACCATCTGACTTTAGTTTAGATGGTGTTTTTTTATCTTGAAATTGTAAATATATACCTGATAAAAAGTTTAATAAAATCTCCTCAAATGCCATTTTAGGGGTTGCGGATGCTTGTAATCATGTGGTAACCTTTTGCCGCAGTAGGGATTCCTCGGGAGATTTGGTTTATGACCAGGATGCAGTTTATATTACACTTGGTGCGTCCCCATAAAGGACGATTAACGGCAGCGATTCTATTAACATGTTTAGCGTCGGTGGTGGCACTGCTGCCACCGTTAGCAATGCGGCATTTAATTAACGATGTTGCAATTCCCGCACAAAAAAACTTCAGCTTATGGCAGCAACTACCTCTGGCGATTCTTTTTATTGTCTCTATTCCTATTATCAATGGTCTTTTTAATGCCTTCATGCGAATCTTCATCGGTGCCATTGGTCAGCGTTTAGTTGTAGATTTACGTACCAATTTTTATCGTCACATCCTTGATTTATCATTGCGTTTCCACGGCGAACGCGGCAGCGGTTTTGTTATGAACCGACTGATGGGCGATATCAGCATGGTGCAGAACCTGGTTACTGGTGAAACTCTGGGTATTCTCAGTTCATTTGTTGCTTTAACATTTTCAATAGCAATGGCATTCACTCTGCAATGGCGGTTGGCTCCGATACTCATCATTATTATCGCTCTCTACGTATTCAATTATCGGATGATTTCCAATAAAATACGTCAGGCTAATTTAGACTTGCGCGAAGTAATGGATGTATTAACCGGCAAATTGCAGGAAAGATTAGCCGGAGTGCGGTTGGTAAAGACTTATTGCCGTGAACGCGATGAGACCGGTGATTTTTTAACCAGTACCAACCGTGCATTAGAGCATAGCTTTCGCGGTGAAATGTTGACGGTATATTTATCTACTTCAGCCCGATTGATAAGCGGGGTAGGGGCAACATGTATTTGGGCAGGATGTGGATGGTTTGTGGTGCATGGCACTATGCAATACGGCGACTTGTACGCAATGAATTTGTATGTATGGCAAGCGATTAACCCGGCGGTAAGCATGACTATGGTTGCCGGTGTTATAACCCAGGCGATGGTCAGCATTGATCGCATTATTGAAATTTTAGAGCAAAAATCCGATGTAATAGAAAAGGCGGATGCTATTGATTTGCCGGAATGCCGTGGAGAGTTGGCATTAGATAATATTCATTTTGCCTATAAAGAAGATGAACCGCTGTTTCACGGGTTAACTCATGTATTAAAACCGGGAAAAATGACTGCGTTAGTTGGTCATACTGGTTGTGGCAAGACGACTATTACTTCATTATTGCTGCGATTGTGGGATGTCCAAAAGGGAAAAGTAACACTGGACGGATATGATGTTCGCGACTTGACTATACGATCGCTGCGGCGCCATACCGGTGTGGTTCCACAGGAACCGATAATATTTGAAGGCACAGTTTTTGAAAATATTGCTTATGCCATGCCGGAAGCCACTATTGAACAGGTGACGGAAGCCGCCGAAGCAGCGCAAATTCACGATGTCATCATGGCACTGCCTGATGGTTACGATACTATTTTAGGCAAAGAAGGCTCAAAACTGTCTGTTGGTGAAAAACAGCGGGTCGCTATTGCCCGCGCAATCGTTCGCAAGCCCGCAGTATTGATATTAGATGAAGCAACATCGTCACTTGACAGCGAGTCAGAACTGCTGCTGCAAAAAGCGATGCTGAATGTATTAAAAGGCCGTACCAGCGTGGTGGTAGCTCATCGGTTAAGTACCATTGTTGAAGCCGATGAAATATTGGTTATGGATAAGGGAGAAATTATCGAACAGGGAACCCATGATGAATTAATGGAGAAAGAAGACGGACATTATAGATTATTATATGATGAGTTGAGCGGTAAAAACGCGAAGGGAGGTGTGGCATGAGCCAGAAACCAAACCTTCAGCAGCGCCGCTTGGAAATGATTTTAGAGACTTACCGTGATCGCGAACCTCGTCCCGGAACCGAGTTAAGGCAATTCATGCGCCTGTGGCGCGAATATATCTACCCGCATCGCCTGCGGTTGATGTATGCCATGTTCATGAATACTATCAATTCGCTGATGGTATTCGTATATCAATATATCGCCAGCCAGATGGTTGACTGGGTGTTGAATGGCGGCAAAGGAATCCCAAAAGAACAGATACAGGAACATATCCGCCGATTGGGGATAATATTTTTCTGTAATGCATTCAGTCACTTCCCGGAGGTTTTAGCGGCATGGCAGGCACGGTATTCAATAACTAAAATTGGGCAAAATATCGTTTTTGAATTGCGCAGGCATCTGCATGAACGACTGCAGCGCTTGCCATTGTCATTTTTTGACCGCACCCAAACTGGTCGCCTGTTAAGTATTGTCCTTGATGATGTTGGCACCATTCAAGGCTCTATCGGTGGCATTGTAGTAAACTTCACCCAATTCACCTTGCAGGTGTTAATAGGTATTACCATCCTTGTCTCTTTAAATGCGAAGATGGGTATACTTGCGCTCATTGCGATTCCGCTATATGTGGTCAACTTCCGTTATTTCCGGCCTAAAATACGCGAAGGTAATATCACCGCCAGACGGGCAAACACCGCTATTTATAATCGTGTTGAAGAACGCATATCTGCCATAAAAACAGTGAAGGTATTTGGACGAGAAATGGCGGAAGTGCGCAATTTTGCTGTCGCTGCCAATAACCTGGCGCGCCTGACCATGTATATCCTGCGCAATCAAAGCTGGCAAACCGTATTCGCCACCGCCATCAGTGGTATAACCACTGGACTTATCATGTACCTGGGAATGAAGTCGCTGCAGGATGGCAGCATGACCATGGGTAGGGTGATGTGGTTTTACAGTTGTGCCGTTAACCTTTTCGCGCCGGCAGTGGCTTTAAGTGATCTTGTTGCCATGGAAATGCCGCGTATCAACGTGGTAATGCGACGGGTATTCGACTTGCTGGAAGCTGAACCGGAAACCGCGGACAGGCCAAACGCTATATCATTGGCAAATGCAAATGGTGATGTTACCTTTAAAGATGTATCTTTCACATACCCCGGAGATGAGGAATCCACGCTGCATAATGTATCATTCTCTGTTCCAAGCGGCGCGCAGATTGCTGTCATGGGTCCAAGCGGCGCCGGAAAAAGTTCACTATTGTACCTGCTGATGCGATTTTACGACCCGGATAGCGGCACCATCGAGTTAGACGGGCACGACCTTCGCGACCTGACATTGCTCAGTATGCGCGACCGGGTCACCCTGGTGATGCAGGAACCGGTAATTTTCAGCGGCACCGTATCAGAAAATATCCGTTACGGCAGATTAGACGCCTCGGATAACGATGTAATAACCGCGGCGAAAAATGCCGATTTACACAATTTTATCAACACCTTGCCAGACCGCTACGACACCATAGTAGGTGAACGCGGCATGGCGCTATCCGGCGGCCAGCGTCAGCGCCTTGCCCTGGCAGCCAGCCTGATCAGCCGACCCAGCGTTTTGCTACTCGACGATACCACCAGTGCCCTTGACCCGGTTACCGAGGCGCGGGTACGGGTTACGTTGAATAAACTGATGAAAGGCAAAACCTGCTTCGTAGTAACCCACCGCATCAGCACCGCCATGACCAGCGACTACATCTTAGTCCTGGAAAACGGCACAGTAAGCCAATTCGGCACCCCAAACCAACTCCTGCAGGATGAAGGCCTGGTAAAACGCATATTCGAACAACAGTCAGGCGAAGGGGCGGGGGAATAAATATTGAATAGCCGAATTGCGCTATAAACTAAGAATGAATATCTATTTAGTTTAGTTTAGTCACCGTTTGGAACTGTGCGAGAGCACGGCTATCTCGGTAGTATATTACAGATTATTTAATTTCTTCTTCATCATAAATAATCTCATCCCACCACATTTCTTTATCAATTGGAATAATAATTTCATCATCTACTTCATACATTGCTCTGTAACTGGAATATGGATATTCTGCTGCTGTTTTGGTTAACCCTCTCGCTATTGGATTAGTGTGAATATAGTTGATTTTTTGCCAAATTAATCTTTCTGTATATAAATGAAAGTTGTATTTGCCATCCTGCCATAACCGATAATGTTGTTGATTAATATCATATAACCATGATAAAACTTGATGATTTTCATGCTTGATTGCAATCTCAGTTACACATCCTGTTATAGCAGGTTTTAGTTGTGAAATAAACTTGTTGATATCGCCATCTTGTGGGTTAATTATCAAATGAATATGTTCAGGCATGATAACATAAGCGATTAATTTAGCTGGATGCTCATCGCAATGCTTTCGTAACTCCAAACATGCAGATCTGGCATTTAATGGCGATTTAAATGCTTTAAATCTATTCCTTACATGAAAGTTACATAGTGAAGTATTCCTTTTTTACCATGTCTATCAAAACGCTTAACCATATTTTTCCTTGTAATGTTCTTTGGCAGGAATCATAGCCGTGCTCTCGCACAGTTCCAAACGGTGACTGTTATTGGCAGGCTATTTTTCTATTATTATAAATTCTTTTTAATTTTAATTTAACCTGCCTTTAGAATATAAACTTTATAATTATAGTCACAGTTTGGAACAATGCGAGAGCACGGCTGGATTAATCAGAATAAAACAGGTCTATAAAAATTAGAAATCTATTTTACAATAGTGATAATATGAATTATTTATCTCTGAATAGCCGTGCTCTCGCACAGTTCCAAACGGTGACTAAAATTTGACAGCATTAATGCTATTAAAAACAATTCAATTATCTTCACTTATCCCACTTTTCCACTCGCCTTAAAATAGCAAACGCCGGCATATCATCCAGCAAAATCCGGTGGTGGTTTTGGGCTACCGGGATGGATTCGCCCTGGATGGTGGTTAGGGTGGGGGGGGTGTATTTTTTTACCGGATTGCCGGGGGTTAGCAGTTCGAGTTCTTCGTTGGGGTAGAGGCTGTTTTTCACTTCGAATACTCGTTGGCCGTTGATGGTTTCTTCGGTGGATTGGGCGATCAGGACTGAGGTGGCCTGGTAGCCGCCGAATTCCCATTGGTAGTCTTCCGGGGTGACCGGGCCTTTCATGAATCCTTCGGTATAGCCGCGGTTTGATACCCGGGAGATTAGCGTTTGGATGGTTTCCTCGGGGATTTCTATGCCGTCGATTAGCTGTCGGTATAGTGATACTATTTGCGCCAGGTAGTGGGTGTTTTTCATCCGGCCTTCGATTTTAAGGGCGGTTACGCCGCAATTGGCAAGACTGCTGATATAATTGTACAATGCCAGGTCTTTGGTGTTAAAGATATACAGGCCGCGGTCATCCTCGAATACCGGGATATATTCGCCAGGGCGTTTTTCCTCGACCAGGTGGTATTGCCAGCGGCAGGATTGGGTACATTCGCCGCGGTTTGCACGGCGGCCGGTAAGGTAATCGCTGATGGCGCAGCGGCCGGAATAGCTGAAACATACCGAACCGTGAATGAATACCTCGGTCTCTATTTTTCCGTCCAACTGTTCGTTGATCTGTTTTATCTGTTCGTATGAAAGTTCGCGCGCCAGGTTGACCCGGGTGGCTCCAAGGTCGCGATAAACCATCGCTGCCGCCGCACTGACAGTATTCGCCTGGGTACTTACGTGAATGGGTACTTGCGGGAACTCGCGATGCAGCATCGCGATAACGCCAATATCCGCCGCGATGAAACCGTCTACCCCCATATCCGCCAGGCTGCCGGCAGACTCGCGCAAGGCAGTATATTCATCATCAAAAGGATAAATATTAAGCGTTGCAAACCCGGCCTTGCCAAGGCTGTGGAGCATCTTCAATCCACTGGCAGCATCGTCCGGGGTAAAATTAACCGCGAAGTTGCGCAGCGAAAAGTTGGGCAGTCCAAAATAGACAGCGTCGGCACCGTAGGCGGCCGCCCAATGCATCGCCTGCAGCGACCCGGCAGGAGCTAATAATTCAGGTTTGTGTATTTTCATTTTTTATTTTTAGACAGGATTAACATGATTAACAGGATTAAAATAATTTCGAATTACGAGACAATTGTCAATCGTCAATCGTCAATTGTCAATTTCCCCGTCGTTCGCAGTTCAACGATATCTTCATACATTTTAGGTGAGGTAATGCTGAAATATATGCGATATACGGCGTAAAGCAATTGCGGTGATTTTTTTCTGATTGTTGTTTGGGAAATTTTTTCGCCTTTATTCATCATTTCCATTATTGCCGTACATATTTTCTCGCGGTCCCAACGCTGGTTGCGGGTTACATCGTCGGGATTGATTCCGGCGGCCTGCAGCGCATTATCCCAGGAACGAAACTTTCGAAGCGCGGCTGATGACAATTTAATATCACCTTCCGGGGTGGCAATGTAGCTCCAGTTTAGCGAATCACCGCGTTTATATCTTGCTTTTATTTCGCGTATGACATCTTTTTTTGTCCAGGTACGATTGCGACGAAAATCTGTGTAATCTAAACCGGCGGCTTCCAGTGCTGAAGGCCAGTCTTTATAATATCTTGAAGACGCGCGCAATAACCCGCTATATTCGTCCTGCATTGATATATAACTTAAATCAATGCCTTCTTCAGCCAATCTTTTTATTTCGGCAATAACGGTTTCAGGCGTCCATTTTTTATTATGGGGTATTCTATTTGTTATAATCATGTATAGTACATTCCTTAACTGCATGAAAGATAATTAATAATACACTATTTATTCCGAAAAGTTGCCTAAAAATTCGTTTGCAAACGATTTAAATTCATTATTTTCTATTTTAAGCCGAATTTCAGCCATTAAGTTCTGGTAAAACGCGGTATTGTGATAACTGAGCGACCTGACCCCGACCATCTCAGTAGATTTTAATAAGTGTCGCAAATACCCTCTGCTGTAGGTGCGGCAAACTCTGCAGGTGCAATTCGAATCCAGTGGCGAGTCGTCACGTTCGAATTTAGCATTCCGCAAGTTTGCCTTGCCTTCCCGGGTATAAAATGTGCCGTTCCTGCCCAGTCGGGTGGGTAATACACAATCAAACATATCAACACCGAGTGCTACTCCGCGAATAAGATCAGCCGGGGTGCCGACCCCCATCATGTATCGCGGTTTTTCTGTCGGTAATAACGGCGTAACTTCCGCCAGCATTTCCCACATCATTGGTTTTGGTTCGCCAACAGACAGGCCGCCGATAGAATAGCCGGGGAAATCCATATCAATAAGTGTTTTCGCGCTGTCTTTGCGCAAATCCATTTCAAAACCACCCTGGACAATCCCGAATAACGCTTGACCAGTTTCCGGTTTCCAGGCATCTCTACCGCGTTTTGCCCAGCGATGAGTGCGCGATGTCGCATCAATAGTTTCTTCACGACTGGCTCCCCATGGGCAAGGCTGGTCAAAAGACATAAATATATCGGCACCCATTCTTTGCTGGGTTTCAATAGCTTTTTCCGGCGACATGAAATGTTCTGATCCGTCGATATGCGACTTGAAGGTTAAACCTTCTTCGGTAAGTTTGTGCAGGTTGGAAAGGCTGAATATTTGATATCCGCCGCTATCGGTTAAAATTGCACCATCCCACCCCTGAAACTTGTGCAATCCACCGAAATGTTCGATTAAATCAAGACCGGGTCGCAGGTAAACGTGATAGGCGTTGTTAAGAATTATTTTCGCACCGGTATCTTTTATCTCTGACGCGGTAAGCCCCTTTACTGTACATTGGGTGCCAACCGGCATGAATATCGGCGTTTCAAGAACAAGGTTGTTACGTAAATTAATTATGGTACGGCGCGCGTCACCATCTGTATTATGTAAAGTTTGTTTTAGCATATAATCTTTCGCGGCAGGACTATTGCCTGGCTGCGGGAAAATAATACTACAAATGCCAATAAAAATCATCATCGGGTTTGTAATGGGCCTGATATCAGCAATATGCTACGCGTTATATATGGTTCCCCAAAAGATAAATCGGATGAATACGCCGGTTTATCTTGCTATCATGACCCCGGGGGCACTGGCTACAGCATTATTCTGCTGGCTTGCCAGCGGAGCAGCATCACATTCCAGTTGGCAGCAGCGATTAACCGCCATGGGGGTGGGGGCAGTATGGGCAGTAGGAACCTACTGTTTCGCCGCCGGTATAGCGAATATTGGCCTTACCCTGGCAACACCGATAAAAAATACTACCGCTGTTTTAGGTACTCTGGTGGGACTATTTGCCTTGAATGAATGGAAAACAAGCGATCCGGTGTATTGCATCGCCGGAAGCGTATTAGTAGCATTGGCGGCGACATTAATAGGATTTACCCGCGATGAGGAAACTCATCATAAAACAGTCACAAAAGGCGTATTGTTGTCACTTGCTGCTGCCTGCTGCTATGCCAGTTACCTGGTTCCAATGAAACACACTGTTTTAGCCATGGGATATCTTGATTACACCTGCTGGATGACCCTCGGTATGGTAATATTAACATGGATCGTCACTATATTTACCCCAAGTGAAATTAATGAATTAAAAACTTACAGCAAAAAAGATTTTCTGTGGGCAATATCTGGCGGGATAGCATGGAGTTTTGGCTTTCTTACCCTTTGCGCTTCATTCGAATTAATCGACCTGTCAGTAGCCTGGTCATTAAGCAATCTGAATACAGTACCAGCAGTTCTGGTAGGGATACTGATATTCAAAGAAATTGACTGGCAAAAAAGAAAGCGATTGATAATTCCCGGTTTAATCGCCGCCGCAATAGGAACGATTTTTCTCGCAATTGCGAAAGGATGAGTAGTGGAAGTTATCTTTTTAAGTTAATTTAATAATGAATATTAAGATAGTGAATAATATCAAGACAGTATAAATAAAATTTTTATGCATATTTTTATACCGATATTCTTTAATTAAATAATAAATAAAATAAGGAAGGAAAAAAGCTGCAAAACCTTTCCATGTTTTATTGGTAAATGCATCACTAATAACAATCATAATGCATAGCATTGCTAAAGTTTCCAGCAATAAAAATATAATATCAAATAACCTCATTTTAATATTCCTTTATATTATTCTGATGAAGGTTTAACTTATTTGTACTGGTTATATTTTATTTACCATAGTTATCGTTGTCAATAATCGTCAGTTTGCCATTTACAATTTGCAATTTCCCCACTCCTCACTCTTTCGTCCGTTTCTTGACTAAAATGAACTTAGAATGATAGACTGTTACCACATTATAACGGAGGCAAACCTTATGGCAAGTACCGCCGAATTCAAAAATGGATTGACCATCGAACTCGACGGAGATGTATTTCAGATTGTTGAGTTCCAGCACGTTAAACCGGGCAAGGGCGGCGCATTTGTGCGTACACGCATCAGAAAATTTAGAACTGGCCAGGTTATCGACAAAACATTTCGCGCTGGTGAAAACATAGAAATAGCTCGTGTTGAACGCCGCACCATGCAGTTTTTGTATCGTGTAGATGAAGATTTAACCTTTATGGATAACGAAACCTTTGACCAGGTCACTTTAACTGCTGACCAGGTTGGCGAACAGGTGAAATTTCTTAAAGACAATTCAGATGTAATAGTTGCTACCCACAACGACAAGTTATTGGGTGTTGAATTGCCTGATACCATCGAAGCCGAAGTCGTACAGACTGACCCGGGGTTGAAAGGCGACACTGCAAGTGGCGGTTCAAAACCCGCTACTATTGAGACTGGTGCAGTAATTACAGTGCCTTTATTTATAATTGAAGGCGACAAAATACGCGTCGATACCAGATCCGCGAAATATATCGAGCGCGTGAAATCGTAATAACGGGAGAACCCTTGTGACATCACAATTTAATTACGAAAGCGTAGAAGAACTGGTGCAGATGATGGAACAATGGCAAGTCGGTGAGCTTCATTTAACTGTCGCTGGCGAGTCAGTGGATATCGTAAGACGCGCGCCAGTGGTGCAGGTTTATGAAGATGTTGATGGCAGCGAATATGCTTGCGAAGAAATTCAGCCGGCAGTATCTGCTGAGCCGTCTGCTATTTCCAGCACTATGGTTGGTATTTTTCATCCTGCCAAACGCGGAGCCGTTCGTGTAGGCGATGCCGTAATAGCCGGCCAAATCGTTGGCAGTATTGAATTAATGCATGTTCCAAATGATTTAGCCTCGCCGATTAGTGGTACAATATGTGAAATACTGGTTGAAGACGGAGCCGGAGTTGAATACGGCCAGATTCTGATGCTGGTAAAACCATATTCGGAGGTTGGCGAAGATGAAGCAGCTATGCTCCCATCACCGCGCTAATTTTGTAAAATTCTTTTTTTACCTGATAGCAATTGCGGTTATCCCTTTAATATTGGCTTCCTGTTTTAATAAACAAGAACCTGCACCAGCGGAAACATCATCAAATGTTGATCGCACAGTTGCTGGCGGTGCTCCCGGACAAATAACCAGTGAACCAGCACAATCAATACCGGGACGCGCAGTGCAGAAAGCAATCAGCGAAAAATGCAAAGAAAATCTGCGTCAGATACGTATGTCAATTTTTGCCGATAAAGATTCAAATGGTGGTACATATCCCGCAACCCTTGGAGACGCTGTTAAAGGCGGTGGTTATGAAACCAGTTGTCCTATCGGTCATGAACAATATACATACGACCCTGAAACAGGTAAAGTAAAATGTCCACACCCGGGACATGAAGATTATTAATTCTATCGGTTGAGGATAAATAAGTGTTTAATAAAATCCTCGTCGCCAACCGCGGCGAAATTGCAGTACGCGTTATTCGTGCATGTCGCGAATTAGGCATTAAAACTGTTGCCATTTATTCACAGGCAGACGCTCAGTCATTGCACGTGAAATTAGCTGACGAGTCAGTATGTATTGGCCCTCCGCCTAATCGTGACAGCTATTTGAATATCCCTAATATTGTCACGGCAGCAATAATTACCGGTTGCGATGCTGTGCATCCGGGCTACGGCAATCTATCCGAAACGGTAGCTTTTGCTGAGAATTGCGCAATAGCAAAGATTAAGTTCATCGGCCCGCATCCGCATACTATGGAAGAAATGCAGGATAAAGCCAAAGCGAAACTGCTGGTTGAAAAAGCTGGTGTGCCGACAATTCCCGGCACTAAAGGCGTATTAACCAGTGAAGTTGAAGGGTTGCGGCTGGCTAAAAAAATGGGTTATCCAGTGATGATAAAAGCGGCTGCCGGTGGTGGTGGGCGTGGTATACGTATTGTAAACAATGAAGAAGAATTTATCAGAAACCTGCCATTAGCCCAGGCTGAAGCACAGGCATCATTTGGTAAGAGTGAAGTATATTTGGAAAAATATATTATTAACCCGCGCCATATTGAAGTTCAGATTCTTGCTGACGAACATGGTAATGTATTACACCTGGGTGAACGCGATTGTACAGTGCAGAAAAAATCCCATCAGAAATTAATAGAAGAATCACCCTCTACCGCATTGAATCCAGTCCAACGTAAAAAATTAGGCGAATCAGCAGCTAAAGCGGCGAAATCCATTGGATACGTTAGTGCGGGAACTATGGAATTCTTGTTGGATTCCAACGGGCATATTTATTTCATGGAAATGAATACCCGTATTCAGGTTGAGCATTGTGTAACTGAAATGGTAACTGGACTTGATTTGGTAAAATGGCAGATACGTATTGCTGCCGGTGAAAAATTAACAATTCAGCAGAAAGATGTTGTATTGTCCGGTCACGCTATTGAATGCCGAATTAACGCGGAAGACCCAAATAGAAATATGATGGCTTGCGCTGGCACTGTTAAAAACTATTTGCCTGCTGGCGGGCCTGGCGTGCGGGTAGACAGCCATCTTTATAGCGGTTACGAAATGCCGCCATTTTACGATTCGTTGCTTGCAAAAGTTATTTGTTGGGGACAGGATCGCGACGAGGCTATTGAACGTATGAAACGCGCTTTGAAAGAAACCGTCGTTGAAGGATTGCCAACCACCGTTGCATTGTTTGAAAAAATTCTTGATGACGAAGAGTTCCGCAGCGGCAATTTCTCTACCGATTTTGTACCGAGAAAATACCATACTTAGTAACTATGCCGGGTGTCTTTTAAGGCTCCCGGCTTTTTTTTATTATGATTAAACAATTTCCACATTTTACCCCTGTAGAGTTATTTTTGCGTACTGAGATTAATGAGTTATTTCATAAAAATCCAGTGGCGGCATCAGAGTATAATTTTACGAATATATTCGCTTGGGCACCATCTTGTGGTTATCACATTGCAACGCTTCGCGGTGGGGCAATTTTTTTACGCGACACTGGTGATGATGTTACCATGCTGCAGCCGGTAGGAGTATCTGACCCGTTACTTGCTGTAACCGAAATGTTGGATTATCTTAAAATGAGATCTGCTAATCCGCAGATACATAGGGTAGGGGAAGCTTTTCTGCAAACTAATGAATTGTCAGCATTTAACGTAATTGAAGACCGGGATAATTTCGATTATATTTATTTAGCTGAAGATTTAAAACAACTGCCAGGTCAGAGATATCATGACAAGAAAAATTTGATTGCACAATTTGATAGAAAATATAATTGCGAATATAAAGTAATGGATGCAGAATTAGCGAGAAAGTCTATTGATTTTGCGGAGTATTGGTGCGAAAAACGTGAATGCGACGAAGATGAAGGATTATCCGCTGAGAAGAAAGCAGTAATGAGAATGCTGGAAAATTTCATTGAATTGCAGATTAAAGGCGGGGTATTGATAGATAATAATGATATTATCGCGTTTGCATTAGGTGAGCAGCATACCGCCAATACTTTCGTTATTCACGTTGAAAAAGCAATACCCGGCTATATTGGCATATACCAGGCAATGAATCAGAAATTTGCCGCAGAAAACGCAAAATCTTTATATATTAATCGTGAGCAGGATATTGGCGTTCCCGGGCTTCGCCGCGCTAAAGAATCATATAATCCTGTCAAAATGGGTAAAAAATATATCATTGGCAACAAATAATTTAAAAGGAATTATCTGTTAGTATATGGTAATATAATTTACTGGTTCATAATGGGGGAGTAAAAATATGAATAAGGTAGATTTAGCACACATGATAGATTATACCTTACTCAAACCGGATGCAACCACTGCTGAAATCGAAAGAGTCTGCCGTGAAGCAATCGAATTGGGAGTATACGCAGTATGCTTTAACCCTATTCACATCGCAACTGCTAAAAGGTCATTAGCAAGCCATGATGTAAAAGTTTGTACAGTGGCAGGTTTTCCATTGGGTGCATCCGTAACTGCTGTAAAAGCATTTGAAACTCTGGACTCAGTAAATAAAGGCGCCGATGAAATTGACATTGTCATGAACATCGGCGCTTTTAAAGATGGTTCATTCTCTGATGTGCAGATGGATGTAGCGGCAGTAGTCAAAGCCGCGCGAGAAAAAGTGTTAATCAAAGTCATTCTTGAAACGAATCTTTTAACTGATGATGAAATTCGTCACGCGTGTATATTGTGCCGGGATGCCGGGGCAAGCTTCGTAAAGACTGCAACCGGCATCACCAGCGGCGGGGCATTAACTCGTCACGTAGAGATAATGCGCAGTGCAGTTGGTTATGACATGGGTGTAAAAGCTGCCGGCGGTATTCGAGATTATGATACTGCGGTTGCGATGGTCAATGCCGGCGCAAATCGAATTGGCACTTCATCCGCCGTTAATATCCTCTCATAATTCTCTATTTTTTCTCTTTTGCAGAGAAAAGAGAAAAAATCTTTGAAAAGCTATTGACGGATGAGTCGAGAATTAATATACTTATGCGCGTTGGGGGGATAGTTTACGCTTCCTCAGATACAGGGGTGTAGCTCAGCTGGTAGAGCGGTGGTCTCCAAAACCATAGGTCGCGAGTTCGAATCTTGCCGCCCCTGCCATATTTCCCAACACTACGCGGAACCGTGGTGTAGCCTGGTTTAACACATCGGACTGTCACTCCGAAGAGCGCGGGTTCAAATCCCGTCGGTTCCGCCACATAAATCCAACGGTGCAGGAAACTGCACCGTTTTTTTATTTGGTATGATAATAACGAAATAGCTGTTCTCGTTCCTGTCATCATCTCCCGGAAAGTTATATAATTAGACCATGGCTGATATAGTTAAGATTGCTCTACTTGTTATTGAGCAGAATAAAGTTTTGTTATGCAAAAAGCGCGGGTTGTCCAAGCTGATTTTGCCGGGGGGTAGGATTGAAGTGGGGGAGAACGCGCTGGAATGTTTGCAGCGTGAGATTACTGAGGAACTGGGCATTTATGCTGTTCTTGGCAATGTGGAGCAGGTTGGCGTTTATCATGATATAGCGGCGGTTGATGGCTATGCGCCTTTAAAGACGCTGGAGATTACCCTGTATGCCGGGCAATTGATTGGTGAATTAACTGCGTCGATGGAAATTGAGGAACTGGTATGGTTTGGGGTAGACGATGATGTATCACGATTGTCGGCAATTTTGATAAATAAGATATTTCCCGATATTAAAGACCGCGGGTTAGTCGCATGGTAAAAAAGATAGAACTACTGGCACCGGCTAAGGATTTAGAATGCGGTAAATTAGCCATTACCTGCGGTGCGGATGCAGTATATATTGGCGCGGCGAAATTTAGTGCACGTTCTGCTGCTGGCAATACAATTGACGACATCAGGCAATTAGCCGATTTTGCCCATCTATATAACGCAAAGGTATATGCAGCAGTTAACACTATTCTGCGCGATGACGAATTGGCTGATGCCGTAAAATTGACTCACGAATTATTTGCTGCCGGTGTAGATGGATTAATAATTCAGGATGTAGGTCTTCTGGAATGTGATTTGCCGCCATTGCCGATAATCGCCAGTACCCAAATGCATAACAATACCCCGGAAAAAGTAAAGTTTCTTCAAGATATTGGATTTAAACGGGCAATTCTGGCGCGGGAATTATCTCTAAAAGAAATTAGTGCTATAGCGAAAAATGCACCCAAAATTGAATTAGAGGCATTTGTCCATGGCGCCCTCTGCGTCTGTTATAGCGGGCAATGTTACTTAAGTTGCGCAATGGGTCGTCGCAGCGGTAATCGTGGCGTATGCGCCCAGCCATGCCGCAAGAAATACGAATTGGTAGATGAGAGAGGGAATGTATTGGCGTCAGCAAAACATTTGCTGTCTCCTCGTGATTTAAACCTGTCTAATCGTTTATCTGACTTACTGGATGTCGGGATAACTTCATTTAAAATTGAAGGCAGGTTGAAAGACAGCACCTATATAGCAAATGTTGTATCGGCATACAGGGGATTGCTGGATATCGAGATTAAAAAGCGTGGATGGTCCCGTATATCATCCGGTAAATCTACTATTGATTTTATTCCTGATTTGAATAAAACATTCAACCGTGAATATACTGAATATTTTATTGATGGTACCGGCAACAAGGTTGGTGGAATAAATACTCCGAAAAATCGCGGCGAATTAATTGGTCGGGTAGAAAATATTATCAGAAATGAATTATATATTACCACTGACCAGCAGTTGCAGAATGGCGATGGGTTAAGCTGGTTTGATAGTAATGGCGACCTGACTGGTGGATTCATAAATAACGTTTATATAGAACCATCTTCACCCGTTTTTTCTGGGATTAAAAAATATCGTCTGAAATTAAAAAATTTAGAAGAATTAAAACCGGATACAGAAATATATCGAAATTACGACATTAAATTTACTAATGAGATAGAGAAGTCTAATCCAAACAGAAAAGTGAATGCAGTAATAGAAATTGCGAGTGATAATGATGTTTTGTCTGTTACAGCACGTGATGAAGAAGGTAATTCAGCAGAAATTGCTCACGAGTTCACTGAATTGGCAAATAATGTCGATAACGCAAAAAATATGCTGCTGCAATCATTTGCAAAGAGTGGTGATACAATTTTTGATTGCGCTGTAAATATTGAAGGATTGCAAACAATACCATTTATGAAGGTAGCGCAGATTAACGCCTTGCGACGCGAGTTATTGGAGAAACTGCATGATGAACGTCTGAAAAACTACAAACGCGATATTGGCGGCATTAACGCGAATAATTATCCATATCCGGCATCTTCAATTGATTATCGCGGCAATATTTTGAATCTCAAAGCGAAAGAGTTTTATCAGCGTCATGGAGTATTAAATGTCAGCGATGCTGCTGAATCAGGATTAAACATGCAAAATTGTCATGTAATGCGCACCAGGTATTGCATTCGGAAAGAATTAGGTATATGTTTGAAAAACGGCAATCCGGCGAAAAAACTTTATCTGCGCGACGAAAATTATGAAATGTTGGAATTAAAGTTTGACTGTGCTAATTGCGAGATGAATGTAATATATCTTGGCAGAAAATAGAGTTGTTACCGCACTGATTTTTCAACTTTTAAAACGGGTCTTTTACCGCTCTTGCCACAGTTATTACAGATATGTTTTTTGCATCGGCTTTCATTGCAGTTGCAGCACATTCATTCAGAGTTGATCCGGTGGTAAATACATCATCCAAAATACAGATATTTTTACCGGTTATAGATTTTTCTACCTTAAAAGCACCGCGAATATTCTTTTTTCGTTCTTTTGCGGGCAATTGCATTTGCGGGGTGGTGTTAACTACCCGGCTCATTATTTCGTGGTCAACTTCGATATTTAGCAGCTTTCCAATTTCATCAGCTATTAATCCAGACTGGTTGAATCCGCGCATTTGCAATCTATCATTATGCAGCGGTACCGGAATTATTATATCTATTGGTAAACCTGTTATGTCGATGTTATCAATGGTGAATTGTGCCAGTTTTGGAGCGATAGCCCTTATTCCTTCATATTTCATCAGATGAATAGAGTGGCGCAACTCGTCTTTATAATATCCTGCACATCGGCAATTTTGAAAAGCCGGCAGTTCTTCTTTACAGTCAACGCATAAATTCCCACCGGTAGCAAGCGGATCGAGCGGTTTGGCGCAAATATTGCAATACGGTGCAGTGATAGGTTTAAATCGCATCAGGCAATCATTGCAAATAACTGGCATTTGCAACTGCTGGCATACTTCACATCGCGGAGGAAATATTAAAGATAAAAATGCGTCAATAATTAACTGCATATATGAATAGTTTACGTTAATAATGGGAAATATCCTTTATATAAGAAATATTTTTCTTATATTGAGAAAGGAGAACGCTATGATAGTTACTATATCCCGCCAGGCTGCCAGTAATGGTGAATTAATTGCCCACATGGTTGCTGAACGGCTTTCTTTGAAAGTTTTTGGTGAAGAAATAATAGATGAAGTTGCTCGCAGATTGCATAAGGAACCGGAATCTATCAAGCGTCTCGATGAATCATTAATCAGTCCTGTCGAAGCTATATTAATGGAGTGGCGCGAGTCAGTCAGCGAACAAATGTATAGCAGGCAATTACGTGCTGCTGTAAGATCAATTGCTCGAACTAAAAACGCTGTAATAGTAGGGCGGGGTGCTAATTTTATTCTTCGTGGTGCGGAATGTTTGCATGTAAGAATTGTAGCCCAGCTGGATTTGCGGGTTGGCATGTATGTCGCAGGTGAAGGTGTGAATGAAAAAGAAGCATTGGAATGGATAAAAAAAACTGATAAACGAAGACACGAATTTATTCATAAATATTTTGATGCTGAAATAGAGAATCCGTTAAATTATGATTTGGTATTAAATTTAGGTGGATTACCATTAGAACAAGCTGTAGACATAATCGTTAGGGCCGCAATAGATAAAGTTCAATCAAAGATTCCAGATGAACCACAAGCGACCCTGCCTCAATATGTCGAATTGTTGGGGAAACGGCATTGGAAGTCTAAACCGATAACAACGAGATAATTTTTTATCGATAAAAACAGCGATATTTTTCTAATGCCACGCAGATTGCTTCAATATTTTCCAGTGACACGTCATTTCCTATCTCTGCTTTCAGCCATAACCCGCCATTAGGTGACCCCAGTTTTTCTACTGATTCATGAATATGGTCGTCAATATCTGCCGGAGTGCAGAATGGGAATAACTGGCGGTCGAGGTCAAGGTCTACACATACTTTACCTTTGCATACCCGTACCAGGTTATCAATGCCATTTGCGCGTATTTGCGGGTTTATTACATCTACGCCGCATTCTACCAGGTCGGGAATAATTTCGTGGATGTGTCCGTCCGTATGCATGTAAATATATAAACCTTCCTGTTTAGTTCGCTGATACATCTTCATATAACATGGCTTCAGGTATTTTCTCCAGGTCTTCGGACTGGTCGGCAGGCTTGTCTGCATACCAAGGTCGTCACCGAAATAGATAAACTTATCACCTGAATAATTTTTCAATTTAAACTCAAGCTCTTTCATATTATGGTCCAATACCATATCTATTAATATCTGCAGTTCTTCCGGCTCTTCTGCAAAATCAACCATTGCTTCTTCAAAACCGCGCAAGTCGGTAAGGCGTAAAAACATGAAACCATGCGGCATACTGCCATCAATAGTTGTCGGTGGTTTAAAAGTGCGGATATCTTCTCGGTTTGGTATTGGATGTCCGGTGACAATAGATTCCATTCCTTCCTCAATATTTGTCCAAACGCAACCCCATTTATCCACATGACTGCCATAATGATAAGTTTCACTCCATACTGCGTCATAATCGCGTTTATTATCGCCTTGTTCACCGAAAAGAGAAGGATGATTGCGGATGATATAATCTAACTCATCGCGATACAACATCCACGCCGCTGGTAAAATACCAATTGATACTGGTATATTGTCGGTATGCTCAAACCGCATAGTTTTTATTCTGTCATCTGCCATATCAATATCTCCCATTGCAAATAGTATTTAGTTTTGTGAAATATGTAAAAATTAGCCGGCAGTGTTTCCTTTGCCGGCTTAATATTCTATTCTATTACAACTTTCACGCCATCGCGTGCCAAGCTTGTATGCATCCATGTTGCGCCGTTTGCTTCCAACGCTTTTATAACGGCTTCTTTCTTATCTGGCGGAGCCAGAGTTATCATGCACCCGCCGCCGCCGGCACCGCACAGTTTATTTGACCATGCGCCGGCTTTAATTGCTGCTGTCATCATCAGTTCGATTTCATCATTAGTAACTTCATCAGATAATGTTTTACGGAATGACCATTCGTCATCTAATGCTTTTGATATAGCTTTAATATCATGAGCTTTAAATGCTTCATAAGTTTCATCGGCAATCTCTTTGATTTTGTGCATTGCTGTTACGGTTGCCGGCACTTTGTCAAAGAAGTTGCGCATATATGTCCAGTTAGTTGTTCCGCTATGATGAGTCATATTGGTATATGAAACAATCAAGTGTTCATTTAAAAGAGATATAAAATCTCCTGAAATCTCCAGATGTTCACACCAAATATCTTCCAATTCATAATGAATCGCTTTAATTCCGCCGTATGTGGGAGGATAATAATCCTGAGTTCCCGCCGGCATTCCCATTAATTGTGCTTCCAGGTGATTACTGGTACGAATTAATTTTTCCGGGTCGCGTGGTTTATCCATCCATGCGCTGACTGCATGCGTTAACGCAACGTACAAAGCAGATGATGCACCCAAGCCGCTGCCATGTGGCGGGGCAAGGGTTGTTTCAATATCCATTCCTTCTTCTGGTCGATAATACAGCAATACACGGGTTATTAATGACAATGGACCATCCTTGGGCAGAGCATCAATATTATCTGCTTCAAGATATGCGCCAGTATCAATTGATTTAATGGTAATCTTTTTATCGCTGCGCAGTTTTATAACAACTTGCGCATTTAAATCAATCGCCGCATTAATAGTGCGAGAATTACCCACATATAAGAATAATGGATAAATGTCTAAGGTGCCACCCGCAAAATCAATACGAGTTGGCGCTGTTGATGTAATTTTGTTAGGCATGAATTAATTATATCGATTAGGGTTGATGTTAGTCAAATTGTTCTTATTTACATTTAATTGATGTTTATCGCATAAAAAAGGAACTTAACATTTTACACAGAAATAAAAAAGAAGTTGTATTTTCACAGTAATAGAGGTAGCCAAAATGACAACAACTCGCAAACTGACTGTGTTATCAGGACTATTATTATCAATTCTGATAGCAAACTCAGCCCCTGCACTTGACCCGGGTGATTTGCCAAAATTGAGCAATCTATCATTCGGTTGGGTATCAATGAGCGGTGTAGACCCCACTCAGGATATGATAACCCAATTTGCCCCCAATATGGTGGTGATGAAGGATGCTGGTTATAAAACCGGTGGAGAAGCAGTATTCGGCGGATTTGAATTCGGCGACTTTCACGTTAACGGAAACTTTCAATCAGCAATTACTTCTGTTGGGCCAGGATTAGTACGTATATGCCATTATGGTTACAGTTCAAACATGGCACAAATGCCAAATGTACCGGGAATCCCTATTCAGACCACTGGCGATGCCATTGAAGTATCATACGCACAACGTATAGACAAAACCGTTATTGGCGTCACCTTACTACCGGTTGATGCAGCCACCGTTAATGCAACCATTCCTGTTCCTGTAGGTGGTGGTGCTTTCGTGAATATGCCAACTTCCGGTACATTAAAAGAAAACTTCGGCGCACGCGTTGGAGCTATCCAGGAAATCTCTGATAAATGGAAAATCGGCACTGACTTTTCATATCAGGCAGATTCTTCATCAGTAACTATCGGAGCATTTCCTGCGACAAAAAATAAATACCAGACCTGGGTCGGTACTGCTGGCACATCATATAAATTGAATAAAAGAACCAAGGTTTATTATTCATGGCAAAAATTAAAAGCTGTCGGCGGCAACTTGAAAAGCGCGTCGAATACTACTAAAATAAATGAATTTTATGGCGTTTCCCAGCAAATTGGCGACAAGGTAACCGTCAGCGCAAATTACCTGACCGGTTCGCCGAACGCAATCGTTAGCTGGCAATCACCTATCGGCATATTCACCGCGTCATACACACATCACGCTTTGTTAAACGCAAAATCTTTCCTTGGCACCGGACATTCACTGTATTGCGGTTTAGCCATAGGAATGTAGCCTGTCAATTATGAATTATTAATTACGAATTACGAATCGACAGTTGATAATGGATAGTTAATCATTATTAGAATAATTCGTAATTCGTAATTCGTAATTCGTAATTCGTAATTCGTAATTCGTA
>CAZWZF010000008.1:0-163836 GCA_964638715.1 uncultured bacterium | reverse complement strand
ATCTATGCTTTTGGCACACAACCGGTCTGGGGGCTGTGGTCTTCCGACCGCGGTCTGGCGGAGAACGCTCCAATCGGCTACCGCTACTCGGATGACGATGGACACCACTGGTGCGAGGTGCGCATCATCCGGCCCCAGAACGATCCGGGTTTCCTTGGCATGTCGGTGATGCGCATGTGCGAGACCGACTCCGGTGCTTGGTTGCTCTGCTCGCATGAAGGCGATTGGTCCTATAAACCGGGTCTCATGACCCGCCAATACGTGCTGCGCAGCGAGGACCAGGGCAAGACGTGGACGGTCGGGCCAAACGCAAGGCATGGTGGTTGGTGCGTGCCGCAATTCAACCGCATGGACGAGGGACGTCCCATCAACCTCGGCGGCGGGAAAGTGTATATGATGTTTCGCACCTGCGAAGGGCATCTTTGGGCGACCCGTAGCGAAGACGACGGCAAAACGTGGGCAAATCCGGCGCCTACGCCGCTGGTCCATCCCGACGCGCCACCGATGCTCTTTCATCTCTCCGACGGCAAGACGCTGGCCGCCTTCCATCACAACCGGCATCATGATAGCAGTTACGTCAATTTGGGCGGAGATAATCCCGGTATGAAGGATCGCTCCGAGATATGGGTATCCCTCTCCACTGATGAGGGTAACACCTGGAGTGAGCCGCGCTTCGTCTTTGCCAACGCCGCTGCACCTGATTTGGAAAATGACTGGTTTAATTGGCAATGTTCTTATATTGATGCGTTTGCAGATAATGGTGTCCTGAATATTTTTGTTCCTCACCGCTGGCAGCGCTGCCTGCACCTGCAACTGCCGGAAAGCGAACTTAAATGCCTGCCTACGGCGAAGGAGCTTGTGTAACCCTGGTACCCTTATGCTCGAGCCAAACTTTCCCAAGGAGACAACGATGAACTTACCAAATGACGATTACCTGAAGGCGATGAATTATCTGCATCCGGAACAGATACCGGTGAGTATCTGCATCCTGCCCGCAGCCTGGATGCATTACCGGGAAGCTCTCGATCGGCTGGTGGAGAGGCACGCATCCCTCTTTCCATGGCAGACCAGCGGAGAGCGCGATTATGATGCGGTCTCTGGCACCTATGCCGAAGGCGAACACATCGACGCATGGGGCTGCGTGTGGAGCAATGTGTGCCACGGCATGGAAGCCATCGTCACCGGGCATCCGCTGAAAACCCGGGAGATGGTGCGCACCCTCAAGGCGCCACAGCAAGATATCGGTTTTCCGCATGGATTTATGTTTTTACGACTTGCGGATTTGCGCGGTTTCGAAGAGTTGATGGTGGATTTTGCCGAGGAACCGCCGGAACTGCAGCAGTTGATCGACATCGTGCTGGAGTACAACCTGCGCCAGGTCGACTTGCTGCTTGCCACCAAGAAGGAGCCGGAGATGGTGTTCTTCGGCGATGATCAGGGCATGCAGACCAGCCTGCCTATGGGGCCGGAAAAGTGGCGGAAATACCTCAAGCCTTGCTACCAGGCCATCTTCAAGCGTGTCCGGGCCGCAGGGCATCTGGTGTATATGCATACGGATGGCCATATCCACGAGATTATCCCGGACTTTGTGGAGTGCGGAGTGAATGTCATCAATCCGCAAATCCGCGCCAACGGCATCGACAACCTGGTGCGTGTATGCAAAGGCAAGGTTTGTGTTGATCTCGACCTTGACCGCCAACTCTTCCCTTTCGCAAGTCCGGCGGAAATCGACGCCCATATCCGTGATTCCGTGGAAAAACTCGGTGCACCTGAGGGCGGGCTCTGGCTTAGGGGAAATATCGACCAGGGCGTTCCGCTCGAGAACATTGAGGCCATATTCTGCGCGCTTGAGAAGTATCGTGAAATGTTCTCAACGGCAGGCAATGTCAATTCTTAATACAACGGGGAGGATTTTCCAACAATGAATATTGGTGCACAATATTACCGCGCCCCGTTTCCCGATAGTAAATATTGGGAAGACGATATGTGCCGCATGCGCGATTCCGGACTCAATACAGTGCAACTGTGGTTGCTATGGTCTTGGATTGAAGCGAAACCTGGGGAATATGCCTTTGACGATTACGACCGTTTGGTCGAGTTGGCCGACAAGCACGGCCTCGGATTGGTTCTCAGCACCATTGCGGAGATTCAGCCATATTGGATCCACAGTGAAGTTCCCGGCAGCGAGATGGTGAATCATCTTGGACAGCGGATTGTAAGCCAGAACCGAACCGAATGCCATTTCGGTCTCACTCCAGGCGGTTGTACCGATCATCCCGGCGTCTGGGAGCGCATGTCCGCTTTCCTCCGTGCGGTGGTGACGCGCTATCGCGATCTGCCCAACCTGCGCGGTTGGGATTGCTGGAACGAGACGCGATGGAACGTGGATGCCGACGGTATTGTCTGCCACTGCCCGCACACGTTGGCCGCCTTCCGCCATTGGCTCGACCAGACCTATGGCGGCCTTGACGGCCTGAACCGTGTATGGAAACGCCGCTACGGCAACTGGGATGAGGTGCAGCCCGGGAAGTGGCCCGGCCACACCTATACGGAAATGATGGCCTTTTCCCATTTCTTGACGGTGCGCAGCAATCAGCATGGCCGGGCCCGGTTCGACGTGATCAAGGCGCTGGATTCCAAACATCCCGTCACACTTCATGGCGCCCATCCATGCAGCGAATATGCGGGACATGACAAGAACACGCCCATGGATCGTGGCAACGACTGGGCCTTCGCCGATCATCTGGACGGTGTCGGATGTTCGAGTTTTCCCATCTGGGGTGCGGGAATAGATGACGCGGATTTCGGCATGCGCATTGATCTGGTCCGCAGTGCCGCTCAGGGGAAGCACCTTTGGCTGAGCGAACTGCAAGGCGGACGCGGCAATATCGGATTTGATCTCGGCAAGCCTGTTGATGCGCTCTCGCAGCAACGCTGGATCTGGAATGGCTTTGCCTGTGGTGCCGACACCATCCTGTTCTGGTGTTGGCGCGATGAAGTATTCGGTCGTGAGTCCAACGGCTATGGCCTCAGCGGCGGCGACGGCTTGGCGGAGGAGCGGCTGGCGGCCATGCACGTGACTGGTGACGTTCTGAAACAGCACAAGGAGTTGATCGATGGTTACCGGCCGACCGAAGCCACGGTCGGAGTTCTGTTAAGTCCGCAAAGTTATTATCTGCAGTATGCCGATACTGGGACAGGTTACGCAACTGCAGCTTCCTTCCACGGATACTGCCGCGCGCTGGTCCGCAAGTCCATTCCGTTCATAGCCGTAGAAGAGGAGCATTTGGATGCACTTGACGGCTTAAGTGTCCTCTTTATGCCACGCATACTTGTCTTCTCGCCGGCGCTTGAGACCGCATTAAAACGATTCATTGAAAACGGCGGAACACTGGTATGCGAATCCGAATGCGGGGCCTTCAATCCGCAGGGATTCTACAGCTATCCGGCCGATCGGTTTCTGGCGCGGCTTACCGGCGTGAAGGAAATCGGCCGCAGGCAATTGACCTGCGATACTGTGGCCGTGGAATTGGATGGTTTGAAATGCGAGCTTGAACTGACACAGTGGCTGACACCTCTGGAACATCATCAGGGAACGGTTCATGCCGGGAATAAAGATGGTGCTTTGTTGTCATCGCTTACTGTCGGTGCAGGACGCGTTATTTATTTTGCTGGATATCTGGGAGAGTCTTACCGTGCCAAGCCAAATCCCGGTTTTGAAGAGTATGTGATCTGGGTGGTGCGGAATTCCGGCGTGAAGGGTGAGGTCGACGTGCTCCTGCCACAACCGGACTCGTCCTCGTTCCTTTATGTTAAACACGGCATGAGTGGGAATCGCCGCATCGTCTTCGTCTTCTTCCAGAAGGACCACCACGCGGCCCACCTGCGGTTCCGCAAGGGGTTTTTCGCGAGCGAATCCATCCGCGACCTGATCACGGGTGCCGTGTATCAGCTCGTGCCAGGACCGGAGGGTACAACCGAATTGCAAATGGACTGCACGGACTGGGGCTTTGCCGTCCTGACCGAAGAGGAAAGTATATGAAAATAGCTAATGAAATGATGTCCCTTGAGTTCGACGACAGTAATGGAAGTCTGATCCAGATCACCGATCTGAAGACAGGCCAAAATCACCTTGGCAACCCGAATGATGGTCGTCTGTTCCGCCTGTTCGTGCCCAACGAGGACAGGTGGAGCGACCGCTACTGCGACAGTCATGAATCGGGCCTCCCCGAGTTTGTCTCGAGCCCAGGCGCGCTGGACATCCACTTTCGCAACTTGCGCGCCGGCGACGGTCTCGAAGCCGCCGTCGCCGCCACCGTGCATGTCACCCTGCCGTCAGGTGCCGACGAAGCCCTGTTTACGCTGACCATCGAGAACAGCGATCCGAATGTGGTGTGCGAGGCCATCTTTCCCTGGGTGGGCGGCTTTACCGGCTACCAGGGAGAGAATCGCGGCAAGATCCAGTGTGGCGCCAACCATCCGTTCGATCCATTCAAGATGCGCTCAGGCGCGGGGTGGAACCTGATGCGCCGGCACCGGCGGACCAGCTTCGGGTGGATTAACTTTCATGCGCCGCTTTGCGACATTTCCGGCGACGGCATCGGCCTTTCGTTCAATTTCTACCCGATGGTGCCGGACCGTCGCCATGAAGTGGTCGTTATGGATTTGGCCGAGGTCAAATGCGGGTCGCCTCGACCGAGTTGGGCCTGGATCCAACGGCCCTTCCTGAAGTCGGGCGACAACTGGACCAGCGAACCGGTCGGCATCGGCCCGCATACCGGTGACTGGCATGTGACGGCGGACCGGTTGCGGCGGTGGTTGCTGACGTGGTGGAAGGCGCCGTATGCGCCCGAGCGCCTGCGCCATTCTATCGGTTTTCATAACGCGTATTTTAAGGATTTTAACGGTCGGGACTGGCGGCCGCTGTCGGCGTTGCCGGCCCTGGCGCGCTACGGCCTGGAGCACGGGATGGATCACTTTTGCCTGTGGGATATGTCCTTCATGGGGCTTTACACCAAGGTTGGGAAAGGCGGCCTGTTCGATAACCCGCCGGAGAGGCAGCGCGAACTGCTACGCGTGCTGGCCGAAACGCAGGGGCTGGGCGTCGAGACCAACGCGCTGATCAATCTTCGCCTGGTCGATGTCAGAAACGATGCCTGGGCAGAGTGGGGGGAAGACCGTGCGGTCCGCAGTCGGTACGGGGTGGCGATACCGGAGTCCTATCCCATGCGGGCAAACAACGGAATGGAGCTTTCGGCCTATCTGGAGGGGGGCGGAAGGCGCCTGTGCCAGGCCTACCCCGCTTTCCAGAAGTGGGCCATCCGCCAGATGGAGACCGCGCTGGAGATGGGGTTTGGCACGGTATTCATCGATCAGCCGTTCGCCGAGGACTACTGTTTCGCCGAGCATCACGGGCACCCGGTCGGCGCCCCGACCCACGCCGGCGCCTGTGCCTGGACGGACCAGGTCTGCCAATCCATACGTCGACGTAATCCCGATGCCTGGTTGATGGGTGAAGTGCCGGATATCTGGAATACGCAGGTCTGCAATCTCTGGTGGCACTGGCCGTGGAACTGGATGCGCCCGGAAGTCTTCCGCTACGTGCTGCCGGAATCGATCCAGTCGTGGACGATCGATGCCTTCGAGCATGAACATGAGGTCGGGCGGGCGTTTGCCATGGGGTTCCTGCTGAACGTCAATGTGCGTGCTTTCGAGTTGGCGTTGTCTGACGTCCCAGACTTCGCGGCCCGGATCAAGCAATTGGCGGCCCTGCGCAAGAAGACGGCTATTTTCACGGTGGACGCCCGCTTTATGGATAATACCGGCTTCACCCTTGAAACCGAAGCGACAGTGCATGCCTGCCGCTATGAGTCCTATCAATCATCTGAGACTTGCAGCATTGTGCTGGGTGAGGGCAGCACCGAAGACGATAAGGGCGGAGGTTATGTGAAACTGATTCTGGATGAAGCGGTTCTGGGCAATGTGTCCCGAAAGTTTGTGATCCTGCATCGCCAGGATGGATCGACGAAGCAGATTCCGCTGACATCGACAGACTCCGGTGCCGCTGTGGAGTTGGAACTCGATCGACACGAGTGCGCCGTTATACAGATGCAAGTAAGGAGTATGGATCTATGAACTCACGACAACGTATGTTGACGGCGATGCGCAACGGCACGCCTGACCGGATCCCGGTGGCGCCGGATATCTCGAACATGATCCCCTGCCGCCTGACCGGCAAGGACTTCTGGGATATCTATCTCTATCAGGATCCGCCGTTGTGGCAGGCCTTCATCGACGCGGCCAAATATTTTGGCATTGACGGGTGGCTGCCTAACCTTGATGGCTTCTGGCTACCGGATCCCACCGCGCCCGCCGCGACACCCGATCCCAACTTGGACCAGCAAACCGTCATTGTCGAACGCAGCGCCGAACGGTTGGTCACACGCGGCTATTCCCAACGCAAAGGGCAGGCTAAGGTCTGGTCGCCCCGGCTGACGGTCTATCCCCGCTTTGATCCGCCGACCACGCTGGCAGCGGAGAAAATCGGCATGGCGCCACCGCCCAGCCGCTGGGAGCCCATTGAAGGGGTGAAACCGCATGCCTGGGGCATAGCATTGTTACAGGAGGCCTTGGACCGTTTTGACGGGCATGGCGTACTCGGGGTTGCCGTGAGTCCTCCTAAATTGGGGCTTCCAGACGTCGGGGATGGCTATTCCGTGTATGATTACTACGATAACCCTGACGAGGTAAGGGAGTGGAGCACGCGCGCCGGCACTGAGGCGGTGGCATATCTGAAGCGTATTCTCGCCGCTCCCGTGAAACCGGACTTCATATTGACCGGCGGTTCCGGCCTGCTCGTAGCCAATACCCCCGACATCATCCGGGAACTAACACTTCCTACAATCAAAATCATCACCCAACTCTGCAAGGATGCAGGTATCGTGTCGCAGATCCACTGTTGCGGGCCTGAGCGCGAACTAATCGAGATGTGCGCGCTGGAGACCGATTTGTCCTCCATCAATCCCCTGGAAATCGTACCGATGGGCAATTGCGACCTGGCCGAGGTTAAGGCCAACTTTGGCCAAAAACTGAGCCTCATGGGCAACCTTCACACTACGGAAGTGATGCTTCGGGGCAGCGTGAAGGATGTTCGCCGCGAAAGCCTGAAAGCCATTCGCGATGCCGGTGGAAACGGCGGATTCATATTGTCGACCGGCGACCAGTGCGGAAGGGATACTCCTGACGAAAACATCCGGGAGATGGTGAATGTTGTCAACGAGTTTGGCGTTTACCCTCTGGATTTAGCGGCGATTGACCGCGAGATCAAGGCTTTGGAAAACAAACGATTGGGGATGCACTCATGAAGCAAAAAATCATGCTCATCGGCAACTCGATCACCCGTATCTTGTCCATGAACGCCTTCACCGAGAACGGCGTGCTCCAGTTTGTTATTTCACACCGCTGCCTGCACCTGCAATTACCGGAAGCCGAACTGCGGTGTCTGCCCACCGTGGAGGATCTGGGATGAACTGGAAAAGGAAGAAGCCATACAGAATGGAACGAATAAGCCAGTTGCTTACCCTGTCCTTACTAACGATAGGAGGGATACTGATGCCGACACAGACTAACGCAGCCGAAATGGGATTGAAGCCAGCAATAGGGTCTGGGACGTGCGCAACGCTCGTTATGGACCGCTCCTCCGTGGTCCAGCATACGGCAGGTGTTGCGATACGCGTGCAACCCCCGATACGTGCCGAGCGTTGTTTTGGCGTCGCCGGGAACTGGGAGCGCATGCTCGGACTGTACCTGACGGTCATCGATGACGGCGGCACGTTGCGCCTGTGGTATGGCTGCCGGGGCTCCGCGACCTTCAAGGGACTCGCCTACGCCGAATCGACGGACGGGGTGATCTGGCAGCGCCCGGAACTGGGGTTGCGCTCCTTCGAAGGGTCGGCGAAGAATAACCTGACCGATCTGCCGACCATGGAGGGATCCGTGCTGCGGACGACCACTGGTTACGCTTTCGTTGGAAATTTGTTTGGCCAGGGCGTTTTTCGCTGGACTTCTCCAGATGGATGGCGCTGGACCCGGGACACCGAGGCACTGTTGGCCTTCGAGTCAGACACCCAAAACGTCGTATTCGCTGATCCGCTGTCGGGTCGCTATGCGGGTTATGTCCGTGTCTGGGTGCCGGGATCGAATCGCTCCCGGCAGCGCAAGGTGGGGCGGTGGGAAGCGGACGCGCTGGATCGGCCGGTGGGCCTGACGCCGTCCGGTAAGGATGGTCCGTTCCCCACCCGGCAGCGGCTGCCCCATTTCATCGACGAAGTGCCGGTTGTGTTCGCCTGTGACAAAAGCGATCCGCCAGAGACCGACGTGTATACTCTGATGCCACAGGTTTACCCGACCCGCCCGCCGTTATATGTTGCGTTTCCCACGTTCTATAACCACGCCCCTGAAGCGGATAACGGCCCGTACCAAAATGATGGTGTCTGTGTAGCGCACCTTGCCACCAGCCGGGACGGCAGGCAGTGGGAGCGGTTTGATAGGTCACCGTATGTGACCGCGGCCCTGCTGGGGCGCAAGCCGGGGATGGTCTTCCTCGGACTCGGGCTGATCGAGCGAGGGGACGAGTTGTGGCAATACGGAGCAGTGCTCGATACGACTCATGGCCAGGGCGACAAGCGCATGGCGGATGGCGATGGCGAAATCTGGCGCTTCGTGCAGAAGCGGGACCGCTTGGTCGGTGCGGTCGCGAAGGCGGGCGAGGGCCAACTGACCTTTGTTGCCGCCCCTCTCACCGGTTTGGCACTGACGCTCAACCTCGATGCCGGAACCATCGGCGAGGCGCGCGTCGCACTGCTCGATGAAAACGACCAGCCGCTGCCAGGTTTCGCGCTGTCAGACTGCCAACCAGTCCGCGGGGACAGTCTGCGGGCTCCTGTTAAATGGAAGACTCACGCGAACCTGCGATCACTCGCTGGGCACCGAGTGCTGGTTCACGTCGCTTTGCGTTCGGCCACTCTTTTCGGCTATTCACAGGAAAAATGAACATGACATCTAAAACAACTACACAATCTTTTCTAAACGCATTTTCTCATGCGTCGAACCGGGAGGATGCTGTCCGTGTCTTCTTTGACGCGCTTGCGCCGCACCAGGAACGAATCGCGGCAACCGAACGTCGCGCCGACGATATCTTTCGCTTCAAGACGCCGGATCGGCCGTTCATCCAGTATGACGTCACCGATGCGGCAGCCGGACTGGAACAGAAGCCAGCGCAGTGGGCTAAGAACAATCTGGATCACACACTGGCCTGGCAACTCATGGGCATGATCCTCAATCTTGAAGCGCTGCCGGAGTCGGACTACGTGCCGATGCTCTATCCCGGTTACGGCACCTCTGACCTCATCCCCCGCATGCTGGGGGCGGAGTTCGATGCCTCCGCCGATGGAGCGGTCATTCCCAGAGCGTTTCTGATTCGCGACCTGGCGACGGACCTGCCCAAGCTGTCACGGCCTGATCCAATGGCCGTCGAACCCTGCCGCGGCATTCTTGAAACCTGCCGCTTCCTCGTCGAGGCGACCGAGAGTCGGCTGCCTATCGTATATCCGCAGATGCAGGGGCCAACCACCAACGCGGTGCGCCTTATGGATCAGGAAGACTATCTGGTCGCTTGCCTCACGGAACCGGAGTTGGTGCGCCAGTTCTCCGAATTGCTCACCGGCATGATCATTGACATCAGTAAGGCGATGTGGCAGGTGATTGGGAATCCTGCACTGGCACGTACGCGGCAACGCGGTGTACAGCCAGTCTGGGTGCGCGGGTTGTTGGTGGATGATTACATCTCAGTAATCAAGCCCGACACCTATCTGGAAGTCGCCCGCAGTTCCTGGCAGATGATGTCGGAGCAACTCGGGCCAATCTTTCTGCATACCTGCGGCCCGACTCTGCAGTGCGGTAGTATGTTGCTGGATTTACCCGGATTCGCCGGATTCGAGACCACCTTTGTCAACGGTTTCTCCAAGACCACCGCCGACTTGGAAGCGCAGAAGACCGTACTCCAAGGACGCGTTGCCCTCCAATCGTTCATATTGCCGGACAACCGCACGGTACAGGACGAGGAGAATTTGACGGCCGGCTGGCTGCGCCGCATCAGTGCTGGCGGCGGCTTCTTACTAAATACGGGTGGGACAACCGCTGAGGGACGGGCATTCTTGCAGAGTATGCTGTCGTAATATTGAAAGGATTTACCAAAAGATGATTATAGATAAACTGAAGAATGCTGGACTCTATCAGGAACTCAGCGAAAACCTTAAAAAAGCGTTCGACTACCTGGCCGCGAACGATTTCTCCACGTTGGAGTCCGGTCGTTACGACATTGATGGCGACACGGTCTATGCCATGGTGCAACGATACGACACCAAATCTCGTGAGATGGGGTTGTGGGAAGCACATCGCCGCTACATCGACGTGCAATTCGTGGCGTCCGGGATCGAGACTCTTGGCTGGACAAACGTCGCCAACCTGACGGAAACGCAGTCCTATACAGAAGACAAAGACTATCTATTATTTGCTGGAACTGGCGACTTTGTGACTGCACGAGCCGGTGATTTTCTGGTTTTCTTCCCAGAAGATGCCCACATGCCATGTCTTGCATACGAGAGTTCCGTGCCGGTGCTGAAGATCGTAGTTAAGGTGCTGGCGGAATAAGGAGCGAAGCGTGAAAAATTCCCGAGAACGAGTTTTGACGACGATCAATCATGTGAAACCCGATCGTATACCGCTGGATTTTAGTGCCAATTCCGCTACGCTTACCCGGCTTCACCGCGATTTGGGTACATCCTCCCATCGGGAGTTGCTGGAACGGTTGCATGTGGACATAGTGGATCTGCGCGGAGTGGTCGACCCTATCTACCGTGGACCAATCCCAAAAGAGCGGTCACTGGCTGATGGCGTGACTGAGAACTACTGGGGTTGGCGAACCAAGGATATGCAGACATCGACCGGCATTGAGACCTGTTTCTGTGACTTCGTATTGGAAGAATGCGACACGGTGGAACAATTGGCGGCGCATCGTTGGCCAACAGTGGACTGGTTCGACTTCAGCGATTTTGCCGCCCGACTTGACACCTGGCATGGATTCGCCATCATGGCCACTGGTGCCAGTATCTGGCAGCATCCGAGTTTTCTCCGCGGGCTCGATCAATTACTGATGGATTTGCTGGTGATTCCGGAAATGGCTGATTTTCTCCTCGATCAGTATACTGATTATTATGTCGCCTTCTTCGATCGCATGTTCACCGCGGCACCGGGACAAATTGACATATTGCGTATTGCCGACGACCTCGGCATGCAGGATCGCTTGTTGATCGGTCCGGATATATTCGACCGCTTTTTCGCGCCACGTCTGACAAAACTCATTGACATGGCGCATAGTCATGATGTGAAGGTAATGTTTCACTCTTGTGGCGCAATTCTGCCGTTGATTGAGCGTATTATCACCATGGGGGTGGATATCCTTGATCCTATTCAGGTGGCTGCGAAAGGGATGGATCCCACCCTGTTGAAAACACAATTCGGTTCACGCATCTGCCTGCATGGTGCTATCGATACGCAGTACGTCTTGCCGCAAGGATCAATGGCAGATGTTACCCATACGGTACGGGAAATGATGCACATCCTTGGCGCTGATGGCGGATTTATCCTGGCGCCCAGCCACGTATTGCAGACGGACGTCCCGACCGCGAACATCATGGCATTATACGAGACGGCCTATAACACTTCGGGAGGAAATTGATTATGTTAACCCATGCAGAACTTCTCCAGCTAAAACGCTGGAATACCCCGACCATCTATAATGGTTGGGAACAAATAACCAGTCACGATATTTCTAAAGAAGGTTTTAATATCGAGGAATGTCGCGACTTTATGCCACAAATGGGACCGATGGTCGGCTACGCGGCGACGGTGCAATTCGAGCCAAGCAATCCGAAGCATCCGCATGACAATCCCAATGCCTGGAGTGAATATCGCACATATATTGCCAGCATACCGGGACCAAAGATTGTAGTTGTTCAAGATATGGACAAGCCAAACGTAATTGGTGCTTTCTGGGGTGAAGTAAACAGTAATATTCACCGCGCCTTGGGTTGTGTTGGTACTATTACCGATGGAGCTATCCGGGATCTCGACGAGATGAATAACGCCGGATTTAAAGCAATTGCGCGCAGGTTATGCGTAGGTCATTCTTTTTCATGTCCGGTACATTGGAACTGCGAAGTGGAAGTTTTTGGCAGAACAGTGAAACCAGGACAACTTATTCATGCAGATAAACATGGATTTCTGGTTATTCCACATGAAGACGAATCCGGATTATTGGAAGCGGCAAAGTTTATGGACAGCAACGAATGCAATACAGTAATTCCGGCAGCACGTGGTGCCGCAGGATGCACTGTTGAAGAAATATTAAACAGAATTAATGCCGCAGGCGCTGAGTTTAACAAAGCAGCTAAAGAAAACTTTGGTAAAAAGGGAGAATGGTAAGATGATTATCGAACATACCATTCACATACCAGCCCGTGACATCCCCGTTTTCGGGGAATATGATGTTGTCGTTTGCGGCGGGGGACCAGCAGGCTGCGCGGCAGCGTTGTCAGCGCGAAGATCTGGTATGTCTGTACTGATAATTGAAAGCCAGGGACAACTGGGCGGTATGGGCACATCGGGGCTGGTAAGCCATTGGCTTGGTGGTCGCACCGCGGATGGGAAATGGATAGTAGGCGGAATATTTCGTGAACTATCCGAAGAAGCTGCCGCGCAAGGCTTCGCGCTTTTGCCGCGGGAAGACGCCGGCGTGAAATACCCACCCCATGGATGGTTCAATGGTCTGGTGCATGGCGTGCCTTTTGATCCCTTTTCCATGGCGGCGTATCTTGACCGCAAAATGATGACGGATGGGGTGGAAATCCTGTTTGAAACCCGGGTGGTCGATGCCATGGTGGTGGATGGGCAAATTAACCACCTGCTCATCGCCAATAAGTCTGGGATACAGGTGGTTGCTGCACGTGCCGTGGTCGATGCCACCGGCGATGCCGATGTGGCCGCGTACGCCGGATGTCCAACCGTTCTGGGGCGTGATGGTGATCACCTGATGACGCCGACGACCCTGATGTTCCATGTCGACAACGTCGACCAGACCGCACTATCTGCCTACATTCAGGACAAGGAGTCGCCACGGCTCAAGGAATTGATTCTGGCTTTGCGCGCCATTGGGGAATGGACCTTCCCCTATGAGATCTTCATCAGCGTGCAGTTGCAGGAACCGGGCGTGATGATGATCAACACCTCGCGGCTGGTCGGCATCGACGGTACGGATCCGCGGTCGCTGACGCGGGGGATGATTCGGGGGCGTGAGGAGACACAACAACTTGTGGGTTTGATGCGCAAGTACATCCCGGGCTGTGCCCATGCCCGCATCAAAGCGGTGGCCACACTGCTGGGGGTGCGCGAGACGCGACGGATTGTCGGTGATTATGTCCTGTCCGTCGACGACTTGGTCACAGGAAAAGTGTTCGCAGATACCATTGGTCTTTCCGGCTATTGGTGGGACTTGCCAGACCCGAAACGGCCAAGCCATCAGCCGATGGAAGGGCGCAAGGCGCCATACCCTACGCCTATTCCATATCGGGTCATGGTACCACAAGTAGTGAAAAATCTGATCTGTCCGGGACGTGCGATTTCCGTGGAACGTGATGTACTTGGTCCGTTGCGGGTAATGGCGCCAGTAATGGCAATGGGTGAGGCAGCAGGCGTTGCAGCATCGCAGGTTGTATCACAGAATGTTTCATTTGCAGATGTAGATATTGAAACTTTACGAAATACCTTGCATGAAAATGGCGCAATTATTAGTGTGGTAGATATAGCATGAATAACAGTACAATTGATCTTGCAACACGCTTGGCGCGGTATGAACGATTTCATGCCGTCCAGGAACCGGCATTACTCGTCAATATACGATGTCATGACCAGGCTCATAATCTGTTCCAGATTCACGACCTGATTCGACATTTTTGGCGGTTGGATATACGACAGGATGAACACCGGTTGCGCATTTACCAGGGATGGGTTGACGAGGTGATCGAGGAGAACAAATTGCATCCGTTGGACGACGACTATATTCCCGCCATCAAGTTGCTGTTGACACCATATCTTTACAGTTTGATTATCAAAGACCGGCTAATCAAGAGCACGGAACATTCGGCGTGGGCGGAGCATTGCCTCACCTCGATCGATCAGGTGAGTGAATTGTCCTGTATCCTTGACGACAACAATTTCTGGTGGCGGTTTTATCGCGATGGGTACCAGTTCGCCATTGACGCCGCCAATGGGCGGATTCCCATCCAACCGCCGCAGCACAATGGGCTGCTGGACCTGGCTTGGGATCTTCGCGGAAACGACTTGTACATGGACGTCGTCTCTGAGCCGGAACGTCTGCCCGCTCTGCTGGATTTCATCAGCGCGGCGATTGATGCCATCAACGGCGGCTTACCGGATTACAGCGCGAATCAGTCTCTGTCCGGCTGGGCCGCTTATGGGTGGGGCTATAACGTGTTCGCTCCCGGTGCGGGACTGATTACGACAATCGATTCTTCGAATCAGATTAGCCCCGACACATTCAGGGAAGCTGAGCGGCCATGGCTGGAGCGGTTGACCACACACCGGTCAGGTACTGTGTTGCACATGCATTCGGGCGGCCTGCATCAATTGCCGAATGTGGTGGATCTGCCGGGAATTGCCTTTCTGCAACTGGTGAGCGATGTCAACAAGCCGGTGATGGCAAAACTCGATGACGTTCTGGATGTAGTGGGCTTGAAGCCGCTGATCGTATCGGCCTCACCTGCAGAAATTCGCCAGCACATCGGCACACTGAGCAAAGGGCGCATCGTCCTGCGCGCTGAAGTGGCGTCGCGTGGTGAGGGTGAAGAATTATTGCGTTTCGTCCGGGATCATTCACGAGGTTATAGGAGCAGATGATGAATAAGAATAATGGCAACAGCAGTGGCACAGTGGCAATCAATCGGAACCTTCCGGTACATGGGCGATACGATGTGGTGGTGTGTGGCGGCGGCCCGGCCGGATTCTCGGCCGCGCTGGCCGCTCGACGAAGCGGGCTTTCCGTCTTGCTGGTTGAGCGGCAAGGCGTGGTGGGCGGCATGGGAACCGCGGGTTTGGTCTCGCATTGGCTTGGCGTCAGGATGAATAATGGGACGCAGTATGTCGTCGGCGGCATCTGCCGGGAATTCATCCAGGAGGCGGCGGCACTGGGTATTGCTGTCATACCGCGAGCGGAAGATTTTGCAGATGTTCCCTACATCCCCTACGGACAATACAAAGGGCTGATTGACGGCATTCCGTTTGACCCGTTCGCCATGGCGTCGTTTATCGAACAGAAACTGATTGCCGCGGGCGTCGAAATCCTTCTTCAGACGCATGTTGCCGACGTAATCACCGATTGCGGCCGGGTGACTCATGTCGTGCTTGCTGGCAAAGAGGGGCTGTTTGCCGTGGAAGGAACCGCGTTCGTGGACGCCACTGGCGACGCCGATGTCGCGGCGCAGGCGGGATGCGAGTTCGTGAAGGGTGACGAAAAGAGTGGGGAGATGTGTGTCGTCAGCCTCATTTTCCATCTCGACAATGTGGACGAAGCCGCGTTGATGGATTATGTCGTGCGCGAAGACGATCCGCGGTTCAAGAAACTCCTAACCAAACTCCGCAACCAAGGGGAGGACTGCTTTAATTATAGCATTACGATCTTTGTCAAGATGCCCCGGTATGGGTCATTCATGGTCAACGGCCTGCCGTTCCCGGGAGTGGACGGCACCGATTCCGCGTCACGTACCGGCGCTCTGGTGGCGGTGCGCGACAGAAATGAAAAAACGCTTCGCCTGTTCCAGCGTCACTATCCCGGGTGCGCCAACGCTCGGATTCGCGCGGTGGCAATGGATCTTGGGGTACGCGAGACCCGGCGGATTACCGGCGAGTATCGGCTGACGGTGGCGGATGTACGGGACGGGCGTGAGTTCCCGGACACCATTGGTTTCACCCCTTACGGTTGGGATCTGGCCAAAAGCGACGGCACGCAACCTATGCATGGCGTTTCTAAACCGCCTGTTGTGCCGATCCCTTATCGGATCATGGTTCCCAGAGGACTGCGAAATGTGATCTGCCCGGGGCGAGCCGTTTCGGTCGAACGCGATGTACTCGGTCCGATGCGAGTGATGGGGCCGGTGATGGCCATGGGCGAAGCGGCTGGTTTGGCGGCGGCGCAGGTCGTCACGTTAGATCGGTCGTTCGCAGCCGTTGACATCGCCACGCTCCGAACGGCATTGCGATCCCAAGGTGCCATTGTGGACGCGGAGGCGTTGCGTGGCTGAAAGAATAATGAAAGAGGAACAATATGAAAGAGCAACAAACAGTGAACGAACCTGCCCGCGAGATCCCCGTACTCGGTAAATTCGATGTCGTCGTCTGCGGCGGCGGTGCGGCGGGGTGTGCGGCGGCGATTGCCGCGGCTCGACTTGGCGCGGAGACTCTCCTCATCGAGAAAGATGGCTACCTGGGTGGAGCGACGGTCTCGCAACTGGTGAGCCATATTCTCAGTACC
Source organism: uncultured bacterium (assembly GCA_964638715.1). Lineage (GTDB taxonomy): Bacteria > Armatimonadota > Hebobacteria > CAIYQO01 > CAIYQO01 > JBAXQQ01. The sequence continues at coordinate 147,173 of CAZWZF010000008.1, read as the reverse complement.
AACGGCGTGGATTTTCAAGGCATCTGGCACGAGTGGATTCGCGCGTTGCGGCAGCGTGAAGGAGCCTGTGCGCTGGTGGGGCAGCCACCTCAGTTTCGCGGTGGTGTCGATCCCGAAGTGGTAAAGTATGCTTGGGACGATCTGCTGATGGCGGCGGGTGCGCGGCAATTACTGCATGCCTTGTGCGCCGATGCCATCGTCGAGGACGGGGATTGTCGCGGAGTAGTGGTCGAGACCCGTGCCGGACGGCAGGCGATTCTGGCCAAACGGGTTATTGATTGCACGGCGGACGGTGCTATCTGCGCGGCGGCGGGTGTTCCCTGGGAGCAGGGTGACGGAACTCATACCTGGGGTCAATCCTTGACCAAGGTTTTCCGTATGGGCAATGTTCACTGGCCGGAAGAGGGCTACTCGGTGGAGGCGGTGCTGGCAGCTAAAGAGGCTGTGGCGATTGCTGTCGCTCGTGGCGAGTATGACACGCCGGTTCTGGCTAATGGCCGCGGCATCAGCTATGGTATGGCAAACTGGGTGCATCCGAGTGTGATGCCGTACCGGACAGAGATGAACGTGTTCGCCAGCCGTGTGCTGCAAGTCAATCCGCTCGATCCGTGGGATCTCACCCGCGCCGAACGCGAAGGGCGCGAGCAGGTCTGGCAATGTGCTGATGCCTTGAAACGTTTCGCTCCAGGCTATGCACAGGCTTACCTGCTGGATACCAGTGCCCACATTGGTCTGCGCGACAGCCGGCGCATCCGCGGCATGGCGACGGTGACGGGCGACGACGCGTTGTTGTTCCGTAAATACGCAGATAGTATCGCCCGCAGTTCCTGGGATATCGATATTTGGCCGGCGGAGAGTTACAGTGCACCTGCCGTGGATCGGGAATCGGATGCCTATCAGTTGCGGAAAGCCAAAATGCTTGCGGGTGATTTCTTCGATATTCGTTATGGCTGCCTGGTGGCTGCCGGTGTCGATAACCTGCTGGTGGCAGGACGTTGCATCTCCGCCGAACGCACCGCCCAGGCATCCCTGCGAATCCAGCAAACCTGCCAGTCAACAGGTCAGGCGGCAGGGACTGCGGCGGCGCTAAGCCTGCAGGCGGACACAACTCCACGTGAACTCGATCCGGCGCTCGTGGTTGCACAATTGGAAAAGGACCGCGACATCGAGCCGGCATTCCCGGAACTATGCGGCTTGATCGCAATCAATCCGCAAAGGAAGACAATATGAAAACTACCATTCAAGAACCCGCGCGTGATATCCCCGTACTCGGTGAATATGATGTCGTCGTCTGCGGCGGCGGGCCGGCGGGGTGTGCGGCAGCAATAGCATCAGCAAGGCTTGGCGCAAAAACGCTGATTATCGAAAAAGACGGCTATCTGGGCGGCGCCACCGTATCACAGCTTGTATGTGTTGTACTCAGCACTAATGGTGTGGATTTTCAAGGTATCTGGCATGAATATGCGCGTGGTTTGAAAAAACGCGGCGGGATTTCTGAAAAACTTGATGGTATAGGCAGTGGACAAATTCGGGGTATCGTTGACCCGGAAGTCGTAAAGTATGTATGGGATGACCTGTTAACAGAGGCAGGTGCTGATATCCTGCATCATGCGTATTGCTCCGGAGCGATAGTAGAAAATAATACTATCATTGGAATTACTGTTGAAACAAAGGCGGGAACTGGTTTTATATCCGCTAAGCAGGTGATTGACGCTACCGGAGACGCGATAGTATGTAATTATGCCAGAGTTCCTTGGGATCAGGGAGATGGGAAAAATCCATGGGCGATGGCATGCACAAAAGTTCTGCGAATTGGCAACGCGATTAAGCCGGAAAATTTCAACACTCCTGAGTTTGCACAGCAGATAGAAGATGGATTTCAGGCTGCAATGAAAAGCGGTAAATATACCACACCTGTAATTACAACGGGTCGTGTCAAAGGTTATGCTCAATGGTGGATGTGGCAAATGCCGTCATATAGAAATGAATTACTGCTGGTGACAAGTCGCGTGTTAAAAGTGAATCCGCTGGATCCATTTGATTTTACCCGTGCAGAACGTGAAGGACGCGAACAGGCATGGCAGGTAGCAGATTATTATAAGAATTATGTGCCGGGATGTGAAAATTCCTATCTTGTTGATACTTCTTCACATATTGGTTTGCGTTCTTCGCGTCGGATTCATGGATTAGCCACGGCAACTGAAAAAGACGCAGTTGAATTTAATAAATATTCAGATGGGGTGGCACGAAGCTCATGGGATATTGATATTTGGCCAGCTGACAGTTATACAGCACCTGCGGTTGATAGGGAATCTGAAAGTTATAAAATACGTCATGAAAGATTTAAGACTGGAGATTATTTTGATATTCGATATGGCAGTTTAATTCCAATTAATGTTGATAATCTTCTGGTTGCAGGCAGATGTATTTCCGCAGAACATATTGCCGAATCAAGCCTGCGTATTCAACAAACATGTATGGCTACAGGACAAGCGGCCGGGACGGCGGCGGCGCTAAGTATAAATGCTGATGTTTCACCCAAGTTGCTTGATGCAAAACTATTAATTAAGCAACTTGAAATTGATAGAGATGTTGAACCTGCATTTGAAGAACTAACAGTTAGAAAATAAAATGACATTTTATACAGGCTCTTGCAAAACCTATATTTATTCTATATTTTAGATGGTTGATTATCGTTTTTTGAGAGAAAATCAGGGACTGACACCGAGTGGCGAAGCCATGATGGTGTCTGTCCCACCGGGTTTTGTAAGAGCCTCTATAATTTTCCAGATCGGTGGAATTGCCTATATTGAGAAGGAGTCATTCCTGAGTAATGTCTAAATTTTATAGCAAAATAGCCTGGATGAATTATTCCGATTAACTTGCTTATTTCACTTAAAGGCAAAATGGTATCAACAAGCAATTCACCGGCTTTTTCCATTCTAAAAACATCTAATTTATGCATTACACTAACGCCGGTTTCTTCTCTGAATCGACGGGATAATGTTCGTTCGCTAATTCCGATAGCATCCGCTATTTCTTTTAAGGTTAGCGGTTTAAAATAATTAGCACGAATAAATGCATCAACAGATGTTGAATAATCTTGTTGCGATATCATGTCACTGGCTAATGTTACTGTATGTTGCAATGCTAATAATTCGGAAAGAATTACACCTAAACGAGCCTGTGAACGGAATCGCCAACCTGGGCGGGCTTCACGCACGTCATTGAATAAAGCGCGCGTTTCCCATGCTAACTCTGGACGATGAGGTGATTGTTGGGTATCCTGATAATTCTTTAATAAATCATCTTCGTACCAGAAAACAAATCGTAAAGCGTCATTATCGTCAGTATTCCATTCATGCATACAATCAGGAGGGAAAACAATAGATCCGCCAATATTTAGCAAATGTGGAACTTGCCAGGTATATGTAACTGAACCGGATAATAAAAGAACTGCTTCTGATGTATCATGAGTATGCTGACCGGATGAAACATTAGCAGGAGAATAATGAAGCCGCAAATCGCGTAACCGAATATACCGCGACCCAAGGGAAATTGTCGGGATAATATTAGTCAGCAAAGCGGTAATCCGTCGCAATTCCGCTAAAGAATATTTTTCAAATGGTTTGTTATTCATCTGGCTGAAATTATAACATTATTGGCTGAAGTTTAATATATAACAGGACATACAGAGAGAAAGTTCTCTAATCATTAACTTGCTAATATTTTATCAAACCGGTATAATAACGTTAACATATTAAATGGGGTACACATGGCCAAGTCGACTCAAAAACAAAAAGTTCAGGATTCACAGGTTAATCTGCATAGCGTTGCTGAGGAATGCGGCGTAAGTGTGATGACTGCTTCACGGGCGTTGAATGGCAGCAGTTATGTTGCCGCTAAGACACGTGAGAAGATACTGGCAGTGGCTAAAAGACTTGGATATGACCCGGCTCGAAATCAAATGGCGCGGCAGATGGTACTTCGCCGACATGGCATTACCGCGTTAAATCATACCATCGGGTTGTTTTTTCCGCCATTGTTTACCCGATATCCGGCATCAGCTTATTATGGTCCGATTTTTGACAGTATAATGACAGTTGCGGTGTTGAAAAGATATTCCGTTCATACTAATTATGTCAGTTATCCTCATTCAGAAGAGGAACCTGTAACTGAGTTGATAGAATCGTTAATATGGCCAGGTAAAACAGATGAAGAGTTGTTTCCTTATGACATGATTGAATCTTTGCCTGCTGTATTTTGCCATGGTGATATAGACGGTGCATTGCTGCAGGCAAAACCACATGAACAAGCGTATATCGTTAATATGCTGCGTGCTGAGTCCAACTTTTTTGACCGGCCTATCGTTACAATTATTGAACCTACGGATGGATGTTCTGCGATATTAACCGATGACGCGTCTTCCGCTTACGCGGCAATGCAGCATTTGATAGAACTCGGTCACCGGCATTTTCTGCATTTCCCAGAGCAGCAATCACAATATTATTGTTACCAGCAACGGTTGGCAGGATATGGCAAAGCGCTAATGGATGCCGGCATCGACGCGGATTCTGCTTTGTACGCCTGTCCATGGGATTGGGATTATCCCATTGCCAGTATGACTGCATTTAATAAATTCCTAATTACCAATCCACAAATTACCGCAGTTTTTACCCATCATGATTATATGGCACAAATGATATATAATGACCTTAAACAACAGGGAATTAGCGTGCCGGAAGATATCAGTTTAGTGGGGCATGATGACAGTTTTCCGGTACTTGACCCGGTGAAAGGGATAAATGTCACCACTACCAACCTGCCATTAGCAGATGTTGGCCGCGAAGCCACCCGCATGCTGATTCGTCAGATAATTGAACATAACAAAGAAATACAAAGAATTACTCTCCCTACATCCTTTATTCCGCGGAACTCAACCGGACCAGCCAAAAAGTTTAATAGAGATAAAAATATAATATAATCAAGTAATAGCTTGACGTAAAATTTATTAATGCTCGACAAAAAATCTATTGACATTTATGACACATTCTGCTATTATAAATTTATAATATCTGTTAACGTTAACAATTTTATTTTTACAAGGGGGGGATTATGAAAAATAATGCTCATTCGCATGGTTTTACACTGATAGAGCTATTAGTTGTAGTTGCCATTATTGCTGTTTTAGCGGCGATACTTTTCCCGGTGTTTGCCAGGGCAAAAGAAAAGGCTAATCAGACCACATGCACTAACAGCCAAAAACAATTGGCAGCATCTATGATGATGTATGCACAGGATCATGAAGAAACATTGCCGCCCGCCGAGGGTTGGACGCTTGCGCTAACCGGATTGGACCCGAAAATATTTGATTGTCCGACCACGAATGACGAGGGTAGTGCCGGTAAACCGGAATATGGTTACAACCAGTTTCTGGGTAAAACATCCACCGGTCAACCAGCATCGATAGGCGAAATAGATGACCCGTCGGGAATATTACTAACCGGCGATTCTCTGGTACAAACCACTAATTCATCATATCAAGTTCCTGGATGTATCTATAACCAGGTATTAATAGCAGAAAGACATTCGGGTAAAGCCATCATGTCAGCATTAGATGGCCACGTTGTTGTTGGCACATCAAATACACTAAAGTTACGCCTTCCGCCGGTATCTGGACATCTGGTACTCTGGTTGATGCCGGAGAATATTACCTCTGGTGGTAGTAGTATTTTGAAAAAATGGTCTGATGAATCTGGTTATAAAAATGATCTTTATCCTGCCGGAAACGGTGCTACTGTTACTCCCAGTGCCTTAAATGGTTATTCCGCATTTACAACTATTCAAAACAATTCAGGGGCGGGAACAAACAGTCTAATGGCAACACCACTTTCTATATCTACTTTTACATGCTTTACAGTATACAACATGACAGATAAATGTCAGACTGGCACTATTTTAAAAGGCTGTGCACCAGATGTCGCAAATGGCACTTCAATTAGTTGGACAGATACAACAGGTCCATTCCCTTTAGCTTTTAATGCAGCAACAGTAAAAATCACACCAACCAGAAAAACATCACTATTTGGAGTTGGACGTTTTCGTACTGTCAGTGTTGTTAGTCCTCTTACACTTGGATGGGAAAATCCTGATAAAAGTCCTATAATGCAAGTTTGTGAAATATTGTGTTATCACGATGATATGTCTCAAAGCGATATTGATAAAGTAATGGCATATTTAAAGGCGAAATACGCACTTTAACATGATTATCGCAAACTGCGATAATTGATTACTGACCGTACCATCTGGTACAATAAATTAAGAGGAGACTGATAATGATAACGTTAAACAAAACAGAAGGAAAGGGTTTTACCCTGATAGAACTTCTGGTCGTGATTGCCATAATTGCCATTTTGGCCGCGATATTATTCCCGGTATTCGCCAAGGCGCGTGAGAAATCCCGACAGACGGTATGTACCAGCAACCAGAGGCAATTAGCGATAGCTATGACTATGTATGCGCAGGACCACGAACAGCGATTGCCTAATAGCGGCACATGGAAAACTTCATTAGGCGGCAGCAATGGCATTTCCGGCAAATCTTGGGAATGTCCGTCTGCTTCTAAAAGTGGTGATAACTCTATTTCTGTATATGGTTATAATAGTTGGCTGTCAGACCGGGTAACAAGTGATATTGATAACCCAGCAAAAGTGCTAATGACTGCAGATAGCGCGGGTGGTGTAAATATATTAAACTCTGTAACTGACATTGACACTAATCGGCATAGCAGCAAGGCTGTCGCCAGCTATGTAGATGGTCATTCCGAGGCAGGCAGTTCATTTGACCTTGTACCATGTCCGATATCAAAGAATAATTTGCAATTTTGGGTAATGGCAGATATGGGTGTTGTAGCAAATGCAACAACTGGTGCGGTTACTTTATGGAAAGACCAGTCTGGTAAAGCACGTGATTTGACTCCTGCTACTATTTCGCCGATATTGTCAGCAACAGGGATGAATGGCAAACCGACAATATCATTTTCTGGTGTTACTAATTGTGGTATGCAAGTAGATTTTCGTGCAGTGGGTGCAACCCAGTCAGCAAAGTGGAGTGTATTTACAGTATCAAACAGTCCTAACGCAACTCAAATGGGTCGTATTGTCGGTGCCGGTGGATTAAATGGCGGAACTTATTATTCTGATTATGAAAATACAGGTGGTTTTTATCTGACACCAAAACAGTTAACAAAAGATGCTATTCAGGCAGGCCCAGGTGCTGGTGTCTGCGTTTTTAGCAGCATTCCTACTACCAACAATTATTCAATCTATGGATTTAGTGTTGGCAAACGAGGAATGCAAGGTGGTGATTATTATACAGGTGATGTTTCAGAAGTATTGTGTTTCTCTCCTGCATTATCAACATCTGATAGCAATATCATATATGAATACCTGAAGAAAAAATGGGGAATTCTGCAATAATCTGAATCGAATACAATTATTTAGGGGTGGCTCTATTGCCTATTAAGGTGTGCAAGCCACCCCGATTTTTTATTTTTAAATTCTTTTAAATTCCTATTTACACCATACAAACACAGTGGTATAATTAATATTAGCAATATTCTGTTAACGTTAACAAAATATTTTTATTAAGGGGGTATTTATTATGTATCATCACTATTCCAAATGTGGCAAACGAAAATCAGGATTTACGCTGATTGAACTTCTGGTTGTGATTGCCATTATTGCCATTTTGGCCGCGATATTGTTCCCGGTATTTGCCCGGGCGCGGGAGAAAGCACGGCAGACTACCTGTACCAGTAATCAGCGGCAAATATCTGCATCGGTTCAGATGTTCGCGCAGGACCATGACGAAACGCTGCCTTTATCAGCAACTTTCTGGAATGATATAAAAGTTGATGATGGGGTGAAGATATGCCCGACAGCAGGCAGGGATGTCCTGCCCGGATATGTTTATAATGCTGCTATATGTTCAGGTACCGCCATCGGCGACCCGTTAAAAATACCGGACGCGTCAGCTGTATGGTTGACCTGCGATGGAAAAAATGACGCTATGGACCCGCGTCACAGTGGAAATCTGGTACTTAGCTATGTTGACGGTCATTGTGCGGCATCGAAACCATTTCAATACTATATTATTCAGCCGACTTGTGTGGCAACCAGTGGTCCTGCCGCAGGTACACGAGGTTCTTCATTTGCTGCTACTACTGACGGCATTGGATTATCGAAAGCATTAAGCACCGGAGATTCAATACCTTTAACCTGGCCAACTCAAACCAATTCCGGCTCTGGAGGTAATGAAAATTATTGGTGGCCGTCGAGTAGTGGAAATTGGATAGTTTATTATCTGGGCGGTACATACAATCTTACCGGTATCACTATCTGGAATTATTATGAAAATTCCTCATGGCCAAACCGATCACTCAGGTCGGTAACTATCAGTTCATCATTAGATTCAACAAATGGTTCAGATGGTGTATGGGCTGTAATTCCTGGAGCACCTATTGAATTTGGCAATGAAACAACGAATCCGTGGAAAGCACAATATTATACATTTAGCGGACAAGCTACAAAAGCTAAATGGGTAAAAATATATATCAATTCACATTGGGGTGGTGGTGCCGGGCTTGGTGAAGTTCGATTCGTCTACACGCCTTAATTATTATCGTTCATATTTCTTTGAGGAGGAAATTTTATGTATAAATTTAATTCACGAAAAGGTTTTACCCTTATTGAACTGCTGGTCGTGATTGCCATAATTGCCATTTTGGCCGCCATACTGTTCCCGGTGTTTGCCCGGGCACGAGAAAAAGCGCGGCAAACAACCTGTATGAGCAACCAGAGGCAAATAGCAGTATCCGCACAAATGTATTGCCAGGACCATCAGGAGATATTACCATCTTCCACAACATTCTGGACCAGTATCAGTGTTGATGATGGTATAAAAATTTGTCCGTCTGCCGGCAGAACTGTATTGCCAGGCTTTATTTACAATGCTGTTAAATGTTCAAATATGGCCGTTGGTACTATACCTGATACCAGCGCAACCTGGCTGACAATGGATGGCAAAGATAATGATATTGATGCGCGCCATAGCGGTAAAGTAATCAAAAGTTTTGTTGATGGTCATTGCTCATTGGGTGATCCATACAAATGGACTATAGTTAAGCCGGTATTTGCATATTCTGACTCCGGGACACCTTTATTAGCTATTGATGGCGAAGGATTAACCAAGCCGTTGAATACAGGTGACCAAGCTCCATCAACCTGGCCTGACCATAGCTACTTAACAGCAAAAGTATGGCAATGCGCGTTAAATAAATACATTTTATTTAATCTTGGTGATAATTATAATTTGTCTGGTATCTGTATCTGGAACTATTATGAAGGCACTTCTTATCCAAACCGGGCAGTAAAAGGGATAACCTTGACATCATCAATTGATGCTACAACCAACTTGAATGGAACATACACAGCGGTAAATGGTGCACCTGCTGAGTTTAGAAATGAAACGCAATCAACATGGCGGGCGCAATTTTATCCATTTACCGGCGGATCAACAAAGGCAAAATGGGTCAAAATGGTAATAACATCAAACTTTGGCGACAATAGTATGCGCTTGGCAGAAGTAAGGTTTGTTCAATCGGAACTGTAGAGACGTCTATTTTGCGATAGTCAAAAATAATATCTGTTCTGTAGAGACGCAAGATTTTGCGTCTCTACGAAAAAATATGTATAAATCAGGGATTTAATTTTATGACAATTCCATATTCGGATGTAAAAAAAGATAATAATTTCGTGAACTCAGCGGCGGTGGTTATCGGTCATCGCCGTTTTATATGCCTCTCCCCAACACTGGTGAGAATAGAATTTTCACCAGATGGCATTTTTGATGACCGGCGTAGCATGGTCGCTTATAATCAGCAGCAACCAGTAGCTTTCACTGCAATTACACGCGATGGTAAATGGGATGTGTTGGATACTGGCGCGATGCAAATTCGTACAATTGATAATGATAAGCCGTGTAACCGCAATAATCTGGAGTTACGATGGAACGACGGCAAACTGATGCAGATATGGCGTCCCGGTGATCGGGATTATCAGAATCTCGGTGGCACGCTGCGCAGTTTGGATAGATATGGTGGTGAGTCGTGTGTATTAGATGGTGTGCAAACCGCAACAATGGAATCGCCAGATCCCGGCGGCACTACCTGGCCGGCATGGCTGCAGTGCGAGATTGATCCGTTGTATGTAGACTTGCACCCAGATGCTCCTGCTAATTTTGGTCGTGGTCACTGGTTGCGTGACGCGCAGCAGCAATTTAATGATGGCAAATATACCGAGCGCACCTTCAACTGGTACAAAGTATCACGAAAGTTTTGTCCGGGTGTTTTATCCAGAAGCGGGTATTATCTGTTGAATGATTCTGAAGGTGCGGTAATGGATGAAGACGACTTTCCAATAGAACGCGATAAACCCGGTTATCAGGACTGGTATTTTTTCGCGTATGGCAAGAATTACCTTCAAGCGTTGCAGGACTTTAGATTGCTGTCCGGGCCGGTTCCAGTATTACCTCATAAAGATTATGGCATAATTTTTTCTCGTTGGCCCGCTTTCAGCGAGGATGAAATTACTGAGATGGCACATGATTTTGCTGCTAATGGCTACCCATTGTCAACTTTGGTAATGGACATGGAATGGCACAAAGAAGGTTGGGGGCATTGGGAATATAACCCCGAATTAATACCCGACCCGCAGCGATTTTTCGCATTTTGCCGCAAATATAATCTTGATGTCACATTCAACGACCATCCTTTGGATGTGCGTGATGATGACAGTCATTTTGATGAATATATAAAACAAGCCGGACCCGATGTAGAGATAAATACCCGCGAATATAATGGCAAAACGCTGCGAATGGCGAAGGTTGATATCTGCAATAAAGCACAGAATACCGCATTCCGCAAAGTGTGCCACACCCACATAATTAATGACGGATTGGATTACTGGTGGAACGATGGTTCGCGCGGGCAATTGACCACAACACATGGACAGTTAGTAACAAACAAGACTTTCTTTGAAGAGTCAGAACGTGATGGACGGCGAGGGATGCTATTGGGGAGATATGGTGGTTTTGGTTCGCACCGTTATGGCGGCTTTTTCACTGGCGATACAACGTCCGACTTTGATGTGCTGCGGTTGCAATGCGAGTTCAATATCCGCGCCAGCGGGGTAGGCGTATCCAATATCAGTCATGATATGGGTGGATTTTGCCTGGCTCCGAGTCAGTTAACGACTAATAGATCGGGTGAAAAGATTATTAAACCGGAGTTATATCTACGCTGGCTGCAATTCGGGGTATTTAACCCTATTATGCGTTTTCACTGCGCACCAGGTTCCGGCAGTCGCAAACCCTATGATTATGATACTGAATTGAATGGTGAATGCCGGCGATGGTTGCGAATACGCCATAGTTTGCTGCCGTATATTTACACTGCATCCCGTACCTGTTACGACACTGGTATGCCCATCACCCGCGGTCTATACCTGATGGAGCCAGAGAATAATGCAGGTTATCGTTTTGACGAGTTTTATTTTGGACCTGATATGCTGGTTGCGCCGGTATTATCAACGGATAAGGAACGAACCATTTATCTTCCCGAAGGGGAATGGTACGAGTTTGAGACGGCAAAGATTGTCTCCGGCGGTCAAGAAATAACCCGTAATGTGGAATTGTCTGAAGTACCGGTATATGTAAAAGCAGGCAGCATTATCCCACGGCAATCGTCGGATGACAATATTCATGCAGCCCATATTAAGCATCTGTTACTTGATGTATATCCCGGTGCAGAAGGATGTGCCGAATTATACGAAGATGATGGACGTTCGCCCGATTATAAGCAAGGTGATTTTTGCAGAACGCGATTCAATATGCGTAAAAATAATAACATAATTGAGATTGCCGGAAAGGTAATTGAAGGAAAGCCATTAGGTGGGATACGACAAATAACTATTGATGTTTCATTAGACAAATTGCCGCTGTCAGCATTTTTAAATGGTGATATTGAAATTAATTGTAAAAAAATAGATACTGAAAATCGTTACCAGTTCCACCTGCCGGAAATTAAATCCGGTGACCCGTTCAAGGTGGTAATTTTATTAAATATGTAGAGACGCACGGCCATGCGTCTCTACGAAAGATGAAGGATAAATTAAAAATGACTAAGACCGTTAGTCCAACACCAATAAAGATATTAAATAAAAAAACTGATATGCAAGCGAATTTGCAGTCAGTGGTGCATATCATATTTAAATCACATCTTGATGTAGGATTTACTGACAGCGCACAATCTGTAGTGGATAGATATTTTAATGTGCTGTTGCCCCAGGCTATTGAAACAGCAAATGAATTGCGGCAACGCGGTGGTGAAGAAAGGCTGGTATGGACCACCGGTTCATGGCTGATATATGAATATCTTGAGCAGGCAAATACTAAAAATCGCAGAAAATTGGAATTTGCCATTGCTGCCGGTGATATAACTTGGCACGCGCTGCCATTCACTACTCATACCGAATTAATGGATCCGGCATTATTCAAATTTGGACTGTCGTTATCGCAGACTCTTGATAAAAGATTTGGGCATAAAACAATTGCCGTCAAGATGACTGATGTGCCTGGACATACCCGGGCAATGGTTCCATATCTTGCCGAGGCCGGTGTTAAGTTTTTGCATATCGGCGTTAATCCGGTATGTTCACCGCCACAGGTTCCGCCGCTTTTTCGCTGGTGTTCGCCGGGTGGTGATGAAGTTGTGGTTATGTATCAAACCGGCGGTTACGGAGATGTACAGGTTATTCCCGGAGGAAAAAATGTCTTGGCATTTGCTCACCAGGGTGATAATGCCGGACCGCCAACCGCAGATGCAATACTGGCAAAATATAACTATTTAAAAGAACAATTCCCCGGGCATCAGGTAATGGCATCTACAATGGATGCGTTTGCTGAAAATATTGAAGATATTCGCGACAGATTACCGGTGATAAATAGTGAAATAGGTGATACCTGGATACATGGCGCAGGTACTGACCCGGCAAAGGTTGCGGCTTATCGTTCACTTTGCCGATTGCGGACTGAATGGGAACATAATGAACGAGTTTCATGGGATGATCCGATTTACCATGCATTCAGTAGAAATATTTTGCTGATACCGGAACACACCTGGGGAATGGATGAAAAAACGCATTTGCCGGCGGATGAACCATTACCGTTCGGACAGTTGTTTAATAAAGATAAAAGTTATCGTAAAGAAGAATTTGAAATTGCCAGAAAAACGCCGAAGTTCAAGAAGTTTTCAGATTCATGGGTAGAACAACGAAAATATATATCTGACGCATTAAAATCATTGGCATCTAATTCTGAATTGTCAACAGAAGCAATAGCAGAGTTAGATTCGTTAATTCCAACACTGCCAGAACAAAAAAAATATCAGAAATGCGATGGAATATTTAATACAGCTAATTTTAAAATTTCTCTTGATCCTGAAACCGGGGCATTGAGTTCATTCATTAATAAGGCGACTGCTGTAGAATTAGCCGGAATAAACAATCCATTGGGATTAATGCGATATCAAACTTTTAATGAGGATGATTACGCGCAATTTATGAAAGAATATCTGATTAATATGGATGTGAATTTTACACCTGAGTGGACAAATTCCGCCTGGGCACAACATGATTTCAACAAGCCGGGAATTAATGAAGACGGTGCAAAGTCATGTATGGTAAAACCTGTGATGACCTGGGCAGGATGTAAAGAAACTGATAAAGACTCAGAATTATTAATAAAAGTAGAATTTCCTGTATGGTGCTCTGACGAGTATGGTGCTCCGCGGGAAATTTATATTACATATACCTTTCCCAATGAGAACCCAATAGTAGAAATAAAATTGCAGTGGTTCGATAAACCTGCATGTCGTTTTCCTGAAGCATTATGGTATTCATTCGTACCTTGTGTGCCACAACCTCAAAGCTGGATGATGGATAAAATGGGAGAATTGATATCACCGCTGGATGTAATAGAAGGTGGAAACAGAACATTGCATGCTGTGCAATCAGGATTGCGATGTCCCATAGTTAGTGGCGAATTGATGTTGGAAACATTGGATGTGCCATTGGTGGCGCCAGGGAATCCGCGATTATTGCATTTTGATAAATCTCTGCCTGATTTATCTGGTGGAATGCATTTTAATCTTTATAATAATGTGTGGGGTTCAAACTTTCCGATGTGGTATGACGAAGATGCATTATTCCGTTTTCGTATAAAATTTTTAAAATAATTTTTTTTGAATATAATTCCCAAAACAATCTATCAAAAATAATGTCTAAATAAAAATTAGGTTAACGTTAACATAATAAGGGGTTTCAAGATGTCAACTTGTAAAGCGATGGTAGTATTTCTGTTACTTTGCCTTGTAATCAGCACCCAGGCAATTACGCTTGCTGAAAATGGTGTGACTAAGGCGACTATTGTTCACAATGGTTTTTTGCAGCCTGCCAAAAATCTGCAGTCATATCTGAAGCAGATTACCGGTGCTGAATTACCATTGGCAGCATCGATGACTGACGAATTGCGGGATAAAGCAGTTATCATTATAGAAAAAGTTGATAAACTACCCGGTGCAAGTGATGACGCGAAGGGGAAACAGGCCTATCGTATCAGAACTGATGGCGATAAATTAATTCTCTCGGCCTTATCAGACCTTGGAATACAATATGCGGTATGGGGTTTATTGGAAGATCATCTTGGCTGTCGTTTTTACACTTTTAAGGCGAAAGGATTGTCATACGGGGGTCCGGGGCATGAAGTAGTGCCAAAACAAACGACATTGTCAATAAAAAATGTTGATGATTTTCAGCAACCTGCATTTGCTCAACGCGGTTTTATCTTCTGGATGGGTAGTTACCCGTGGATATTGCAGAATCGTGGAGCGGGTTATCCTGCCAATACTGTAAGCGGTGATCTTGGCGCCGGACATAATTTTTATGATTTATTGCCGCCACAGGATAAGAAAGATGGCAAAGGAAATATTACTGAAAAAGGTTTGTTTGCTGAACATCCTGATTTTTACCCTTTAAATAAAGCCGGTCAGCGCGAGACGCCATGGAGTATGGGTGTATGCGGAACAAATCCGGATTTGCCAAAATTCTTGGCGGATGCATTGCGAAAACAGATTGCTATAAGAAAAAAACAGATGGGGGCAAAATTTGATCCGGCAATGCCGATTCCTGCTGCCCAGGGTGATGGTTTTACCGGGTGTATGTGCGATAATTGCCGCAAGTTAGTGCATGATGAACAATCTGAGGCGGCACCGTTAATACTGATGCTTAACCGCGCGTTGGAAGATTTAGAAAAGACCGACCCGGACCAGCAGGTAATCACATTCGCATATTTTGACTCTCTTGATGCGCCAAAGACTATTAAACCCAATAAAAATCTGTGGATTAATGTGGTATCAAGCGCGCGATCGCAGAATATGGCGGGTGACCAGGTAGGACCGATTACCAATAACCCGGCAAACCGTGATTACGCGAAAGCACTGAAAGAATGGCCAAAAATCGCTCCCGGACGGGTAACCACCTGGCATTGGGTTCCTTACCAACCGGAATGGCCAGCGATTTTCTACCTCAGCGACATTATGAAATATTGGAAAGAATGCGGAATTTATGGCACAAATCCGCAGTTATGCAGTGATAACTGGCAATGGCTGTATTCATGGGTTTATTTAAAACTCGCCTGGAACCCCGACCAGGATGCTGATAAACTTATTCGCCAGTTCCTGGATGATAATTATGGTAAAGGTGCAGCACCTTATGTTTGGGAGTATCTGAAACTTGCGCAGGCTGCCTATGCTGACAGCGGTCATGTTCCCAGTGCGGTACGCTGGAGCGGATGGACCACGACAACACGCGTGAAGATGTTTTCACCAACTATATTAGCCAAAATGACAGTGGCAATGGATAAAGCACTGGCAGCGGCAGAAAAAGAAGAAGATAAACGTTTGCTTGCCAATATGATAGAGGCGCGGGGAAGCTCTTTGGATGCGGTTACGCTAAATGCGGCGTCTTACAGCGGTAATCCTTGGGGAATGGTGAAATATGCGGCAGATAATAAAAAATGGTATGTTGCCGGTGCTGACCCGAATGTGCCTGGTTGTCTTGACCGTGCCAAAAAAGCCGCTTTCATGAATGGCGGCGGTGAAGCCGGGGTATTGCGCACCATATCATGGTATGTTGCCAATAACGGCGGACCAGTAGTGGAACTGGATGGAAAATCAATGTCAGTGGCGGTATGTCCTGATTTGAAAGGACAAGTCACCAGCGCGATAGATAAAAAAAGTGGGAAAGAATTACTTGCGGTTCAGGGTGGACAGGCCGGATATCTTGACCAGTTTGCCAGAATTAGTTCAATGATATGGCTGCCGGCAGATGTAGCAAAAAATGATTTGAAATACCCTAATATTTCTGATAAAGACTGGTCGTCAGTGTGGAGTGAATTCCAAAATCCGAATAAAGATAAATTAGAAACAGACCTTACCCTTTCCCAGCCTTTTTATGGATTTGATACTAAAAATCACCTGAATAGAGTAGTAAGCACTACTGATACTGGAATGCAGATTGATCGAAAATATAATGGCAGTCTGGCTGTAACAAACCGATTTACTACCCGATGGATGCTCGCGTTGCCAAACCCGAAGGTTGCGAAAGTCGCAGTGACCGGCGGTGGCATCACAAAGTTGCTGGACTTGCAATATGCTGTACCGGGCGGAATAAAAGGAATGAAAGCTGGAGAAAGATTACCCGGTTTGGATGCGATGGACCAGAAGTTTGATGATGTTATTGCTGTTTCTGACGCGGAACCGGTCAATATTCCTATAACTGCCAACTCCACTGGAGATATCGTTATTCAACTTGACCGTGGTGATGGTGTTGCTGCGGTTATTACAACTTCGGCTAATGGCTGGGACGCTGTCGAATTAAAACCGGTAGTTGATAAAGCATATTTACAGATAACATTAATTGGCACCTCTGCGGCAAAAGATGCGACGGAAGTAAATTTACCGGTTCAGGTATTGAGTGCCAAAACTGTTCCAGTTGCAAAACAGGTTACTACCGCAACTGTTGAAACGACTGCAGTGTTATTTGCGCCTAAAATAAAAATTACCAGTACAACAACGGCAGTTAATGAATTGGATGGCGCGGAATTAATCTGGATACCTGCGGGTGATTTTCTGCGTGGTTCACCCAATGGCAAAGGTGCTGGTGATGAACGACCACAGCGAAAAATTTATTTGGATGGTTACTGGATGTATAAATATCCGGTAACAGTCGCGCAATACAAGAAATATTGCGACGCAACCGGTAAAACATTTACTCCAACTTGGGGACAGGGAATGTATGCTGACCCCAAAGGTGATGAAGGTGCGTATGCGGTGCAGATGAGTTGGTATGAAGCCGATACTTACGCGAAAGCGGTTGGCGCCGCGTTACCCACCGAGGCACAATGGGAAAAAGCTGCCCGTGGTACTGATGGTCGTGAATATCCATGGGGCAACAAATGGGATTCTACAAAATGTGTATCCATGGAAGAGACTTTGTATAAGTTTTCATCCGGTTTCCGTCCGGTAGGAAGTTACCCGCAGGGGGCCAGTCCTTATGGCGTGATGGATATGGCCGGCAACGTATGGGAATGGGTAGCAGATTGGTATGGTTATGAATATTATAAATCATCACCATCAAAAAATCCGACCGGTCCGGCAATTGGCAGTCACAAAGTATTGCGTGGCGGATGTTCCCTGTATGATGAAAGATTAAGTCGTACC
Source organism: uncultured bacterium (assembly GCA_964638715.1). Taxonomy (GTDB): domain Bacteria; phylum Armatimonadota; class Hebobacteria; order CAIYQO01; family CAIYQO01; genus JBAXQQ01. The sequence goes on along the minus strand of CAZWZF010000008.1, from coordinate 129,277 downwards.
GCCGCCAGGTTTATTAATCCGCCACATGTGCGAGACTGGACACCAACAGGTTTCCGGTGTGTGGTTAACGCGCTGGGACCGAAGTGAAGGAATTATTAATTACGAATTAGGAATTACGAATTACGCAGGCTGTTGTAAAACCTAATTTTTTATTGATCTAAATTAAAAATCGAGTATAAATCAGGGGCTGACACCGAATGGCGAAGCCAGGAAGGTGTCTGTCCCATCAAGGTTTAGCAAAAGCCTCTACGAATTAGTAATTTCCTGGTTTTAAATATTGAAATAGGTATTAAAAGGAAACATAACATGTTTATGATGCAAAAGTTTATAATTTTGTTGATGGTTGGTCTTGTGACATTTTGTCACGCTGCTGTAAAAGGGAATGATTTGATGCCTGTTACGATGAAACCGGTACATAAACCATTAGTGTTGACTGATGATGGTAAATCCAGTTTCTCTATTTGCGTTATGTCTCCAGAATTTAATCAGACTGTTAATGAAATGCAAAGCTGCATTAAAGAAACTACGGGTGTGATTCTGCCGATATTGCAGGGAAAAGTTATATTTCCTGCTATAATATTAGGGGATTGCCCGGAAGCAAAGACTGTCGGGCTGGTATCTGCCGGATTGCCACCCGAAGGTTTTGAATTGAAAACAACGGCAGATGGTGTTTTTATTGTCGGATCGATCTGGGGAGTTTATGATTTTCTGGAACGAGTTGTCGGGGTACGCTGGTATTGGCCAACTGATCGTGATGGTCGTTCTATAATAAAAACAGATAAATTGGTGATAGATCCGCTTTGGTATACTGATGCTCCGGTATTTCGCAAACGCCAGTATTTTCCTCCATTTGTTCCATCCGGTCCAATCGGTGGTGCGAATCAGGAACTGCGACCATTATTGATGACACTCCGCGCCGGTAATTCCTGGCCTGTTGACTTGCGCGTTCACCAACCTATGGAATGGTCGCGCAATGCTGAGTATCGTGCAAATAGACCAGAAATATTCCAGCTTAATCCTGATGGTACCCGTGATTTTTCAATGTATTGTTATTCAAACCCTAAAACACTGCAAACATTTATGGAAAATATAGATGACCATTATTCGGGGAAGAAAAATGCATCATTCATTGCCGGTGACGCAATTACCTTGTCACCACCGGATATTGGGGTTAATTGCCAATGTGAAGAATGTAAAAAATTGTTTAACAAAGCAGGTGGAGACCTGTCGTCAGCATCTTTGATAATGACTACTTTTGCAACGAAATTAGCGAATGAAGTAAAAGTAAAATACCCCGGCAAGACTATAATATTTCTAGCATATATGAATTATACCATGGCACCTGCAGGAGTGAAGTTGCCAAATAATGTGCAGATGCAGATTTGTGGAATGCCCGGTATTGCCCAGTATAAAGAACCTTCAATTCTTGCTGCTGACCAGGCAAATATCGATAGTTGGATTGCTGCTACCGGGCAAAAAATGCAGGATTGGCACTATTCCTGTTGGCCTGCGGACAGAACCATGGCACCATATATTTACGCGCATGTGTTAAAAGATTTTTATCAGGCTAATCGAGATAAAACTGTTGGCACATTCATTAATGGTGGTGATCCTGATGAATGGCCGCGATTCCATATATCGCTTTATACCTGGCTCAAGGTGTTGTGGAATCCGGATTTTGATGTTGATGCTTCAATTGACGAATATTGCAAGCGAATGTATGGTCCTGCTGCCGATACAGTACGTAAAATAGTACAACTGCAAATGGATGGTTGGGAAAAAAGCCGCTGGCCGGGTGGTAGGCTTGCACCGAAATCTGTTTATACTATTTCATATCCTAAATCAGTAGTTGAACAGTTCAAACAACTTCTTGCGCAGGCGAAAACAGAGGCTGCACCTGATGCGTTGGCAACTAAACGGTTGGCATATTTTTCATATCCCTTTGATGATTTTTTTAAAGAATATGCCGCTGTTATGGAAGGTGAAGGTCAGCGAACTATAAAATCTTTTAAGGTAGCCGCTAACCCGGTAATTGACGGAAATCTTGATGATGTTGTATGGCAGAAAGCCGAACCTGTAATATTGATGAAAAATGAGGGTGGAAAAGAAGTCGCATGCAAATATTCCACTGAAGTACGATCCGTATTTACTCTTGATGGAATTTCATTCAGCTTCAAAATGACTGAACCATCACCTGATAAATTAAAACGTGATGTAAAAACTAATGATCATGGTTTGACATATTGGGATGATGGCATAGAATTATATCTGGATACCAGTGGTAAAAATATTGGTGATTTTGCACAATTTGTAATTAATGCAAATGGTGCAGTACAAGATATTAAAAATGGGTCCTATTCGTGGAACGCAGAGGGGTTAAAGGTTGCTACCAAAGTTGGGGTTGGTTGCTGGATGATGGAAGTATTTGTACCTTTCAAAGCATTAGGCGAAAATATTCGTTGTGGCACTGGTGTAACATGGTTCTGCCAAATAACCCGCAACCGCATGAGTGATAATGCACGTGGTACAGATAGCATACGGGAAGATCAGAAACTGAATGCTAAAAATACCGGATTTAATTCAAACCTTAATGATTTTTCACCACTTACTTTCAGGGAATAATTTATGCATACAATAGTCGAAACAGATGTTTTAGTTATAGGTGCCGGTGCTGCGGGTTGGCCGGCGGCAATTGGCGCGGCGCGTGCCGGAGCATCAGTAATTTTATTGGAAGAGGACGCGGTTCCCGGCGGCGCGGCAATGGATCAATATGTTCTGATGCTTGATGGCGGTCCACGGTCAGGTGTAATTACCGAGTTATGCAATGAGTTGGACAAGAACTATCCGCTGACAGAGCGCAAACCGGGTAGATGGTGGGACTTTTGGTATATGCCCGGTGATTATCTGATGGTACTGTCACGAATGCTGACGGCAGAAAAAAATATCACTGTTCGTTGTGGGGTACGGGTAGAAAGGCTGATGGTGGAAGATGCCGGTAATCGCCGCCGGGTGACTGGCGCGATCTGGCGTGGTGCGGACGGCAAAGAACAGCAGATAAAAGCGAAAGTCACCATTGAAGCGACCGGTGTCGGCAATCTTTGCGTTAATTCTGGTATGGATGGACGTTATGGCGAAGACAGCAGGGACGATTTTGGCGAAGGTGTTGCTCCTATGGAACGCACTGACCATGTACAATTATGCACGTGGAAATATATTAGCCAGAAAATCGGTAATGTACCGCATTTTGATTTCCGTCAATTAAAGCTCTCTTTTCCACTGGAATCCGGTGAGGGTTGGCCTAAAGGCGATATAGAAGGATTGAAAGAACGAAATATTGGTGCTTATCTGCATTGGGGATGCAAAGTGCGATGTGCTGATACCCGCGAACCGGGAATATTGGCAACCGCGCAACGGGAAGCTCTGAATATGATGAGTGAAGATATTATCTTATTGAGAAAAAATGGTTACGCGGTTCATCTTGCTCCAAAACTTGGGGTGCGGGAACAATGGCGTATAATGGGAGAAAAGGTAATTACCAGTGAAGATATCTTTAATGGTATTGTGCCGGATGACAGCGTGCATGTTACTCAGCGCAGTGTGGATATTTGGAGCGAAAAGGTAAAAGGAATGTCAGATTTCCCGGAACCGCAGCCTTATGGCATACCATATCGTTCACTTATTCCACGTGATTATGACGGCATAATGGTGGTCGGTAAGCATATGAGTGGTACTCATCTGGCGATGGCATCATACCGGGTGCAATGTATCCTGGCGCAAATTGGACAGTCGGCAGGTGTGGCAGGCTCGATGTGCGCACAAGGCGATACTCAGCCAAACACCCTTGATTTTGCAGACATTAAACCACGTTTGCTTGCACCGCCACAAAACATTATAATCCGCAAAAATAAAGAATGGGTAACACCGCCAAATATTTAAAAGAGGTTATTAATGCCGCAGGCACTGAGTTTAATAAAGTAGCTAAGAAAAACTTTGGTAAAAAGGTAGAATGGTAAGATGCGATCGTTTCGAATTTTTTCGATACGTAATTTTTTGCATCACACTGTCACATAAATAAAATGAAATACAAACTGTTAGATAAAAATAGTCAGGTTATAGGTGAATATGATGTCGACGTCTGCGGTGGCGGGCCTGCAGGCTGTGCCACTGCGTTGTCAGCACGGCGCACCGGACTGGAGTTGCTAATGGTGGAAAATCAGGGGCAACTATGGCACGTCGGGGTTAATTTCCCCAAGGTGAGGCAATCCGTTTATCACTTATCGCCGCCGCATCCTGGCATGGGGTTGCCCAAAGGTTTCCCTGTTACGCATAGGAGTACAGAACATGACTGACACACCTCTCAACATCCTTTTTATCAATACCGACCAGCAGCGTCTCGACAGTCTCGGTTGCTATGGCTGTGAGGTAGCGCAGACCCCGAACCTCGACCGGCTGGCTGCCGACGGGGTTCGCTTTGACCGTTGTTTCACCGCTAATCCGGTGTGCATGCCAGCACGGGCTTCCTGGTTCACCGGCCAGTATCCCAGTCACCATGGCTGCTGGCAGAATGGCGTGCCGTTGGATCCGAATTCGGACATGATCCAGACTCGGCTGAAGGGTGCCGGTTACCACACAGGCTTGATCGGGAAGATCCACCTCGACAACATCTGGATGCGCAACACGCCGCACCCGAAGTATGGTTTCGACCTGCTACTCGAATGCGAGGGCGACCCCTACTGCAAGGACGAGTATTTTCAGTGGATTGAGAAGCATGGCCTGTATGAATCCTACTTGGCCCAGTTTAAGGCTGGCGGCCACTACGAGCGCTATGTGCGCGACATCCCACTGGAGTTTCATCCGAACACTTGGATCACAAACCACGTCGGCGACTACTTCAAGGCGCGGCGTGAGGACGGCAAGCCGTTCTTCCTCTCGGTCGGTTTCTTTGACCCGCATCATCCATTCGATCCTGTTGAACCGTATGCCTCGCGGTTCAGGGCCGAGGACATGCCGGCGCCAATCAGCGGGGACTGCGAGGAGTTGATGACGCCGTATGCAAAAGAGCGACGAAAGGACTACGCTGACATCTGCCGCGACCCGGCACGCGTGGGTGGCACTATTGCCGCGTTCCACGCCATGATGGCGCATCTCGACGACGCCGTCGGCCGCATCCTGAAGGCTTTGGAATCCCAGGGGCTGGCGGAGTCGACTGTGATCATCTTCACCTCCGATCATGGCGAGTTGCTCGGTGACCACGGCATGCTCCTCAAGGGGCCGATGTTCTTCGATCCGTCGATCCGCGTGCCGATGATCTGGCGCTTTCCAGAGGTGATGGCGGTGCCAGCCGCAATCGATACAGGGTTCGCATCATCAGTAGATATTGCGCCTACGGTTGCCGAACTCGCTGGGATTCAAGGGCCACATCGGCAACAGGGACGGCCACTGTTCAGTCGCGAGGGTACGCTTCGTCCGGTGCCGGCACGCGATGCGGTGCTGACAGAATGGCGTGGTTCGCATATCCACCAAAAAGACGGTGTCCTATGGGAGCCCGCCGTGCGTTGCCTTGTTACCGACGACTGGAAGTTCGTCCATTACGAGGGCAAGGAGTTCGGCGAGTTGCATGACCGCAGGAACGATCCGTGCGAACTCCGCAACCTATGGGCCGACACTGGCAGGCAAGACGTGGTCCGTGAGATGCGCGATCGCCTCCTGTCCTTCATCCTTGAGTCCGAACCGCTGCCTACGAAGACAGATATCTTTTGAGTGTAAGGAGTTATTGTCATGAGCGTTAACAGTCTCGACTATCGGTCCTGCATTCCCGTAATCGGTGAATATGATGTCGTAGTCTGCGGCGGGTGCCCGGCAGGTTGCGTGGCGGCAATGTGCGCACAAGGTGATACTCAGCCAAACACACTTGATTTTGCAGACTTAGAACCGCGTTTGCTTGCATTATCACAAAACATTATAATCCAGAAAAATAAAGAATGGGTAACACCACCAGCTATTTAAAAGGGGTTAATAATGCCGAATACACCATATAATATTATATTTGTAATATCTGACCAACACCAGGCTGCCTGTACTGGTTACGAAGGTCATCCGCAGGCGATTACTCCTAATATGGACAGGTTAGCTGCTGAAGGGGTGCGTTTTACCGATGCATATACGCAAAACCCTATCTGTACCCCCAGTCGCATGTCATTTTTTACCGGGCAGTATTGCCACAACCACGGCATTTATGGTTTATCCGGTCCCAGTCCTGACCATTTGCCGGGTTTTCTTGGTCATTTTAAATCAAATGGATATCGGACTGCTGGTATTGGTAAACTGCATACGCCGAACGACCCGCAGGACTGGCTGCTAAACCAGGTAGATTTATATGCTGAGTCATATAATTACGGTGGCAAGTTTGAATGTAATAGTTCGGCATATTTTGATTATCTGCGGGAATTGGGTATACGCGATAAAGAAGATAGCATTACTTTGCCGGAGTTCAGTGGTGCGCAACAAGATGAAGCCCGACCATCACAATTACCATATGAACACAGCGTAGAAGGATGGTGTGTAAAAAAAGCTATAGAGTTTATGGGTGAATCGCAAAAAGCCGGTAAACTTTTCTGTATGCAGGTTTCGTTACCCAGGCCACATCAGTGTTATACCCCCGATCAGATATTTTGGGACATGTATCCTGATGATTTGGAATTACCAGAGACAATAAATCAGGACACCTCAAAACGTCCGCCGCATTTTCAGCAAATGGTACAGCGTGGTAAGACGTGGGAAGGGTTAATTGATCCAAAAGGTGTAGAAAACGTTCGCCGTCGGGTGTGGCATGGATATCTGGCTTGTATAACCCAGGTTGATTTTGCGTTAGGTCAACTTCTTGATTACCTTGACCAAAACAGATTGGCGGATAATACCATTGTAATTTATGGCAGTGACCATGGCGCGTATTCCGGTACTTTCGGCGTTCCAGAAAAAGCACCAGGTATTTGTTCTCAGGCTGTTTGTCGTGTTCCGTATATCTGGCGCGTTCCCGGTGTTACAAAGGGTGGGCATGTAAGTCATCAGTTAGTAGAAAATATCGACCTTACCCCGACAATAACCGCGTTGTGTGGATTACCGGCAATGGAGACTGTGGATGGCAAAGACATTTCCACTTTATTAAGTGGAGATGAAACCTCGGTCAGGTCAGTCGCGGTAACAGAAAATCCCTGGAGCAAGGCTATCCGTTGGGATGAATGGCGAATGGTGCATTACCAACCGCAAATGTTTGGTGGTGAAGAGTTTGGCGAATTATATAATATTAGAACTGATCCGAATGAAACAACCAATTTATTTGATAACTTGTCTTATCGCGATGTGGTAGCAGAAGGCAGAAAACGTTTATTGGAATGGTTGATTGACACCACCCGGGTTGTCAGCGTTTGGCCTGCCGTTGACTGGGCAAATAAACCTTATAATTACAAGACTGTTGAAGATGGTAAAGAATCAAATACCGCAGGTCCGGCATATCGGGCAGGAATAAATCAACTGAATTATTTATAAAAAGTGAGATAATATGACCGCCGTTAACCAAATTGCAAATTATAAAGAAACACTGGAATATTATAGGTCATATTGGCAGGGAGAAATCACCGGGCCAATAGTCAGCATGGTTGTTCCACCGGCTTACCGGCAAATGTTGGATCGTGAACATTTCAATTTGGATGAAGTGGCAACTGCTGCCGCGGAATGCATTCGTGCTGACATTGAGTCTGATGAGCAGTTTATATTACCGGCGATATATCCGGATTTCGGCACCATCAGTACCGCTAAAATGTATGGCGGCAAGGTGATACCACCCGCGGAAGGCGGTGGGGTGCATATAGAATCGGTAATTAATGACGTTAATGATCTCCCAAAATTACAGGCTTGTTCGTATGAAGATTCTGATTTTAAAATGGCGGTTGATTTATACTGGTTAGTTTGTGACAAATTACAGTCTGACGCGATATTTACCCGCACCCCGGATTTTCAGGGACCGATGAATACACTGGCACTGGTGATGGAGCAGACTGAGTTGATGATTACCATGTATGAGGAACCGGATGCAATTCACGCTGCGTTGGATTCCATCACTACCACATTGATTGAATATCACAAACGATTTCGCAAAGAAATAGGTGGTGGGAAAGTTATCGGCAGCATTTGGCCCTATACATTTTTACCGGAGGAATTGGGAGCGTCACTGACTCAGGATATGATGCCGTTGCTCAGTCCGGATATTTACCGTGATTTTGAGATTCCCTGTCTGCGCCGAATTGCGGATGCGTTCGGCGGTTTACAAATTCATTGCTGCGGCAGTTATGCGCAACATCTACCGGCATTAAAAGAGTCTGGAATAAAAATACACAGCCTGGAGTTCCATTATCCATTTACGCCGTTTAAAGAAATTCATCGGCTATTTGGTGATGATATAATATATATTCCATTTCTTTTCGGTGAGAACAAAGATTATCCGGATTACGTTGATTTTGCCGGTGATTTATTAAAACAGGGAACTTCCGAAACCCGTTTCTGGTTCGCCAGTGCGCAGGGATGGGTGAATGACAAAGCATTGCGTAAATTAATTATCAGATAAAGGTAGTAATATGAAATCTTCCTCATCATTATCAGAATCATTTGAAGAAAAATCTGTACCAACTAATTGGCATACAAAAAATGCTGGTGAATTGCAAATTTCGACATGTCATTTTAAAGATGGTCGGCAATCGCTGGAGTGGAAATGGGGTATCGGCGGAATATTAGTTTGTGATGGCCTGTCATTATCTGTCCCGGAATACCCGCAGGCTGGGATTAGTGGTTGGATTTACAATGAAAATCCTGTGGATGACAAGTTGATATTTTGTTTGGGTTCTGATGAGGATTTAGAAACAGGTAACCCGCGTTATATATTTAGATTCGGCTTGAATTATTCTGGATGGCGAATGTTCCAGGTGCAGTTTGAGGCAGACGCGAAGGCTGAGAACTTAGGTGGTACTATTGAAAAAATGGAAATTATCCCGCCGGTATCAAAAAAATCAGGCTGTATTTATTTGGATAATATTATCATTTCATCGAATATGTCTGCCCAACGCAGCGCTGATTATCAGATACCTGAATATAGTGGCAGCCTTGGTGGCTGGTGCCAGCATTGGCCACTGTATTATTCCTGGCAGTGCCCGAGTCTGCCATTGCCGGAAACAGTGACGGAAACACAAAAACGGGATTTTGCTACAATTTTGGCGCGTTACCACAAATGGCTGGTTGGTGACCAACCGGATTTGAGCCGTCCGGTGTTGCGAGGTGGCGCTGAGCAGTTTCAGACCTACATTCGTCGTGGCTGGTCAGAACTTGAGGCGCTGGGCATTGTCAGGGATGAGCACGGACGCATTATCGGGCCAGGATTGGTGAAGAACTTTGGAAGTTCCACCAGTTTTAAACACATGTTTTATGACATCCTCATGCCGTTGGTGTTCGACTACAAGGTCAACGGCAACGAAACCGCATGTCAGACAGTGCTGGATTTGTTTGATTACATCCATGACCAGGGTTGGGGTGAAGGCAGTGCGTTGGGGGATATGTGGTTGCTTCCCCTCGGCTTTGCGCCTTATTGCCATGCCGTTGTTTTGATGCGGGATGAACTTCGCGCCACGGATCGGCATGATACCGCGGTACGCGCGGCATTTTGGTATCTGACCTTTGGCAAGACCTTTACACGATTCGATGAGGAATATGTTGAGACCAACGCCGACGCTTTGCGTTCTGTTATGTTCACCTCGCTGGCGATGATTCTGGCCATGGATGATACACCGCAAAAGGTGCAGTATATGAATGGCTGGCTGGACTGGTATAATGACGCGCTGAGGATTTCGCCGCGTTTTACCGGACTAATCAAACCTGACGGACTGGGGTTTCATCATCAGGCGATCTATGCAGGTGCCTATACCGTCTGCGCTTATGAATTCTGTTCGCTCATCGTCTGGTTGCTGCACGGCACCGATTTCGCCGCTGCTCCAGAGAGCGTTGCCAATCTCAAAAAGGCATTACTGACGCAAGATATTCTCACTAATAAATATGACATTCCATACACTGTGATGGGGCGTATGCCGCGTCCCGGGATAAGGATACTCTCAGCCTATGCCTACCTGGCGCTTGCGGGTGAAACGATAGATGCGGACCTGGCTGGAATCTTCATGCGGTTATGGGACCCAAATTGCGCATATCTTGGGGAGGGTGATAAGGGTACCAATTATCTGCCGCAGATTATGAGCGTGGATCTGGATGCACAACAGGGGAAGTTTCTTTTTTATCAGACCCCAGGTCGCCTGCAGATTATGCAGGAACTCGTTGACCTAAACTTGCCTGCCACTCCGCCTCTACATGGATTTTGGAGCAAACCTTGGGGGGCGTTGGCTATTCACCGACGCAAAAATTGGATGGCGGCGGTTAAGGGTTGGAGCCAATATGTATGGGATTTTGAGATGCATCCCAAAATGTGGGCAATGATAGAGGAAAATGTTTTCGCGCGCTATTGGAGTTATGGCACTTTGCAGACTATTACCCATGGCGACCCGGTGAATCCGGTATCAAGTGGGTGGAATCTGGATAAAGGTTGGGATTGGTGCCGGTGGCCGGGGGCGACCACAAAGCACCTTACCCTTAACGAAAATTATGACCCGAAATCAAGCTGGGCTTGCCGGTTTTTCTCCAACGCGACTTTTGTCGGCGGTGTCAGCAGCGAGAATAAAAATGGTATGTTCGTGCTGAAACTGCATGAGCATTATCATGACCCATCATTCCGTGCTTATAAAAGTTATTTCTTCTTTGATAATGAAATTATTTGCCTTGGTTCAAATATTCAGAATAGTGATGTTGAACATACAACTGAAACTACGCTGTTTCAAAACTGGATGCCTGATGAAAAGATGCCGATTCAGATAAATGGTGAATCAATAACTGATTTTCCGTATGAATTTCATGGAAAAGAAAGTGAAAAGCTGACAATAATTGATTCATATAACAATGGTTATATAATTCCTGATGCTGGCAGTGTAAAACTGACGCGCAATATGCAGCAATCACGTGACGCGTGGAATAAGGGTGACACAACAGGCGCATTCAGCACTTGTTGGCTTGACCATGGACATGCCCCAAAAGATGATGGTTATGGTTCTGTCCGTTATGAATATGTAATGCTGGTTCAAACAGATGCTGCGTCATTAAGTAAATACGCTAACACGTTACCATACCGGGTATTACTGCAAAATCATCAGGCGCATATAATTGAACATTTAACACAGCATACGACCGCGTATGCATTGTTTGAAACTGACTGGGTAATTCCATATGGAATAGTGCGTAAGACAGATACCCCGGTGATGATAATGGTTAAAGAAAACGCGGATAATGTTATATTAAGTCTTGCCGATCCCGACCTGCGGCTTCCTAAACGTCGAAACATGGGGTATCTGGACGATGAAGCGAATGCCACACCTGCACGTTCGTCAATTGTCCGTGTAGAGTTGCACGGAAAATGGATAATGCCAAAGTTTTGTGAAAATGTAATTGTCAAAGAAACAAGAAACTCGGTAACAGTGCTGGAGTTTACCTGTGCTTATGGTATGACTTCTGAAATAATTTTGCATAAAGGGGAATGAAATGCGTATTAATCATCTTATTAAGAGGCTGTTTATGGTATGTATGGTAACGTTAATAGCTGGTGTTGGAAGCAATGCGGCAGAAGTTCTATACGAAACCACATTTGCTGATGGCGGCAAGGATTGGACTGCGGTGAACAATGCCACCGTTTCTGATATCACCCGGCGCGCCGGTGGTAAAAGTCTGCTTATAAAACAATTAAAAGACGAAGAGGCGGATAGCGCCTGGCTTAGTCCGGTACTTAAAAATCCCGGTAAGCCGGTAAAGATCAGTCTGTGGGGTGCGGATAATTATGACGCACAGAAAGATTTTTCATATTCTGCCGCATTTGAAATTATCCCCTGTGATAAAGATGGTAAATTGGCAAATAACGGCGGCGATTGGACCTGGCTGCCCTGGGATGATAAACGGCAAATACCGCAATTTCGCCACACTATGACAAAGGAAGGTCTGTTATGGAAAAATTACAATGCTGTTAAAAATGTAACTGGTGATTTTTTTCGTTTGCGATTGTGCTGGCCAAAGGCTATGAGTCGTGGTGAATGTTATTTCACCGATGTCCGCATAGCAGTATCAGATGTCGCAGCAAATGTTGCGCAGGTAAAAACAACATCAGCCGCAAGCCGATATTCGTTAGAAGTCAGTACGGCGGAAAACGCTAATCTTTTCTTTTCTGATGATCCTTTCAGATTTGACTTTTTATTGTATGCCAATGATAAAAAGCCGATTGGAACTCTACAGAAGCCAGTGATACGGTATGAAATAACTGATTATGAGAAATTTAAAATTGCTAGTGGCGAGATTGCTTTTGATGGTGCGGCACCGGTTGTTGACCGGCATCTTGACCCGAAACGCACACAAAATTTGCGTCTGTCAACTTTAATAGCTGATGAATCAGCAAAAGAAGTTGGGCGTGAATTTTTCCTGAATGCAAAATTGTTGGATGGTGACAAGGTGATTGCTGAAGACACAATCACTTATGCTGTGGTGAATCCGCGAAAAACCGGGGTAAATGAATACGATAAATGCCGTTTTATATCTTTTGCTGAAGGCGGGGGATTTAAGAATAGTGATTCAAAGCATGAAGGGCAGTCACTGTTGGATAAGATGGGCACATCTTTAGTGCATAACTGGGATTATAATGGTTGGAGAAACGCGCAACCCGTGAAAGGCGGACCGATAACTATTAAACCCGATCCAGAGTTTCCCAAGATGGTATATTGTCCAAACCTTGAACAGATTCGCGGCAGAACTCCAAATCACCCATGGGGGGATATGTCAAGAAACGCTCCGGATTGGGCTATTATAGATGACCCATTTCATCCCGGTTGCAAAGGTTTTGAGATAGATGGCTATGTGGAATATATTGTTGCCTACATTCGCGCCAATAAAAATCGTATCGTCCAAGTGGTTCCTTCAGGATTAGAGCGTTTTATTGATGCCCGCACCCTGGAACTACAAAGAAAAGCCTACGCGGCAATTAAAAAAGAGTTCCCCGATTTGCCGGTAGGGATGATGGTTTGGGGTGTTAATGCCGGCGATGACGGTGTTAATCTGATATTAAAAGAAAAATTATATGAAGTATCAGATTTCTTTGATACCCATGTATATCAATCCGGAGTTGTGTGGGATGGACAGCAGAGATTACAAAGGGAATTGAAAAAACTGGGCATTGAACGTCATTTAATATCAACTGAGTTTGCTGCTGTTGGTGGTAATGACCAGTTGCAAAGCAGTCGCGACTTGATAACATCAATGCTTGATGCCCATGCCCATGACATGTATCGTATAACTTATTTCCTGATGTATGTTAATGAGGCCGGGTCAAACCTGGGTAGTAACGCTATCCTACGCGGCGAGTTCCCCGGTGATGGTTTTCAGTGGATGCAATATGTAGACCGACCACGGGTTGCGGATAGTATAAAAGATAATAATTGGGGACGCGGTGCTTTTGGTACTGACCAGCGCGGCGCGTCACTGATGCCAATGATGAAAACAATGGCGTATTATAATTTTGTACAGGCAGTAGAATGCGCGGATTTTAAATTGGCATTTCAACCAACTGATAAAACAATTGCATACGTTTACGCCCGTGATGGTAAGACTATATGTTATCTATATATGCGTGAACCTGGTACCCCAACAACATTCACAGTAAATGCGGACGCGCAATATACCATGCAGGATATTTATGGTCGCACCGACCGTATTACCCCTGCCGGTGCGTCAATGGTGGTCGCCACACTTGACCCGATGGTATTGATTTTTGATAAAGAAGTCACAGGATTATATAACGCGAAAACCGCCACCGGAATATTAAAATCTGTTGATGGTGGTTTGATATTACCATCAATAGCACGTGGGTCATCAGGTAAGGCAGTTTTAACATTGCCGGCAATATTCAACAAAGCGTTTACCGCGAAGATTGTCGCCACGGTAGACGGAACCTGGCCGAAAGTAGAAACAAAAACAGTTAATGTTGAAGTTGGTAAAGTCAGCAATATTGATTTGCCAATATCAATTTCATCAGACACCGCAGCAGGAAATTATACATTCACAACACGAATTTATGATGGTGACACTCTTATTACTGTCCTGAAACAACCGCTTGTTGTTGGTGAGATTCTGACTGCGCAGATGACAGGTATTCCAATGACTAAACTGCAAAATCCTGCCATCGCTGTCACTGTCCGCAGTTTGTCGGATACTACAATGACCGGCAAGGTGAGTATCGCGAATAAGTTCTTTGGCGCTGATTATGAACCATCAGTAATGGAACAAGCATATACCGTCACTCCACGTGGCACTACAGAAATCCGTTTCCCCATATCGCGTGAGCAGGCTAATTTAGCCACCAGTTATGAAATGCGCGCCACCATTGCTGATAAGAGTGGTTTTAACATCACTTGCGAAGATGATGTATCTTTCCAGGCATCTCTTAAAACGAATACTCCAATTACAGTAAATGGCGATTTGTCTGACTGGAATCTGGACGAATTAATTCCTATTCCTTATGAAAAATGGTATAACGGACCACGCGACCCGAAAGAGTTCAGCGGTAAGTTTTATAGCCGCTGGGATGATAAGAAACTTTATTTTGCCGCGGAAATCACTGATAATGTCCCGGTTGTAAATGGTAAGGAACAGTTATTCTGGAATGATGATAATATCATGTTTTGCCTGTATCCATGGGCATGGCACATGGGCGAGTCTTTAAATACCGGTTATTATCGCGAACATTTGGGCCCGATACAGGGTGGCAAAGCGAGTTTCCTGCGTGCGGGTTATGTCCCCAGTGGACCGGCGATGCCGGACGGTGCGGAGATTGCGGTAAAGCGTACCGATACCGGTTGGATATATGAATGGGCATACACAAAAGCAAGTTTATACCCAATTAAATTGGAAAAAGGCGGTGCTTTCCGGTTATCTATGAGCGTATGGGATCAGCATGATACCAATAAGAAGACTCAGGAAGACTGGGGTAAATTCTCATGGTTAACTTTCAGCGGTTTCAATAGCAGTGTTAACGCATTGCCTAATTTGTGGCGGCAATTCCAGATGGTGGATAATACTGAAGCACTGGAAGCTGTCTGGAAAAGTTCAGTGAATAAAACAGCACAGCAACGCCAGGCTATTGAAAAATTTGCATTGGATGGCACCTGCGACAATGCAGTTTTCACGGCAAAACAGGCGAAATATAAAGGGAAAATTGAAGCTTTAAAAGCTGCAGATGCGGAACTTAACGCGTGGGCGGCAAAAGACCAGAAATGCATTGAAAGCCAGAAATTGGTTGCTGACCTTGATGCTGAAATAGCGAAGATGCGTAATGAAAATAAAACTGAAACCACGGATTATAAAAAAATAGCACAACGCAGATGGCAGGCATTTGTTGACGCACAAAAGGTAAGAAATGATCATGCGACACCGGAACATCAGCAAATGCGCGAAGATATCAATAATATGAAAAGCGAATTGATAATAGATGCTTTATACAATCTCGATACTGTCCCTGCTGTAAAAACAATGACTGATAAATATCGCACCTCAATAACTGAACAGCAAATGGCTTTGACAGCATATAATAAAGAACGCGGTATGACCACCCCGATAGCATATTTGCAGACGCAGCCAAAACCATATTTCAAACCGGGTAATAAACTGCCACCATTAACCCGGTATGGCTGGGTTATGCCGTTTGAATTGAATAAAGAGTTTGCTGATAATTGGGGGTACGCGTTGCCGTCGGGTGGGTATCTTAGCAGTCAACGACTAAAACAAATTGCCAATCCTGAAAGTGATTTGGCGAAAACTATCTCCCTTATGAAGGCTAATCCCGGTAAATACAAACTCGAGGTGACTTGTGACCGGTTTGACCCACCGAATCCTCCTGCTGATTTGTGGACTCGGGATAAAGATGGCATATTACTGAATGCCCAGGCAAAATCTCTGGATGGTACAGAATGGCACCCGGGAATGAATACGGTTATTAGCCCCGAAGTATCAGACCAATATTGGATTGATGCCGGTGCCGGAAGGGCAAAACCGATTGCAGAAATTCGCAAATTAGTGCCGGTTTCTATCATTCTGAATGGTGGTGAATGGGGTCTTGGCGTGTGGGGTTTTGCCGGCAGTGTATGGATGCAGGACCCTAAGATAAAGAAAGCGATAGATGAATATAAGGCAAAAGGTCTTAGCAGAATCGAATATTTAGATGATAAAACCGGAAATGCCCAGAAATTGATAGCAAATGAGGTGAAAAAAGCTGTACCGGACCGTGATTTATATGTTTATTACACATCCGGCGGTTCTGGTCATAAAGACCGTTACTGGGGATGGGCAGATTGGGGACCGTCATATAAGCCAATGCGCGGAGTAAGCGACCAGCCAAGCATAGAATGTTATCTTCATTCCATGAATACCGGTTTTGATGGTAATCAAGATTTGTTGTCGATGTCTCTTAACGCTATTGGTCAGCAGCTTGCCCTGGGGGATACACTATCTTATAACTGGTTCTGGGCCAAAAGATACGACACTTCCATGCGCCAGTATCGCGGCTTTTTAAAATGTATGTATGTAATGGGTACTCTGGGCGGCAATGCCGGCACATATAATCAACCTGATTTTAATGCGTCATTTAAATTGAATACTGTGCCTGACTGGATGATGCAGCAAATGGCACTTGGCCATGTCCATGCGTTGTTCACTCATCTCGAAGATTACATTCGTAATGGTGACCTGGTGGATGAAGGCAAATATAAACATATCTGGTCGGTTGAACAACCAGCCTATGAATTATTGCCGAAAGAACTGGAAAAGACCGTTATAGCCAAAGGCAAAGTAAATGTATTGCCAATGGGTCGCCCATTTCGTGTCGTTGCAAGAAAACACCGCAACAAGGCAGAGTGGCTGGTTGAAGCCTGGACAGCAGATACAAAGGGTGGTGAAGACAAACAGTATGACGCAACCGTGAATATCCCCGGTGCCGGCGAAATAACTTTAAAAGCAAGGGTAGGGGGCAGCACATATTTAGTATCACTGGCAGATGGAAAACCGGTGGCGAAATTACTTGACCCGGATGAAGATAATCCTTCGGCGGGATTCAAGATGTAAAAAAGAGATATATTTATGAAACATAATAGTAAGTTTGTATTAGATAACATGAATATAATGAATAATTCTTTAACACGCCGTGATTTTTTGAAAGTAGTTGGTATTGGTCTCGCCGCTATGGCGTTACCCCGTGCATTATGGGCTATTACGGCAACACCAAAACGTCCCAATATAATACTGATTATTGCCGATGATTGGGGATGGGGGCATGCATCCTGTTTGGGCGATCCGGCGGTAAAGACCCCTAACTTCGATCGCATTGCGCGCGAAGGGGTGCTGTTCAGGAATGCCTACTGCGCCGCGCCTACCTGTACCGCGTCCCGTGCCGGTATCCTCACCGGGCAATATCCCTACCGATTGGAGGAAGCTGTAAATCTCAACGGGCCTCTCGATAAGAAGTTCGCAGTTTATCCCGATCTGCTTGAGACTGCCGGCTATGCCGTCGGTGTGAAAGATAAAGGGCTTGGTCCTGGTGATTTTCGTCTCGGTGGACGCACTCGCAACCCGGCCGGACCACCCGCACAGGATTTTGCGGGATTTCTGGGAGCGTTACCCGCTGAGACGCCATTCTGTTATTGGTTCGGCAGCAACAATCCACACCGACCCTACAATCAACATTGGTTGAAAGGAACTGTTGACGAGAAAACTGTGCCTGTTCCGCCCTTTTTGCCCGATACCTCCGAAGTGCGCGGAGACCTGGCGGATTACTATGCTGAAGTTCAGGCGTTCGATACTGAACTTGGCGCGACTCTTAATATTCTGGAGAAAAGTGGTCGCCTTGACGACACATTGATTGTGGTGACCAGTGATAATGGTATGCCGTTCCCGCGTGCTAAGTGCAATCTTTATGACAGTGGCACTCGCATGCCGATGGCAATTCGGTGGGGTAAACATATTAAATCGGGACGTGTAATAGACGACTTTGTCAGTCTTTGCGATTTAGCGCCAACCTTTTTGGCTGCGGCTGGATTGCCTATCCCCACAGATATGACAGGACACAGTCTGCTAAGAATATTGAAGTCGGGTAAGAAAGGTATAGTGGATTCAGAGTGTGACCATACTATTGTCGTCCGTGAACGGCATGGCGGCAGCCTATATCCTTGCCGCGCATTGCATACCCGCGATTTCCTCTATATACGGAATTACAAACCAGAACTTTCGCCAGCGGCTGCCGATGGAGGACCTGCACTGAATTATATGATGAATCACCAGGATGATCCAGTGGTGGCGCCTATGTGGAAGGCTTACGCCGGGTTGCGTCCTGCCGAAGAACTCTATGACAATCGCCGGGATCCGAACCAAATGATAAATCTTGCTGACAAACTTCACTATACTGGAATAAAACGAAAACTCGACCGGAAATTGTCTGCTGAGTTGGTACGTACAGGCGATCCCCGTGCTACCGGGCATGGTGACATTATCGATAACTACCCGGATCGCGGCGCACGTACAGCCGAAAAGACGGTGAAATAACTGTTATTCAGGAGTCCACTTATGCCAACATTGAATATCCTTTACCTGCACTCGCACGACACTGGCCGCTATATCCAGCCTTACGGCTATGCGGTTGAGACGCCGCATCTGCAAAAATTTGCTGAGGAGGGGGTGCTCTTCCGTCAGGCCTTCTGCGCCGCGCCGACTTGTTCACCCAGCCGGGCGGCGTTGCTGACCGGACAATATCCGCACCAGTGTGGCATGACTGCCCTTGCGCATCATGGCGGCAAGCTCATCGATCCATCGAAACATCTGGCCAGCTACCTGAAAAGCCAGGGTTATGCCACCGCGCTTTCCGGTGTGCAGCATGTGACAGCGAAACATAATCCTGAAGGAATCCACGAACTTGGTTACGAGCAGGCGCTCACCCATGAGCGTTGGCCGGAATGGGCGAATGATTTTGAAGCATGGAATCAATGGTATGCACAAGCGGCGGTAGAATATCTACTCAATGCTGATCCGGCGAAACCGTTTTTCCTTGATTGCGGGTTTGACTTGACCCATCGCACAGGAATGGGGGAACAGTGGCACACATCCCACCATGCCCCAGATGACGACGCGCGCTATGTACGTCCGCCCGCGCCGCTGCCGGATACACCCGAAACACGCCGTGATTTCGCCGACTTCCACGTTGCAGCCCGGTTACTCGACGAATGTTATGGTAGGGTGCTGATGGCGTTAGAGCAGGCTGGGTTGGCGGAGAATACTCTTGTCTTGATCACCACTGACCACGGAATCGCCTATCCACTTATGAAGTGCAATTTGACGGCCCACGGCACCGGCGTGCTGCTGTTGCTGCGCGGTCCAGGCGCATTCACCGGCGGCAAGGTCTTGGATGCTTACGCCAGTCACATTGATGTGTTCCCGACGCTCTGTGAGGCGGTCGGACTACCCTCGCCTGAATGGCTGGAAGGCGCGTCACTGGTTCCGTTGGTTGACGGACAGGAAACCGATGTGCGCGATACCGTGTTCGCCGAGGTTAACTGGCATGCCGCGCCGGAGCCAATGCGCTCAGTGCGTACGCCGCGTTACAACTACATTCGCCGCTTCGCCCCGCACTCCGGTCCGGTATTGCCCAACTGCGATGACAGCGTCAGCAAGACGTTCTTGCGGAAGGCCGGCTGGGACTCGCGCGCACAGGTCGCCGAGGAGCTGTATGATCTGGTCTTCGATCCCAACGAAGCCTGTAATCGGGCTAGCGATCCGAACTGCGCCGCCGCGTTGCTGGAGATGCGCGAGCGCTTGCAGACGTGGATGGTGAAGACCAACGACCCCTTGGTGACCGGTCGCATCGAGCCGTGGCCGGGCGCGAAGTCGCAGCGCGTGGAGGACGCATCGCCGCAAGGCGAATGGCCGCCGGCGGAGGCGATTGTGGTCAACGAAGGGAGCCTCTGATGACCACCTTGAAACCACGCTGGCAATACGAGCAGGAGACTACCGTCACCCGGGCCGAACGGATGCGCTGGTGGAAGGAAGCGCGTTTCGGGATGTTCGTCCATCTCGGGTTGTACTCGGTACTCGGCCGGCACGAATCGGCGGTGGCGACCGAGTGCATCCCGTGGGCGGAATACGAGAAACTGGTGGATGGCTTCCGGCCCCAACCCGGCTGCGCGTGCCAGTGGGCTCAGTTGGCCAAGAAGGCCGGCATGAAATACATGGTGTTCACCACCAAGCATTCCGAGGGCTACTGCCTGTGGGACACGAAGCAGACCGATTTCAACAGCGTCAAGACCGGCCCCAGGCGCGATCTGGTGCGCGAGTTCGTCGACGCCTGCCGGGGTGAGGGGTTGAGGGTCGGCTTCTATTATCCATGGGAAGACCTGCGTCATCCCGATTGCGGCACCATGGCCTACGATACAGCCGCGCGGCAACGGTTCCTGCAGTTCAACCTGGAGTCCATGCGCGAGCTGATGACCCACTACGGCCGGATCGATATCCTGTGGTACGATTCGCCCGATGTGCTCAAGACGGCGCTGGCCTGGGGGGCGGATGCGCAGAACCAAATGGTGCGCGAGCTTCAGCCGCACATCCTGATTAACGACCGGTCGCAACCCCATCCGTATCGCGACCCGCAGTTGCCGGGCAATCTCTTGGAAGATTTCTCCACGCCGGAGGGTCACATTACTCCGGTACCGAGCGTCCGCGACCGCGGCTGGGAAGCGGCCATGACCTTCAATGATGTCTCGTGGGGTTACATGACCGGCGCGGAGGTGGATTCCTGGAGCGGCCGCGACATTGTCAAGATGCTGGGCAAAGCCTGTGCCGGACAGGGCAATTTAGTGCTCAACATCGGCCCTCTTCCCGACGGCAGCGTACCGAGTGATGTGATTAAGCCTCTTGAAGTGACTGGTCGCTGGCTGGAGCGTCACGGCGAAGCGGTGTATGGGCAGCTCGATTCCTTCGGTGGTTTCCCGTCCTATTGCGGGCTGGTCTCCCGTAAAGCTAATGTTGTCTATTTCTGGCGGAAAATCTGGGCCGGTACTGAACAAGGGCTTGGAGGTTACGAAACTTCGCTGAAGGAAGTCACCTGCCTGACGACCGGTCAGCCAGTTCAATTTCTGCAGGAGGGATATCGCATCCGGTTGCTAAATTTACCGGTAGATTGTCCGGATTCAAATGCCGGCGTAGTGGTATATAAACTGGAGTTTGAGACAGAGCCAGTCTTCAAATGGTTACCGACCACACCGGCGGTTGTGGCGGGATGGGGGCATAGAGTATGAATAAACCGAATATCCTTTTTATCCTGATTGACGATTTGGGCTGGCGGGATTTGACCTGTTACGGGAGCACCTTCTACGAGACACCGAATCTGGATCGCCTGGCTGCGGAGGGAATGCGGTTCACCGACGCCTATGCGTCATGTCCGGTATGTTCGCCAACCCGCGCAAGCCTGTTAACCGGGAAATATCCAGCCACTGTAGGCATCACCGATTGGATTGATTGGACCGGACAGTGGCATCCCCAGCGGGGGCGGCTAATCGAGGTGCCATATCTGAAAGGACTGCCATGTTCTGAAGTTACGGTTGCGCAAGCGTTGCGCGAGGGGGGATACCGGACATGGCATGTCGGCAAGTGGCATCTGGGTGGACCGGGACATTATCCTACTGATTATGGCTTTGAAGTAAACGTTGGCGGTTGTGAATGGGGGATGCCCCAGAAGGGATATTTCAGTCCGTGGAGCATTCCCGGAATGGCGGACGCCGCACCGGGTACTTATCTGACTGACCATCTTACAGATACCGCGATTGATCTGATCCGCCAATCAGATGAGCGTCCTTTTTTTCTGCATCTTTCGCATTACGCCGTGCATACACCGATTCAAGCGCCGCCGGAACTGGTGAAAAAATACGAGGCTAAAGCTAAACGACTGGGACTGGAGCGGATCGACCCCCTTCGCGATGGCGAGACTTTTCATACCGAACGCATGCGTGACGCGGTCGTCAAACATCGGATGCTGCAGTCTGACCTCACGTACGCGGCAATGATGGAGAACCTGGACACCAATATCGGGCGCGTATTAGAGGCGCTGGAGGATACTGGCCAGGCGGCGAATACGCTTGTCATATTCACGTCCGACAATGGCGGGTTAGCCACCGGCGGCTATTGGGAGGGCGAAAGCGCCCCGACGTGCAATCTGCCGTTGCAAGCGGGCAAAGGCTGGATGTACGATGGCGGCACCCGCGAACCTTATCTCGTCCGCTGGCCCGGACGGGTGTCGCCGGACTCGGTTTGCCGTACGCCTATCACCAGTCCTGATCTCTACCCAACTTTGCTCGAGGCGGCCGGTCTGCCACTGCGTCCCGAGCAACATGTGGACGGAGTTAGCTTCCTGCCGGCGCTGGGCGGCGCGGCCGATTTCAACCGCGGCCCGCTGTTTTGGCACTACCCGCACTACGGCAATCAGGGCGGCACCCCGGGGTGCTCCATCCGTGAGGGCGACTGGAAGCTCATCGAGTTCTTTGAAGATGGCAGTTTAGAACTATATGACCTGAGTGGGGACCTCGGCGAGACACGCAACCTGGCGGCGGAGCAGCCTGAAATCGCGGGTCGCCTGCACGCACGACTTGTCGCCTGGCGGCAACGCGTCGAAGCCAAAATCCCGCAACCTAATCCGGAGTGGAAAGAATCCCCCAGCATATTGGAGAACTAATGATGCAAGACACTATTATTCGCGACAACATCATTCACCGGCAACACGCCCATGAAATGCACCGGGTTGAGGTCTGGGGCGTGACAGCGTCCGGGTGCGCATTACGAGAACTATTTCCCTCAGCATTTTGTATGCCTGCGTGGAATGATTTGCACGGTACGTCTTTTTTTGTGTAGCTTAGGGAAAATTGAGCCATGGCAATGGCATTTGGCTACAGATGTGGAAAAGGCAGGATTCGTTATTTAGATGGTAACCGATAATTACCATTATGAAAATGGGTCCACAACTATTTTGAGTTATTCCAGAACATGGAATTCATTCGGGGCATGAGTTAGAATTTTGGGATATCTTGAAGTACAGTAAAAATTATTTTTGCTGATACAGTCTAACTAAATAATCTGATATGGTAACTTTATCAAGCTTTAATTGATAGGTACCATTCCTGCAATGGTTATACAAGATATGCTCCGTTTGCATCATATCTATAATGGAGAAAAATTATGAAAAAGTTTATGGGGAAGATTCTGTCGGTAATCTTTATGATGATTTGTCTGTTTCTACTGAGCTTTATTGTAGCGCAGGGTCAGGTTACGGTGTTTGATCCGGCAACACATTATGGTGCAGACTGGACGCCGGATGACTTGATTAAGGGGAAAACGGCGGCTCCGGCGACCGTGGCTTCTGTTCCGGCAAAGAAAGGCAGTGGCGCGGAGGAGGATTTGCGCCAGTGGGTCAACATCAGCTACCTCGATCCCGCGGGTCGTCCGCTGCCGCTGACTGGAAACTGGATGTGTGATTTGCCCAAGCTATCGAAGAATCCCGGAGATTCTCCGCTGGGCTGGGATCCAAACTACTTCGTAGAGTTGGTTAAGAAGGGACATCATGTTATCCCAACCTTCATCGACACGATGTCCTTGGCGACGCGGACATATTCCGCACCCAATCCCGGCAACAACCCCGGTCTGACCCAGGCCAAGAAGCAGGCCGACGATTTGCTGGATCAATGGCGGCCGGCCTTGGAGTTCTGCCGTGATCATAAGTTGCCCATCGCCTTTCGCGGCTGGAACTATGCTACTTATCCGCTCACCCTCGTCCAGCGCCGTAGCCAGGTCACCAGGGAGCCGATTGCGCCTGAAAAGGATCCACGGTTGCTGATCAAGGGCAAGGCTGCAGAGAAGAACCCGTCCATGGACCCCTGCGGGCCAATCGAGCCTTGGCAGGAATTCGGGACCTTCTGGTTCAGTAATCCGATGATGGTCGAGATCCAGAAAATCTATCCCGACCCGCCGTTGGTGATTTTTCTGGATAACAACGAAGCAGGCAAGGCTCAGGTCGATCCAAAGTCGGACAGGTTTTTAGCGAAGTATGGCCATGGGCCACACGATGTGGCATTTCTGACGAAAGTGACCGCCGAGGGCTATGACGAACGCTATCAGGCGATGTTTGCCGCGGCGCGGGCCGCCTGTGTTTCGCCGAGTTGGAGTAAAAATCTACGGTTCGTCGCCTACAACAACCTCAGGAGACCGCATGACGGCGGCATGCCAGAGTTCTACGACAACGACTGGCAACCTGGAAAAACCGATTTCGCCGCGACCGGTCTGCAACATGATGCTATGAACATGTTTGCCACTCAGACGGGGATACTCAAAGCAGACCCATCCTTTTTCTGGTCGTCCATCTTTTGGGACGGGGACCCCGTGTCGAATATCTGGCGTTCCAGGGGTAAAGGTGTCTCAAACCCGGCAAAGACGGCGCAATATGCGCTTTCTGGTCAGCGCTGGGATTTCAACCGTTATGAGGGGGTTTTTCAATTCGGCCTCTGGGTAATGCGTCCGAAGCTCTACTTTGAGTTCCGCGGCGATTCCCGGCGCAACGCCTATGTGGACGCCGCCTGGCAGCGCACGCTGGCCATGGTCGACCGTCCGTGGGCCTATCCGGTGCTGCGGGAATTCTGGCGCTTCGGCAAGCTGGTGCCTAACCGCTTTGAACCGTCGGCCCGCCGTCCGGCGAAGTGGGACGAATGGACCGAGGAGCAAAAGAAGAGCTGGAAGGCGATAGATCGGTGGTATCTGTTGACTTGCGATGCCAACCCTTCCCGCGGAGCCTGGGTGCCGGAGGCAGAACTGCGTGCAAACGCGCTCCCTGAGGCGATGACGCCGTATGAAGCGGGCAAGGACCCCTGGGACAACGCCTCTCTGCGAGTATTTTCCGTCGCCCTGATGAAAGGTGAGCAACCGAAACGCAGTTGGCTCATCTACGCCCACGCACCTCTCGGCGCGGTAGGCAACACGAAGGTCCAGTTGCCGGGCTTCGGCGATGTGAAGCTCGATTCGGTTCCGATGAGCGGATCGTTCTTTGTCGTCAATGAGGCTGACCGATCGGTTAAGACGTTACTCGCCGGAGGTCCGGCGGAGATTGCTTTAAGCTTGGCGGACAAATATGTATCCGCCGGCCGCGAGGTGCTCGTAAATGCCGCAGTCACTTGTCCGCCAGCGGAACCCATTGCAGAATTTGTCTGGACCTGGGGCGAGGACAGGGAAATCAAGCAGGACAAACTCGAGCCGGTGAAAATTACCTTTGCCAAGGAAGGAGTTTATCTCGTCACTGCCACTGGCATCACGAAGAGCGGCCAAAAGGTGGTTGGGCAACAGGAGATCTTTGTCGGCAAGAAACCGGCCTCTGAACTTCTCTACAACCTGCCATTGACCCAATTGTTCGAGTGGAAAGGCCCATGGGGATGGGCGGGACAGCATGGTGAAATCCTCACTACCTACAGCCAGCTTCCAAATGCCGGGTCCAAGGCGCGGGCACTGGTTGCGGGAGGAAAAATTGTAGCTGATCCCGATCGTGGGCCTGTGCTGGAGTTCTCCGGGAATCCCCTGTTGAACGAAGGCGTTTGGCTGGCCATGGACAATGACACCGTCATGGACGCTAAGGGGGTAGCCAACCGGACTATCTCCTTCCGTTTCAAGGCGGCCTCCATCCTGCCGCGCCAGATGCTGTATGCGGACGGTTCGTATATGTGGGGCACGAATATTTACCTTTTCGAAGGCAAAATCTATGCTGGTTCATGGGCCACAGAATGGCCGGGGAGAGGAAGTTGGATCACATCTGGCGAGGTTCAGCCGGACAAGTGGTATCAGGTAACGCTGGTTCTCGCAGGCGCCACCGACACGGTCGAGAACGACAAACTGAGCCTCTATCTGGATGGTACGTTGGTCGGCAAAACGGTTGCACGCAAGATTCCGAGGAGCTATGTGCCACCACGACTTGGTGGAATGACTTATAATTTTTTTGGCTCCCCAATCACGGCATTTCACGACAATAAGTCAGTGCCCTGTGAATTTAAGGGACGCTTGAGCGATTTCCGATTCAGCAATCAGGCTCTCATTCCTGACGCGTCCAAGTAAGGTGACAATGATGGATATCTGTATACGGATGCGGGGAGTTACCTATGATTTCGCGCAACTTGCGCGAAATAGAGTTGCAGTTCTTTGGATGGTTACTCGTCCCGCAAGTCGTATTGGTGGAATTGATGAATGTTAATAATGTATAATTGATATCAGTAATTTACCGGACAAGACTGATATGAAATGATGTTAGTATTCACAAAATAATCACTTTTAGAATTTCTGATACATATTTAATCAGTGATACTAACATCATCTATTGATATGTTTTGAAGGAAAGCATGTGAATATTTTAATAATCATTGCAGACCAATTATCTAAAGCTGGCATGGGATTTTTTGGCAATCGGGATGTGCATACACCGAATCTTGACCGACTTGCGGAAAATGGTGTGCGTTTCTCCGGGTGTTATATGTCGTGTCCGCTCTGTAAAGTTATGAAGGTAGAACGGCACGCCGAACTGGGGCCGATCTTCAATCTGGAGAACGGGGCGGCCTATCACATAGGGGGATTACGATGATGCTGGACATGATTCCTGTTCCCATCAATGAAGCTGAAGCCATCTTCGCCCCGTTTTTCGACAATGGCAATCTTCTTGAAACGTTTGAGGTCCGGTCAGGTGCGGGTTGCGCGGCGCGGGCCGAACCGGCCTGGTCCAGTGTGGATGTGGTCATCGACCGTGCGCCGGTTGGCGCCGCGGCGCTGACCCTGGTCTGCCGCGCGCCGCTGGCTATTGCCGGCTACGACGTCTTCCGCGTCTTCGCCTGCCAGCCGCCCTACGTGCGGTTGCGCATCACCGGCACGGTGGACGGAGGCGCAGTCGTCATTCTTGACAGTCATGTCGGTGATGGCGGGATGCAGGAGATCGACGGTACACTGGCCGGCGCGCGGCTGGACGCCTTCACGCTTGAGTTCTCGTTGCTCGAATCGCGGCCGGCAACCGTAGCCTTGCGCTGGCTTGGGCTGGCCAATCGCGCGGCGCAGGCCCGGCTCGAGGCCCGGCCCAGCCCCTTCACGCTCGATTGGCCGTATTGCCTTGTTCCAAAACCTGCAGAACCGGCGCCGGCACTCGGCATCCTCTTCGGCGCGGACGAACTGGAAACGTTGCGCGTGCGCTGCCTGTCCGGGCCGCTGAAGCCGCTGGCCGACACCCTGCGCCGCCAGGCGTTGGAGTCCATGAAACTCGAACCGGAAAAGATGGTCGGGACCCTCGTCCCGGCGCCGGACCTGCGTTGGACGCGGGTGCGTGACAACTGGAAGCCCTACTTGTATCACAAGATGGAGCCACTGGCTTTGATGGGGCTCATCGACCAGAATCCCGAGTTTTCCCGCATGGCGGCGCGCATGGCGCTTGCCGTCGCCCATTGCACGCACTGGTGCGAAAGCCCGATGGGCGTACACCCGGGCGCGACCTGGCATCATGCCTCGTTCCAGGAGACGTACTATTCGGCGGCCTGCGCGCTGGTGCTGGACTGGGCCGGCGCATGGTTCACCCCGCGCGGTCGCCGGGTGGTCGAGGACGCGATCGTCATGAAGGGCTTTCCCCGTATCGAGAGCGACTTCAAACGGAAGGAATACATCCGTTCCATGAACCAGGGAATCGTCTTCAGCATCGGCCGCATTCTGGGCCTGCTGGCGCTGATCCCAAGCCATCCGCGCTACGCATCTCAGCTTGCCGAGGCCGAACGCGATCTGCACGAGATGATGGATGCCTACATCCTCGATGACGGTGTCATCCTCGAAGGGCCCGGCTACTGGGCGCATACGTTTCTGGACGTCTCGCCGCTCTATTACGTGCTGGCGCGTCATCATCGCCGGCCGCTGAAGGACTATGCCTCGGAAAAACTGCGGCGTACGGGTGACTTCGCGCTCAGCCTGCTCTCGACCCTCGGCGCCGGCACCTGCTATCTCGGCATCAACGACGCCCACAACCAGGTTGGGTATCCCCCCAACACCGTGGTGGTATTCAGCCTGATAACCGACCGGCCCGAATGGAAGCGGCTGCTCGCCGCGGAGCTTGCCGCCCCCGCCGAACCTGGGCATGGCGGCTTCGGCACCGGTGTCGATCACTTCGGCTTGGCAATGGCAGGCTGCGGCGGCCTGGACTTGGACAACACTGAATCCCGAACACCGGATACGGAACACCGTTTCTCCGTCTTTCCTCTGGGTGGCCAGGCAGCCTCGGTGCGGCAGGATGCCGCGCTGGGCGCGGTGCATCTGCATCTGTGCAGCGGTCCGGCCTATGGGGGGCACTTTCACGAGGACAAGGGCAGTATCATCCTCGAAGCCGCCGGAAAGCCGCTGGTGATTGACCGTGGCATACTGGCCTACCACGAGGCGGAGAACGCCTTTCTCCACTGCGCCGCCGCCCACAGCCTGCTATATCCCGAACCCCGTGCGGACGGCGTGCCGTTCGTCCAGCCCGGGTGGGGCGAACACGCCTACGGCGCGCGTCTCGGCGAGTGCATAGAGGTCGACGGACTGGTGCTGCTCGCGTCCGACAACGCCGGAGCATGGCCGGACGGGCTGTTCGAGACCAACCTGCGCCGCATCTGCTCGCCCACGCCGACCCTGTTCCTGATCGAGGATGTGATCGAGGCCGGCCAGTTGCTTGAGATGAGCTTCAGGCTGCACACTACGCAGCCGGTGGAAGTGCGGGGACGCGAGGCGTGGATTCGCGCCCTCGGCGTGAGTCTGCGCGTGGCCGCCGTTAACTGGACGCCCAGCGTCGTGGACGCTGCCGAATGCAGCATTGACGATCAGCACCGGCCCGTGAATCTCGTGCGGTTGGTCACCGCGCCGGCGCGTAGTCACCGGCTGCTGACGGTGCTTGAACTGCTGCCGGCTGGGGCCACGGCCGGGCGCTGGCAGTTCACAGCCTCTGCGGACGGCCTCCGCGCCGAACAAGGCGAAATCATGCTGGCTTATGACCTGAGCGCGGACGGTGGGGCCGGCGTCCGCTGGTGGCGGGGCCGGACGGAACGATTCTTCCATGGCAACACCGGCTGGGAGGCGCAACCATGACTTTGCCGATATTTATCCTGCAACCCGACCACGCGGCATGGTGCTTGGATGGTGCGGTGCTTACCGCTGACGATGCCGGCGGCCTGACGTTCGAGTTCCATGCAGCCGGGTGGGCGAGGGTGGTTCTTAAATCGACCGCGCCCTTGCGGATCGTCAATCAGGCCGGGCTCGAGACGCGCCTGCAACCAGGATGGGACGGGACACTCGGTTATTCGTTCTATATCCTGGAGGTCAGCGCGCAGGCACTGGGCACTGGGCGCGTGCAACTGTCCACCGAGCCGGAGCCCGTCCCGCTGACGGCTTCCGTGTTCGGCGTCGATACCGGCTGGTTCGGTCACTCTGTCGTTATTGTCAACCACCGCTTGATACCCACGGATCTTTCCTGCTTGATTTTAGAAGGTACGGCCGCTAACTGGCAGTATCCGACCAGCAAAAAGGGTTTGATGCCTCATTCCGCCGTTTATCTGACGAAGTCTATGTACCGTGCAACGTCCAATCGTTGGTTAAATCAGAAAGGAGACCTGCATGACGTTCTTTGACCGTTTGCCTGATGGCACCCTTTTCCCGTTTTGGGACGACCAAACTGTTTACGCTCGCACCCTTCATGTGGCCCAGGACAATGACGCGGCTGCGGATGGGAATTCGGGCACGGTGGACGCGCCTTTCAAGACCATTGGTGCCGCCAGCCGGGTCGTGCAGCCTGGTGAGAAAGTTATGATTCATGCCGGCGTTTACCACGAGACGGTGTGCCTGCAACGAGGCGGAACCGGGCCCGATCGTATGATTGCCTTCGAAGCGGCACCGAACGAGCGAGTGGTGATCACAGCAACGGAAGAATTCCTCCCGGCCGCGAAGCCAAGCGCAGGCTGGCATATCCCGGCGATAGAAGGAAAGGTGACGGTCTGGATGGCAGATCTTCCCGAGACTGCGTTTGTCGCGTATAATCCCTTCCTTGCCCGTAATGCCTACGAATACCTGTTTCATTTCGGCGATCGACAGGATCCGGACTGGATGAAACGCGCATTGCTTCGTCGCGGCCGTGTCTGGTTTCGTGGCGAACCGCTTAAGCAAGTATCTTTCCCTTGCGACCTGGCAAGCCAAGCCGGTGTATTTTGGGTTGAGGAACCGGGCTTGCGGATTCACTTTCGTCTGCCGGGTGACGTGGCACCGGTCGAACCGCTTGAAATCACAGTGCGCGAGCAGACGTTTGCACCACGCGAAATGGGGTTGGGATTCATCCGGGTGGCCGGGTTGGTTCTGCAAAACGCCGCCGACGGCCTGCCGATTCCTCAACGGGGTAGCCTCAGCACTTGCCGCGGGCATCACTGGATTATCGAAAACTGCACCGTTGACGGCGCAAACGGCGTTGGTATCAGTCTGGGTGCCGAAAGCTGGGATGCCACCGAAACCGAGGGCATGGGATATCACATCGTCCGGCGAAATCAGATTGTTAATTGCGGCGTGTGCGGCATTGCCGGCTCACGGGGAGTGAAGTCGAGTCTTTTCGAAAACAACAGAATTGAATTCATCGGCTATCTGGACTTGGAGCGGATGTATGAATGCGCCGGCATCAAATTCCATTTTGCGGAGAATTGTCTGATCCGTGATAACCTGTTCCGCAACCTGAAACATGCCGGCGGGATCTGGCTGGATGTGGACAATGTCAACAACCGCATTTCCGGCAATGTGTTTGTGAATATCGAAACGGTCACAGCTGCTATCTATTCAGAAATGAACTTCGAAAGGAACCTGATCGACCATAATGTGATCTGGGACATCCGAGGCACGGGCATTCATGCGGATTGCAACGAGTGCGTCGTGATCGCCCACAACCTGATTGGCGAGATCCCTGAAGGCGGCGCCATCCTGTGCTCACTCGGTCAGGCAAAACGAAAGAGCAACGGGCGCACCGCCCTGTGCCGCGCTAACCAAGTTCTGAATAACATCGTATTCCGGTGTCCACGGCGGATCGAATTCGGACGGCGCGAGCAGAATGTCAGTAATGGCAATCTCTTCGATTCCTCGAACGACAATTGCGGCTTCCACATTGCCTATCCGGAACCAGGGAATTACCAGAAGCTCGTGACCTGGCAATCGTTCTTCGGACTGGATGAGGACTCGCGGCAGGTCAATATGGCGGCCACTTTTAGCGCCGATACGCTGCAACTGCAATTTCACCACGAGGGCGATGGACCTGACTGTGTTAAGTCGGACCTACTCGGTGGTGGGTTAACCCACGTTGAACCAGGACCTTTCACGGCGGACCAATGGCATTCCCTGGGGAACGGCGACGGAATTTGTTTTAAGTGACAAGGAAATAACAACATGTTAAATAATGCATTCGCGTTACGCAATCAACTTATCTATGGACTCGACGCGCCGAAACCATGTTTCTCGCGTGAGACACGTTCACCAAGGAACTGCGACACCGGAAAGCCGTTCGGTGTGCCGAGTTTGGGCATGTCTGTCTGCGTCTTCGCTATGATGACCGATGGGATGACCCGGCGGTTTGGGGCGGCGGCGAAATAAAATTTAACAACAATAAGGGAGAATCGAAAATGAAGCATAAAATTGGAAAAGCAGTTTTTGTATTCCTTTTCCTTTTGGCAATGGGCGGTGCAACGCACGCGGCGGTCACGATTGTAGAGAAGGGACATGCCCTGGCGGTGATCGTCCACAACGGCAACACCAAAGTGCCGGCCGAAATGGCGGGTTCCAGGGAAGTTAAGTTCATCAAACCGCCTGTCGAAACCCTGAACCATTATCTCCAGCAGATCACCGGTACGGAACTGCCGGTGGTGGCGACGCCGGCGGAGGCGGGTGACAAACCGGCCATCGTCCTGGAACTGGTGGACAAGGTGCTGGGCGCCAGTGACAAGCCGACGGGCAAACAGGCCTATCGCATAAGGATCGCGGGCAATCGCATTACCTTGACCGCGGCCATGCCTCTGGGTCTGTGCTACGCCGTGTATGGGTTGCTCGAAGATCATCTCGGGTGCCGCTTCTACACATACAAGGCCCAAGGTCTCTCCTACGGCGGGTCGGGCTACGAGTTGGTGCCCAAGCGGGCGACGCTGGCGCTCGACAAGAGCGACGATTTGCAGGAGCCGGCCTTTGTCCAGCGTGGGTTCATCTACTGGCCGGGCAGTTATCCGTGGATTCTCCAGAATCGCGGGGTTGGGCAGCCGGCGGATACAATCAGCGGCGCACTGGGTGTGAATCTCAATATGTACGGCCTGCTGCCGCCGCAGGACATCAAGGACAAGCGGACGGGCCAGGTGACGGTGAAGGGGCTGTTTGCCGAGCATCCGGATCTGTATGCAATGGACCCGGACGGCAAACGCCAGACGGATCCGAACTATGGCATCTGTGGTGCCAATCCCGATCTGCCCACCTTTCTCGCCCAAGGTTTGGAGCGCGACATTCAGGCGCGCATCGCCGCGGCCCGCGGGGGCGAGGTGGATTGGTCGCTGCCCTTCTCGGTGCGCATGGGCGATGGTTACACGCCATGCCACTGCCCGGCCTGCCGTAAGTTGGTCTATGAGCAGCAGTCCGAGGCCGCGCCTCTGATCTTGGTGCTCAACCGCACGCTCGAGATCCTCGGTCGCACCCATCCGCAGGCGCAACTGATCACCTGCGCGTATTTCGGCAACATCACGGCGCCCAGGGACCTGAAACCGCACTCCAACCTTTGGGTTAATGTGCATTGCGGGGAGATGAGCGAGAATGCGGCTGGCGACCAAGTCGGCCCCATCACGAACAACCCGGCAAATCGCGATTATGCCAGGGCACTGCGCGAATGGCCCAAGCTTGCCCCCGGTCGTACCACCACCTGGCAGTGGGTGCCGTTCCAGCCGGAATGGCCGGCGATCTTTTACCTGGGTGACATGGTGAAATACTGGCAGGAATGCGGCATTGCAGCCGTGAATGTGCAGCTTTGCGGTGACAACTGGGCGAACCTCTACGCCTGGGTCTTTATGAAATTGGCCTGGAATCCCAGCCAGGATGCCGACAAACTGATTCGCCAGTTCTTGGAAGACAACTACGGCAAAGGTGCCGCACCGCATGTCTGGGAATATTTGAAAATCGCGCAGGCAGCTTATAAAGACAGCGGGCACCTGCCCAGCGCGGTGCGCTGGAGCGGGTGGACCACGACCACGCGCGTGAAGATGTTTCCGCCATTTATTCTGGCTAAGATGACCAAGGCCATGGACAAGGCGCTGGCCGCCGCCGAGAAGGAGGGCGACCCGACGCGACTGGCCAACCTGATTGCGGCGCGGGGCAGTTCCGTCGACGCGGTCAACCTCAATGCAGCCGCCTACAGCGGCAAGCCCTGGGGCTCGATCAAGAACCCGCGCGATGGCAAGAACTGGTTCGTCGCCGGTGCCGATCCGCGCGTGCCTGGTTGTCTTGAACGGGGCAAGCAAGCCGCGTTTATGGGCGGCGGAGGCGAGGCCGGCGTGCTGCGCACCATCTCCTGGTATGTTGCCAACAACGGCGGACCACTTGTCGAATTGGAGGGCAAGACGGTGTCGGCGGCGGTCTGTCCCGACCTCAGGGGCCAGATCACGAGCGCGGTGGATAGGAAGAGCGGCAAGGAACTGCTGGCGGTGCAAGGTGGGATGGCCGGGTATTGGGACGAGTTCAGGGGGAATATCAGTTCGCAGATCTGGCTGCCGGTGGATGTGGCGGAGAAGGATCTCCCGCACGCGGCGGACAAGGACTGGTCGATGGTGTGGAGCGAGTTTAAAAACCCGTCCAAGGACCGGCTGGAAACCGACCTGACTTTGTCGCCCTCGTTTTACGGATTTGATACGAGCCGACATCTCCGCCGGACTGTAAGCGTCACCGATGCCGGATTGCAGATTGAACGAAAATACGTCGGCGTTCTGGACAACCCGAACCGCTTCACGACGCGGTGGCTGATGGCGCTGCCTGATTCGACCGTGGCCAAAGTCGCGATCAAAGGCGGCGGCATCGCCAAGGTGCTCGATCTCAAGTATGCCGTGCCGGGTGGCATCAAGGGCGTCAAGGTTGGAGAGCGTCTGCCCGGCGCCGACTATATGGATCAGAAATTCGACGATGTGATAGCCGTCTCGGACGCCGAATCGGTGAAGCTGCCCATCGCGACCAACGCCGCCGGCGAGATAGTGATTCAACTCGATCGCGGCGATGGCGTTGCGGTCGTGTTGACCACCCCGGTCAGCGGTTGGGAAGGGATAGAGATTAAGCCAGTGGTGGATGCGAAATATTTGGAAGTGAAGCTGGTCGGTGCACCCGCAGCCAAGGGAGCGACGGCCATTGAATTGCCGGTGCAGACTTTGAGGGCCAAGAGCGTTGCTGTAGCGACGGTGGTGTCCGATAAGTCCACCAAGTCTGAGGCGAAACTCGTGCCGCCCAAGATCAAGGTGACCGGCTCGACTACCGGCATCAATGAACTCGACGGCGCGGCGTTGGTCTGGGTTCCGGCCGGTGAGTTCCTGCGCGGTAGCCCGGCCGGTAAAGGCGCCGGTGACGAGCGTCCCCAGAAGAAGGTGCAGCTTGACGGCTACTGGATCTACAAGACTCCGGTGACCCTGGCGCAGTACAAGGCGTTCTGCGACAAGGCCGGCAAGACATTCGAGCCGACTTGGGGCCAGGGCATGCATGCCGACCCGAAGGGCGAAGAGGGTGTTTACGCGGCGCAGATGAACTGGTACGAGGCGGACGCCTATGCCAAGGCCATGGGCGCGGCCTTGCCGACCGAGGCGCAGTGGGAGAAGGCCGCGCGCGGCACGGACGGGCGGGAGTATCCGTGGGGCAATAATTGGGATTCGACCAGGTGCGTAAGCATGGAGGAGACGATCTACAAGTTCAACCGCGGCTTCCGGCCGGTGGGCAGTTACCCGAATGGAGCCAGCCCCTATGGCGTGCTCGATATGGCGGGCAATGTATGGGAATGGGTTGCGGACTGGTACGATTACGATTATTACAAGGCCGCACCGCACAAGAATCCGACCGGCCCGCAGAAGGGCAGTCACAAAGTGCTGCGCGGCGGATGCAGTCTCTACGACGAGCGCTTCAGCCGAACCGCCGCCCGCATGATCATGCCACCGCATGTTCGCGATTGGACGCCGACCGGCTTCCGCTGTGTGGTGAACGCCTTGGGACCCGAGGGAAAGTGAACAGGGAATTGGAATGAACGATAAACCAAAAGAAAACATGCGATGAAAAATCCATTTAAGGGGATGGCTCCATGAATGAACAGATGTCAATACTCCACACGTGCGCCGAAGGCATAAAGCGCGGTAATCGTTTTATGAATATAAGGAAGTCCCTCCTGGCCGGGCTAGCGCTTGCTTTGTTTGCGGGAGCGAGTGCGTTGGCTGCGGAATCGGAAATCCGTCCGATTGCCGGGGGCGTGACCTTCCGCACCGACGACAATGGCATCAGCCCCGAATATTTCAGCCAGCGGGCGGCGGTCTTTGACAAGCATGGGCTGAAGTTCGGCGCAGCAGTGAACTTGCTCGCTGCCGAGAGTCAACCAGGGATGATCGAGGCGCTTCGGGAAATTCAGAAAAACGGACATGACCTCATGGATCACACCCCGAGTCATAACAATTTCTGGATGAAATTTGCCATGGAGGAGGACATCGCCTGGATCCAGGGACAGCCGGGCGTGGATCACGTGAACCAGAAGGTTGTCTATTTGAAATACGTGCTGACGGTGCCGCCGGCCGAACGCGAAAGCCGGAAGGTGAACGTGACCGGCAACCGCCTCAAGCTGGTGGAGGCGGAGGGGGCAGAGCGTTGGTTCAAGGATCAGGAATTTCTCTATTTCCCGGAATCGAAGGTACTGTGCCGCGTCATGAGTCGGGAGGCCGTCAACGGCGTCTACCCACTCATGTCGCTCTGGAGCGAGGACAATATTGACTTGAAGACACTCGCCAACGTGCCCGTTCAGCGGGTGGCGAGTCATGAGATCCAGCCGACGCCTGAGGCGCTGGCGCTGCTCGCGCAGACTATCCGCCGGGTCTGCGACCGCAACGGCCTGAGCTATCCGGTCAGCTATGCCGCGCCCGGCAACGGGCCGCACCTCACCCGCGCCACGGTGAAGTCCTCCTATGGCGACAAGTTCGGCTACCGATCCGCCGGCGTGTATCCCGAGGCCGTCACCCGGGTGTTCAACGAACCCGATCTGAAGGGAGACGCCCCCTTTGCCATGCAGTGGGGGGATGTGAATGATGAAACGCCAGGTTCCGATCTTCCGGCGGTGAAGAAGCGCATCGCCGGTCTACTGGCGGTCAACAAGGTGGTGATCATCGGGAGCCACGTGGTGCAGAATCCGGCGGCATGGTCGGCTTACTATGAAAAGATGGACGCCTTGCTGGCGTGGTTGAAGGCGAAGAGCATCCCGGTGAAATCGCACGCGGATTGGGCGGACATTCTTTATCGCTCAGGCAAGCGTTTGACCGGGAATATCTTTCCGTCCCTGGACCGCGATCTCGACGAGGATGGCAACCCGGACGGATACGAACTGGTCAACGCCAAACCTGGGGTGGCGCCTGCCGGTGCTGCGCTACCCGAGAAACATACGCTGACGGTCGACAAACCGGGAACCATGTTCCGGGTGCAGGCCTTGGGCGGGTTGCCCCAAGGCGACGCCGAACTCTCCTGTTGGTTCAACGGCCCCGCTGGCACTTCGGTGAACGTTATGGTTCATGGAGTGGGTAAGGCGTCTTTCGTGTTGAAGGAGGGATGGAATCACTACATAGCCCCGCTTACGGTGCCGGCCAACGCGGCGACCGCCCGCGTCGATTTTGACTGGCAGTCCAGGCAGGACGGAACGGTCTCCGTCTGTGGGATCGCCTTCTCTGAACGAAAAACACAAAATAAATAAAGAAATACTTATGTTCTACCGAACCCACCTGCTACTGCAAAACGAGCCGACCGACCATGCGGAAACGCGGGCCGGCTGGACCCGCGACGATGTTTTCCGCGCCTTGGATCAGTGCTTCACCTTCACCGATGAGATCACTCGGAGTTTTGCTGCCGACGTGTTCTGCCGTTGCGTGCTGCCGAAAATCCAACCGCCCGTGGGGCTGATCAAGGGGCGTTGGATGGCACCGGGCGGCATGTCCGTCTGCGTCTTCGCCATGATGACCGGATGGGATGACCCTTCGGCGGGATTCAGGTTGTAATTAATGATGTATAATTAGATGTCAGTGATAATTAATATATCGATACCTTCAATGATTATTGTTATGCTAACCAGTGTCACTTACATCATTGTCTATTATGACATTAAGAAACTTAAATTTGTAAGAAAAGGTACGTAGTATGAATCAGCCTAATATTATTTTGATCAACTGTGATGATCTCGGTTATGGTGATATTGGTTGTTATGACTCGACAATCAACCAAACGCCTGTCCTCGATCGGCTGGCGGCTGAAGGTGTGCGGTTTACGGATTTCTACCAGGCGTCTCCGGTTTGCTCACCTTCGCGCGGGGCGATGCTGACCGGTTGTTATCCACCACGGATCGGGTTTGGGATGTTCGAGGGGAAATGGGTGCTGTTCCCCGGTCAGGGCGTTGGCCTGAATCCGAGCGAAATCACGATCGCGAAGGTGCTCCAGCAAGCCGGTTACGCCACCAAGCTCGTTGGTAAATGGCACTGTGGCGATCAGCCGGAGTTCCTGCCGACCCGGCATGGCTTCGACAGCTATTACGGCCTCCCCTATAGCAACGACATGGGACGGCAAAAGGGCTGGAACGACAAGGACGTGCTTTTCGCGCCGTTGCCGCTGATGCGCGACGGGAACGTCATCCAGGAGCAGCCGGACCAGACGTCGTTGACCGAACGCTATGTGGAAGATTCGCTGCGGTTCATCCGCGACAATGCGGGGCGGCCATTCTTTTTGTACCTGGCGCACATGTACGTCCACCTGCCATTGTACGTGCCCGACCGTTTCCTGCGCGAATCGAAGAACGGCAGCTATGGCGCGGCGGTCGCGGCGATTGACTGGGCGACCGGCGTGCTCCTGCACGAACTGAAGGCACTCGGCTTGGAGAACGACACGCTGGTCATTTTCACCAGCGACAACGGCTCGCGTTGCCGGGATGGCGGAGGTAGCAACGGCGTATTGCGGGGGACCAAAGGAACGACTTGGGAAGGTGGTCTTCGCGTGCCGTGTATCATGCGCTGGCCTGGTCATATATCGGCGGGTACAACATGCTGTGAGTTAGCGACTGCACTCGACTTTTATCCTACACTAGCTGCTCTTGCTGGTGCGAAAGTTCCCGATGACCGCAAGATTGACGGCATCGACATCTCGTCGTTGCTGCTGACTGGCAGTGGTTCGCCACGTGACACGTTCTTCTATTATCATGGTAACAATCTTGAAGCTATGCGTCACGGTAAATGGAAGCTTCATGTGTGTAAGGGAAAGGATGAGTTAGAGGAATTATATGACTTGGAGAACGACCCCGGCGAGATAAAGAACGTCTATGAAACCAATCCCGGCATTGTCCGCGAACTAATGACGAAAATCAATAATTGTCGGGATGATATGGGGGACGATGCTCGTGGTGTTGCAGGACAGAATGTGCGTTCTATAGGTATTGTTGAGCAACCTGACACGCTGACCCATTACAATCTGAATCATCCATACATCGTTGCCTTGTACGACTTAAAGGAACGCGGGTGAACATTTTAATAATTATTGCCGACCAGTTGTCGAAAGTTGCTATGGGAGCTTTTGGAAATCGGCATGTGCATACACCGAATCTTGACCGACTTGCGGAAAATGGTGTGCGTTTCTCCGGGTGTTATACGCCGTGTCCGCTATGTCAGCCTGCGCGCGCGTCATTTTGGACGGGACGTTTTCCACATGAGACAGGTGTGTTATCCAATGGCTTGAAAGATCCGGTACCGCTGGTACCGGTGACGATGCCTACACTGGGTGAACTTTTTACAGAAGCAGGATATGACGCGGTACATTTTGGGAAAACGCATGATGCCGGATCGCTCCGCGGATTTCGGGTTTTTTCTGAAGAAGAATATCCAGTAGACGCTGTCGGAACCTGGCCGGTTAACGGCGAAACATGTCGTGACCGGTATACTACAGAACATGTCATTGCGTATCTTCGTGATTTACCTTCGAATCCTTTTCTTGCGGTTGCGGATCTTAATAATCCGCATAATATATGTCAGTATGTAGGTGAATTCGCGGGTCATCATAATGATTTGCCGGATTCTGACAATTTACCGCCGTTGCCTGAAAATTTCTGTGTATCAAACTTCGACGCATTGCCGCTTCCTGTGCAGTATATCTGCTGCAGTCATAACCGGCAGGCGCAGGCAGCAGGTTGGAAGGAAATAGATTACCGGCATTATCTTGCTGCTTATTATCATTATGTCAGACGTGTAGATACAGAGATAGGCCGCATCCTTGACGCGCTTAATCAGTCAACTGCCGGTCAGGATACTCTCGTTCTTTTCTTTTCTGATCATGGCGATAGTATGGGAGGCCGAGGGCTTGTAACAAAGCAGGTTAGTTTATATGAAGAGACAACAAATGTGCCGTTAATTATAAATGGTCCTGGTATTTCAGCGCATACAGAGGATGGTTTGTGTTCTTTACTTGATGTATTGCCGACACTGTTGGATGTGGCCGGTATACAGGCAGTACCGGGGTTGTGGGGAAAGAGTTTGTGGCCATGGGTATCCGGTCAGCGCTCGGATTCTCCTCATGATTATGTAGTCAGTGAGTGGTTCACAGAATGGGGATTTACAGTTGAGCCGGGGCGTATGTTGCGTACGGCGTACTGGAAATACATCCGTTATAGGGAAGATGATGGCGAAGAGTTTTACGATCTTATGAATGATCCAGGTGAAACGTGCTCGCAGTTGCAGCACCCGAAACTTTTTGAACACCGACAGTTACTTGATAAGCATCTTACTGCCACCGCTGACTCATTCATGATGCTGCAACCAAAGGTAGACCCACGATGGCGGTCACATCCGCCGGGTTACCATAATCACCAGGGGGCGGCCGCGCCGATGGTACTATGAAAAGTAATATCATTTTTATTTTTTATAATTTCCAGTAAGCAGGTATGTCGTGGTCTTTGTAAATCTCCGGATTCATACACCGGAGATGTTTATCAGATGTCATAGGAGCAGGAATAAGCTAATGATAATTGAAGAATTGTTAAAACATGCAATGCAATATGATTCCACTATAGGAAATCAACAGATGGTTTTTGACGATAAGTTGCTTCTGGAGGCTGAGCATGCCGTAGCCGGTGAAATCCATTACAACGATGGGCAGTATGTTTTTATTGGACGTACTGACATCGATTGGACTGGCAGTCACATTGCTAATCATGTTTGGAAGGAACGTCCAAAACGCTTTCTTTATTTGCCTTCATTAATGGCGGGGTATAATACTCTTCATGATGAACGTTACGCGGAGGCGGCCCGCGACTATATTGCTGACTGGATGCGTATTCACCCGGCCTGTCAGGACTGGAAGATGCCTGATTATGACAACGGATTAAATCTGGGAATAAGGGTGGTTTTCTTTGCTCAGGCACTGGCCGCGTTTTGTTCCAGTCCAACCTGGGATGACGTATTCCTTGTTAAAGTTATTGAAGATATCGATAGCGAACTCCGCTATATCAGCGGCAATTTATCGCCTAAGGGTAACTTCCGCATGGTGCAGGCTATGGCTTTAATTCAGTGCGGTTTGCGTCTGCCTTTTGTGTCAGAAGCGAAAAACTGGCTGCGACAAGGGGTGATAGTCATGAATGACGCTGCCCGGCGTCAGGTTTTGCCCGGCGGAGTTCACATAGAATGTACCGCTGGATACCATGGATGGATGACACAATTATTCAGTGATTGCTTAAAGTTACAACGGACATGGCCTGATATCGGATTTAATTTCACAGTGGATATGGTTGCTGATATGCATGACTATAGCGTGGCGGCGACTCGTCCAAATGGTACGTATTGTGGTATGCACGACATTGAAGGTGCCTGGGAAGGAACTCATGAAAATGTCGCGGCTAAACGCCGTACTGATTTTCGTCAGACACATGGTTTGCAGGATGTTATACCGGCAGAATCTCAGGTGTTTCAGGCTGCGGGACAAGCATACATGCGCGATGGTTGGGATTCAGACGCGACTTATCTTACATTTGACGCTACCCATTGGGGTGGTGCCCATTGTCATCTCAGCAGGAATTCCATTCAGTTGCATGCTTTCGGTCGCACATTGCTTATGGACCCGGGTCGGATAGCCTACGAGATGAGTGATCCTTTAGGACCATATGCCAAGTCAACCCGTGCCCATAATACAATAAATTTAAATGGCTGGAACCAATTTACCACAAACCCTGATGATTTTAGGTGTTATCACTCGCCAGGTTTTGATTGTGTGTCTTCACGATATTCGGCAGGGTATTGGCCCGGAGAATACGGATGGTGGTTTTTTAATGGGCTGGGTAAAGGACTGGCTGCCACACATGCAAGGCATATTTTTTGGGTTCATAATCGATGGTGTCTGGTAATCGATGAGGTAAACAGATGGAACGAGGACGGTCGTGGTCAGGAATATGAGTCTCCCACTTTGGAATTGAACTGGCAGTTTTCACCTGGATTTGTCACGGTTGATGCTGACAGAAGGCAGGTTAATACCCGGCATTCTGACGCTAATCTGTTACTTGTTGTTGCTGCCGCGCCAGCCAATGCAATCATCGAAACTTATGAAGGGACAACTAATCCTCACCGCGGTTGGGTGCGGGATTATTCCCACTTTGCCGGAATTCCCGCGCCTCAGGTTTCACTTACCTGCCATCCATGGCATGGATATATGGAAACGTTGGTGACACTTTTAGTGCCGTACCGTGGAACCATTACACCAGAGGTGGTAACAGAATTCATCCCTGGTGATTTAATGAAAGGAAAACCTGCGCATCTGGTCCTGACATGGGCAGACGGCACTCGTGAAACTGTGAATTGGATACCCGGATTGGAAACCATGCTTGGCAACAGTAGCGAGTTGGAGAATGATGGTGTCTTATTGTATATGCGTAATGATTCAGACGTTGCTGCTGTTGATGCCACATATGTACGAAATGTACCGACAGCCGGGTTGTTAGTACGGGTTTGAGGGAAATGCTGGTTGAGATATATAATGAGGCAACATTGATGACTGATAATCAAATAATCTATTTAATGGGGTGGTATATCCTGTTGTTATCCTATACTATCAGCGACTAACTGCTGGGTATCATATTATTCTTGCTACATAGAAATTTTAAAAAAAAGATGATGTAGTGTATCATTTATTCTAAAGTAATTACTTATTGAAGGTAACATTTGTATGAAACCTCATCTTATTCAAATATTGTCTGATGAACATTGCGGATTTGCGATGTCATGTGCTGAAGACCCGAATGTGCGGACACCGAATCTTGACCGTTTGGCGACTGGCGGTGTCCGGTTCGGGCATGCGTATGCGAATTGTCCGGTATGCACGCCGTCGCGGGGAACGATCTTCTCCGGTCGGCACGCTCATGCCGGGCCGGTGCCGGGGTTCTTCGATGTGTGGAAGGTAGGCGCGCCAAGTACGGCTACGTTGCTTGACTCCGCCGGCTACCGCACGGCATACTTCGGCAAGTGGCATTGCGGAATAATAAATGATCAAGTTCCGTCCACTGTACAACAGGAGCCTGAACGCTTCCCGGGCAAACCGAACAGGACACCCGAGGATCGTCGGGGTGGATTCCAAGAGTGGCAGGCATTTGAGGTAATCCATGCGAATTACAAGACTTATTTCTACAACAATCATGACTTGGAACCGGAACCGGTGGATGGCTATCACACTGATGTTCTGACCGACCGGGCCATTGATTATCTGCGGAATTACGACCAATCCAAACCGCTATACCTTGTACTTAGCA
The DNA here is from genome assembly GCA_964638715.1 of uncultured bacterium. Classification (GTDB taxonomy): domain Bacteria; phylum Armatimonadota; class Hebobacteria; order CAIYQO01; family CAIYQO01; genus JBAXQQ01. The sequence goes on along the minus strand of CAZWZF010000008.1, from coordinate 85,962 downwards.
TCGAACCCCCGCATTTTCCGCTGGAAGTTTCAGAACAGTTTCGGTGTCTTGATCCGGATACATTGATTTTGCGGCCTAATTGTGATGATACATCCGAAAGGCGTCAGCACATTGTTAATTACTACGCGATGATTGAGAATCTTGACTGGAACATCGGTCGCTTGCTTGCGACGTTAGAAGAGTTGCCGGCATTTTGCGGTGAACAGACATGTGTGAGCTATATTTCCGACCATGGAGAATTGATGGGTAGTCATGGACTGTTCTGTCGGAAAGAGTATCCATATGAGGAGGCGACGCGTATTCCGGCAATCTTTTATTGGCCGGGACATATCCCGGCGCACGGCGTCGTGTCAGGATTATTTTCACTTGTGGATTTCGCACCTACCTTGATTGGTTTGACCGGTACAACAGTACCGGTCTGGATGCAGGGGCACGATTGGTCGCAGTTTTTGTGCGGCGGAACTGATGCCGGTCCGACAGAAGTATTGTTGGAGATGACAGAATCGCCAATGTGGACACCGGCGTATCTTAATTGGCGCGGTTTCACCGATGGCCGTTGGAAGTATGCCTTCTATGAGACTCGGCACGAGGAGTTATTCGACCTTGTCGCTGATCCATACGAACAGTACAACCTTGCCACGACTATGCCAGACCAATGCCTGCGGATGCGCCAGCGGTTGCTCATGCTGTTAGCCGCCACACGCGAACCGTTTTTTGATGTTATCATTGAGCATGGCGTCAATTCGCCCGACACCGTCCATTATCTCCCCCCGTCACACGCGGACATGGGGTTTCCGAGGAACTTTGGGGAAACATGATGAGTCTTTTAAAAATACCACAGATTAATCCTGATAGAAAGGAAGTAATGATTTGAAACCAAATATAGTTTTTCTTTTCACTGATGACCAGCGTTTTGATACCATTGCGGCGCTTGGAAACAGGCAGATTAACACGCCGAACATGGACTGGCTGGTGCAAAATGGGACGGCTTTTACGCACGCTTGTATTCCCGGAGGAACAGTGGCTGCGGTATGCATGCCTAGCCGGGCGATGCTGAATACCGGTCGGACATTATTTCACATTAATGGCGCCGGGGAGACGATTCCACCAGAACATGCGACCTTAGGAGAAACGTTGCGTGGCGCAGGATACCACACTTTTGGCGTTGGCAAATGGCATAATGGAACCGAGTCGTTCCATCGGTCATTCACGGCGGGTGGTGAGATTTTCTTCGGCGGTATGGCTGACCATTGGAATGTACCGGTATTCGATTTTGATCCAACTGGCAAGTATGATACACGCTGTCTATATGTCGAAAATCCCTTTAGCTCTAACCTGACCAGAGAACGCCACTGCGATCACATCCATGCCGGGCGGCATTCAACTGACATCATCAGCGAGACTGGTATCCGGTTTCTGAAAGAGCATCCTGCCGGGCAACCATATTTTCTTTATTTGTCGTTTCTTGCGCCGCATGATCCGCGGACGATGCCAGAGGAGTTTTTGGAAATGTATGACCCGGCGGAGATTGAGTTACCGGAGAACTTCCTGCCACAACATCCATTTGATAACGGCGAATTGAAAGTCAGGGATGAAATTTTGGCATCTGTTCCGCGTAACGAGACTGAGATACTCCGGCATCTGGCCGATTACTATGCAATGATTAGTCATCTCGATGACCGAATTGGTCGTGTCATCGCCGCCGTCAGTGAGCGCGGTGAACTTGATAGGAACATCTTTGTATTGTGCGGTGATAATGGTCTTGCGCTAGGGCAACATGGGTTGATGGGCAAACAAAGCCTCTACGACCACAGCATTCGTGTACCACTGGTGTTGTGTGGTCCCGGTATTTCTGCCGGTCAGACAAGTGATGCCCTTGTATATCTTCTCGACATCTTTCCGACGCTTTGCAGTCTTACCGATACACCTGTGCCGGCCTCGGTGGAGGGGAAGAACTTGCTGGGTGACTCGCGTGATGCACTCTATCTTGCCTATAACGATAAACATCGTGGTGTACGCACTCGGCAACACAAGCTTATTGAGTATGTTGTCAACGGCAGTCATCAGATGACACAGGTATTTGATATGGTAGCAGATCCACTGGAGACGCGGAATCTGGCGGATGATATGGCACTCGTTGAGAATTTGCGCCGTGAGTTGTTCCATCTCCGTGACGAATGGGACGACCTACAGAGTAGTTGGGGACAAACATTCTGGAAAGGTTACGAACAATGAATAACCCGAACATCCTGATCCTGATGAGCGACCAGCATACCGCCAGCCTGATGGGCTGCGCCGGGGCGTCGTTCGTGCGCACCCCCAACATGGACCGGCTGGCGGCTACGGGTGTTCGGTTCGCGAACGCCTACTGTGCGCACCCGCACTGCGTGCCGTCGCGCGCTTCGCTGATGACCGGCTTACAGACTTACAAGATACCGTGCTATGACAATGGTTCGACTTTTCGCAGCGATCTGCCGACTTGGGCGCACATGCTGCGTCAGTTCGGCTACAACACGGTTATGAATGGTAAAATGCATTTCGTCGGCGAGGATTTTTATCACGGGTTCCATGAACACATTAACGAACCCCGCTGCCAGATTGGCGGTTTCCGCTGGGGCGAGGAGAAACCTGATCCGACAACCGGGAAGAAGTACTGGGCCGACCTTCATTTTGAGGGTGACCCGGTATTTGAAAAACGCTGGAAGGAAGAGACCGACCGGGTGCACGACGCCGTTGCGTTTTTGCGTTCAGGCAAGCACGACAAACCGTGGTGCTATACTGTGGGGTTATCTGGACCGCACTATCCGCAATGCTGTACCCGCGTCCTTTTTGACAGTTATTCAGATGCCATCATTCCGGAACCACTGGGACCAGAATATCTAAATGAGCGAAATCAGCACTGGCGTCGTTGTTGGGGATTTGATCGTTTAACGCAGGAGCAGACATGTGACGCCAGGCGTGCCTATCTGGCGATGATTACCCAGATCGACTTATGGATGGGAGAGATTTTGGCAGCTTTGGAACAAAGCAGGCAGGCCGATAATACGATAATTTTCTATACTTCTGACCATGGTGAAATGTGGGGTGAACGCGGGGTCTGGGGCAAGCAGATCTTCTACGAGGAGTCGGCTCCTGTACCGCTGATCGTCAACGGCCCGGCGTGCGGAGTCCACCAAGGCGTCACCGTGGATACCCCTGTCTCGCTGCTCGATATCTATCCCACCTTGCGCGACTTGGGTGGCGCGGGCTACTGGAACGTGCCACTCGACGGGCGCAGCCTGGCCCCCGTCCTGATCGGCGATACTGCTCTGCCGGATGTGCCAGTGTTCTGTGAATACGACGGTCCGGACACCAAAGGGCCGGAGCGCATGGTCAGGTTCCAGAATTGGAAGCTCAATTATTACCACCAACAAGGGATGGAACTGTTCGATCTTGCAACTGACCCACGCGAACTTCACAACCTGGCGGACGACCCGATCCACCGACCGACGCGTGATCGGCTCTGGGCCATGCTTACTGATGGTTGGGATCCAGATACCATTGACAGTCTGGTGCGCGAAGACCAGAACCGTCGCACCTGGGTAACCCAGTGCTACCCGGGTGAGGTGAAGGCGTTATGAATAAACTTCAACTTAAAGGTATTATATTATGAATGAACTAATTCAACTCTGTAATCGGCCAGAATTGATGGCTGATATTGACGCGCAAAGCGGTGATTTGGTGCGGTTGCACGACCGTCGCCTGAATCTTGATATCATTGACCAGGCACCTGATTGGGAATTGCAGGTAAACCGGCAATCGTATCCCCTGAAACTGGAGTTCCACCAAGATGGACGCGGGTTGTTGGAAACGATTGCCCGCACCCAGCATTTCGGCGGACATTCTCAGGGGTGGGCGTTGCAGGTTGGTCGAATTATGGTACCGGGTGAGAGTTCGTTACATATCCAATATCGAATCAAACGCGTTAGGCTGGAAGAACGGACTCCGGTTCCCGGGCCGAATCCTTACGAAATAGAGATGCCGTTGTGGATTGACACCATCGGCTTTATTGGTTGGAATTTTTCTCTGATAAAACCAGACACCACAATGCGGGTGGCGCACCTGGGTGCGGCCGGTCCGCGCGAGCACCTGAGTTTTGAGGAAGGTCCGGTGGCACAGGTTGTGCCGCATCTTGAGCACTTAATGCGGCGCACTTATCCCGGGCAGCAGGCTATTCCCGGCACGCTTTATTATCGTGATGATTCTGATGCCTGGCTTTGCCTCTACTCACGACGCGCCAAACTCGCACACATCAGCGATTTCACTGAAACCGGTACACGGTTCCATGTTCAGTACCACAAACTTATGGAACCGGATGGCGAGTTTCCTGTGCCGGAGTTCTCAATTGCCTGGGGTCGCGGCCGCGAGAGTATGGAGAAGTTCTGGACGGATATGTTCGATGAATACGAGGAGCCGCCCACCTGGCTTTACCGTACCACCTGGGCGATGATGGATTACCACACCGTCTACTCGGGTAAGCAGGTCTTTCGCCCTGGTCCGTTCAAGTTTAAGGAACTGGGTGAAACCTGCGAGGCAACAATCAAAGCCGGTGGTGCCAATGGTTTCTGGCTCTACACCCATACTATTCGACGTAGCGATTCGGACACCGCTCCTTACAGTGCAGGTCCGAATCCTGATCAGGGTACCCATCGCGATTTTCGCGACATGGTTCGCCGTATCCATGACGCCGATGGTCGGGCGGTGGTATGGCTCAGTACCACCGGATTACGTCCCGGCGGCGATCTGCGTCCCGAGTGGCAGGTACGTGGTGTTGACGGAAGACCATATATCAGTTGGGGGTTCAATTCCCATGAGTTCATAGCAGCTTGTAACCCTTTGCATCCCGGCTTTCGCAACTATATGCTCGATTGGACCCGGCGTTATCTTGAGGAGTTTGATGTAGACGGTTTCTTCCTTGACTGTGGGGTATTTACTTATCCATGTGACTTTGCTCCGTGGTTCACGGCTGACCACTTCCCCAGTGAACTGGGACCGGCTTTTCAGGAACTTTACCAGGATATGTGGGATTTGGCTCAGCGTATTAAACCAGGACAGGTACATATGTTCCACGAAGGGGTGCATGCTGATTATCCGGCCAGTGGCTACATGATGTGTGGACATACTTGTCCGCCTAAACCGGCAGGTGAACTCAACAACTGGCGGCAGATGGAACGTTTTTCGCGGTATGGCAAACGTCTCAACTGGTCAAGTTTTACACCGTTTGATCTCGCCAGCGGATTTGTCCACTGGAACCCGGTGGCCGGGGCCACAGACCGCGATACCATGCTGAAATACGCCGCCGACCCAATGAACCAACTGGTGGTGAAACTCGTCCGCGAGCAGGGGGTGCGTGACGCCGTAGGCATCACCGACGGCGTGTCGCGGGTAGTTAACACCATCGTGACTATCCCATCCTACCGTGGCTCACTGCCATTATCGCTTGGTAGGTTGGAGCAGGTGAGTCAGCTACGAAATATTCTGACAGGAACTGTAATGGATATCCGTCATGACTCAATACTTGGACCAGTTTTTGACCTGGCAGGTGGCGCGGCTTATGAATTGGAAGGGAAGTAGTTATGATGAAATGGAAATCGAATTGGAGTGAAAATTAATGTAATTATTTTTCTAATTCTCCAATTTCCTATTGACACCATACAAATACAGTTATAAAATTGATACCAAAGATGTATTGTTAACGTTAACAAGTTATTTTATTTAAGGGGGGATTAATTATGTACCATCAGCATTCCAAATGCGGCAAAAGAAGATCAGGTTTCACGCTTATTGAACTTCTGGTCGTGATTGCCATTATTGCCATCCTCGCCGCGATACTTTTCCCGGTGTTTGCCCGGGCACGAGAAAAAGCACGGCAGACTACCTGTACCAGTAACCAACGGCAGATAGCTTTGAGCATTTCAATGTGGGCACAGGATCATGATGAAATGATGCCAATGTATACGAATGTTTGGAACAGTATTAATCTGGATAACAAAGTTCTGAATTGTCCATCAGCCAGCAAAAGTTTAACAAATTCTTATATTTATAATAAACGGTGTGACAGTATAGCGATTGGTAGCGTTGATAGTCCTGATGTCAGGTGGGTATCAAGTGATGGTGCCAATGAAATGCTGGATTTAAGGCATTCCGGGAAAACGATATCAAGTTATATGGATGGTCACGTTGCTATTGGTTATCCATCTGTTATTGTTGCTCCGGCAGGCGCGAAATCTGTATGTTATCAGGGTTATGTCCCTGACCTTAGTGCAGATGGTACAGGACTATTAAAATCTTGTGTTTCCGGTGACCCCCCAGGTGGATGGCCAGTTCATATTAACGACAATAATGCATTCGCATGGTCAATACCAACCATGTGGTTGAGTGACCAATCAACTGCCAGTCCGTCAATTATTTACGACCTTGGTGTTGCAACTACTTTAACAGGTTTTCATATCTGGAACTATAACGGCGATGGAACATCGAGTTATTGTACTCGTGGAATAAAGGATTTCACAATGGATATTTCAATGGATGGACAAACATGGACTTCACAATCATTAAGTTCAACGCGAGTACCACAAGCTACTTGGGCTGCAACTTCCACATATACCGGAGTAGATTTTACATTTCAGGCTTTAGTTACAGCCAGATATGTAAGGATTAATGTTGTAAATAATTGGGCAGGGAATTTGCAATATGGTATTGCCGAAATTCGTTTTATTGGTCTGGATAATTTTTCACCTGAGAATAATTACACAATAATACAGCCTGTTGCCGCAACACAAACAGCCGGCACTATTTATAATGCCACACAACGCACCCCAACTTATTCTATTAATGGTTCAGGTTTGTCAACTCAACTGCCTACTGGAACAGTTGCAATACAACCATATAGTTGGCCAAAACATTCAACTGGGGCAGCTGATGAATGGTTATCAAAATTATCTGGCGGCAATCCTACTATTCAATTTGACCTTGGTTCATCGTATAATTTAGTAGGTTTGCACTTGTGGAATAATAATAACGCTGTCACTCGTGGGGTCAAGACAGTAGTTATTTCTGTCTCCCAAGATGCTGTAACCTGGACAGATTTATCATCGCCCACTCAAATTGAGAAAGCACCGAATGCAGAATATCGTGGTTTGGATTATTTGTTCAGTTCACAACAAGCAGCACGCTATGTTAAGTTAACATCATCGGCGACATGGGGAGATGCAACATATACCGGAATAGAAGAAATACGTTTTCTCGCTAAACAATAGAATATTGTATTAATATATGGGCTTATAAAAAGCTATTTCAAGTGTTAGTGAATGCTGTCTTTAGCATTAAAAAGATTATCTATCAATGGGAATTCAGGTTGTAGTTGAGGATATATTTATGATGAAATGGAAACCGAATTGGAGTGAAACTAAACAGCACTTCAGCGATTGGTGGAGACATCAGGGGATGGTGTTGACCACGGGGTGCTTCCCCGCTGTGAAACCGCATGAAACGGTGGCCGATCCTGGTGGACCGGCCACCGGCCCGGACGATCACAGTTACTACCACAAGACTCCCGATTGGCGTGCCAGGGTGAATCACTGGCATCTGTCCAGGCACGACTACCTCGCTGATGCCCTGCCGTTGGTGCATACCGATATTGGTCCCGGTTCGTTAGCATTACTGCTTGGTTCCACACCGCAATTTGCACCGACAACAGTGTGGTTTGAACCGACTATGCAGTATGAGGATGAACCGGAAAATATTCCTCCATTTCATTTTGACCCGGAAAATTATTGGTGGAAGATACATGAACAGACAATGTGTGAATGCACAAAACTAAGTAATGGAAAATATGCGGTCGGTTGCCCTGACTTAATTGAGAATATTGATATCATCGCGGCCTTGCGTGAACCAGAAGTTTTGTTGTTGGATATGATAGAACGACCGGAATGGGTTGAAGAGAAAGTATGGGAGATTAACCAGGTTTGGTTTGAGGCATATTCCCGGATATACGACATTATAAAACTTGACGATGGAAGTTCCTGTTGGGGTGCGTTTGGGTTATGGGGACCGGGTACGACCGCCAAGGTACAATGCGATGCCTCTGCCATGTTCTCTCCGGTGATGTTCAGGCGTTTTGTGGTGCCGGCACTCACCGCGCAATGTGAATGGTTGGATAATTCGATGTTTCACCTTGATGGTCACCAGTGCATCTGTCATCTTGACCATTTGTTGGAGATAGACGCGCTTGATGCCATCGAGTGGACGCCGGATCCAACAGTTTCTGGTGGTGGCAGTTCAGTATGGTATCCACTGTACCGCCGAATCCTTGCCGCCGGTAAGTCCGTGCAGGCAATTGGGGTGAAACTGGATGAAGTAATTCCATTACTGGATGCTGTTGGCAGCAAAGGGATGTATATCTCTGTGAATAGTGACGGGGATCGGGATGCGTTCGAGCGGGTCGCCGGACAAGCGGACACCTATCGCTGACAAGGCGAATATACAAGTAAAAGGATTGGAGAAGCATATGAACACAGAAACCGATCAACGCTGGACCCTGCTGTATGGCGCATACCATGGCGTTGAACGAACGGCGACCACCGAGTTGCAGCGTGGCGTGCAGTTCTATCTGCCTTACGTGTTGACCACTCAATCGGCGGACGGTACAGACTTTGCCGTGATGCAGCATCTGTTGTTGGTCGGTACGGTTGAAAGCAATCCGGCCGTGGCGCAACTGCTGCAGTATGTCGGCTGCACGGCACCTCAGCAAGCCGGCAGTTTCCTGTTGCATGTTGGTCCCAGTCCCTGGTCCAAAGTGGCGCGCGTCATAGCCGTCGTCGGAGCGGACGCTGCCGGCACTTTACATGGCGTTACCGAGATGCTCGCTATGATCTCTCTGGGTGGCCTTCCTCACGACATAGCGACGTATCGTCATCTGAGGATCGACGGATTACCGGACATGACTGAGACCTTTGTTTCGGCAATCGCTCAGCGCGGCCTGTGGACCTGGGGTTATGTCATTTACGACTACCGTCGTTATCTGGACAACATGGTGCGCCTCAAACTAAACACCCTGACCATCTGGAATGATTGCGTGCCTATTAATATGGCTGATATTCTGGAGTACGCCCATGATCGCGGTATAGCGGTGCATGCCGGATTTCATTGGGGTTGGGGAATCCCGGACCTTGATATCTCCAAAGCCGAAGATCGCAACAAAATATGCGAAAGCGTGTTGCGCACCTGGCGTGAACAGTATGCCGCGCTGCCGATCGACGGGCTGTATTTCCAGACTATCACTGAACACACAACCACCGAAATAGCCGGTCGCTCAGTTGCCACCTGGTGCTGCGAACTGATCAATCCTATTGCTCATGAACTATGGAAACTGCGGTCAGACCTTCCGATTCAATTTGGACTGCATGCCACTTCGATAAAAGAGCATTTCACCGATCTTGATGCGTTGGATCCACGCCTGATTATTAACTGGGAGGATGCCGGGGCGTTGCCCTTCTCCGACATCCCGCGGCCCGATAACTGGGGTCATGGCATTCCCCAGGATTTCGAAGCGACGCTGGATTACGCCAAGCGACTGGCACAATGGCGTCCGGGAATGCCTTTTGCCATGGTGCCCAAGGGCTGGATAATGTTGCGTTGGGGTGTTGAGTTTGAGCATCATGGTCCATTCATTTGCGGTGAACGTCGGCCGGAATACATCCGGGAGCGACTACAGGCACGGCAAGGTGAGTGGAATTGGCAGAACCAACTTTGGTTCCAGAATTACCCATTGGCCGCACGCTTCTATCGGGAACTACTCACCAGCAGTCCGCATGGCGTACTGGTTACAGGATTAGTGGAAGACGGAATGTTTGAAGAGAAGATTCAACCCAGTGTGGCACTCTTTGCCGAGACACTATGGAACCCGCTCCAGACAGACAATGACATCCTGAGTCGTTCCTTACGGCCGTATGTCCAGGGAGTTTAAGATGAACCGATACATGCCACTTCCCACTCCTCTGGTTTGGAATTCTCCAAGCCATGATTCGTCTGGCTCAATGCCGCTGGGCAACGGTGACATAGGACTGAATGTGTGGGTCGAGGAGGACGGCGACTTGCTGTTCTACCTCAGCAAGACCGACGCATGGGATGAGAATGCGCGACTGCTAAAACTCGGTCGCGTGCGCGTCTCGCTCACACCCAACCCATTTCGCACTCCTGCCGATTTTCGGCAGGAACTCGACCTTGCAACAGGCACAATTCGCTTTTATTCAACAAATCACGATTTACAAGTAACGCTGCTTCTCTGGGTCGATGCCAATCGGCCGGTGGTGCGCGTGGAGATCGACGCTGACAGGCCGGTAGATGCCCGCGTCGGCCTGGAACTCTGGCGCACATGCGAACGCACCCGGGAAGGCATGGAAGGTCATTGCGATGCCGGGCTGCTCTCGGAAGACGCTTTCGAGACGGTCTATACCGACACCGTGTTTATGACGACGGACGACTCGATACTCTGGTGTCACCGTAACCGCGCCTCTTGCTGGCAAGCGACATTAGAACATCAGGACATGGCAGGCTGGATCGCGGAGGGGAGTGACCCGTTACTCGACCGTACCTTCGGCGCTTTGTTGCGCGGTGACGGGCTTGTGAAAGACAATGACCAGATGTTGCGCACAGCGGTTCCGCAAACCCATATCGCAGTTGCTATCCACCCACTGACCGTACAGGTTGCCACGCCTGACGAGTGGGTGATGGGGGTGATGACACAGGCGGTCCAGAGCGATTCTGTCACAAGAGAAACCGCCTTTACCGAACATACCGACTGGTGGCATGCTTTCTGGGAGCGGAGTTGGATTCGGGTTTCGGGAACATCCGAGGCTGAAACGGTGTCGCGTGGCTACGAACTCCAGCGTTTTATCAACGCGTGTGGCGGGCGCGGCGCGTTTCCGATCAAGTTCAATGGCTCTATTTTTACTGTGGATGCTCGTGAGAAAGATGCTTCCTATGATGCCGACTACAGACGCTGGGGTGGTGGTTATTGGTTTCAGAACACACGATTGACCTACTGGCCGATGATTATGAGCGGCGATTTCGATCTTATGGAGCCGTGGTTCCGTATGTATGTGGATGCCTTACCTTTTTCCATGGAACGGGCCAAAGTCAATTTCGGCATCGAGGATGCTGCCGTATTCCCTGAAACCATGACCTTCTGGGGTTCGTTTCTCAATTCCAACTATGGCTACCATCGCGGCGACCTGCAACCGGGGTTGAGCGAGAACACCTACATCCGTCGTTATTGGCAGGGAATGCTCGAATTGCTGACTGTGCTGCTTGACGCCTATGTCGTAAGTGAAGACGAATTGCTGTTGCGCAATGAACTGCTCGTGTTGGCGCCACCCTTTCTACGCTTCTACCGTGAGTACTACTCGCGTCTGGATGACGATGGCAAGATCCTCTTCAAGCCCTCGCAATCGCTGGAAACCTGGCACGACGCTGTCAACCCCGCCCCAGATATTGCCGGATTGCAGTGGGTACTCGCCGGATTATTAGCATTGCCCGACACCGCCGTGACGGACGCACTTCGTGCGGAATGGCGCGATTTCCTCGGCCTGTTGCCGCCCTTGCCGACGCGATCGTATTACTGGGAGAAGCGGAAGGAAGTCATTCCGGCTCTGCAGTATGACGACTGCAAGAATTCCGAGAACACAGCGCTGTATAGCGTTTTCCCGTACCGCCTATATGGGGTCGGCAAGCCAGAAATCGAAGTTGGTCTTGCCACCTGGGCCGCCCGTCCGGTCAAAGATACTGGAGGTTGGCGGCAAGACGCGATTCAGGCAGCGCTACTCGGGTTAACCGATGAGGCAAAAGCCGCCGTAATTAAGAACTTCTCGACCTCCGACATCGGCAGCCGGTTTTCCGCCTTTTGGGGGCCAAACTTTGATTGGATTCCAGATCAGGACCACGGCAATGTGGCCTGTACAGCGCTCCAACGGATGGCTCTTCAGGCTGACAATGGCAAGATTCTCTTGCTGCCAGCCTGGCCAAATGACTGGGATGTGGAATTCAAACTCCATGCACCCGGTAATACTGTGGTTGAATGCCGTCTCTGTAAGGGTATTGTAGAGTTGCTGACGGTCACGCCCTCTTTGCGCCTGCAGGATGTGGTGAACCTCATGAATGGTCTGGACATCGCGACTGCCGGGACAGTTGATGAAGGAAAGAACCAATGAACTGTGAACAAAAACAGGAAATGTTGCGGATATATCGTGACAGACTACTCAACGACACAGTGCCGTTTTGGTTTCCCCGGTCGGTGGATCGTGAGCATGGTGGTTTCCTGCATTGCCTGGACCGTGACGGCAGTCTGGTCGACACCGACAAATCGGTCTGGGTCCAGGGACGGATGAGCTGGATGCTGCTGACGATGTATAACGGCTTCGATCGCCGCCCCGAATGGCTGGAATGGGCGAGGGGTGGCCTGGAGTTTATTGACCGGCATTGCTTCGACACTGATGGACAGATGTTCTTCCATGTCACCCGCGAGGGGCGGCCGATCCGCAAGCGGCGCTACGCCTACAGCGAATCCTTCGCGGCGATCGCCCATGCGGCCTATGCCCGCGCCACCGGTAGCGACCGTTCGGCCGCCCGGGCGCGGGAGTTGTTCGACCAGTTCACCCGCTGGAATTTCACGCCGGGGCTGATGCCGCCGAAATTCACCGACACCCGCCCGATGATCGGCATGGGGCCGCGCATGATCACCATCGTCACCGCCCAGGAGTTGCGGGCCAACCTTGGCGATGATCCGGTACTGACCGTCTGGATCGACCGCTGCATCGAGGAGATCCGTCGCTGGTTTGTTAAGCCAGAGATCCGCTGCGTCATGGAGTCGGTTGGACCGGATGGGGAGATTCTTGACCATTTCGACGGGCGTACCCTCAACCCCGGCCACGCCATCGAGGGGGCGTGGTTCATCATGCAGGAAGGCCGATATCGCAATGATGCGGGCATCGTGCGGTTGGGCTGCGACATGCTCGATTGGATGTGGGAGCGCGGCTGGGACCGCGAATACGGCGGCATTTTCTATTTCCGCGATGTCTATGGCAAACCCGTGCAGGAATACTGGCACGACATGAAATTCTGGTGGCCGCATGACGAGACCATCATCGCCACGTTGATGGCATGGTTGCTGACGGGCGAGGAAAAGTATGAGCGGATGCACCGGCAGGTTCACGACTGGAGCCACTGGCACTTCGCCGATCCGGAGCATGGCGAGTGGTATGGCTACCTGCACCGCGACGGCCGCGTCTCCACGTCGCTCAAGGGCAACCTCTGGAAGAGCTTTTTCCATCACCCACGTATGCAGTGGACCTGCTGGCAGTTGCTGGAGGCGGGAATTCGATGAAACAGGCCTCGATTTACCTCGGTACGGTGCTGCTGGAAGCCAACCGCTGGGCCAAGGATCGCACGCCCACCTACCGTGTGAGCGAGTGGCTGGAAAGGATCGCCGCCGCGGGGTTCGACGGGATCGAGTTGTGGGAGAATCACGCGGCACTGGCCGATGGCGCGGAGCAAGCGACCCTGCGTGGTTCGACGGTGCCTGTTCGGGTATTCAATAGCTATGTGTCACTGGACGCAGATGGCGAAAACGCACGGCGCGCGGTGGCCGGGCTTGTCCGCGAACTGAAGACCGTAATCGTCAAATTCAATGTCAGCAACTCGCCTGAAACGCTGGCAAGCGGGTTGCGTACGGCCCGGGAATGGGCGGCGCTCATGCCGGGAGTGGACCTGCTCTGCGAGTGCCATCCGGGCACAGCGTTGGAGGATCCTGTAGTGGCGGTCCGGGCGCTGGCCGATTTCCCGGAGATCGGCGTAATCGTGCATCCGTTCAGCTGTCCCGATCTGACGACTTGGTTTAAGCACCTTGGTGCGCGCATCCGCCACGCGCATGTGCAGGTGGTGGATGCCGAGTGGCGGCGCTGGTGCTTGCGCGACAAGTCCGTTCTGGTCCGCGAACGGCTGGCGATTCTGCGCGGGGCTGGCTATACTGGGTCGTTCACGATTGAATTCACCGCCGGGGTCGGTGTGGCGCTGGAGGACCGCGAGGCGCTGTTCGCGGCGGCCTGTGACGATCTGGCGTTTTTGCGGGAAGAGCGCTTTTAAGCGAGGAGACAAATTGATGAAACTGATCCATGTGGCAAGTGGCCCGGCTAACGGCCGGGTCTGGACGGAACCGTTCCGCCGAAAGTTGGCGAAACTTGGTGAATTCGAAATCATTGAAAACGGCGCCGGTTTAGACGAAGCGCAGTTGCTTTCCAAACTGCGCACGGCCGATGTGCTTCTGGGGGCGTGGGGCAGCCTGCGCCTGCCCGAAGTGCTGGGGGCCGATCCCGGTAAGGTCCGCTACCTCTGTTGTGTCACCGGCGGGGTGCGCGGGTTTGTCTCGCCGACTCACATTGACGCCGGGTTGCCGGTGACGAATTGGGGCGACCAATCGGCGCATCCTATCGCCGAAGGGGCTATGTGCCTGCTGCTGGCCGTGCTCAAAGGGCTTCACGCCAACATCGTTTCGGTCCGTTCCGGCGGCGGGGTCGACACGCTGCATCGCGGCGGGGGCACGCTGCGCGGGTTGAACCTCGGCATCTACGGTTTTGGCGCTATCGGCCGGCGCTTTGCGGAACTGGTCCGGCCGTTTGGCTGCGTGCTGCGGGTGTTCGATCCGTTCGTGTCCGATTTCCCGGACTACGTCACGCCGGTGGCATCCCTCGACGCCTTGTTCCGGCAATCCGAAGCGGTCTCGATCCATGCCGGGCTGACGGCGGAGACGCGCGGAACGGTGACCGCGGGGTTGCTGGCGCTGCTGCCGCGGCACGGCATATTGATCAACACCGCACGCGGCGACATCGTCGACCAAGATGCGCTCTTCCGGGAACTGGCCAGCGGTCGGCTGCGCGCCGGGCTGGATGTGCTGTCCGAGCCCGAGCGCTTGTCCGCCAACCATCCCGCCCGGCAATGGCCGAACCTGATCTGGACCTGCCACGACATCGAACGGGAATGGCCCACGGACAGCGAGTCGCCCCAAAAACTTCACGCCATGCACGATATCTGCCTGGATAACCTGCGGCGGTTCCGCGACGGCCAGCCGCTGCGCTTTGTCATGGATCGCCGTCGCTTTGAGTTGAGCACATGAAAACAAACCCGACTGACTTTTCTTCGCAAGCCCGCTGGATCTGGCATCCCGATGGGGGAGGAATCAACCAATACGTGGATATTGTCAACGAATTCGAACTGTCATCCGTGCCGGAAGCGGCCACGCTGCGGATTGCGGCTGATTCCAATTACCAGCTCTGGGTAAATGGCATCGCCATACCAGACCGTCCGTTAGTTTTCGTCATCACCGGTGAAAGCAATTCCGGCGGTATAGGTTTGAATGCCGATGCTTCGCTGGAAGAACGCAAACCGCGGTCATCAGTCCAAATTCTGAACCCGGCAGATGGGCTTTTTGCTTTTGAACCGTTATGTCTCGGCAGAAACAATCTGCGCGAACATCATCGATTAGAAAGTTATTACGATACTTGTCACGGACTGGAAAATGGTCTGGCTTCTGCTGTTGAGTCAGGCGTGTTTGATGGTTATACGCAGGTTTATCTGGTCAAGACGGGGCAGGGGGGATCCAGAATTGATGAATGGGCACCAGATCACTCGTCAGGTTACTGGAAAAAGCACGTGCAGCGAATTGAAGCCGCTATTCAGCAAATTCCCGGTGAACCGCAATGGGTAGTTTGGTTTAATCTTGGGATTAATGACGCTATCGCAGGTACTGACATAAATCTCTGGCAATCCGACGTCGTTTCGCATCTCCGTCGTATGAAGGATTTATTGCCGGGTGCTATTATTATGATGACGCAATTCCAGTCTATGAATAAATATCCTGCTTTCGACGCCGCCATCGCCGATATCGCCGCGCGGGAGGATGGTGTATTCGCGGTTGATTCCACAGATTCCGCGTTATGTGATGAGAACCATTGGAACTATGCGGGATTAAAGACCATGGCACAACGTATGGCAGAAGCGACGAATTGTGCGTTAGGGGAAAAGTTATATGAACGCGGTTAAATCTTTGATAGTTGCAGGAAAAACAGACATGACTTTTTATGGTTAACTTTAACAATTCAAGTATTGCAAATAAGGATTCAGAAAGATGACAGTTATGACATCAAGGCAACGCATGTTGAAGGCAATGCGTAATGAAATACCGGATCGAGTTCCGGTTGCACCGGATATATCAAATATGATTCCATGTAGAATGACTGGTAAGCCATTTTGGGAGATATACCTTTATCAAAACCCGCCGTTGTGGCATGCCTATATTGATGCCGCTAAATATTTCGGTATAGATGGCTGGTTATGTAATTTGGATGGATTTTGGATACCTGATCATGACGCACCACCATCAGAATCGGATATACAATATGAAAAGGTGATTATTGAACGTAATTATGATCGTATTATAACCCGGGAATATACAAAACGAAGAGGTGAAAAGATAGAATGGTCACCATTAATAACTATTTATCCGCGAAATGATCCACCCACGACCTTGCTTGCAGAAAAAATAGATATGGCTAAACCACCAGAACAATGGGAAAAAATAGAGAATATAAAACCGCAGAAGTATGGTTTTGATCTTATGCGTGAAGCATTGGATAAATTTGATGATTGCGGGGTATTAGGAGTTGTGGTATCTCCACCACAACTCAGTATGACTGATTCAGGCAAAGGATATTCTATTTATGATTATTCAGATTCATATGAGGAGGTAATTAATTCATGTCATAATCAACACAAACAAGCAATTTCTTATTTGAAACGAATATTGGCTGGTCCGATAAAACCTGATTTTATTCTCACCGGTGGTTCTGGAATGCTGGTTTTTAACACACCGGATATTTTGCGCGAGATATCACTACCAACATTGAAGGAGATAACCCGTTTGTGTAAAGAAGCAGGTATACCATCGCAAATTCATTGTTGCGGTCCGGAAAGAGAATTAATTGAAATTTGCGCAAATGAAACAGACCTTTCATCTATTAACCCACTTGAAATTCCGCCAATGGGAAACTGTGAACTGGCTGAAATAAAGAAATCTTTTGGAGGAAAACTCGGATTAATGGGAAACCTGCATACTACAGATATAATGTTGTATGGCAGTGTCACAGATGTACGCAGGGAATCTTTGAAAGCTATTCGTGATGCCGGAGAAGGTGGTGGATTTATACTTTCCACTGGTGATCAATGTGGACGCGACACGCCGGATGAAAATATTTTTGAGATGGTAAATGTGGTCAAGGAATTCGGCAATTACCCGTTGAATATGAAATCAATTCAGAATGAAATAGACAGGCTGGAATTATTATGAATTTAGGTGTGCAATATTACCGTGCTCCATTTCCTGATAGACGTTATTGGGAAGATGATATGCGACGTATTAGTGATGCCGGATTAAATACAGTGCAATTGTGGTTGTTATGGGGATGGATTGAATCAAAGCCGGGACAATATCAATTTGATGACTATGATTGCCTGATTGAATTAGCCCAAAAAAACGGTTTAGGTGTTGTGTTAAGCACAATTGCTGAGATACAGCCATATTGGATACATAGAGAAGTACCGGATAGTGAGATGATTAATCATCTTGGACATAAAATTATTAGCCAAAATCGAGGTGAGTGTCATTTTGGTTTGACACCTGGTGGCTGTACTGATAATCCGGCAGTTTGGGATAGGATGGCTTCTTTTCTTAGTACAGCAGTAACTCGGTATCGCGATTTGCCGCATCTTCGTGGGTGGGATTGCTGGAATGAAACACGCTGGAATGTAGGTGCTGATGGTATTGTATGTTATTGTCCGCATACACTAAAGGCATTTCGTAACTGGTTAGATGAAAAATATAATGGACTTGATGGTCTTAACAACATATGGAATCGGCGATATGGAAAATGGGATGAAGTTTTACCCGGGAAATGGTTTGGCAGTACATATACTGAAATGATGGCATTTGAAGATTTTTTAACAGCCAAATGCAACCTGCACGGTAAACAGCGGTATGACTTGATAAAAGAATTAGATCCAAAACATATAGTAACTCTACATGGTGCACACCCATGTACTGAAATGGCGGGATATGAGAAAAACACCCCGATAGACCGTGGTAATGATTGGGTGTTTGCCGACAATACAGATGGTGTTGGTTGTTCAAGTTTTCCAAAATGGCAAGGAGTAGATGATGCTAATTTTGGTATGCGAATTGATTTAGTTAAAAGTGCAGCAGGAAATAAATCCGTATGGTTAAGTGAATTACAGGGAGGAAGAGCATCACAAGGGTTTGATGTCCACAAGCCAGTTGATGCGTTATCTCAGCAACGATGGATTTGGAACGGGTTGGCGAGTGGTGCAGATACTATACTATTCTGGTGTTGGCGTGATGAAGTTTTTGGCTCGGAGTCTGGTGGTTTCGGTCTTAGTGGTTTAGACGGACTGGCTGATGAACGTATAGAGGCAATGAGGGTTACAGGAGAAGTTATTAAAAATCATCATGATTTAATTGAAAATTATGTGCCATCAGAAGCAAAGGTTGGTGTGTTGTTCAGTCCGCAAAGCTATTATCTTCAATACGCGCAGACAGGCCATGCTTACGCAAGTTCATATGCTTTTCATGGTTATTGCCGGGCATTAGTTCGTAAATCTATTCCATTTATTGCTGTCGAAGAAGAACACCTTGATATACTTGATAATTTGACGGTGCTATTTTTACCGCGGGTTCTGGTCTTTACACCAAAATTAGAAAAAGCATTAGAAATCTTTGTCAATAAAGGTGGCACAGTGGTGTGTGAATCTGAAACCGGCGCGTTTAATCCCCAGGGATTATATACTTATCCGGTAGACCGCTTGTTTGCAAAAATGACTGGTGTAAAAGAAATTGGCCGTCGTCAGCTAACAGATCAAACTATTGCAGTAAATCTTGATGGGTTATGTTGCGAGATGGGACTTTCTCAATGGCTTACACCATTAGAAAAACATGAGGGGGGTATTGTTTATGCTGATAATTCAGATGGTGCACTGATATCATGTCTGCCGGTTGGTAGCGGGAAGATTATATATTGCAGTGGTTATCTGGGTGAATCATATTTTGCGAATAAAACTAATGGATTTGAAGATTTTGTTGCATGGACGGTTAATAATTCTGATATACAAAAAGAGATTGAAGTTATTCAGCCACTTGCTGATGAAACCTCATTTTTATACGTTAAGCACGGTAAGAGTAACAATCTTCGTGTAGTTTTTATTTTCTTTCAGGAAAATCATCAGTTTGCGCATTTACGATTTTATAACGGATTTTTCAAGAATATAAATTTGTGTGATATTTTAACCGGAACAAAATATTCTTTATTAAAAATGACTGATGGCACAACAGAATTGAGAATAGATTGTCCAGATTGGCGTTTTGCTGTTCTTGTTGAAGAGTAAATAATTATCGTTACATAAGGCATTATTTATGAATACAAAAATAATTTATACTAATCCGTTATCTTCACCTGAATGTGTGGAAAATTTTCGCATGGAAGGCCCGGGTGCTGTTAGTTTTCCACGTGGTCGAATGCGGCTTGAAAGTACGCTTGACCCCGGGCCTGACAGCGATCAGGAAGCGAATCAACGCGCAAATTTGGTTTTCTGGTGTCCGGAAATTTTCCCTGACAATATTGAGATTTCATGGGAGTTTACCCCGGTATATGAACCGGGACTTGCTATAATGTTTTTTGCCGCAATGGGCGAGGGTGGGAAGGATCTGTTTGATCCGTCTCTGGCGCCACGCAATGGGCCGTATAACCAGTATCACCACGGGGATATTAACGCACTTCATATATCATATTTTCGCCGGAAATATATGTGGGAAAAAGCGATGAATCTTAGCAATCTGCGCAAAAGTTATGGATTTCACATGGTTGCACAGGGTGCTGACCCTATTCCTTCTGTTAAAGACGCGATTGGACCATATCTTATGAGAATAGTAAAAGCTGGACCAGATATCGCATTTTATATCAAAGGTGTAAATGATTGGCAGCCAGAACTGGAAATATTGCGATGGAGAGATGACGGAGAAAAATACGGTCCCATACTTGGCAGCGGGTATATAGGTTTTCGCCAGATGGCACCATTAATAGGTGAGTATGCTAACTTGCAGGTAACCGCTATTTGTCATGAGGGAGAATGTTGATGGAATTGAAATGGATTGATATAAAAGAATTGGGCGTGTCAGGAAAAGGCTGGATAGATACTAAATCTTACTATGACCGTCTACCGGCACGGGCAGAAGGAATCGTTACTGATGCTGTATGGAGTTTAAGCCGGCAATCAACAGGAATGTGGGTTGATTTCGTCTCTGATGTTGGTACCATACATGCCAGAACTAAACTTCGCAATAATCCGCCACCGGAACACCATTATATAAAATATCTGGACCTCTATTGCCGCGATGATGATGGCAATTGGCGGTGGGCAGGCGTAAGTAAATACGGGTTTATGCCATCAGGCGAAACGCCGTTAATTGAAGGATTGTCACAAAAATTACGTGAATGGCGTATGTATTTACCGTTGACTTATGAAGTTGATTCAATTGAATTGGGCATTTCTGAGAACTCGTTTATTCGTATGGCAACGCCTGACTATCGTAAACCAGTTGTTATTTACGGCACATCAATTGTACATGGCTGCGGACATTTGTCGCGTCCGGGTATGGTATGGCCGTCAATAGTTGGTCGGCACCTTGATTATCCGGTTATCAATCTTGGATTTTCCGGCAGTGCAAGAATGGAGCCGAATCTGGCAGATATAATCGCCGAAATTGACCCGGCAGTTTTTGTAATAGATCCATTGGCGAATATGGGCAAAGATTTAGTGGAACAAAATGCTGAACCATTTTTGCGAATATTATTGAAAGCACATCCAACCACCCCGATTTTATTGATAGAAGACCGTACCCATTCTAATGCCTGGCTGAATCCGGATTATTTACCGGCTCAGTTGGATAAACAAGCGGCATTCAGAGACATAGCAGATAAATTACTTGCAGAAGGTTATCAGATAGAATATATATACGGTGCAGATTTAATAGGCACTGACAGCGAAGCGACTACAGATGGCTCGCATCCCAGCGATTTAGGTGCTATGCGATATGCTGATGTTGTAAGTCCTGTGTTGCAAGAAATATTAAATATAGGAAAGAAAGATGAGTAAAACTAATATTATCTACATTCATTCCCACGACACCGGTCGTTACATCCAGCCTTATGGCTACGCTGTTGAGACGCCGAATCTGCAAAAGTTTGCAGAAGAAGGTGTGCTGTTTCGCAATGCACATTGCGCGGCACCGACATGTTCACCAAGTCGTTCTGTACTTTTAACTGGTCAATACGCACATCAGAACGGTATGCTTGGGTTGGCTCATAAAGGTGGTCATCTGGCTGACCCTTCACATCACCTTGCCAATTATCTAAAAAGTCAGGGTTATGCTACTGCATTATCAGGTGTCCAACATGTAACCGGTCATGATGTAGAAGATATCAAGGTTACCGGATATGACAGAGTATTAACACGTGAGGAATGGCCGGCATGGGCAGACCATTTTGAGCTATGGAATCAATGGTATGCTAAAGCGGCAGTGGATTATCTGTTGCGGGTTGATAAATCAAAGCCGTTTTTCCTTGATTGTGGTTTTGATTTAACTCACCGCATGGGGCCGGGTGAACAATGGCACACAATGGAAAATCCGCCTGCTGGTGACTCGCGTTATGTAAGACCGCCCGCGCCATTGCCGGATACGCCGGAAACAAGGAGAGATTTTGCGGATTTTAGTGTAGCAGTTAACTTGTTGGATAAGTGCATCGGACAGCTATTGTCAGCATTAAAAGTTACTGGGCTATCAGAAAATACTATCGTTATTATCACAACTGATCACGGTTTAGCTTCTCCATTTATGAAGTGCAATCTGACAGGACATGGCACCGGAGTGATGCTTATGATGCGTGGTCCCGAAGGTTTTTATGGCGGACAGGTTTCTGATTCATCGGTCAGTCATGTGGATATATTTCCAACAATTTGCGATGCTGCCGGCATTCCTGCGCCGGAATGGCTGGAAGGCGTTTCATTACTGCCGTTGGTAAATGAAGGAAAACCTGTACGGGACGCAGTATATTCTGAGGTTAATTGGCACGGATACCCGGAAATTATGCGGTCAGTCAGGACAGAACGTTATAATTACATACGCCGTTTCAGTCCGTTTCTGCCGCCATTAGGAAATTGCGATTCAAGTGTAAGCAGAACTCTATTGGTGAATTGTGATTGGCAGAGACGAACGCAATCATCAGAAGAATTATATGACTTGATGTTTGATCCGAATGAAGCATGTAATCGCGCTGAAGAACCTGGCTATTCTGATATTCTGCATGAAATGCGCAGCCGTTTAAATGATTGGATGCATAAAACAAATGACCCGGTTGTCAATGGTAAAGTTGAACCATGGCCTGATGCGGTGACTATATCAATAAATGGTGAATGGGTTCCTGCGGAGACGATGTATATTGTGGAAGATATAAAATGAAAAAAGCTGATAGTAGATTGTATTTTCAAGATGGCGATATTGTTGCTATGATTGGCGATAGTATTACTTATAATGGACAATGGTGGACGAATCTGCATGAACAATTGATGGTGCGGCATCCGGAAATAAAGTGTGATTTTCGCAATTTTGGTATTCCGGGCGGTAGTGCAGGTGAAGCGGTTACACGATATGAATGGGATATAGCGCCGGCTAAACCAACTGTCGCAATAGTGATGTTTGGTATGAATGATGTCTGGCGAGATGCTTACATTAGTTCACCTACTGCTGATATGATAACCGGTCGTAATGAATGCCTGCGGCGTTTTTTACTTAATACTGACACACTGGTAAGGCGGCTTTTAAATGATGGCATCCGAGTAATATTATTAACACCAACGCCTTATGACCAGTATAACGAATCCCATACAGCCGAGAATTTATATGGAGTTGATGACGCACTCGCGATTTGCGGCGGAATGGTGCGGGGAATAGCTATTTCACGTCAGTTGAAAGTGATAGATTTACATACTATATTGCGGCGCAGATGTGCTGATGGTATGATGATTATTGGCGATGACCGTGTGCATCCAAATGATACAGGATACATGGAAATGGCAAAAATAGTAAAAGATGAATTATTGCCTGGTGTTGACCGTTCTGTACCATCTGATATTCATTCAGTAAACCAGTCATTACTTGAAATTGAACAAAAAAGTAGAATAATCGCTATGTTTCGTTGCCGTGCTGAATTATCTGAAGGTGGTCATGATAATGAATCTGTTAAGTCATATATTGTTAACAATTTTGACACAGAACAAAATCCATGGGTGTGCGAACAGATGCAGGTATGTATGGAACATCTGTATCAGCAGGATGAATTGAATAGATGTATTAGAAATCTTCGTCAACAAATTGCTGGTTTTGAGTGAGTTTTCCGGAATTAATAGAAGTTT
Source organism: uncultured bacterium (assembly GCA_964638715.1). Lineage (GTDB taxonomy): Bacteria > Armatimonadota > Hebobacteria > CAIYQO01 > CAIYQO01 > JBAXQQ01. The sequence continues at coordinate 62,337 of CAZWZF010000008.1, read as the reverse complement.
TTTCTGATTGAGAGACCGGACTTTATGTGACTGGTGATATTATGACGTTGTCATACAAGTCTGCACAAGCATAAATTGTGTCAAAATAATTATGCAAAGGTTAAAAGGTTTTAATGTGTTAAATAAAGTACCATCATATTTATCTCAATATTCAGAGTTATGGCTGCAAAACCCGCATACCGCGAATCTGTTTTTAGAATCATTACAATTTCAATTTATGCGAAAAGTAAAATTAAAAAAAATAATCTTAATTTTATAAGTGAGGAATTATGAAAATAATACCAATTAATGAAGCTGAGGCAGTTATTGATCCGTTATGGGATCCGGCGTTAAGTGAGTTGAAACAGTGGATTGTCGAACCTGGCGTATCACACGGTTTGTCTGTGCGTCAGAATTGGTGCTGGTCTGAGTTTGAATGGGCACGGCGTCCCATTAAAGGTCCTGCATTGCGGATGAGTCGTGAATGTGGTATTGACTGTAGCAATTATGATAGATTGGTCTTATCTGTAATGATACCGGAAGCTGCGGTGGTACGAATTTTAGCAATAACTGATGACGGTATTCGCCAGATGACAGCTCAACCTGAAAGTATAACGAAGAGTGAACTGATATTAGATTTAACCGGAGCAACGCGACTGGATACTGTAACAATTGAAATTGATGCCAGCACTGATGGTATATCAAAGGGCTGGTTTAATTGGCTGGGCTTGCAGCATAGTGAGCGCTTAACTAATAAACTTAACATCCAATCGACTTGGGGTGAGAAATGGGAAAAACATCTAAAGGATGATACATTTGAACCGCAGTTTAAACCAGATTATGGATTAGTATTGAATGCAGAAGAACTCAGCATATTAATTCAGAAGCATGAAACCCTTACAGCAAACGGAAAAACATCCCCATTCGTAAAAGCTGCTTTTGCGGCACAGGTAATACCACCGGAAACTATGATTCATGATTATGTAAATTTCTGGGGAGACAGTCGTTATAATCGTGAACGCGACCACGGCAAGTTCATTCTTAATCATGGATTGAATGCCGCCATCGCCGGGCATCTGCTTCAGGATAAGGTACTTTTACGTCTTGCCGCCCGTTATGCTTTAAGCATTGGCATGTGTAAAAACTGGGATGATGGTTTTATTTGTCGTTTCCCTGGTGGCACATTTGATCATCGATGCTTTGTACAGAGTTTGTGTGCTTACGAAGTTGCAGGGATTTTGGATCTTGCAGGAGAATTTTTTACTGACATTGGTCGCGATTTTTTGCTGCGCCGTCTTTCTGAAGAAGCTATCGGAGCTATCAACTATAACACCTGGAAACACGAATATATCTTTCGTTGCAATCAGTTGGCGTGGTTTACACCTGGCCGCATGCTTGCTTTAGGAATACTACAACAACACTCGATGCGAGTTCAGCCATATATTGATATTGCATATCGTGAGTTATGTGAAAGTCTTGAATATACCATTCTTCCTGATGGTGGTTATGTGGAAGGCCCAACCTATTTTCGATGCGTTGGACGCGATGCTGGATTAGGTGTTTACTATTACAGTCGTATAATGGGTAAGTCAATAGAAGAATGCATTCCTGCATCCATGAAACGTTGCAATAATTTTGCTGATGTAGTGATAAGCACAGATAGCACACAGGATGTTATCGCTTTTTGTGATGCCAGACCGCTCCATGACATTATTTCACAAGCAATCATGTCTGGTTTGTTGCCAGGTAGCTCATGGGCACGTATGCTGCATAATACTATCAACCGCAATGATGGATGGCCGATTAATGAAGTTTACGGTCCAGAACACTATCCTACTATGATGGCTGATAGTGCAATCACTTGGGGATTATCTGAACGATTGAAATCAACACCTATAGAAATGAAAAAAATCGTATCATTGCCTGATATGGGACCAATTGCTTCACACCGATATATTGGCGACCAGGTGGTAAAATTGTTTATTCAAGGCAATCAGGCTGGTGCCGGGCATACTCATGAAGATAAAGGCAGCTTTGTGTTGGAATTTGGAGGTGAGACATTTGCAATGGATCCGGGAACCTGTGATTACAGCCACCCACTGGCGGGAATTCTTCATAATTGTGAACGCCATAATATGCTGGTACCATATGGTGTTGCTGAACGTCCCGCGCCGCAATGTCCTTTGGAATATGATGTTAAGCCATCTGGAAATGGTGATGAAACCGCATTTCATGCCGAGATAGATGCCACGTTGGGTTGGGATAATTACTATCGCCACTGGCACAGAAAGTGGGATTCACTTTCCCCATATTTGCTGACTATTACTGATGATTATGAGCTTATTGTCGGGGATGGTGTCGAATTTTACTGGCAAACTCGCTTACCAGTTGCTATTGATGGTTCGACTGCTGTCATTACTGGTCAAAATAGCAGAATTGAAGTTAAAGCTCCAGCTGGTTGCATTTGGCGGGTAGATGAATTACCGTTGCTTGACGCTATACAACACAGATTAGCTTTTAAACGGGAAGGAAAATCTGGCAGTATTGTTGTACATGCACAAATTTTCTCATAAAAGGAATAAAAATGATAATAGTAACAGCTATTTCCGATAGCTCTAATTTAAATTTTTTACTAAAATATTGACAATCTATTTATAAAACTGTAATTTTAAGATGTGCTTTTTGTTAACGTTAACAAAAATCTTTTATACTGATAAATATTTATGAAAGAATAATACGGGCGTTTGCCTTTCGCGTGTTAACTTCTGATGGTGTTGTTTTACGCCATGTAATGAATAATATAATCTGGGAGAAAGATATGAATGTCATAACCATCTTACTCGATAGCTTAAACTTCCATTGCCTGGAACCTTATGGCGCTATCCATGTGCGGACGCCGAATCTTGCGCGATTGGCAGAGCGTTCTGTTACTTTTGATAATCATTTTATCGGTTCGGCACCATGTATGCCGGCGCGGCGAGAGTTATTTACCGGAAGGCAGGAGTTTCTCTGGCGAGGGTGGGGGCATATTGAACCGTGGGACAGGCATCTGGCAAATGACGCCTCCAAGTGCGGTTATGTCACCCAGATGATTACTGACCATTATCATTACTGGGAAAATGGTGCGCATGGTTATTTTGAGCCATTTCAGGGAGTTGAGTTTATTCGCGGCCACGAATTAGATATGTGGGATACATCGCCGGTGGATGAATTGCCGGAATGGGCAGCGAGTATAAACAAATACCGTATAAAACATTGGATGAATCCGGAAGGATGGGGAAGTGTTTATTATGGCAACGCCCGTAATTTCATGAAAGATGAGTCGTTATTTCCATGCGCGCAAGTGATGCAAAAATCGGCTGACTGGCTTAGTAAAAATCAAAGTCACGAGAAGTTATTTTTGTGGACTGAGGCTTTTGATCCCCATGAACCGCATTATCTGCCGGAGCCATACCGCACCATGTATAGTCCAGATGGCAAAGACCATCCAGAGTTTACCTGTTGGCCGCCATACCAGAATCATTATGACACTCAGAATTTCCTTGCAGAAGCATCAGAACTTGAATTAGCATGGATACAGTCGCAATATTACGGCAAAGTAACCATGGTTGACCATTGGCTGGGGCAATTTCTTGATAGAATGGATGAGTTGAACCTGTGGGAAAATACAACGCTGATACTTACTACTGACCATGGACATGAATTATGTGCCGACAAAGAACTACAGAATCCCTATGCGAAAGGATATCCGCATCGTGAAGCGCATTCCCGCATTCCATTGATGATTTGCCATCCGCAGGGGAAAGCTGGTAAGCGCGTTGACGCGCTAACTTCAGCGGTTGATATCTGCGCTACTGTTCGTGATATTTGTGGTGATGCCGAACCTGAAGGACCGGATGGTAGAAGCCTGTTGCCGTTGACATTAGGTGAAACAGATTCTCATCGCGAATATGCGTTATTTGGCGATTTTGGTACTGGCGTATGTGTTGCAAATGATGAATGGATATTGGCAACCGGCAGCCATGAAGATGGTGAATTGAATTGGTATTCAACTACCTCGCTGCGGGTGTCGCCGGATATGACCGCCGGAAAGTTTATACCGGGAATTGATGTACCGCAATGGCGCGTGCCTGCGAAATGCATCGCTAATTCAAGTTATCTGTGGCGTCGTCAGCATTTTTCGCTGGTGCCTGAAAACCTGATAGAAAAAGAGCCTGCAATAACTGCCCAGATGCGAGATTTATTGAAAAAAGCGTTGAGTGAAGTTGGCTGTCCGCCAGAAACTTTCAAGCGATTGGGAATGAAAGATTAAAATGTTGAAAACTGTACCATCTTATTTATCACAATATGCGGATTTGTATCAGCAAGACCCGCATGCCGCAAGTTTAGAATGGTTTCGCAATGCGAAATATGGTTTGTTTATCCATTATGGATTATATTCGGCACTTGGCAAAGGTGAGTGGGTGCAGTTTAACGATAAAATTCCAGTGAGTGAATACGAGAAACTTCGCGATACATTCAATCCCGATAAATTTGACGCAGATTTCATCACTGATCTTGCCTGTGAAGCAGAAATGAAATATATCAATCTGGTTACCTGTCATCATGACAGTTTTTGTTTGTGGAACTCGCGGAATGAATCTTTTAACAGTATAAATTCTCCATGCAAACGGGATATTGTTGGTGAGATGGCAGAACAATGTAATAAAAAAGGACTGGGATTTTTTACCTATTACACATATATGCTTAATTGGCGGCATCCAAAGTTTCTATCCCGTGAATATTTTAGTATGGCGCGTCCCGATTACCCATATCAGGAATCACGGTATACCTTCAGACATCCCGATGATTTTTTAGAATATGTTGATTATGTGCATGCGGCGTTGAAAGAATTGCTTACCGGGTATGGTCCATTGGCAGGGATATGGCTTGATTTGATAATGGTTTATTATGCGCAACCGGATTTTATGCCGGTAAGCGAAACATATAGATTAGCGCGTTCTTTGCAACCGCATACATTAGTGGCGTTTAAGCAAGGGGCAACAGGCGAGGAAGATTTTGCCACACCGGAACATAGTTTTCATTCATTGTCAGATAAAGCACGTGAAATGTTTGGTGAACGTTCTGCAATGATTGCCGATGCGGCATGGGAGAAAAATAAAAATAAGCATAACGAGATATGCGCGACTATGCAGGACAAATCCTGGGCATATTGTAGCGATGCCAGACATATAAGTGGTGAAGAGATAAAAGTTAAACTCATTCATGCGGCGACACATAACTGTAATTTATTATTGAATATTGGCCCGTTGCCGGATGGTTCGGTACATCCTGAAGATATAAAATCTTTACGCGCCGCAGGAAAAAGTATACGTGAAAATGGTTGGCCGGTATTAGAATTAAACCAGAAAAATGATTCATCATTTTATGGGCAGACACCGGAATAAATAGAATGTATTGACATTAATTTTGTAAAACTGTAATTTAGAATTCGTTACTGTTAGCGATAACGGTTTAGATGTTTTTTAATAGAAAATCATGACGGGAGAATTTATATAATGATAAAATCCGGTAACCACATTTTATTTCAGGGTGATTCAATAACTAATGCTTTTCGTATGCCGGGTGAAGTGTGTAACGCTTATCAGCTTGGTGCCGGATATGCTATGATGGCGGCGGCACAGCTATTGGCAAGTCATCCGCATGATAACCTGCAATTTACCAATCGCGGCGTCAGTGGGGAAGGTATTAAAGGTTTGCGTCGTCGCTGGCAGGCTGATTGTATCGATTTAAAACCTGATGTATTGAGCATACTTATTGGCGTTAACGATAGTAAAATTTCTCAAAATAGCCAGGCTCTCCCGTTAGAAGAATATGAGCAGGAATACCGCAATCTTCTTATTCAGACCCGCATTGAACTACCAAATGTAAAAATTGTTTTGTGTGAACCTTTTTTACTGAAAGCAGGAATAGTAACAGATTGGGCATTGAATGATGTTGCGGAACGCGCGAAAATTGTTCAAAAACTGGCTAAAGAGTTCGATACTGTTCTGGTTGAGTTGCAAACCGTATTTGCTGACGCATTAAAAATAGCTCCTGCGAATTACTGGTCATTTGATGGGATTCATCCCAATGCCCAAGGGCACTGGTTAATGGCAGAAGCCTGGTTAAAAGCAATAAAATAAATAATTCATTTTCTTTCCAATTTTGGCTGTATTTTTAACATTTTGGCCTGATTTTATCATCAGTAATCTGCATTAATAAGTTATTATGAAAAGAAAAGCAGGGGAAATATTATGCAGCGTGCTAAATATGTAAAAGAACCAATTGTTTTTATCCACCATACTGCTGAACGCAGTTTCATCGGACCGGGCACCATTCGTCTGGAAAATGGCGATTTGCTGATGGCTGCCCCCTGGGGACGTCCGCCAACTAATTTTGAACAACTGGCAGCGAAGTTCCCGGTACCTATGTTCTACCGTAGTTCTGATGGTGGTAGAACATGGCAGCAGCTGGGACGAATGAAGATGGAATGGAAGCTGTCCGGTATGATTAGCGATGGCGGAATAACTTTTCTACGCTTGCAGGACGGACGTTTGGCGTTTCTGGCTCACCGGCATGTGGAAGGACTGCATGGTGGTGGGCTGCCGGTGATTAGTTTTTCTAATGACGACGGAGAAACGTGGTCAGCTGCACGCACCATTGGAGAACCGGAAGGCGTATGGTACGTGATGAATGATCGGATGATTCAGATGAAAAACGGTCGTCTGGTGGTGCCGGTATCCCACATGCCGCAGGGAATGGGAACATACGAAGGCGATCGCAATCTGGGGTTGTGTTTTTTTAGCGATGATATAGGTAAAACCTGGCAGCGTTCAAGTAAACCTGCTGATGTAGAAGATGCCCGCGGTATGGCAGAACCTTGTGTTGCGGAACTTGCAGATGGCAGATTACTGATGCTGGCGCGCACCGGTAGCGGGTGCAAATATGCTTCATGGTCGGATGACGGAGGTGATACCTGGTCAGCATCCGAGCCGACAACACTCACTGCCGCTTGTTCTTCACTTACTTTAAAGACACTTCCTGATGGTCGTCTGATAGTATTCTATAATCATACTAATTCACTTGGTCCGGGCACGTTTTTTCCGCGTACACCATTATGTTACGCTGTATCAGCAGATGGTGGGCATACATGGGGTGAACCGGTGATGGTGGATGAATCAGGTGTATTACTGAAAGACCGCCAAAATATCTATCCATCAATATGCTACACTGATGAGGGTATTGTATTAGTATACTCTTCTCATCCTGCTGATCCAGATGGTACTTTTACTGACCAATATTCTGATAAATGGCCGGACTGCGGTGGGAAGTGCTGTATTATTGAATATCCTGAGAAAGTTAATGAATGAATCTTATTATGAGCCATCGAAGAATATTCCAGTATTCGCTGAATATGACGTTGTTGTCTGCGGCGGTGGTATAGCCGGTGTCAGCGCGGCTTGCTCAGCTGCCCGTAATGGTGCGCGTACATTATTAGTGGAACGCCTTGAAATCCTTGGCGGTCTTGGTACAGCTGGCGGTGTCGGGAACTTCTGTTTTGGTGATGATACACTGCCTTATGGGCAAGGAAAAGTATTTGACGATATTTATGCTGGCCTGAAATTTTATAAAGCAATAGGAGCAGAAAACGGCTGGCATATTAAGAACTTACATCCTTTTTATAACCACACTTTTGATCATAATATATTGTCGATAGTGTTGCAGGAGTTGGCGGAACATGATGGTGTTGATCTATTATTTGCCACCGATGTTATTGGTGCAGAAGTTGTAAATGACACTATTAAATCAGTAATGTTGCATAATCGGTCGCTTAGTCAAAAGGTGATGGCTAAACAGTTTATTGATGCTACTGGTGATGGTATTCTCAGTCGGCACGCAGGCGCGAATGTGTTACCACCGGATGCCAAGCACCAGCAATCAATACCGCCAAGCCACATGATTTTTGTGCAGAAGTCGGCAATTCCAGCTATTCAACCGGTACGGGATGATGCTGAAAATAATCTGCCAATGAGATATAGTGTATGGGATGAACCGGAAAGAATTGGCTTGAAAATATTCTGGCCTGGTGGTGATTTTGACACTTCAACCGGGCAGGGATATTCTGATGCCGGCAGGGCATTTCGCAGGCGCATACCGGAAATAGTCAGAGATTTTCAGCAAAAAGAAGCAGGTAAAGATACTGTTTTCGCATATTCAGCACCCATGTTTGGATTACGGGATAGTTTGCGTATTGTTGGAGATTATGTGTTAACTGAGGATGATCTAAAAAATGGTAAGCGGTTTGATGATGCAGTAGCTTATGGATGTTTTCCGTTGGACTCATCATTGTTGGAAAAGAAAAGTTTACCGCCGTACCAGATTCCATATCGCAGTTTATTAGTAAAAGAAATTAAAAATTTACTGGTTGCAGGCCGATGTTTTTCGGCTTCTCGTATTGCACTGTCGTCCACCCGTATTATGGTGACTTGTTGTCAAATGGGACAAGCCGCCGGAATTGCCGCGGCAATGGCAAGCAAAGCAGAATATACATTACGTAGTATAGATCCGGCGGATATTCGTCAGTCGATATTAAATGACGCGCCTGACGATAAAATGTTGGAAGAAAGAATAATGCCATAATTTTTATGTTGTTCTGTAATTAAATGGGGATGTATATGAATTACATAATCAATAACTCGATTCCAGTGTTGGCTGAATATGATGTTGTTGTCTGCGGCGGTGGTCCGGCGGGATGTGCTGCGGCAATTGAGTCTGCACGTTGCGGGGTAAATACACTTCTAATTGAAAAATATGGATATTTGGGCGGGGCAACGGTAGCGCAACTGGTTGCAGTAATTCTAAGTACTAATGGAATGGATTTTCAGGGGATATGGCATGAATGGGCATCTCGATTGTTAAAATACGAATCAATTGCTCCACTTATTCGTTCACAGGTTGCAATGTATCCCGGTCGCGAATGGCTGCGTTCATCGGTGTCACCAGAGGGAGTAAAGCGGGTTTGGAATGAGTTGGTAAGTGAATCCGGCGCGGATATTCTATTAATGGCTCATTTTTGCGGATCGTGTGTTGAGGATGGGGTTATAACTGGAGTGGCAGTACATACTCGGGCGGGATTGCAAATTGTTCGGGCAAAACGTGTGGTTGATGCCACCGGCGATGCTGTTGTTTGTCATGATGCCGGGGTTCTCTGGGATCGAGGTGTTGTCGGTAAACCATGGCCACAGGCGGTATCTTTAGTTCGGCGTTGGGGTGGTTACGCTGCTGTTGGTACTGCTGAAGGACCGGTACCAGGCGCTCCGGGAACGCTGGCGAAATTGCCGGAACGACTGGGACGCACGGACAGAAAGTTTGTTGACCCCTTGGATCCTTTTGCGGTATCAAATGCTATTCGCGATATGCAACAGGAGATATGGCTTCAGTCGGATTCATTTACTGATGGTCATTACTTGGTTGAATCAGCGGCTGAACTTGGAGTTCGAATATCGCGTATTGTACATGGAATTGATCGCATAACTGATGATGAGGCCTGGAATCTGCGCAAATCACCTACTGGCATTGCACGATCATCATGGGAGTTTGATATTCATCCTCCAGACGATGAATATCCCCTGCCGGAACGATGGTTTCACAGTAAAAGCGAAGCTAATATCGCGCATAATAAAAAAATTGCTGCCGGTGATTATTTTGACATTCCATACGGCTGCCTGGTTGCGTCCGGCATAGATAATCTACTGGTGGCGGGGCGATGTATTTCCGCCGGATATCTTGCGCAAGGCAGTCTTCGCATTCAGCAAACTTGTATGTCCACTGGTCAGGCTGCTGGTGCCACCGCCGCACTTAGTCTAAAAAATAATGTAACACCGCGAGAAATGAATCCTTCGATTATTGTAAGCCATCTTATGAAAGCGCGTGACGTAGAACCGGTATTTGATATTTTGCGAAATATTTAGAATAAATAATACAACAGTTGATTTAATTCTTTACTATTTGCTTAAAACAGTGCTAAACTATTACCATAGTTAACGTTAACAAATATTCCGTTAAAGTAAAGTTATTTTTATCAGTTTTTTTAAGCGATTGAATATTCGATAACTGATTATTTAACAACACTTCTCACAGCCATGTGTCTTAATAAAGGAGTGAATTATGTTTCGTAATTATAATTTAATCATAATATTTGCCACTCTCCTGCTATGCCTTACATTAACGCAAGCAGCAGTGATTAAAGTCGCATTCCCTCCTGCACAGTGGACTATTAAGCGACCTGATGATGATATGCGAATTCAGACTGTGCTATCATTACATTTGCGTGATGCGTTTGAGAATGTTGCTGACATTCAGGTAGCTGATGAGGGATGGACATCGGCCGTTTTGGGCGAGGTTAGGGGCAGCAAACGCAAAACACAACCAGAAACGTTCTTTGCATCCTTCACTTCGTTTTTACCAGTTGATGATTTTATTGACTTCACATCAGACGAGAAAACATTTATATGCACCATTTATTCGTATACTGGTAAACGTGATATTACTGTGCCAATCAAGAAAAATACCACTATGAAATCATTGGCAATAGCAATTGCGCCATTTATTGCTAAGGAATTTAAACTTAATACTGAAACAGCAGCACGACTTATGCCTTTGGCAGCGATTAGTGATGATGCTTTTGAAGCTGCATATTTAGCACGTCGAGTGCGTGGAGATTGGGTTAACAGTAATGGAGAAGCGCAATTTAAAATACTTAGTCCGTATTTAGAAAGTATGAAAGGGAATCCTGTCCTGATTCGTTCATTGCTGGAAGCCGGCATTCAACTGACAACAGACAAAAGAAAAACTGATAATATCAGCCTGCAATTAACGAAGGCGCGAGCAGCAATGATACAGGCTTTAGGCACAGATAACGAACCCCTGGCAATGGATTTCCTTCGTATCAATATACTTGAGAAAGCAAAGATTGAAGATGATCTTATAGCTTTTGTGAAACAGCTTGATGCCAGAGAAACAGCAGATGATGTGGGTGACCAGACACCGGGGAATGATAATTCACTAACGGGATTGTTAAAACCGCCTGGAACTATTGAACAATGCATTGGCGCAGTACGCGCACTCGGGAATTTGCATTCAATTAAAGGTCTACCCTGGATACAGCGTATTGCCAAACATGATGATATTGCCGCGCGAGTTGCTGCGGCATACGCACTTGGGCAATATGGTGAATCAGTAACAGCAAAGGATACCTTACGCTCATTGGTAAATGATGATGATACCGCTGTTTCATTTGAAGCATTGGCGGCTCTTTGGAATAATGGGGTAAGTAAAGATATAACCACAGAAATAAAAACACAGCTTATAATTCAGGCTCGTGAAATATTGAAACAAAATCAAAACAATACAACAGCAATGCGCGTTATTATTCAGTTAGGTAATGAGAAAGATATTCCAACTTTACAATCTTTTCTTAATAATTATGACTCTACAGTAAAGATTGGCGCAATGAAATCGTTAATGCAATTAAAAGCTGTTGATTTATCGATGATGAAGAGTTTATTCACTGAGAGTAATCCTTTAATAGTCATGGAAGCATTAAAGCATATTGAGTTGATGAATAATGACGCCAAGCCAACATTAGTTAAATTTGCAAATAATCCTTACGAACCTATAGCAGAAATGGCGCGCCAACAGGCAGAACAATTCATGCCGGCAACTGAAAAAGAAAGGATTTTGTTTTTATTGAATATTGAATCAACTTATATACGCAGACAAATAGTTGATTCACTGGCAAAGAATACTGCTCTCTGGGTAACGGATGTTCTATCAGAAATTGCAGTATCTAATGCGAAATCTCATATTCGCTCGCAAGCAATGGAGATTTTACTTAAACGCGCGCCGGAAAAAGCAGCATCAATCGTAAAAGAGGCATTAACTGATCCGTATTACTGGGTCAGATTCCGTGCCTGCACATTTGCGCCAATGGTAGCAAAACTAATTGGTGCTGATGCATTACGTAAAGCGTTAAATGATGAAACTGATCCAGTGGGTAAATTGTATCTTGCGGATGCTATTGCTATTGCTGAAGGAAAAGAAGTTCAGGCAACGCAAAAAACTGCTAATAAAATGGATCCACAATGTACCTATGCCGGAATGACTGGCAGCGCAAGTGGAGTTGTGGAATCACCATTTCAATTTTATTATTGTCTTTCTGCTGAAAATATTGATGATGCCGCAAAAAAAGCATCCGAAAATGGCAAGGTTTTTTATTATCGGGTAAAAACAGCTCCTAATCCAAGTCAGGTATTGCTTGAACCTGCATGGGAAGATTTAAGCTGGCAAACACTTCGTGATGGTTTGAAAGATTGGAAATGGATAGATGGCGTAGTAATTGGCGAGGAAACCATGTATGCCGGACGAAACAATGAAAACACCTGGCGACTGGGATGGCGCGCGTTTTGTATGGTAGCAAAAATAGACCCGCGTACCATTAATGGCGACCGGACAAAATTATCACCTGCCGAACAAAAAGCATGGGAATATTGGGAACAGCAAGTAGCGATTGATGGATTTAATGAACTTTATAACTTTGTACATCTTTATTTTGGTAAGCTGCGTCCCGGGTTTAAGGTTGGCACATTCATGACAGATCAGGATGTTTTGAAACCGCAGGAAAAAGAATGGAAGTTTGATTTCGCCGGTGCCTATTATTATGAAACATCAAATAATGAACGCTATGCCATGATTCGCCGTTACAATACTGTATGGCCAGATCGACCGTTAATATGGCTAAGTATGGGAGATGGAGAATACAACGGGCTTCGCCAGTTGAACTACAAACTAAAATTGCCGGAAAAACCGATACTGCGCAGAAATTGTCTGGGGTATGCAGATTCTGTATGTGCATGGATGGCAGGCGCACAAAATGGTTTTTTTGAGGCGTATTTGTTTGAACCGCCTACCAGCAAAGGCGGATTTGATGCTTATGGGAAATATGTTTGGATGGAAGATATTGGAACACCGGTACTCGATGCGGGAATTGAAACGGTTTTTTCCGGTGTGTTTGATATTTATAAAAAAGCTGCTTCTGTCATTAAACCTGAAGATGATGACCCGGAGAATAAGCCGGAAAAACCAGAAATAGATATTGCAGCAATCAAAACACGTGTTGATAACGAGAAAAAATCTCTTCGCAACAGTTTTATGTTTGAACAGCAAAACCTTTATAATATCACTCGCATACTCTCAGATTTGCCGCGTCCCAATATGAAAACACCATTTCTGTGGGTGACCCCAAATCGCAGGATACGGCAGGTAGACTGGTGCAACAGTTATGATATCCAATATCAAATAAACAATATTACTGCCATTGATATGTCTAAATACAGTTTAATTGGTGTTGTTGGAATGGATGCAGCACCTTTACGCGATCCAACAATAGCTACTCTTACTGATTGGATAAAAGAAAAGCCGCGTGTGCTATATATTCGTGGAGTAATGTCAATTGATATAACTAATAAAGCAAATACACCTGATGATATGAATAATACATTGCAAAATCATTGGCCATGGGAAAAAGATGTTATCAGCAATGGAAAAAGCTATAAAATTTCAGGTACAGCACGTGCATTAGTTGGCACACCAGATGAAGCGACATTAGTATATTGGAAAGGCGACGGTTATCAGGGGGGTGTAATATTTGATTTATCTCCGAATAATGACAGTCGGGATAAAATTAATGCACTGTTAATTCAAGAAAAAATTGGAATACCATTTGATGGCACACCAGGTTTGAAAATCATGAAAGTCAATGGTATCACAGCTGTAGTGGCAACAGGCAGCGATGTGGAACCATTGACATTAAAAGGGGTTGATTTTTTGACTGGTGAACCAAACCCAGTAATGACAAAAGGAAGAAGCGCGGCAATAGTCGCGGAAAAGTATAAAGGTAAGTACATATTTGCTGAAAATGGCATATCAATCCTTGGCACCAAACCGCTTGAAAATTGTGGCGCAATTGATGGCGGAGTAACAGTATCTTGTCAAGATTTAATGCAAATAGGAAGTGTAACTGGAAAGGTAAAAGTGATGACAGGCAACGGCAATAAAGATTTAAAAGCTATTTCTGCTGAAAAAATAAATGAATGGTTGCTATATAGCACTGATGAAGGCATTGTTGTTGTACCTGTAGGAGATAAAGGCGCTGTTGCAACTTATGTCAGATGTAAAGAACCTGTAATAATTTATTCTGATAAGTAATCATTACATGTAAGTGGACTGATGAAAATAAAAAATATGTGATAGATGAGTTGGTTGATTCTGTAATAATTACAAACGAAGAAGTCACCGTGAATCTAAAGATTGCGATGGTGACAACAAGTGGTGGAGCCAGGCGGAATCGAACCGCCGACTGTTCCATGCGAAGGAACTGTTATCCCCCTTAACTATGGCCCCACAGGCAGGTAGAAGTATAGCAAGAGGCATTATGCGTGTCAATTATTGTTTGCCCCAACATGTAATATTTATAAAAAATATCTTCATATTATATCTATTAACATTGGTAAAATCACCTTAAAGATGTAAAATATGTGCGGTGATGATGGGGAGCTATTTTTGGAGATTTTATGAAAAAGATTTTGTTTTTTCTGGTCTGGTCATTTGTTTCAATATCTTTTGCCGATGACGTGTCGGTTATATATAACGGACAGCCTGCGCTGCCGGTGGGGATTAACGTGAGCGGGTGGGGTGTTTCCGGTCGTTCCGGGGTTAAACCCGGGCAGATTATTAATACCGGCGGCAATTTATCTGGCTTCAAAGTTTCAATTCAAGGAAAATATGCCGGAACCAGGATAGATATCAAGGATGGCATTGATTCTCAGCCTATCGCCCAAACCAGCAATGTTTATATGGAAATGTATATGCGCAGTTCGATTGGGCCTATTGAACCATTAGGGGCAGATGGCAAACCGCTGTTATTGCCAACTGTGAAAAATCTTCGCATTACGATAATAACTACCGACAGTAACGTGCAGTTAACAGTGCCGGAAGAACTGTTGATTTCTCGCGGGTTGATTGATGACCGTTGGGCGCGGGTTGATATCCCGATGGCACTATTATTGAACGATCAGAAATTAACAGGCAAAATAACCCGATTAATCTTTACCGCGGAAAACGAGAATGATTTTTTATTGGGCAGGCTGGCATTTATACGGGATAACAAACAGATATCATTAAAGCTGCGCACTTTCCCGGCAACATCGGTTACTGTTGGCAAGCGCGTTTCATTTTTCGCCGATATCGAAGCCGGTCTGGCATTTACTGATGTCAGTTGGAACTTTGACAGTGCAAATGGAAACAACAAAGACGCACTTGGCGATCACACTACACACGTCTTTGCCAAACCAGGTCAATATATAGTGTCCTGCACGGTATTAGACAAAAATGGCGGTAAAACCGCTGTCACCCGCAATATTCAGATAAATGTCAGCGAAGCGGTTGCGCAGTAGAAAATATTTTTTTTTGACATGATTAACATGATTGTCATGATTAATATTATCCTGCCTATCCTGCCCATCCATGTTAATTTTTTTAATCGTAAAATTTAAGGCAATAAATATTTTGGAGGCATAATTATGCGTGGTAGAATGTCGCTTAACGGTACCTGGAAGCTGAGTTGGGCTGAAGGTGATTCGTTGATGAATGTTGGGCAATTAACGGCAGACAAATTAGGCACTCGTTTTTCCATGGACGCTCATGTTCCTGCTCCTATTCATAAGGTGTTGATGGATGCTGGCATGTTGGATGATGTGAATATAGGAATGAATTCACTAAAAGCCCGTTGGGTTGAAGAGATGTATTGGGTTTATCGACGCCATTTTTCGGTATCGACTGCATCTTTGAATGGTACCGCTTTATTGAAGTTTACCCGGTTGGAATTAGACGCGGAAGTTTTTTTAAATAACGAATTAATAGGTACTCATCGCAATGCGCATCGACCGGCGGAATTTGATGTGACTGGTAAATTGAAACATGGCGAGAATTTGCTGGTTGTTAAGTTAGAGTCGGGAATGCACAGCAATAGCGATAAACAGGGAACTGATTATGGCACCGGCGACATCGGAAAGTTAACCAAACGGCATTGGAACCGCCATTCGCAATGCCAGCATGGCTGGGATTGGCAGGCGCGATTAGTAAATATAGGCATTTTAGGCGATGTTGAATTGGAATGGAATGATGGATTGCGGATGAATGATGTCACCGTTTTCGCCATTCCAACTGACGACTTGAAATCTGCCAAATTCAGCATTCGCGCATCAATTCATGGTTTGAAAGATAAACCAGCAGAAGCGAGTTTACGTGCCCGTATTCGCGAAACCGGTCAGGAAGTGAAGATGCCTGTGAGTATCGCGGCAGGTAAAGAAGAAAGAGAAGAAATAACTATTGATGTGGAATGTCCGAAACTGTGGTGGCCGTTGGGTTATGGCAGTCAGCCGCTATACCATGTCGAAGTCAGCCTGTTGGCTAATAACGAGATACAGAGTGTAGTAAAGCGCACCGGTGTCCGCAAAGTTGAAATGGATCAAAGCAAGCATCCGGTAGAAGGTAGATTCTGTACACTGAAAGTTAATAATACCCTGATATTCTGCAAAGGCGGCAACTGGGTTCCGCCGGATATGCTGTATTCAACTGTTACCCCGGAAAAATATCGTCAAATAGCACAAATAGCAAAAGACGCTAATTTTAATATGCTGCGCATTTGGGGTGGCGGGATATTTGCCGATCCGGCGTTGTGCGAATTCTGCGATGAAAACGGCATTATGATATGGCACGATTTCCTATTTGCCTGCGCCCAGTACCCAATGCAGGACCCGGAATTTGCCAAAGAAGTGCATAAGGAATTGACCTTTGCCACCCGCAGCATGGCGCATCACCCGTCAATGGTAGTATGGTGCGGCAGCAACGAAATAGAGTGGGGCGACTGGGGTTGGGGATATGACAACGCTACTCCTGCCCACCCGCATTATGTGCTGTTCCATCGCGATATTCCGGTAATCATTAAACGCGAAGACCCGTCTACTCTGCATTGGATATCTTCACCAAGTTCGCCGGATTATGAAGACCCTGCAAGTGAAATATGCGGCGATCAGCACCCGTGGTTTGTTTCATTAGGTGCTCCCGGTGGTGCGGATTTTCATATTTATCGCAATAATGTCGACAGATTCCCCAACGAAGGCGGCGTTTTAGGCGCGGTATCACCGGCATCATTAAAGCAGTTCCTGCCAAAGAATGAACAATATATTTTGTCGCCATCATGGGATCATCACGACAATACCTTTGCCGCTCAGGATTCTAACGCGGGTGAACCAGGCCATGCCTACCAGACAGTTGCGTTATGGACGGGTTTAAATCCGCTGGAAATGAATTGGGAAGATTATGTATTTGTCAGTGCATTGATGCAAGCAGAAGGATTGGCAGAATATATCAATAATTATCGTCGTCGGAAATACTCATCTGCTTCAGCGATATTTTGGATGTTTAACGATGCCTGGCCCGCCACCCATGCCTGGACCATTATCGACTATTACTTGCGTCGCAAATTATCATTCTGTCCGGTAAAACGCGCGTTTGCGCCGGTTAGCGCAGTTGTTGCAGAGGAAGATGGTCAAATAAAGGTATTTGGCGTAAATGAAATATTGTCTGAAATGAAACTGACTTTACGATACGGTCTGGTATCAACATTAACTTCTGAATGGATTATTGATGAAAAAATTGATGTGACATTGCAGGCGAATGCCTCTACAATGCTGACGTCATTCGACAAAGATAAAATGGAACAAATCGGCACTGATAAATGCGTTGCAGTTGCAGTGCTGATGGAAGGTGATACCATGGTATCACAGCATCGCATGATGACAGAACGGTTTAAAGATATGCAATTCGCAATACCGAAAATTACTATCGAGAAAAATGAAAACAGCATAACTTTAAATACCGATGTCTTTGCATGGGGCGTCTGCCTTGATATTGATGGCGAGTTGCAGTTGGAAGATAACTGTATAGATTTGTTGCCTGGCGTGCCATATATGATAAAATGGAATCCGGCCGATGGTGAACCCAAAATAATGAAAGTCGGCAATATTGATACAAAAGCGAGTAAATAATTGTTAATAGTTGGAGAAAAAATTAACACCAGCCGCGTGGTGAAAAATATAAATGTAGTAGAAGCGGCAGTTGTTAAACGCGATGTCAAATATATTTCTCAATTGGCGACTGACCAATATAATGCCGGGGCAGATTATATTGATTTGAATTGTGGAACCCTGTTTCACGGCGAACCGGAAGCGATGGTATGGTTGGTAAAAACTGTACAGAATGCGATTTCCGGTCCGTTATCGTTGGATTCGCTGAATCCTGCCGCTTTAAAAGCAGGCTTGCAGGAATGTGATTTTTCGCGGGGAACACCGATAATTAATTCAATAACTGCAGAAAAAGAACGGTATAATCTGATATTGCCACTGGTAGTTGAATATAAGACTAAGGTTGTAGCATTGGCGATTGATGATACCGGTATTCAGCAAGACACCGCCATCAGATTCAAGATAGCTTCCGAGTTAGTTGATAAGTTATTAATAGCCGGTGTTAATGCAAGTGATATTTATCTTGACCCGTTAACCTTTCCGATTGCCACCGGAGATGATGCTGCCACTGGCAGTTTGAAATTAATTACTGATATTCGGGAAAAGTTCCCAAAGATTCATATTATCGCCGGTATCAGTAATACATCTCATGGAATGCCGGATCGTAAATACCTGAACAGTGCTATGGCAGTACTGGCAATGGACCATGGGTTGGATGCCGCAATAATTGATCCAAATGATGAATTAATGATGTATATGATCAAATCGGCGTCAGCATTATTGGGAAAAGACAAGTATTGTGCAGAATATTTGAGCTTTTGCAGAGAGATGCGACTATAATACAAAAAGTGAGCATCAAATTACAAAGGTATAATACTCTGTGTTGAAGTAAAATACAGAGTATAATTTAAAAAAAGAGGTCGTTATGACACTTACCAGTAAAGAACGCGTCCAATTGACGTTGGAAAGAAAACCGGCTGACCAGGTGCCGGCAGTTATCAGTCCGTGGGGACGAACTGTCGATCGCTGGAAATCAGAAGGTTTTATTGGCAAAGATGAAGATGTTGCCCAGCATTTCGGTCAAGATATCGTAGGCGGCGGCTGGCTGAACGCTACCGCTGATTTGGATTTCGTACCGGTTGTTTTAGAGGAAACTGAAGAGACGATATTGCAACTGGATGGCAATGGCGCCATGCTGCGACGCAGTAAAATTAATGAATCAACCCCCGAACACGTTGATTTTACTGTGAAAGAACGTGTTGGATGGGAAGAAAAAACCAAGCCATTTTTAATTGATATTGACCGAAGGCGGATACCTTTTGAAGGTTATCGTGCCGCGAAAAAACTGGCAGAAGAAAAGCAAATGTTTATGACCTGGGCTGGCGTAGCACCATTTGAACAGATGCATCCGGTTTGCGGTCATGAATATATGCTGATGGGTATGGCAGAAGACCCGGAGTGGGTGCTGGACATGGTGATGACTTTCGCCGATTTCACCATTAAACACCTGGAAGTATTATTTGCTGAAGAAGGAAAGCCGGATGGGATGTTCTTTTATGAGGACATGGGTTTCAAGTTCCGTCCCTTCATGTCGCCGGCAATGTATGGAGAAATCATGCAGCCAGGGCATAAGAAGCTGTTTGATTACGCCCATTCGTTAGGTTGTAAAGTAATTGTTCATAGCTGTGGGTATGTAGAACCGCTGCTGCCGGGATTAATTGAAGCTGGCATGGATTGTCTGCAGGCGATGGAAGTGAAGGCAGGTATGGACTTGCCGAAATTGTTTGATGCTTATGGCGATAAAATCGCGTTTTATGGCGGGTTAGACGTTCGCGCGCTGATTAATAACAATAAAGCCGAAATTGATGCTGAATTTGAGAAAATGAAACATGTATTGAATAACGGTGGTGGTTATATTCTTCATTCTGACCATTCAGAACCACCGGAAGTTGATTACAAGACGATGCGCTACTTTATTGATAGAGGCCGTGAGATAAGTCGTGAAATTTTTGCGTCGAAATAAATTAAGTTCCCTTTGGCGAATTGCCAAAGGGATTTTATCAAAAGGTGGTATTAAGATGGGCAAGCAGATTATTCCATGTCGAGAGAAATGGAAAGGAACTATGACAGACCGCGAGCGGTTTGTTAATCAGATGCATTATAAGCCAGTAGACCGATGTTTTAATATGGAATTCGGTTACTGGGAAGAAAATTACAATGAATGGGATATTTTTGTAAATAATGGCATAACCAATGAAGATGAAGCTAATAAATTCTTCAATTTTGATAAAATAGCTAATGTGTGGGGCAATACTTGGATTAACCCGCCATTTGAACATAAAGTAATAGAAGAAACCGCTACTACACAGATAATTATGAATGGCGAGGGATTATTGGCAGAAGTTCCTAAAGATGGCCATTCTACGATTCCGCATTATTTGAAATCGTCAATTGAAACGCCGGATGATTGGAAAAAGATAAAAGAAGAGCGTTTTCGACGTGATGACCCGGCGCGTAAAGTAAATATTGATGAATTAAAGAAATGGCATCCTACTGACCGTGATTATCCATTAGGTGTCGGTACCGGGTCAATGATTGGCAAAGTTCGCGATATGCTAACCTTTGAAGGACTTGCATACGCCACTTATGACTACCCGGAAATGGTAGAGGATATGGTAGAAACATGCTGCGTGATGGTAGAAGATTTTCTTGACCAGGTGTTGCCGCATTTTGATTTTGATTATGGATCTGGCTGGGAAGATATTTGCTATAACATGGGACCTATCGTCAGTGTCGATTTCTTCAACTCTATAGTAGTACCAAGATATAAACGAATCGGTGCGAAGCTGAAAAAGGCAAATATTGATATCTGGTATACCGACTGTGACGGCGATGTCAGGCCTATTATGCCCGGGCTTATGGAAGGCGGAATCAATTGCCTGTTCCCATTTGAAGTTAATGGCTGTGCCCATCCTGCTGAGTTATTCAGAGAATTTGGTCTTGAATTGCGAATAATGGGCGGTTTTGACAAAATTGAAATGGGGAAGGGGAAAGCTGCAATCAAGGCATATATGGACTCCCTGGTGCCATTAGTAGAACGCGGTGGGTATATTCCATTCTGCGACCATAGATGCCCGCCAAATGTAACACCAGAAGATTACATTTATTATCTTGATTTAAAAGAACAATACTTTGGGATGAAATAAAATGACATCACGCGAATTAGTGCTGGCGGCATTAAACCGTCAAAATAATGATAGAACCCCTTTTTCCTGGGGGTTTGGCTTGCAGCCGCCAGCACGGTTTGCATTGGATGAGTATCTAAAATCATATAATCTCGACACTGAAGAATTATATCTCAGAACTGCGGATATGCTTGTGTGCTGTCCTGATTATATTGCGGCAGTTGATAATAAAGATTTTTGGGGATATACATATAAAACTTCTTCTTATGGTTCCGGCAGTTATGAAGAATTTGATTTTCAGCCATTGGCAACGGCAGAGACCCTTGATGATGTATTATCGTACAATTGGCCTGATCCGGATGACTATGACCATCTCTATATGCATAAATTTAAAAAACGCGATCCCGGGCATAAATGCGCGTGGGGAATCCGCGGCGGGAATATTCTGGAGACATTTCAATGGCTGACAGGATTGGAATATTCGCTGGTATTGATGGCAATAGAACCGGAAATGGTAAATGCCGCTTTAACTAAAATTACTGATTTTTATTTAACAGCAACAGTGGCAATGTTAAAAGCCGGCAGAAATGATATCGATTATGTCTTTTGCGCCGACGACCTGGGTGGGCAAAATGGCCTGCTATTTTCTCGCGAGATGTATCGGGAAATAGTAATGCCGCATCATAAACGGATGTTTGATGCAATAAAAGAGTATTGTCCGCATATAGTTTATCACAGCGACGGGTCGGTATATGATGTTTTGCCAGATGTGATAGAAGCCGGAATAACCTGTCATGAAGCAGTTCAGATTGAATGTGTTGATATGGAGCCAGAAAAACTGGTCGCCGCCTTCGGCGATAAAATAGCGTTTCACGGCGCAGTAAGCGTACAGCAGATATTACCATATAAAACGCCTACTGAAATAAAAGCTGAAGTCCGTCGACTAAAGAGCATTCTCGGTTCAAAAGGCGGCTACATCTGCGCCCCCAGCCACGCCATCCAAGCCGGCACCCCGCCGGAGAATGTGGTGGCATTTTGTGAGGAAGGGACTAACAAGTCTTTGACTGAGATAGTATAGGCTTTTACTAAACCTATTTTTTCTAAATTATAGATTAGATCCTTAAAAGTCACTTCCTTTAATCCCTTCTCCGGCTGGAGAGGAAAGAACGACTTTCAGTAACTGACATCGAGTGGCGAAGCCAAGAAGGTGTCTGTCACATCGTGTTATCACAAAGTTTTGCAAGAGCCTGAGTAAATTAATAATTAAAATTCAACCTCGATCCGGAATAAATTTAATATGCGGCGGGTATTTCGGCGGGTTCTTTTTCAGTGAAGAAAATACAGCAGAAATGACAATGAAAAAGTTTATGACTCCAATTGCCACCATAAATAACATGAAAAATTTTGGATTAATGTTTAATGTTTTTATTATTACAGAACCGACAGCTATAACCATAAGTACTGTAAGTTGAAAATTTACTGCAGTTTTACCGTGTTGGTCAACAAAGGCTGATTTGTTTCTTTTTATCAGCCAGCAAAGCAGCGGTCCAAAGAAATATAATCCACCGACTCCCGGCGGTACGAACATCCCGAATAATGCGGATATATGTATGATGGTCGCCCAGTTTATCTCTTCTTTTTCTGTCAACGGTTTTTCCCTTCTCGTACCAAATCACCTATCATTACGAACTTTTCTACTGCAACACCCGGCGGACAACTGTCGCTGTTTGCCAGCAGGAAAGGACGTCCGCGTTCGGAATCCAGCAATTCCTGAGTATATATTTTCAAGTCATCAATATTAAGATTCAGGAAGTTAACAGGTTCAATGCCGCCAATTATTGCCAGGTTATTGCCGATTAGCTGTCGTGCTTCCGCTATAGAAACATTTCCTGTTGGTTGTGGCGAGATGCTCTCAACGCCAAAATTACCTTGCTCCACCATAATTGGCAGTAATTCGCGAATATGACCGCAGGCATGCTGGATATATTTTTTCTTTTTGGCAGCCAGTATTTCATTCCAGGCGGTGATTTCGCTGGCAATATATTTTCGGTAAGCTTTTGGACTGTAATTCTGGGTGGATGAATCTTCCCAGGTAAGGAAATATTCATAATCAGAATCTGCTGCCAGTCGTGCGGCCTTTAAATCGTTTTCCACCATAGCATGCCATAACTCGTCAACTAATTCCGGATAATCAGCATGGGCGTATGCCATTTCTTCAGTGCCTATGTGATGTTCAATCATTATTTGATATGCGGTTTTAGCTCGCGGTATCAGCATACCTATGCTTAAGCCGTTGTTTTCTACATATTTAAAGTGTTTTTTTGTATCAGTATCGTCAAACCACACTTCAGCATTTTGTTCTATCCATATCTGAACTTTCATATCTTGCGGAGTTTTGACAGGATGTTCAATCAGAAAAGTGGTATTGCCATCCGAGCTGTAATGCGCTTTTGTTTGAAGCTGTCCAACAGGTGTGACATAGGTGTTGATGATAACATCGCCTTCCTGTACGGTGATAGTCTCAATTCCCGGTGTGTGCATCTTTACCGGGCAGGCAGCACCGCGCCATAATGGGTCGGCACCGACTGACTGGTAAAACTTCGCTTCACCGGCATCACGAATCTCAATAGGAAAATGTTCCCATATATACGCCAGAAACGGCGACCATGGAACCCGGTCAACAGGTTCGTTGTTAAGTGCCGCTATAATTCTTTCTTTGCTGTTCATGTGCCTATTTTAACAAAATATCAGGAAATATATATAGTAAAATGGAATTTATTTTGTAGTTTACTATACAAATTTTCTGGGCATCTGACTCGTAATTCATAATTCTTAATTCGTAATTCAATCAGCATCTATTCTCATTCACAAAATTTAGGTAAAATGTACCAGTATTTGCTGAAAGGAAAATGATATATGAAAATTACCATTGGGGTTATGGGTTCAGTATCTGGATTTAACGATAAAGCCGGCGAGTTATCGCATCAATTAGGCCATGCTATTGCAAATAATGACTGCATAATTATTACCGGGGCTTGTCCGGGATTGCCGCATGACGCGGTTTGCGGCGCTCGCGAAGCCGGCGGGATGACGGTTGGGGTTTCTCCCGGTCATAACCTGGCTGAACATACCATTAAATACAACTCTCCCTGGCAGGAATATGATGTAATTGTATATACCGGTTCTGGATTGATGGGGCGTGAAATTACCGGTGTGCGCAGTTGCGATATTGTAGTTTTGGTGGGTGGCCGTTCGGGAACCCTTGGTGAGTTTGCCATTGCTTATGATGAAGGTAAATTAATTGGCGTTTTGCAGGGAACCGGCGGAATAGCAGAACATGTAAGCACTCTTGTAGATGTCATGCACAAAGATACTGGTGCAATGATAATTTATGATTCTGACCCGCATAAATTAGTTGAAAAACTATTGAATGTATACCGCCAGCGTGGTGGAATATTAAATGGTTTGGAAGTTTCACAAGAGAAAACTCCTGAAATGCAACAGGCAGAAGACACTGCAGTAGCATTAGAGATGTCTATTTCTGATATGGTTGATGAAGTTGAAATGCTGCAATCAAGAATAGCGGAACAAAAGATAAGACTTGTTGCTGTGAAAGATTTAGCCGTAATGGGTAGTCCGGAGCGTGGGTAATTGTCAATTGACGATTGACGATTGACGATTGACAATTGACAATACAAATATAAAGTGAGAAAAATTATGTCTTTTCAGCCTGATTATCGGCATTTTGCCGATGTTATGAAAAATATTCGACCGGCGCGTTTGCCTTTGTACGAACACACCATTAATCAACCAGTATATGAAGAATTTTTGGGTGTTAAATTTGGCGATTTACTGAATGGCGACGATGCTGATAAACGCGAATATTTTCGCTACTTCTGTAAATTCTTCAAAGATAACACCTACGATGTTGTTTCGTATGAAGTATGTATCTGTAGTTTGCTGCCGCAGAGCGGTGCTATTATGGGTGGTCACCCCGGTCCTATTCAGTGCCGTGAAGATTTCGAGGCATATCCATGGGACGAAGTTCCTGGTATTTATTGGAAGTTCGCCGACCCGGTTTTCAGTGCCTTGCGTGATGCAATGCCGGAAGGAATGAAAGCGGTTGGCGGGGTAGGAAATGGTGTATATGAAATCAGCGAAGACCTGGTTGGACTGGAATACCTGCCATTGATACAGGTTGACGACCCGGAATTATATGTAGATATTTTTAACAAAATCGGCGATTTAATGTCAACGATTTGGGCTAAGTTCTTGCGCGATTACAGCGATATTTACGTTACCTGCCGTTTTGGCGATGACCTGGGTTTTCGGTCATCGTTGTTAACAAATCCTGCTACTGTACGTGAAAATATTATACCGCAATATGCCCGCATTATAAATCAGGTTCACGCTGCCGGCAAACCTTTCCTGTGGCATTCTTGCGGGTGTATTTTCGAGATAATGGAAGATGTTATCGCACTGGGGATAGACGGCAAACATTCAAATGAAGATGCCATTTCTCCATTCACCGATTGGCTGGATAAATATAATGACCGCATTGCCATTGTTGGCGGATTTGATATGGATTTTATGTGCCGTGCCACTGCTGATGAAGTATTTGATACCGTGGTAGAGCAGGGGACAAGATACCGCAATATGGCGCGCGGATATGCCCTGGGTACCGGCAATTCTATAGCCTCATACATTCCAATGGAGAATTATCTGGCGTTGGTACGCGGCGGGCAGGAGATCCGGCGGAGAGAAGGAAATGGCTAAGTGGGTTAAAATCCGCAGGTTTTTATTGTTGATTTCAGTTATAATATTCCCGGTGACAATGAATTATTTGTCACCGGTAGTATCCATGATGGGAGCTAAGGAAGGATTTGTTACTGGTGCTGTAATTAATTTCGGATTAATGTTCATCTTTGCTATGCTTCTTGGTAGATTATGGTGCGGTTGGGGATGTGCCGGTGCTGGTCTTGGCGAGTTGTGTATGCGAACAAATGACCAACCGGCAAATATTAAAAAACTCGATAATGTAAAATATTTCGTATGGGCTATCTGGTTGGGAATGCTTATCTTTTTCCTGACTTCTGCTGGATTTAAAGGGATTAATTATTTCTATAAAACAGAAAATATCATTTCAGTTGATGAACCGTTTAAATATATACCATATTTCGCAGTAGTCGCCACGTTTCTCATATTTTCTCTTGTCTCCGGTCGCCGCGCAACTTGCCACACTATATGTTGGATGGCACCATTCATGATATTTGGTAAAAAGTTCGGCAAATTCTTACACTTACCGCAACTTCGCATGATATCATCTCCCGAGAGATGTGTTACTTGCCACGCCTGCGATAAAGTTTGTCCCATGAGCCTGCCAGTGACTGAATTGGTACATGCCAAAGACGGTATAAACCACCCGGAATGCGTAACATGTGGCGAATGCTCCGCAGTGTGTCGAAGAGATGCGATAAAGATGAAATTTAGATATTAGGGTTATGAGTGTGTGAATTATGAGAGGAATGTGAGGAATGGGAATTATGGAAAAATTAAGAATAAATCCCAACCCATCATTCTTTCCATTCTTCACATAACTCCCATTTTCTCTCTTTAATTCACTACCGGTATTGTCTCCCAATTATGGCTCTCCGCTGATGTGAAACATGCTTCGAGGCAGGCTTGTATCTTTGCACCACGCAGAAGGTCTGGCTGGTCTTGTTCACCGGTTCGGATACTGGTGATGAAGCGTTCCTGGTTGGTGGGAGTTGCCGGCATGTACTTGCGGTCCCATTGCTGGCGGTGGCGCGATTCACCCAGGCATAGTTCGATAGCATCGTAAGACTGGTCAAGGTCAAGGCGAATCGCACCTTCTGTTCCATGCACTTCCAACCGAAGCGAGTTGCTGTAACCGGTAGCCCAACGCGAGGTGTGGGCAATGCCGATTCCTCCGTTGACGAATTGGAGTTCGATAAATGCGGTGTCGTTTGCGTCAAGTGCTTTGCCGTTATACTCGGTAAAAATACCTTCATTTTCTAAAATTTTTGGGAATGTGCGCAATTCACAGCGAACGGCAGTTAAATCTTCAGAACAGATAGTGGTCATATCCAGCAGATGACAACCCAAATCGCCAAGCACACCGCGTGAACCTGCTGACCGCGACAATTTCCATATCAGGTAAAAGGCGGTCCAATCTTTATTATCCCAGGAAGTGCGACCAGACAGCCATGACTGCAGATAAGAACTTTGCACCTGGCGAATCTGCCCTAACGCGCCGCTCTTTACCAGTCGCATTGCTTCCTGCATTCCGGCAGAACGCCGGTAAGTGAAATTAACCATATGTATAATGCCATTTTTTGACGCAGATGACGCAGCATTTGCCACTGCGCGTGCTTCATCAATAGAACAGGTAAGCGGTTTTTCACAAAGCAGGTGTTTTCCTGCTGCCAGCACTTGCAGGCTCATCGGAGAATGCAATCCATCTGGTGTGGCAACAACAACGGCGTCGCTGTTGTTAATTAATTCTTCAACGCTTTTTGCGTTACGGGCATCACCAGCCAAACGCGCGCCACTTTCTGCCCGTTCTTGATTTGTATCAAATATAGCAGCAACTTTAACATCCTGCATAGCAGAAAAGGTGGAAATGTGGTGGGTACCAATATTTCCGGTACCAATGATGCCGACTTTAATAGTCATGATATTCCCCTGAATTAAGTATATATAAGATAAATTTTTCTCTTCACTCTTTTAACTTTACTCTTTAGAAACGTACCATTGCAAACTGTTTCGTTTTTCAAATGCCAGGATGCTTGACCATTCTTTCGCATCTTTTAATGCTTCATTTCCTGCGGATACAGTTTTTGTTTGCAATTCACAGTGATAGGTAATTACTCCGTCTTTGAATTTACTTTCGTCATGATATTTTCCTAATAGACCATCATAGTTAACCGCTGTTGGCAGGTATGTTACTTTCCATCCATCTGGTAATTTTATTTTTTCATGAATCGTCATGGATGATATAGTATCGTTGTAAAATGGCAATGTTCTGGTGGTCGCCTGTTGGTATCGATTGGGCTGGTAATGCAGCCACGGCATATTGCCGCAAAACATTGGTCCGGCAGGCTGGACAAATGCTGTTGATGAAATTTTAGCCATAATCTCTAATGGCTTGCTGGTATTCTGCAAATTATCTACCTTAATGTCATCTATTTTCATTTCTGCACCAAATCTTTGTGCAAGTGGCGCGAAAGTCTCTTTCAAACGGTCAGCTTTTATCAGCATTAATGCAGAACGCTGCGTAATTGCCGGCAATCCTTCCAACGTGATAGTTATATCACCACTGCAACTGCCGTCGTTGTTTACCTGCAATGTCGCGTCCGCAACAGTATTATTATTGTTGTTCAACGGCAATGATATTAATTCGCCGAACTCTTTTATAATTAAACCATTCGCACCGGCGACGCCTTGCGGCAGAACATTCCAAGGCGCGTTGGCTTCAGTAGGGTCAAGGTATTTCTCTCCGGCAGGAAAATCAACTGCAATTATCACATGATTAAATTCTGCTGGCGATGGCATTTTTTTATCCAGTTTACCGCGGTCTGATGTTCTAACCAGTACGTACCATGACTTTATATCAATAACGCTCAACATTGCTTTCATTAAAGTGGCTTTATCTTTGCAGTCGGCATATCCGCGTTTTAAAATATCTGGTGCTTTATTCGGTGTATCAGACATGCTGCCAAATTCTATCGCGACATACGGCATGTTGCGTACTACCTTATCTATTGCGATTATTTTTTCTTCGGTGGTATTTAATTTTTCAGTTATTTGTTCAGTTAATTTCTTTACATTTTCATCCGGTATGACTGCTGTGTTGCTGATGGCATTAAACCATTTTGCAACATCTTTAAAACCAGACAGCGTGCTAATTCGCAATTGATCGGATATTTCATCTGCTGGCGGGGTCTGAGGTTCGATTATTCTATTTGCCGGAATATTCTTTCCTGTAATTGTTATAATCCGTCTTTCACCTGATATCTTTTCTGTTCCCTGATATCGTCCGGTATTTGTTAACCGCCATGAAGGATGCCAGGTGGCAGGTAAATAGATGGCAAAGTTAAGTTGAGAAGTCGTATAGTTGTCAGACAGGTAGAACCGGTCGCTGAAATCTTCCGCTATGCGCGGTTGTTTGCGGGAGATAACCGTTTCAATATCTAAAATAGCATCAACTGCCGCTGCCGGCATAGGGAAACGTCGTACGAAAAAGCTGTTGTATTGAGCAACTCCCGGATACAAAGCATTTTCTGCTATGTGGGTTGGGTCTACGGTATAAATTTCATTTTTAACTATAGTTCGCGCAGAGACATATTCAAGATTAACAGTGCTTTTATCATAAGGGATGCTCCATTGAGACAGAGGAAGTCCAGCTTCGGTGAGTATTTTCATCACTCTTCGTTCCCGCATTTTAACTGTTCCCGCATCATCAACTGTTATGCTAACTTCGCGTAATAATGTACAGGCTTCTTCACCCGGCAAATCTTTTGCGGATGGTGCCGCGGCAATTAATTTTATTAAAGATTCATCTTTTAATGGCACTGCGGCAAATGAATTAAATAATAAGGTTGATAAGAGTATTAATATAAAATATCGCATTTATTTCTCCGCAACTGCAATCAGACTTCCAGATTCATCGCTATTAAACGGATTATTGCTGTAATCAGCATAAAAACTATATTTCGCAAACCCGGACTGCCTCAAAATTTTAGCTAATTTTTCGCTGGTTAATGGCAGGTGTTTTGTATGTTCAATTCGATGTTTAATATCGTCGTTATTTAATTTGATGGTAATTACGGTCAATTCCGGACTTTTCTCAACCATTCTGTATTCGCGCAAGAAAATATATTCAGTATCATTACGCTTCTGTTTCATTGCCGGCAGCGATAATATCTGCTGTTTAATTATTTTGTCATAATTTACTATTTGGATGATCAACACTCCATTTTTCGTTAACTTTTCGTGTAAATCTTTGATGGATTCTTTAAATTTATCCATACTTTCCACAAGGGTAGCAGTGTTGCCCAATATGGTAATAATGTCATATTTGCCATTTGGCAATGCCATACCCAATCCGCCGAATGTGAAGGTTGGATTGCTGCCATCTGTTAAATTTGTAGCTATTTTCAGCATTTCTTCGCTGGGGTCAACGGCTATGACGGAAACACCATGTTGTGCGAAAGCACGGGCGTGGTTACCCGTAGCGCACCCGATATCCAGAATGGATTTTACCTGGTTATTATTAATTATTTTCTCGAAAAAAGGCATTTCCCGGGTTAACCGTGCTGGCCAGTTAACCATCAGGTCATAAGTATCAGCAATCTTGTCAAAATTAGCCATATTAACTCCGTCCTATAACATGGTTAAAGTATAGGTTGATTTACAAAATGTTACAATAAGGCAATCTATTATTTTGTTACACTGAGAAGGCACAGAATTTCACGGAGAATGATAATTCATACTTCACATACCTCTTATAAAATCTCATACTTCTCATAAATATGTAAATTAAAGCATCTATAATTGAAAGAATCATTAAAATTCGCTTATCTTTATCGTTTAGTTAGCAGGAACTATTAATTAAACGGTAAATATAAGAGTTAGAACCTTGTTTGGAGTTATAATTATGAATAATAGCAAATTTATCTGGTCAGATGAAAATGGTTTGGGACGTTCAAAACTTCTTTTTTTTCGCAAGACGATTGACATAATAAATCCAGTTGAAGGATTTGTTAATATTTTTGCTGATACCCGGTATAGGTTAATTATAAATGGCATTACTATCGGACATGGGCCTTCACGATTTTATACTCATTGCCCGCAATATGACAGCCACGATGTAACACCGTTCCTGCAATCTGGAAGAAATGTTGTCGCAGTAGTGGTTAGCAGTTACGGTATTTCAACATTTCAAAGCAATGAAAGCATCGGCGGGTTGATTTGTAATGTTGAGATAAATGATAATGGTGAAAAGAAATCTATACCCAGTGGTACTGATTGGAAATATCTGTATACCGGTGCCTATGCTGAGGATACCGGCAGATTATCTTTCGCGCTGGGTGTTTCTGAGTATCTGGATGCAAATAAAATTCCTGCTGGTTGGGCAAATGCAGTATATGATGATTCTACCTGGTGTAACGCGGTAGAGTTGGCAAATCAAAGTCATTGGGCCATCCCGGTACCGCGTACCATACCATTATTGGATGAGCGCGAAGTCACACCAAAACGTCTTGTCAGCAAATATAAACTGTCAACCGGTGATGAAAAGATGTTGACTTTCAACAAATCATTTTATACTCGCGGACAACTCCATCATACTGTTAATATCGCGGCAGTTTTCAGCTATATTTATTCGCCAATAGATCAACAGGTGAAGTTCGGTATTTCCGGTGGATATCAGTGGATAAATGGAATTGAATATAAAGCCGGGCCATGCGATAAACCGATGCGATATGAATTTATCACTGACTTGAAAACTGGCTGGAACCCGATTATTTTAATTGAAGGCTATATGAATGGTGATATATGGGAATTTGGCATAGCTTTTTCAAAGAAATCCGGTGTTGTTATCAGCTTTGATAAAGATTTACATGATAGCGGTTCATTTATTCTCGGTGGCGTGTGGAACAGCACCATGAATAATGTGCGAAAATTGGTTGGCGGTGTAACCGAACCATCAATGTTACCGGCAGAAACCGGCGAATGGCAGCGAATTAACGTCGATAAACAGCCGAAATCCGCGTATTTACAACGCTCCTGGGAAGATATAGAAGCTGTTGATGATATTTCCGGTTTATCTTCTGCGGCTTATTTTTTCGAGTTTGCGACTGAAGTTATTGGACGGCCTATTGTTGAAATTACCGCACCGGCAGGCACGGTTATCGACTTGCTATATACAGAACAAATGGCAAATGGCAAACCGTTGCATGGTGTGCAAAACCAACGCCTGGGTGACCGATATATTTGCCGCGAAGGCCGTCAAAAATGGCAGATATTGCAACCACGCGGAATGCGGTATATGGAACTGGTCATTCGCGGTGAATGTGACAAAGTCGAGATTAATCGGGTGGCAATTTCCCGCAATAATTATCCGGTGGTGAATGTCGGCAAGTTTGAATGCAGCGACCCTGTTTTGAATAAAATATGGCAAATTGGCAGAGATACTCAATTTGCTTGTATGTTGGATGTAATGGTCGATTGTCCGTGGCGAGAGCAGGGTCTTTACGTCGGCGATATGCTGGTGCAGTATTACACCGTTCAGGCGGCATTTGGCGACCATTTACTGATGCGTCATTGCCTGGAACTGCTCTATAATTCGCAGGATGAATCAGGTTTTACTTGTTCATTATCCCATGGCGGGTCGCCGTCGTATCATGTCGACTACACGATGTTGACTATTATTTCCCTCTGGCATTACTATTCACGCACCGGAGATATCGGGTTTATTCATGAATTGAAGCCCCGAGTAGTGAAATTGATAGATGCAATAATTTCCCAGGCAAAAGGGAACATTTTGATGGATACCACCGGCAAGAATCCATATATTGACCTGGCAAAGGTTGATAAGTCGGGGGAAAATTGTGCGGCTAATGCTTTTTATTACCGTTCTTTGATGGATGCTGCGGCGATATTGCGTGCTGTCGGTGAAGATGGCACAAAATATGAAGAAATTGCGAAAGCTGTCAGAGAAGAACTGGTTAGCAAATTCTGGGATGATGAAAATGGCTGGTTTAATGACCGCAAGATTACTGATAAAGCCGATACCACCCCGTCGGTGATGGGTAATTCGTTGATGCTGTTGTTTGACATTGCCGATGAATACCAGGTGAATGAACCATTAAAATATCTGGCTAACGCGATGGATAATAACTTCAGCATTGAAGAACCAAAGAAGAATACTGATTGCAACGTGACCTCGTATTTCTCTTTCTACGCTTTGGGTGCGTTATATAAGTATGGCAAGTCAGTAGAAGCAGAAAAGTTCATCTTGAAATATTGGGGTCGCTACCTTGATCGCGACGCGGTAGTATTCTGGGAATATTTTGTTTATGATTGCAGCCTGTGCCACGCCTGGTCTACCTCTCCGGTACACTATATGTCATCAACAGTTCTTGGTGTTCAATTCCCGGTGCCCGGCAATAACAACATAGTGAAAATCGCGCCAAGTCCCGGCACCTTGCAATGGGCAAGCGGGGTCTTTCCGCACCCCGCCGGCAACATCCTCGTCAATTGGCAGGTGAAAGGTGATAAACTGGTATTAGACTGCATAGCACCGGATGGCGTGCAAGTATTATTGGCTGACGATGTTTTGATGCGGAGAGGGTGAAAATTTTCCAGTTACCAAATCCCAAATAAAGATATATAATTACTTTCGACAATCCATGAAACATTGAAGGGGAATAGAATGGGCATAAAGACTGTTGTGGTTGGATATGGTAGAGCAGGGAAGATGTTTCATTGTTATCTCATAAAATTAACACCAGGATTGGAATTGTATGGTGTAGTATCCGGCTCTCCTGAAAAGGTGGAGATGATTGAACGGGAGCAGGGATGTCGCGTGTTTGCCACTTTGGATGAGGCATTGAGCGATGCTGATGTTGAGTTGATTTGTGTTGTAACGCCGAATTCCACACATGCAGATATAGCGGTGAAGGCGATGAAGGCTGGGAAAAATGTCGTTTCCGATAAGGTGATGGCGTTGACGCTGGAAGATTGCGACCGGATGATTACAGCAGCGTATGAAAACAACGTGATGCTGTCGGTATTCCAGAACCGCCGGTTGGATGGCGATTTTATTACCGTTCAAAAAATGATTGCCGATGACAAATTGGGCGATGTGGTATGGGCAGAAATGGCGTGGCAAACCTTCGGACTTTGGGGTGGCTGGCGCGGGCAGCGTGAGATGGGCGGCGGCAAATTGCTGGATTTAGGCGCTCACTTGATCGACCAGATGTGCCTGCTCTTTCCAGCGGATATCAAGTCGGTATATTGCCGGATGCAGTACGATATTCCTGAATATGACGTTGAAAGTGAGGCATTTGTTGTTGTGACATTTGCCGATGGCAAGACCGGCATTTGCGATTTTAGCAGCATGGCGGCAATCCAAAAACCACGTTTCTATATTCGCGGCAGCAAAGGAACATTTATTAAATATTCTGGACCCGCAGGAAAAATGGATGCTGGCAGGCGATATAAACGCATCAATGGAAGACCCGAAAACTTATGGCAAATTTAACGACGGCAAGCATGATCATAAAATACATACAATACCCGGAAGATGGCGGAGTTATTATGAAAACATTGCCGATGTATTGATTAATGGCGCAGAGCCGTTAGTGAAGCTGCCGGAGCTGCGAAGGCAGATATCAATAATTGATGCCTGTTTCAAATCTGCTGCAAGTGGCGAAGTGATTAATTTTTAGGTTTTATTTTACCCAAAGAGCACAAAATTTATAAATAAGTTTTGTGCTCTTTGTGAATTCTTTGTGCTCTTTGCGGTAAAATTTCAAACGTTTTACTACTTAATTACATCCCTCAGCAATCGGAAAACCATACCTTTTTTCTTCATTTCTTGTATTACAGAGATCACACCTTCAGCAGTATTGCCTTCCGGGTGACCGCCGTGAATTATTATAATATCGCCGGGTTTGGCTGATAAAAAAGCGTTTTTCACATCTTTCTCTTTGAAAGTCGCGCCACCATCGCCATTTATTGCATAGCCAGCGATTTTATATCCAAGATTTACAATAGTTTCGGCACCACCCTGGTCATATTGTGCTGTCGCGCCACGAAAAAATGTTGGTTGTTTGCCGGTAATTTCTTTTATTAATTTGCCGGAGTTTAATACTTCATTTTGGACTTCTTCAACAGACTGGCATGCCTTAATGTGGTAAACGCTTTTTCCAGTAGTTGAACATACATAATGGTTTTCTCCATGGTTTTCAATATCAAATTGCTTCATGGTCACTAATTTTTTTGCAGTGTTTTTATTTGCTTCAATCCAGATTTTTGTCATGAATAACGTCGCCGGAATTTTTTCTTTTATAAGTGTTGATATTAATTTATCATCATAACTTGATTTATTTTTCATTCCTCGGCAAAAATCAATGGTCAAAGCAACTTCTTTCTTATCAGTCGAAAAATGCTGCACAACACCAGGCCAGACTTCCTTTAGATCGCTATCATCTTTTACTACACCTGCAGTGGTGAATATAAAGATTGGAATTAATAAGAGATAAAAATATTTCATGATGGATTTATTTTACGTGAATAAAGTATCAATTTCAATAGGTGAAAAATTCCTAATTATCAAACTTCCATTTTTTAGTTTTTTACATCGATTGATAGGATTTATTAAGATAATTCAAATAAAGGCGAAGCCAAAAAATCCTGTTAATCCTGTTAATTCTGTCAAAAAAATATAAAAGCAAGTAGTTTCAAAATATAAATAAAATGGTATAATTTTGCCAACAGTAATGCCAGTTTTCGATAGACGGCGGGGTGCGTCCCAGCCGAACCAGCCAGCGCAGCAGAATATCCTGAAGAGCGGCGGGAAACTGAAAGACGGCAGTCCCTGTTAAAGGAGAAAATATGGCTGCAAATGCAAATGCGAAATTTCGCGTCCTCGTGAGTGACCCCGTCTCTGAAGACGGTATCCGCGCCCTTCTTGATGACCCCAATGTTGAGGTTGTTATCAAAACCGACCACACACCTGAAGAATTAGCCGAGAATATCGGTAATTTTGACGGTCTGATTATCCGCAGTCAAACCCGCGTAACCGCAGAAATTTTACAGAAAGCCGACAGGCTGAAAGTAATTGGCCGCGCCGGGGTAGGGGTGGACAATGTTGATGTCCCCGCTGCGACACAGAAAGGTGTGGTTGTGCTAAACTCGCCTGAAGGCAATACCATGGCTGCCACCGAGCACACCTGGGCATTGTTGCTGTCATTGGCACGCAAGGTAGCACAGGCTGATGCCACCATGCGGCAGGGAAAGTGGGATAGAAAATCATTCACCGGTGCAGAATTATATGGCAAGACCCTTGGCGTTATCGGACTTGGCAAGATTGGTGGTGCTGTAGCACGCCGCGGTCAGGGATTCGAAATGGAAGTAGTGGCGTTTGATCCGTTTGTAACACAGGAACACGCCGCGCGTCTGGGGATTAAATTATTGCCATTGGACGAATTAGTAAAAACAGCAGACTTCATCACTGTTCACGTGCCAAAAACCAAAGACACTGCCGATATGATTAACACAGAACGGTTGGCGATGATGAAACCGACAGCTCGATTGATTAATTGTGCCCGTGGCGGTGTAGTTAATGAATCAGCGTTGGCAGAAGCGGTGAAAAATGGCGTAATTGCCGGAGCTGCTGTTGATGTGTTTTCCGTTGAACCTCCGACAGAAGATAACCCGTTGATAGTAGCATCGAAAGAAGGATGCAAAAATTTATTGCTCACACCACACCTTGGCGCATCAACAGAAGAAGCGCAAATTAAGGTTGCAGTAGATGTATCTGAGCAGATTCGCGATTATTTCGCTGGTATTCCCGCGCGCAGCGCAGTGAATATGCCGGCACTGGCACCGGAAGTATTGGCTGCCATAAAGCCGTACATTAACTTGGCAACCCAGCTTGGCAAGTTTGCCGGGCAGTTGTATGATGGCGCGGTTGAAAAGATTGAAATAGTATTCAGCGGTGAAGTAACTAATGAAAATACTTCGCCGTTAATCCCGGCTTTGCTGCAGGGATTATTCACACCGGTGCTGGGAAACAGCATTAATTCAGTTAATGCCCGTTTAATCGCAGAACAGCGTGGAGTAGAAATCACTGAAGTTCGCAGCAACCAGGCATCCGGTTACGCGACATTGATTACCGTTACCGTGTTTACCAATACTGGCCAGCATAAAGTAGCAGGCACTTTGTTTGGCAGCGACAATCCGCGCATTGTAAGAGTTGATGACTATTGGGTAGAAATGGCAGCGAAAGGTTTATTCATTGTTGCATATCATAAAGATAAACCAGGTATGATCGGTTCCGTAGGGCAAATACTGGGTGCCCATGATATAAATATTGCCGGCATGCAGGTTGGCCGGGTATTGCCGCGTGGAACCGCGGTGATGGTATTATCAGTTGACGAGAGTCCGACTGATAAAGTATTGGAAAAATTGAATGCTATAGAAGGAATTGAAAAAGCGGTTATTATAGAACTGTAAAAGAAAAATTTAAATAAAATAGGGGTGAACAGTCATTATTTATTTCAAGATAATATATTTGCCCTTATTTTAATTAAAAATCATTGACTCTTGCAGTTAGCCGCGTTATAATTACAATGTTATGCAGATGAATTCACCTATAATATCCGGTCGTTTTATTGCTGTTGAAGGTATTGATGGCGGTGGCAAATCCACCCAGGCGGTACTTTTAGCTAATTGGCTGAATGAAAACGGATTGGAAACTATATTAACTCGCGAACCAGGCGGCACATTGCTTGGTGAGAAATTGCGCCATTTAATCATGGATGCTGAATTAAAGTGCGATAAACGCGCCGAATTGCTGATGATACTTGCTGCGCGTGCACAGCATGTGCATGAAAAAATTATGCCTGCTTTAAAAAGAGGTATAAATGTAATTTGTGACCGCTTTACATTGTCTTCTTTGGCTTATCAAGGTTATGGACGCGGGTTAACTATTGATGAAATATCATCCGCTGATCGTTTTGCAACCGCAGGTTTGGCACCGCATTTTACTGTGGTACTTGACTTGCCAATGGAAATAATGATATCCCGCATTGGCGAACGTTCTGACCGTTTTGAAGGTGAAGGTTTAGAGTTTCTTTCAAGAATAGCAGAAGGATATCGAGATTTGGCGATTAAAAGATTCAATACCGTATTAATTAATGGCGATGCTCCGATAGATGAAGTAGCAGCCTGCATACGCGGTATTGTATGCAGTCATTTTGGATGGGGAAAGGTGGTGTAATATGAAGTTAGTGATGGCTATAATCCATGAGAAAGACCAGCGAAGTTTACAGGATAATCTGCTTGAAAATAATTACCAATTTACAAATGTCGCCAGTACCGGCGGATTTTTGCGCGAAGGCAATGTCACACTGATGATTGGTGTGGATGAAGAGCAGGTAGAAGGTGTGATTGAGATTATTCGCGAAAGCTGCCGTGCCCGCGAACAATATGTGAATGTAATGCCGGCTGCCATGGATACCATGGGTTCAGTAATCAGCAATCCAATAAAAGTATCAATCGGCGGAGCAACCGTATTCGTTCTTGATGTAGAGAGATTCGAGAAAGTATAACTTTAAAATTTATTAAAGAGAGCGCAATGAGAGCAAATTTATATGTATCTCATTGCGTTCTTTGTGTTTATATATCAAGTTGAATAACGACATTGATATATAAACATGACAGCCAACCCCTAAATCTATTATAATATCTTTGTCAACAAAACCGTATTATCGCGGTTAATTTTATTTAAAGGATACTTTTCAATGTCTATTAATTCCGCATTGCAAAAAGCTCGTGCAGCATACCAGCCTAAATTACCCAAGGCTTTGCGTTCCGGCAACATAACGGTTGAATTTGGCGCGGCATCCGCTCCGGCAACCGACCAGGAAGCCATTAAAAAGCTGTTCCCATATACTTACGGTCAGGCACAGGCAAAGTTTGTCAGTGGCGATGGCACATTAACTGCAAATCCGCTGAAAATTGGTGTAGTGTTATCAGGTGGACAGGCTCCCGGCGGTCACAATGTAATTGCTGGTTTATTTGATGCATTAAAAGCTGCCAACGCAGATTCAAAACTGTATGGATTTTTGAAAGGCCCTGGCGGAATTATTAAAGGGAAATACCAGGAATTAACCGCTGACTTTATTGATGAATACCGCAATACCGGTGGATTCAGCATGATAATGAGCGGACGCGATAAAATTGAAAAGCCGGAAGATCTGGCAGCATGTAAAGCTAACTTTGAAAAAATGGGTCTTGACGGTCTGGTAGTCATTGGCGGTGATGACAGCAATACTAATGCCGCGATGCTTGCTGAATACTTATGCGCAGAAAAGTGCCCAACCAGAGTAGTTGGCGTGCCGAAAACCATTGATGGCGACATGAAAAATGAACAAATTGAAGCATCATTCGGCTTTGATACTGCAGCAAGAACCTATTCAGAGTTGATTGGCAACATTTGCCGCGATGCGCAGAGTGCAGTTAAATATTGGCACTTTGTTCGTCTGATGGGACGCGCCGCAAGCCATGTCGCGCTTGAATGTGCTCTGCAAACTCAGCCTAATATCTGCCTGGTATCCGAAGAAGTACAGGAAAAAGGCATCACCCTGAATGAAATCGTTGATTCAATTGTTGATGTTGTGGTAAAACGCGCTGATGCCGGCAAAAATTATGGTATCTTGCTGGTACCGGAAGGTTTGCTGGAGTTCATTAGCGATATCAAGGTAATGATTGAAGAATTAAGCACAATTCTTGGCAAGAGCGAAGAATATTTTGAAAAAATTAATGATCATAGCGAACGCGTACAGTTCTTATCAAATGCGTTAACCGACCATAGCGCGCGGGTATATAGCAGTTTGCCGTTTGGTATCCAGGAAGTATTGCTGCGTCGCGACAGTCATGGCAATGTGCCGTTGAGCCAGGTTGAAACTGAAAGACTGCTGATTGATTTAGTATCAGACAAAATCAACTTAATGAAGAGTCAGGGACAAGCTGAAAATGTAAAGTTTAGTCCGTTGGGTCATTTCTTCGGTTATGAAGGCAGATGCGCTTTTCCGTCAAACTTTGACGCAGATTACTGTTATTCACTCGGTTACGCCGCCGCCCAATTAGTTCGCGCAGGTGTGACCGGTTATACAGCAAATGTACAAAACCTGACCAAAAACAGCGAC
Organism: uncultured bacterium; assembly: GCA_964638715.1. Lineage (GTDB taxonomy): Bacteria > Armatimonadota > Hebobacteria > CAIYQO01 > CAIYQO01 > JBAXQQ01. Next base: position 22,026 of record CAZWZF010000008.1, on the reverse strand, counting down.
GAATGGGTAGCTGGTGGAACTCCGGTAACCATGATGCTGAATATGGAAATGCGCAAAGGAAAACCAACCCCGGTTATTAAGAAAGCATTGGTTGACTTGAACGATAAACCATTCCAATATTTTGCTGCAAATCGCGACAATTGGGCTGTAAACGATGAATTCGTATTCCCCGGACCAATTCAATACTTCGGTCCTTCTGAAGTATGCGACGCGCCAACTGTTACATTAGCACTGGAAAAAAGTGTAAAATGCTGCTGCGGTAAGTAGTAGTAGATAAAAATGAAACTCGGTAGCTTGATAATCATGTTACCGAGTTTTTGCTCTTAATTAATTACTATATTCCAAGTTTTCTTCGTGCCAATATTAATCCGGCAATTGTTTTCGCATCTTTAAATTCGCCTTTATTCATCAGTTCATCGATTTCACTCCAACTATGGATGACTACTTCCAATCTTTCATCTTCATCATGCGGCAGTCTTTCCGGCGTTAAATCTGTTGCAATAAATAGATGCAGGTATTCTGAACTGTAACCGGGAGCGAGATAGATTGACTGCAATGGTACTAACTTGCCAGGACGGTATCCTGTCTCCTCCATTAATTCACGTTCTGCACATTTAATGGGGTCTTCATCAATTGATTTGCCACCAGCGGGAATTTCCAATAGTGCTTCACCGGCAGCGTTGCGCCATTGTCTAACAAAAATAACTTTCCCGTCATCAGTTATCGGTATTATCGCTACCGCGCCAGCATGCACTATCACTTCGCGCATACTTCGCATACCATCGGGTAGTTCTACCTGGTCAACTCTAATATTTAAAACCTTTCCATTGAATACATTTTCAGATGAAAGGATTTTTTCGCGTAAATGCTCATTCATTATACAAATTACCTCTGACTAATTGTACACAAATTTGACAGGTAATTAAAACTATAAATTTTGCAGGAAATAACTTAACCACTGGAGAAATTATATATATCAAAAAGTAAGGAGAAATGACTGTAATGTCAGAGCGTTTCAACGCATTAGATGAAAAATGCATCAATACAATTCGATTTTTATCAGTAGATGGTGTCCAAAAGGCTAATTCAGGTCATCCTGGTGCTCCATTGGGCATGGCACCGATGGCTTATGTGTTATGGAGCCGTTACCTTAAACATAATCCGGCAAATCCAAAATGGTCTGACCGCGATCGCTTTATCTTGTCTGCTGGTCACGCTTCAATGTTGTTGTATTCATTATTGCACTTGAATGGCTACGATTTGTCATTAGATGATTTAAAACAGTTCCGTCAGTTTGAAAGTAAAACTCCAGGTCATCCTGAATATGGCGAAACCGCTGGCGTTGAAGTTACCACTGGTCCATTAGGTCAAGGTTTTTCATGCGGTGTTGGTATGGCATTAGCTGAAAAATGGCTTGCAACGAAATATAATCGTCCAGGTTATGAAGTTGTAAATCATTATACTTATGCAATTGCCAGTGATGGTGATATGCAGGAAGGCATTACCAGCGAAGCTGCATCACTTGCTGGCACGTTAGGGTTAGAAAAACTTATTTATCTATATGATGATAATGAAATTTCAATCGAAGGCGATACTGACATTTCATTTCGCGAAAACGTAGGAAAAAGATTCAGCGCTTATGGTTGGCAGGTTCTGGGACCAATCGATGGTATGAATCCGGTTGAAGTTGAGGATGCTATTGCTAAAGCTAAAGAAGATACTAACCGGCCATCATTAATTATATGTACAACAATTATTGGATTTTGCAGTCCAAATCAAGGCACCTGCAAAGTTCATGGCGAACCGCTGGGTGAAGCAAATGTGAAAATTGCTAAAGAAAATTTAGGTTGGCCTGTTGAACCGACATTCTTTGTTGCTGATGATGTGCGAGCAGAAATGACTAAGAAATCATTAGCAAAAGGTGTCGTTGCAGAAGATAATTGGAATACTTTATTTACAGCATATAAAACTGAATACCCAGAATTGGCCACTGAATTTGAAATGATTCAGAATGGCGGATTGCCGGAAGGCTGGGATAGTGAATTAGATGGTTTATTCCCTGTTGGCAGCAAAGCTATTGCCACTCGTGCTGCTGGTGGAATAGTTATTAATGCGCTGGCTAAAAAACTGCCGCATTTAATTGGTGGTTCTGCCGACCTGGCGCCATCAACCAAGACATTGATTGATGGAGGCGGAGATTTCCTGCCGGAAGATTATACCGGAAGAAACTTGCATTTCGGCATTCGCGAGCATGCGATGGGTGCTATCGGCAATGGGATAGCGCTTCACGGCGGTATAATTCCGTATACTGCGACATTCTTCGTGTTTAGCGACTATATGCGTCCGACCTTGCGTCTGGCAGCGTTAATGGGGATACGTGTGGTCCATGTGTTCACCCATGACTCTATAGGCGTCGGTGAAGATGGACCGACTCATGAGCCAATTGAACACATGCTGTCATTGCGCGCGATTCCAAATTACGTTATTTTCCGTCCGGCAGACGCAACTGAAACAGCTGAAGCCTGGAGATATGCAATCAATAATGTAACTGGTCCTACCGCACTGGCATTAACCCGTCAGAATCTGCCGGTAATTGACCGCACAAAATATGCTCCTTCATGCGGGGTGCAGAAAGGTGCGTATACTCTCTGGCAAAATGATGCAAATCCTGAATTAATTCTTATTGCTTCAGGGTCTGAAGTGGATTTATCATTAAAAGCAGGAGAGAAACTTGCTGCAGATGGCATCAAGGTGCGTGTTGTATCAATGCCAAGCTGGCGGGTATTTGATGGTCAGGATGCAGCATATCGCGAATCTGTATTGCCAAACAAGGTAAGAGCGCGTGTTGCAGTTGAAGCAGCCATCGCCATGGGTTGGGAACGATACATTGGTTTAGATGGCGCGACCGTAGCCATGAATGGTTATGGTATGTCTGCACCAGCAGAGCAGATATTCGAGCATTTCGGCTTCACTGTTGATAATGTAGTTGCTACCGCAAAGGCAACATTGGCAAAGAATAAATAATCAGCATATTCCAAACAAAAAAGCCTGAATGTTTTTACATTCAGGCTTTTTTTATGATAATACTATTTATTATGCAGGAAACCGGTTTGCAAGTATGGAATAATGAGATAAAGTCATCTTTGGAGTCTTGAAATGCAAAATTTCCCTCGTACTATGGTAGGCGGTCTTTCACTGCCTCGTTTAATTTGCGGAACTAACTGGATGCTTGGTTACAGCCACACCAGTTTGGCTAAAGATCGTTTTATAAAAGAATTGTTTGATTCACCAGCGAAAGCTGCAGATGTTATCGAAGTATTTGCTCGCAATGGTTGTAATGCTGTCATGAGCATGTCAAATGAATACATGAGTGAAGCTATTAAAATTGTTGAACAGAAGACTGGTCAGGAAATAATTTGGATAGCTACCCCGGGTTGGGATGCTTCTAAGGGTTTTGATGATTGGAAACAAACCTGTGAAGATGCCAAGAGAATGGGAGCAAATTTCTGTTTTCCTCATCAAAGCACAACCGACTGCCGGATTGATCGTGTAAATATCACTCTTGCAGATGATTTGCAGCAGTTGCTGAAAATAGTTCGCGAATACGACATGATTCCTGGTCTCAGCAGTCATGCTCCGGAAGTTATTACCTGTGCCGACCATGGCGGATGCGATGTGGAAACCTATATCACACCTTATAATGCTGCCGGTTTCCTTTGCCAGGTTGAGACTGACTGGATTGCCAATGTAATTAAAGGTGCCAAGAAGCCGGTTATGACCATCAAACCGCTGGCTGCCGGTAGATTATTACCTCCAACCGGTTTAGCATTCGTATGGAGCACCCTGCGCGATATAGACATGGTAACTATCGGTACCATGAGCACCTACGAGGCTGAAGAATCAATAGAGTTGAGTATGGCGTTATTAGAAAATAGAAGTGCTGATGTTAAGTTGCAAACCACCAGAAGCAAAAAGATTTTCAATTACTAATTCCAAACAAAAAATCCCCTTCAGCATTATTGTTGAAGGGGATTTTTTTGTGAGTAAATAATAAAAAATAATAGGGTAGATTTCTCTACCCTATTATCAGCTATTTAAATTAGCAAGTTAATTAGCTGCATCCACTGGTGGAACCGCAGTTTGAACATTTGTAGCATGCGCCGCTGCGTACCATGATTTCACCGCAGGTTGAGCAGGGGGGAGCATCGCTCTGGTTGTCGAATGGCCGGTCACTTTCCAATTGGCCAATAACATCTTGTCTTGCTTCATCCGCACCGATGACTGCTAAATCGTCAACTTCATCAGTTTTAATTTCGACGTCATCTGTAGTGGTGACGTATTGCAGCATCTGGTCGCGCGGCAGGAACTTAATTGCCATCCAGCGGAAGATGTAGTCGACAATTGATTTCGCCATGGGGATATCTTTGTTGCCTGTCCAGCCTGATGGTTCGAATCTGGTGTGGCTGAATTTGTCGATTAATGTCTGCATCGGTACGCCGTATTGCATAGCCATGCTGATGGCGATAGCGAAAGAGTCAATTAATCCGCTTACTACTGAACCTTGTTTTGACATCTTTACAAATATTTCGCCCGGCATTCCATCTTCATATAATCCGGCGGTGATATAGCCTTCGTGACCGGCAATGCTGAACTTATGGGTTAATGCCTGTCTTTCTTCCGGCAAACGTCGGCGTACCGCTTTTGGCTCAACTTTAATTTCTGTACCGGCGATTTTGATGATTTTCTTGTCATCTAATTTCGTGTTTAAAGGTTGGGTGCGTTTGCAGCCATCGCGATAAACAGCGACTGATTTCAAGCCTAATCTCCAACCTTCAATGTAAACGTCCATAATATCTTCAACGGTTACATCTTTCGGCATATTTACAGTCTTGCTGATTGCACCACTGAGAAATGGCTGAACAGCAGCCATCATACGCAGGTGTCCCATATAATGAATGGTGCGAATACCATTAGCTGGTTTGAAAGCGCAGTCAAATATTGGCAGGTGCTCATCTTTCAGTCCCGGAGCGCCTTCGATAGTTCCCTGGGCTTCAACATATTGCAGAATGCTGGATATCTGCGCATCCTGATAATTCAGTGCTTTTAAGGCTTCTGGTACAGTGTTATTTACAATTTTAAATATGCCGCCGCCAGCCAGTTTTTTGAACTTGACTAACGCGATATCCGGTTCAATACCGGTGGTGTCGCAATCCATCATAAATCCGATGGTGCCTGTCGGTGCCAGCAGAGAAACCTGCGAATTGCGGTAACCATACTGTTCACCCATCTTAATCGCGTGGTCCCATACGTTTTTAGCGTACTTTATCATGTCGCGCAGGCTGCGAAGTCGTTCAATGCGGTCAACGCTGGTGCGGTGTTTATTCATAACTTTCAGCATCGGTTCGCGGTTTTTGGTAAATTCTGAGAATGTGCCAACGCGTGACGCGATTTCTGCTGAGGTTAAGTATGCCTGACCGGTCATGATGGCAGTAATAGCGGCGGCGTAAGCGCGGCCTTCATCACTGTCATAAGGTAGGCCATTTGCCATCAGCAATGCGCCAAGGTTGGCATAACCAAGTCCAAGAGGACGATATCGTTTTGAATTATTAGTGATTTGCGCGGTCGGGTAACTTGCGCGGTCAACAATAATTTCCTGAGCAGTAAGCATTATCATTACCGCACGTCGGAAAGAATCGATATCAAAATCCGCATTTGGCTTGCGGAATTGCATCAGGTTCAATGATGATAAATTGCAGGCGCTGTCATCAAGGAACATAAATTCTGAACACGGATTGCTGGCATTGATGCGGCCGCTGTTAGTGCATGTATTCCACTCGTTAACAATGGTATCATACTGAATACCGGGGTCGCCGCAGATATGGGTGGCTTCCGAGGCTCTGCGCAATAATTCGCGAGCTTTCATAGTGTCAACAACTACACCACCGGCAACTGTACGGGTATGCCAGTCTTTATCCCGAATAACTGCGTCCATAAAGTCGTCGGTAACGCGAATCGAATTGTTTGAATTCTGGAAGAATACCGAATTATATGCTTCACCGCCGAATGAACCGTCATATCCAGCGTCAATTAATGCCCAGGCTTTCTTTTCTTCATGTGCTTTGCAGTCTATAAATTCCAGGATGTCAGGATGGTCGATATTAAGAATAACCATTTTCGCAGCGCGCCGGGTGCGGCCGCCGGATTTAATAACACCAGCAAAACTGTCAAAACCGCGCATGAAAGATACCGGTCCGCTGGCAAATCCGCCGCTTGATAATCTTTCCTTGCTTGAGCGCAGGGTGCTGAAGTTCGTTCCTGTTCCTGACCCGAATTTGAATAACATTCCTTCAGTGCGTGATAGGCCAAGGATTGAATCCATGGTATCCTGTACCGAGTTAATAAAACATGCGGAACATTGCGGTTCAGTTTCACATCCGACATTAAACCATACCGGACTGTTGAAAGATGCTTTCTGGTATAACAAAAGATGAGTCAACTCATCGTTAAACATTTTTGCTTCGGCTTCGTTTACAAAATACCCGTCATCCAAACCCCATTTACTGATGGTGTTTGTTACTCGATCAATGAGTGTCTTCAGTGATTTTTCGCGGGTATTAGAGCCGGCACCGATACGGAAGTATTTTGAAACGACCACGTTTGTGGCCATTTGCGACCAGAACGCGGGCATTTCCACGTCGTCCTGGTCAAAAATAACTTCGCCATTTTCCGCTGTAATATTAGCGTGTCGATAGTCCCATTCCACCTCGTCATACGGGTGAACACCTTCGGTGCTGAAATAACGGGTAATGCGCATTGCGCCAGCGGGGTCCGCTGCGAATAATCCCATTTCATTATTCGATGATGTGTCTGTTGTTGTCATCTCGCTGCTCCTGGATGATAATTTCTAAAATTTATTCTTCAAAAAGTGATTGCTGCAACTCAGTCAGGCGATCCTGACGTGCGCGCGAGAACATTTTCTCAATCTCTTCACGGAACGAAGTCAAATCCGCGAACTCTTTATAAACAGATGCGTAACGGACATAAGCGACCTCGTCAAGATTACGCAAAGATTTCATTACCATATCTCCAAGAGCCTGGGATGAAACCTCATCTTTCAAGGTGTCGCGCATTTTTCGCTCAATGGCGAATGCGGCTTCTGCTATCTTTTCTCGGCTTACTGGCCTTTTTTGACAGGCACGATTTATACCGAGTAGTAACTTATCACGGTCGAATTGTTCACGGCGACCGTCTTTCTTTATGACAAAGAGTTGTGGCTCTTCATGTCTTTCATAAGTAGTAAAACGACGGTGACAATCCTGACACTCACGACGACGGCGAATAGCGCCTTGTTCGTCATTCACACGCGTTTCAATCACACGTGTATCGTCAGTTTGGCAAAATGGGCAACGCATTAATGTATTCCTTTAACCCCGGTAGCCTATAGATGTAGGGGCAAAAAGAATAATATACCACTATATGTGTGGTGTCAATAGGTTTTTTAACTATTTTTAAATTTATTGTAAAATGATGTATAAATAGTAGAAAGAAAGTTATAAAATTCGGGGCAGGAAGGTCTGCCCCGAAATAGATACAATTATTCGACTTCTGATTGACGGATATTTTGTATTAATCCAACAGCTTTTTCCGGGGTTAATTGTCCGTGAACTTCACCGTTCAGCAATATCGCCGGGGCAAGACTGCAGGCTCCGATACAATGGGCTTCTGCAAGGCTGAACATTCCATCTGGGGTTGTTTCTCCAGCTTTTATGCCCAGTTCTTTTGCGACTGCTTCTAATATGGATTGTGCGCCATTAACATAACAGGCTGTACCTACGCAGATAGCAATGCGATGTTTACCCTGTTCGGTAAGGTTGAAATGGTGGTAGAAAGTAGCAACACCATATACGGTAGCGGCGGGCACTCCAACTTTATACGCCACATAATCCAATACATACTGCGGTAAATATCCAAATATATCCTGTGCTTGGTGAAGTACTGGAATTAGTGACGATTGCGGATGGGTGTCATTGCGACTTCCTGCAATCACTTTATTTAACTCTTCCCAGTTTGATTCACCTGTGCAGCTTTTGCATCTTCCCTCTGGAGTTGGAACATCAATAGGATCTGCCAGCAGATATGGCGGTAAAATACCGCGTGGCTCTTTTGCTGAAAAGTTAGTATGGAATAACTCGTGAGCCTTATGGTTCAGTGGTTTACCTACATAGTCTGCATATAACTTTTTCAGACTTGGGTTCTCGTGTGCCAATCTTACAGTTCTGTCACGGTCAATGCCGTATAATACAGCGGCGCGTTTCTTTAGTATTTCCGGGTCTAACGGCGAACTGTTTGCACCGGCGTATGGTTGACCGCCACCACCGATACATCCGCCTGGGCAACCCATTATTTCAACATAATGGTATTTACCGCTGCCAGACTGTACTTCCTGCATTACCTTGTGTGCGGCACCAAGCCCATGAGCAATTGCAATGCGTAGTTCTGTGCCACCGAAATCGATGGTAGCTTCGCGGATGCGTTCCATACCGCGAACGTCTTCAAACTCGAAAATAGGCGGTGCTTCGTTAAATTTTAGGTTATATGCTGTGCGAAGCGCAGATTCCATAACACCACCGGTAGCACCATAAATTGCGCCGGCACCAGTTGATTCGCCTAATAAATCATCCGGCTTTTCTGGTGACAAACCCGGCAGATAAATACCAGCGGCTTTGCACATCCACACCAATTCGCGGGTAGTAATGACAACGTCAGTATCCTGGTGGCCATTTGTTGACAACTGCGGTCGTGCCGCTTCCCATTTTTTGGCGGTACAACACATGGCGGTTACAACATATATTGAATCCGGGTCCCAACCCATTTTTTCAGCATAATAAGTGCGAATTAATTTGCTAACAATGCTCATTGGCGATTTTACTGTTGTTAAATTGTTAATCTGGTCCGGGTAAAATTGTTCAATGAATTTTAACCAGGCTGCTGAGCATGAAGTGAGCATCGGAATAGGACGGTCGCTGTGGCCTTCCAGACGTTCCAGCAATTCAGATGCTTCTTCAAATGTACAAACGTCTGCGCCAAACTGGGTGTCGAATACTTTTTCAAATCCTAACAAACGAAGTGCTGCTACCACCTGACCTTCATAATTTCCACCAACTGGCAGGCCAAAACCTTCGCCAATTGCGGCGCGAACGGATGGCGCAAAGTGGACGATGGTATGCTTTGTAGGGTCAGCTAATGCTTTCCAAACTTCTTCTGTTCGGTTATGCTCCAGAAATGATGCTGTGGGGCATACATTAATGCATTGACCACAACCTGTACAGACGCTTTCGCTAAATGGTTTTTCAAATGCCGGAACTACGTTGCTGCGGAATCCACGATGCGCAACACCCAGTGCGGTTACCCCCTGCACTTCAGCACATACCCGCACGCAGCGGTGACACAGGATGCATTTATCAGGGTTGCGGACTACAGCTGCGCTGCTGTAGTCATCTTCAAAATGTTTCCGTTCGCCTTCAAATAATCTTTCCCGTACACCAAGGTTATACGCAAGGCGCTGCAATTCGCAGTTGCCGTCGCGCTCACAAATTTGGCAGTCTTTAGGATGGTTATCCAATAATAACTCAGTAATATCGCGGCGAATTTCGCGAATTTCCGGCGTGGTGGTGCGTACTTCAATCCCTTCACTAACCGGGTGCGAGCAACTGGTTACTAATTTAGGGTTTCCTTTTATTTCCACCACACAGATACGGCAAGCACCATCAATACTCAGCAATGGATGGTAACATAATCTTGGCACGCGAATGCCGATTTTCTCTGCCGCTTTCATGATTGATGTACCAGCCGGTACCTGTACCGCTCTGCCATCTATTATGAGATTTACCATTTTAGGCATAATCTTAATTCTCCCGATTTAAATCCAATATGCTTTCAAACAAAAAAGCATTTATTATGCGTTGCCTCCACGGCTAATTGCTTTAAATTTACATACACGGTAGCAAGAACCGCATTTGATACATTTCTTCTGGTCGATATTGTGCACAACCCGCGGTTCGCCGCTGATACAACCCACCGGGCAGGCACGTCGGCAAGCACCACAGCCAATGCAATTATCTTCAATAACTTTAAATATCAATAGCGACTTGCACATGCCGGCTTTGCAGATGCCGTTTGTTACATGGTCGGTATATTCCTGGCTGAAATGGCGCAGGGTAGAGAGAACCGGGTTTGGTGCTGTTTGCCCCAAACCGCAAAGGCTGGCGCGTCGTACAGTATGTCCCAATCTCTTTAATAATTCGATATCATTCAATACGCCTTTACCTTCGGTAATGCGTTCCAATATCTCTAACATTCTCTTGGTGCCTTCACGGCAAGGTGTGCATTTACCACATGATTCATCCTGGGTGAATTGAACGAAATATCTGGCTACATCAACCATGCAGTCGTCTTCGTCCAGTACAATCATACCGCCAGAACCCATGATTGCTCCGGCGCGGCTAAGTGAATCGTAATCAACTTCAGTATCAAGCAATGATTCCGGCAAACAACCACCAGATGGACCGCCAATTTGCACTGCTTTGAAACCACGCTTGTTGCGGATTCCGCCCCCAATGTCAAAAATTACCTGCCGCAGGGTGACACCCATCGGAACTTCAACTAATCCGGTACGTCTCACCTTCCCAGCTAAAGCAAAAACTTTTGTTCCCTTGCTTTTCTCAGTGCCAATACCTGAATACCATGCGGATCCATTTAATATAATAGGGGCAACAGATGCCAGGGTTTCAACATTATTAATACAAGTTGGGCAATCCCACAAACCTTTTTCAGCAGGGAATGGGGGACGTGGCCGCGGCATTCCGCGTTCGCCTTCGATAGAATGAATTAAAGCTGTTTCTTCACCACAGACAAATGCTCCGGCTCCAAGACGTATCTCTATTTCAAATGAGAAGTCAGTTCCCATTACATTATTACCGAGAATTCCGGCTTTTTTAGCTTGTTCAATTGCTTCACGCAAACGTTTTACAGCCAGCGGATATTCAGCGCGGATATAGAAGAAACCTTTGTTGGCACCGATTGCATACCCAGCTATCGTCAATCCTTCAATAACTGCATGTGGGTCGCCTTCCAGCAGATTCCTGTCCATAAATGCACCGGGGTCGCCTTCATCAGCGTTACAGATGACATATTTCTGGTCACCTTTCACATCCCGGGTAATTCTCCATTTTAAACCGGTGCTGAATCCTCCGCCGCCGCGTCCGCGTAATCCGCTTTCCTGCATGGCTGCCACTACTTCATCGGGTGTCATGCCGTTAACGGCTTTCTCTAACGCCATATATGCGTAAGCGCATAATGCGCTCTCTAAAGATTCAGGGTCAATAACTCCGCAGTTTCGGCTGGCAATGCGCATCTGTAATCCGGTTACTGGTGCTACATTTTGTGTCATGCAAAATCGCGGACTATTTTCACCGACGCAATATTTTTCACCGTCTCCATTTATTACACTTACAGCAGCATCAATATCGGTTACGGAATAGGTTTTATTTTCCGGGGAGATATGCAGAAATATACCGGTACATCCACCTTCACATCCAGCTTCTGTGGTTACCATCCCGCGCAATTCCGCAGCAGCAACGACTGCTTTTACAAAATTAAAATAGTTTGGCGAGGTAGTATCAGCGGTGATAATAGTAACGCGGTTTTCACCCGGGTTGTCCACCAGAAAATCAGCTAATGGCGGTTGTTTTTTCAGATGTCGACGTAAAACATCTATTGCAGATTTTTCGTTAAGTTCGCCATAAAGGTAAGGAGCACCGTTTTTTGCTGTTATTTCCATTAACGGTTCTTTATGGCACTGGCCAATACAACCGACCTGTTTCAATACTACATCATCGCGGTCTGCAATTTCAGCTTCAATCGCCTTGTATATTGCACCTGCTCCTGCGCTGATACCACAAGTCGCCATGCCTATACTTACCTGCAGTTTTGCGTCTTCAATGCCGGAGTATATATTTTTAGCAGCCTTAGACCGCATTCCGGCTAAATTAAATATTGGTTCGCTGTTACTCATGTTTGTTTCCTTACCCCTGTTTCTTTTTCGAGGTATATTATTGGCTAATTATACCCGAAAAGAATAGGTAATGCTATTTATTTTGTCTGAAATATGCAAAAAAATCGGTGTATTTACTTGTTTTATATATAACTGTAAATATTTAATACTCTTCACGAAAAGGAATGGTTAGGAAGAATATTAAGGAAAATGTTCCTGAAGCAATTTCTTATCTACTCTGAAGCGATTTCTTTATCTTCTGGTTTTATTAACTCTTTACCTACCGAGTTCCATCTATTCATTGCTGGTGTAATGCCTTCTTTTATCCACAATTCAGCACCGCGTACTGCATTATCTCGTGCTTCAATAATTTTATTGCGTTCATCGCTGACAAACCTGCCAAGTACGTAATCAACCATATCCATTTGGGATGGGGGAGCACCAACTCCAACCCGCAACCGTGAGAAGGCGTTGGTACCGATTCGGTTTATGATATTATACAGTCCGTTATGCCCGCCATCGCTGCCTTTTGCACGAAATCTTATTTTACCTACCGGCAAGGCTACATCATCGCAAATCACCAGTATATCTTCAGGAGCTATTCGGTAAAACCTGACGGCGGCAATTACTGATTCACCACTGAGATTCATGAAGGTTGATGGTTTGAGTAATAGTACCCGATGTCCGCTGACATTTATTTGAACGTCATCACCCTTGAATTTACCTTTTTTAAATCTTGCCTGGTATTCGCGTGCCATTTCGTCAACTACTTCAAACCCTATGTTATGGCGCGTATTTGCATATTGACTGCCAATATTTCCCAACCCGACAATCAACTTCATACCGGTGGCGCTTTGTATTGAACTTTTCCAGAATAATGACATTTATAAAAAAACCTTTTTGAGGTGCTGATCAAATGACAGGTGGTGCCCTTGGGCCGAATCGAACGGCCGGCCTATTCCTTAGGAGGGAATCGCTCTATCCGACTGAGCTACAAGGGCACAGGATACCGAATATCATATCCGGTGTGCCTACAATTTTACCTTCTTACTGCCTATAGGGTCAAGTTTGAAATATTGAAATAATATATGTTGTAAAAAGAAAAACCCCCGGGAAGTTATATCCCGGGGGTTAAAATTAATTTATCAGGTGTTTTTCAGTGCGTCGATAAGTTCTTTCATTACTTCATCAGTAGCGTCATGACCAATCTGGCATGTGCCGGCATTTTCATGACCACCGCCACCGTATTTAAGGGCTAATTCACCGATGTCTAATTTTGATGAACGATCAATAATTGATTTACCAATCGCGAATACAGTATTCTGTTTGTTAAGACCCCACATAATATGAACGGATATATTGCATTCCGGGTACATAGCATATATCATAAATCTGTTGGTGGCATAGATGGTTTCTTCATCGCGCAAGTCAAGGCAGATTAATTTGCCATGAATGGTAGTACAGCGTTTGATTTGTTCTTTTGCCAGGGTATCGTGCTGAAAATACAGATTGGTGCGTTCTTTAACGTCTGGCAAATCAAGGATTTCATCAATAGTGTGATTCTTGCAATATTCAATCAGGTCCATCATCAATGTATAATTGCTGACACGGAAATGTTTGAATCTGCCCAGGCCGGTACGCGGATCCATGATGAAACTTAACAAAACCCATTTTACCGGGTTCATAATTTCATCTAAACTGAATTGTGCGCTATCTGCTTTATCTACAGCGATAATCATATCTTCGGAAATTTCAGGGAAACGTGATTTTCCGCCGAAATAATTATAAACTACGCGTGCAGTTGACGGAGAGTTCGCTTCAATTATACGATTAGGCGCATCATCCTCATTAACGCGAATAATTTCGCTGGCGTGATGGTCAAATGACAGGTACACATTCGGCGAATAAGGCAAATTTGTGGTAATATCATTCGGGGTTAATTCAACCCTTCCATCCTGAACATCTTTAGGATGGACAAACTTGATATCGTCAATTAAATCCAGTTTACGAAGTAGGACAGCGGCAAGTAAGCCGTCCATGTCACTACGGGTTACCAAGCGATACTTTTTCGACATTGGATATCCTTTCTGTCACATTTTGCGGCAGATAAATGGTAAAATACCGGCGATAATCCCGGTTCTTGTCTGATATTATCATTAGCATCCTGCCTCGTCAATATAGAAGCGGGGAGAAAGTGAAAAATATGAATAATAATATTGAAGAAAATCAGGAATGTACAATTGAAAAAGCTTGTTCGGCACTTCATGGCATTGGTGAAAGTTTGAAGTACCTGACATTGCCACTGCTGTTATTGTTTTTGGCAGTGCTGTATTTTGCCTGGCCGCCATCAACGCCCATAACAGAAGATGATGAAGCACGATATGTGGAAACTTCACGCCACATGATAGAAACTGGCGATTATGTGATTCCTATATTCAACGGACATGTCAGGTATTTAAAACCTGTATTCATTTACTGGCTGCAGGCTGGCACTATGAAAGCCTTCAATAGCGAAGTACCGGCAGCCCGGGCAGAATCCGGTATTATGATGCTTATACTGACCATGTCGGTATTCTTTTTCATCAGGTATAATTTAAGACGATTTAATCGCAATCTTACAGATGGTGAGATATCTTTCTCATCTTTCCTTGCTGCTGCTGCTGTTAGCATTACTTTTTTTGCTGCGGCATGGTCGCACATGGCAACTACCGATATTACGCTAACGGTAATTATTTCGTTATGCGCTCTATCATTAATCCAGGCTGAAATATACCATAAATTAATTGATGACCCGATAGAAGAGAAAAAACTGGCAAACCGGGCATACCTAATTGCCGGATTAACTGGCGGGTTGGCATTTCTTACTAAAGGTCCTGTTGGTCCAGGTGTTCCTTTCCTCATGTGGTTTGTATATCATGTTAATTCCGCTCAAGGCTCAATATTTAGTGCTTTTTGGTATAAGTCAGTATTTAAAAATCTTTCATTGGCTTTCAAGCGAATTCCCTGGCTGCCGGTACTGGCTATATTCATAATTGTTGCCGCACCGTGGTTTATCTTAATTACTATGAAAGATGGTGGGGAGTTCTTGCGGTTCTTTTTCTTAAATGAAAATATTAAACGCGCGTCTGATTCAATGGAAGGACATAATTTTGGTCCGTTAAGCCTGCTGGTATATTTAGCCATTGCTTTTATTGCCACATTCCCTTTCAGTGCAGTGCCTGTTTCTGTAAAAATGAAAAGCGTTGACCTTAATGAAGATAATAAGTCGCTGAAAATTATACGTGATTTTTCCATTGTCTGGTTTTGGCTGGTGATTATTATATTCAGCATAATAAAAACGCAATTAGCAAGTTATGTTCAGTCAGTAATGGTACCAGTGGCATTCTTATTCGTAATTGGTATCATTGCTAATCGACAGCATAACCAGATTCCCCGTACTATTGGGATAATTACTGCAATATTTGGAATACTTTTAACAGGTGGTGGTGTCTACCTGTTGTCACAACAAGAAGCTATAGTTGATAATTTCATTTCACAACCATACGCTGTGGATTCATGGTCATTATTGCTAAAACCGTTCGCTTTAGAAGGAATCATTTTATTTGGTGCAATTTTCATCGCTTTTTCTATAATATTAATTGCCAAACCTAAACTGGAAATACTACTAAAGTTCCTTATACCTGCCTGGGCAATTTTTTTAACAATACTCGTATTATTGGCAATGCCGATTGTAGTTAGAAGCCAATATGGCACTACAAAGTCTGTTGGACTATATATTCGTACAGACTTGGATAGCACAAATAATCATAACATGCCGATTATTGCACTGGTAAATCATTTCACTGAAGGTTTGGCTTTATATACCCAACGAGTAGTAACTCATGTCAGGCCTTCAGAATTAAATAAAATTGATGATATTTTAAAAGATAATAAATCAATATATATAGTGACAACTTCGGAAAATTTGCCTATTCTTGATAAAAAATATATTTGTTTAATGAAAAAGAATATTGGAAAATTATTTATAATGCAGGTTTTCAAACAATCTATAGAGATGAATAACCTGCCAATGAATATCCCGAATATGATGGAGAAAAAAAATGGCAATAATTGATTGTTACGGCGAGTTGGGACCGCAGCCATACCCAACCCAGGCTACTACCCCAGACGCGGTAGAAAAGCTGATGACAAGATTTGGCGTTGATATGACATTTGTAGTAAGTACCGAGGCACTTCGCGGTTCAATGCAGACCGGCAACGCCTGGCTGGCTGCGCAAATTAAAGAACGTCCGAAATTCAAAGGTTATTGCGTGCTGCACCCGTTAATGCTGGAAGCATCTATTGAAGAAGAAAGAAAATATTTATTTACAGATAAATTTGTTGGTGCCATGATACATGAATCCGCCATGGTGCGTCCGCTTTATTCCGACCCCATGCGCCACCTGGTAAAATCGTTACTTCGCTACAGCGGTCCTTTACTATTGAAAATCAACGAACCGCGACAATTAAATGATCTTGAATTACTGGCTAAAGAGTTCCCAACACAAAAATTTATGATATTGCACATGGCAGACGAAATGTGGCAATCCGCACTATCAACTGCGTCACAATTGTTGAACATCACCCTTGAAATTGGCGGGTCAAACGCTGATAATGATAAAATCGCGGAAGGTTTTGCTACTGTAGGAGCCAATCGAATGGTATTTGGCTCCGGGATGCCGCTCATTAGTCCGGTTTACGCCATGGGTATAATCCGCGATTCATCAATAAGCGCGTCTGACAAAGACCGCATATTGGATAAAAACGCAACTAAAATTTTTGGATTATAATATTTGTTACAAGAAGACACAAGTTTCACAGAGGAATATGAAAGTAACCTATGTGAAACTTTTTGTTTTAATTTTGTTCCCCTCGCAAATTCCCCCGAATTTTACTACAATAACGACGGAGATAATAACCTATGTATCGTATGTCTGTTGAAAGTGATTTTTGCGCGGCGCATTCTATCCGCGGTTATAATGGGCCATGTTGCCGCTTGCATGGGCATAATTACAAGGTTTACCTGCGTTTGGAAGGTAGGGAACTTGATAATTTGGGGATGCTTATCGATTTTCGCCGCGTTAAGACGGTTTTAAAATCAGTTCTTGATCCATTGGATCATCAGAATATAGATGAATTACCTGATTTTAAAGATATTATACCGACCAGCGAGAATATAGCACGTTATATATACACCCGTATCACCGAGGCGCTTTATGCTGATGTTGATATAAAAAGACGGGTAAAAGTTTCAATGCTGGAGATTTACGAAGGTGATAAACAGGGTGTAGGTTACAGCGAGGATTAATAATGCCGATTTACGAATTTCAATGTTCCGGCTGCGGGATAATATTTGAAGAATTAGTGCGAATGGGAAGCGATGGGACAGGTTTAAGCTGCCCAGAATGCGGCAATCAGAAAATACAAAAAAAGATGTCATCATTTTACGGTAAAGTAAATGATGGCGGCAGCAGTCGTGCTGTTTCCGGCGGATGTCATTGCGGCGGAAATTGCGGCAGATGCAGCAGTGGCGGCGGATGCCAGTGCGGTCATTGATAATAAAAGCAGGTATAAAATGTCAACAGAACCATCAAAGGTAATCGAAACTTTTCCTAACCCGAATCCGGGAAGAGATTACGAAATAGAAATTTCAACGCTGGAATTCACCTGTGTATGCCCAAAAACCGGGCAACCGGACTTTGCGGAAATCACTGTTAATTATGTCCCGGATGAATTATGCCTTGAACTGAAATCGCTGAAGTTGTATTACTGGTCATACCGCAATGAAGGCGCATTTCATGAGGCAGTAACTAACAAGATAATGGACGACTTGGTAAGTGCCTGTCAACCACGAAAAATGACAATCACCGGTAATTTTAATGTTCGCGGTGGACTGCATACCGTGGTGAAAGTCAGTTATCAGAAATAGATATTATTTTCTTTAGAACTTTCGCTTAAGGTCACTTCACTGTGTATTAGGGGACTGGCTTTTATTCGGTGATTAATGCTAATTTCTCTTTAACGTGTTAGTCCGAATAATTGCCTGTACCCGGTCATACATATTCAAATAATCGATCTTATTGCGCTGCCATCCATTCATCCCAATGGCTGTCAGCAGCAAACTTTAATTTAGAATATGATGCCGAATGAGTGCTGGTCCATACATACGGAGTTTGCAGATCAATCGCCAATCCGGCTGATTTCGAATGTAAGCTAAAGGTGTAATTGCTGACCACTGTGCTGTTTTTTATCTGTGCCATTAACGCATCTGCTTTTAACTGTAAATCCGTGTCATTAATACTTGAACGTAATAATGATACGTAGGTGTATAAGTCTTTACTGATATTTGAGAAAGGATCCGCATTAACCCGTGATGACACTATCTCGCTCTGGTAGTTGTCTCTTATTGCTATCAATCGGTCGCAGAAAGGATTTAACTTTTCGACCAGCGCGTCCATTTGTCCCAAATCTATTACTGAATGTGTGCTTTCGTTACCTTCATTTATCCATTCCCGCATGGCATCCTGAGCGATGAAATTAGCAAGGTCACGTGAAGTAGTGGCTGGATTATCTGTTAATTTAGCTGCGATATTCTGGTATGCATATCCAATCCATGGTGATGCTTCTTCGCTGCCTACCATATATTCAGCACATCCGCGTATCTGGTAGGCTACTTCAGCCATCGACATATAACAGGCATCCATTGCGACAACGTCAATTGGGTGCAATGCCGTTAATGAGTAGTTTAAGTCTGGTATCTTTATCCAATGCCCGTTTGAAGTCTGATCATAACCTATCGCGCGCGATAATAATAAAGACCTGTCATTAGTAGGGTTCCATCCGCTGCCGTGATTCCATAATACCACCAGGTAATGTTCTGCCGGGGCGTATGTCTGTCCCCAGGTTACGAAATCGTTAAGCGTTTGGGGATTTCCGCTGTCGATGGCTCCCATATATGCTAATTCAGTTGATACTATTTTACCGGGGTCAGCACTGGTATCCTTGGTTACTTCAAATCTTCGGCATCCAGTTAACGACGGGTAATTTTTCTCATAACCACCCGGGCTATCCAGTCTGTCCATTTGAACTAATAGCTTTACATCTGTGGTAGATCCAACCATTTCCAGTTCATTCATGTCGCTTATCGACTGGTCAGTCATGTTGTTGTCAGCAGACATATATACCATTACTGTCCATTTAAATTTTGCGGCAGTAGTAAGATCCGTTGGAGCGGCTGCGTTGTTGCCTTCTTGAATGGTCTGTTGAAATGTTACGCGGGTATATCCAACCTTGGATATATAAAATGTTCTTATTCCCGCCGGTATTTTATCCAGTTCAAAACTGCCATCTGCTTTTGAGATAGCAATTAGTGCGGGATAACCTTTTACGCTGATAATCGCGCCTTCAACCGCGCGCAGGTTTGTCGCTGTGCGGGTAAATGCAAGGTTTCCCTGGTCAAGCATTACGAATCCCATTAAATTACCGGTAACAACGGGTGTCAGCGTTGTCGCATGACTACCACCGCAACCGGATGTTACCAGAATGATTATTATAGATGTCGTTATCGCAAAATAGAGTTGTCTGAGTTTCATATTACCTCGTAAATTGTTAGTTGATTATACCGCATATTCGGTAAAAATATGTCTTATGATACCAGAATAGTCGCTAATTATTTTTTCAACTTTCCACCCGTTGATACTCAGGAAGTCAGTAATGGCATTTTCCTGCCCAATTCCGAGTTCTAATCCGATGATGGTGCCATTTTTGCAATATAATGATGCTTGTTGAATTAATTCTTTAATGGTGTCCAACCCGTCATGACCGGCAAATAAAGCAATGCCCGGTTCATGATCTTTAACCTCTGGTTCCAGTGTATCTTTATCAATTAACGGGACGTATGGCAGGTTAGCAATTATGATATCAGGCGGCGGCATTTTAGTGTTAATTAAAGGTGTCAGCAGATTCCCTTGTAAAAGGGTGATTTTGTCAGCTAAATTATATTTATCAACATTGATTTTTGCTGTATTTAACGCATCCTGGCTGATATCAATTGCTGTGATGCGGGTATCGGTATCCATGGCGATTGAAACAGCAATTGCTCCACTGCCGGTTCCTAATTCCACTACATTTTTCATATCATATTCAAGGATATATTTGATTGCTTCTTCTACCAGCAGTTCAGTCTCTGGACGGGGGATTAATACATCTTTGTTTACTATAAACTCGCGACTGAAAAATTCCTTATGTCCGGTAATATAAGGCAGGGGGATGCGCTGAACTCGCCTGGAAATTAATTTCATGAAATCAAGATACTTATCTGCGGATATTTCAGTGTAAATATTAGCCCATATTCGCCAGCGTTGCCATCCCAGTTGATGAGCCAGCAATATCTCCGCGTCAGCCAGTGGTGATTCAACTCCGGCATTTTTTAGCATTTCTTCACAAATATTCAAGGCGTTTTTTATAACAATTGCCATTTTTCTATTATTTCTTTCTCTTTAACCGGGCCAATTAACGATAACATCCATTTATCAATATCAGTTATCTCCGCAATTAACTGATTAACATCTTCAGTGGTGATATTTTCGATTTTATCAAATATTTCTGACAGTGATATGATTTTTCCATAAGTCATGTATTGGGTGGCTAAGCGGCGCATTTTCTGTTCAGTAGTTTCCAGTGCCAGTGCCATTCCTGCCTGAATCTGTGCCTTTGCCCGCATCAGTTCTGCTTCCGATATTCCCTTATCTCGCAATAAGTATATCTCTTCCTTAATCATCTGTAAAACTTTTTTAATATTCTTATCATTTGCCGAACCGGAGACAGCCAGAAATCCGCTTTCGGTATATCCGGAACAGAAAGATGAAACATCATAGACCAGTCCGCCGATGTCGCGTATCTTGGTAAACAACCGCGATGTAGTAGAAGCACCGAGTATATTATCAATAATTATCAGCGGATAATTACGGTCATCATCTGCCGGGAAGGTGATGGTTGCCCAGGCAAATGTAACATGGTCAGTTCGCTGCTTGAAAATCTGCATTTTTTTCGGCTCATTTGCAGTTTTATCGCATTCTCGTGGCTGCGGGGGGTGGATATTCGCGAATGCGCTGGCAATCAATTGTACAAAATCTTCATGACTGAATGCGCCGGCGGCAGTGATGATGCAGTTATTAGCGGCAAAGTGGTATTTCATGCCATTGATGGCATCCTGCGGGGTCATTGCGCTCACTGATTCGTTTGTCCCTGGGATAGGCTTGCCGTATCTTCCGCCGGGCCACAAACTGCTGGTAATCATATCCATGATATACTCGTCATGGTTAGTTTCCGCTTTGCTTATCTCTTCCAGCACCACCGATTTTTCACGGTCAAACTCTACCGGCGGAATAGTGGAAAAACAGCAAAGCTCACCCAATATATTAATTGATTCGGCAATATTTTTATCGATAACCCGCGCGCTTAAATGTATCGTCTCCGCCTCGGTATAGGCGTCAAATTGTCCGCCTAACAGTTCAATTGCGCTTGCGATTTCAAACGAGCTTTTATAGGCGGTTCCCTTGAACATTAAATGCTCAACAAAATGTCCGCGCCCTTCCTGGCCAACCGGGTCATCGGCGGCCCCCGCCACACTCCACACCCCGCATGCACTGGTTGCAGTACCCACAGTTGTCTCCGTAATAACAACCACGCCATTATCCAACCGGGACATATATATGTTATCGAAAAATTGAATAGACTTCACAGGTAAATTGTACAGGAAAAGCAGTGGTTTGAGAATTGACGGAATATGTAATTTATAGCGAATCATAATTTCATAATCTACATTTCCACTGTGTAGATATAATAAGTATGGAAGTCATTAGCTTTGATTAAATCATAGTTTCTTAGTAACTATTCAGACTCGTCAGTTTTAACCAATGCAAAAAAATAAAAAA
>CAZWZF010000007.1:0-168363 GCA_964638715.1 uncultured bacterium | reverse complement strand
GCCGAAGGTCGGGGTGGTTTTCGCCTACCACAAACCTGCAACCTAAACATTTGAATAAATAGGTTTTGCAAGAGTCTGAAAAAAATATTCATATTCCATCATAAAAAACAATGGAATATGAATATAATTTGTGTTAACACTGGTTGCTATAAATTATTTTTATCTTTTAGCGCGCAGCATTTTGGTTTGTGCTTCGCCGCCGTTGATGAGATACATCAGCGGCAATGGGCGGTCGACGTTTTCGTCGAATAATGGTTTGGCTGCCCATGGTGTTACAGACAGAACATTTGCCAGGTCCATCCAGTATTGCAGACGCGCCGGCGGGGTGTTCCAAATCATGTGGAAATGATTTGCCGGGGCGTATTGTTTGTATTCAACCATGGTGGCATTTTTCGGGGTTACCCAGGTGTGCGGCCAGGTTGGGTTGCTGGATGCGGCTACGGCAGTCGCCAGTTTTTCCGGCAAGTCTACTGTTACTGCTTCATCCCAAACCATGCTGAATAAGCCGGTAAGGTTGGAATAAGCCAGACGGCAGGCGATGCCATTGATGCCGCCGGGGGAAATGAAGGTGACGGAGTTGCCGCCGCCTGGGAAATAACCCATGTCTGCGCCTGGCAGGCTGATTTTTTTCATGATTTCTTCTGCGCCTGCACCTGGCATTGCTGCCCAGTTCAAGCTGGCAGAGCCGCTGTTGTCGCCATCAACGATACCGCGTTTTGCCCATACTTCATCGCCGCTGAACTTAACGCCTAACTTGGTTGCCAGTCCGGTAATCTCTTTCGGCTCCCAAACTTTGCGGAAGTCCATGAATAACGGCGGGTTGCCGCCGGACAGCCAGTTGGTAGCAAGCATGGTCAACAATCCCTGGGTATCGGCTTCGGTTGCAAATGGTATAGCCTGTTTCGGACCGTTGTGGTCAAAGGTGCTGTTAAATAATGACTCGGCAAGATCGCAAATTGGCAATGGCAAACCACGGGTATCTGACCCCCATTCCAATTGGTTCATAAATCCGCCGCCGACAGCATTTAACTCTTCCAGCAGGTCGCGCATGATCAAATACATGCCCAGCGACTGATTGAATTTCTCGTCGCCATTTACTTGCGACAGGTCGAGGCGATTGCCTAATTTTTTGCCGGCCCAGTCGCGCAGTTCGCGGAATTCGCGGCGGTTGTAGGCTTTCTTTTTCAACATGTCAGACAGCAGTTTCATGTCCAGACGGGTGATTTCCAACCCGAAAGTTTTGCGGGTGGGGATAATGTGGGACATTGCCGTTTCCATACCCATGGAGTCATGGCCGAATACGGCAACGCGGCGGCCTTTCAACCCGGCGTAGGTTAATGCGCCATAACACCAGTCAACCAATGCGGTGACGGTGCTTTCTGATGGTTTCGGTTCCATGCCGGTGTCAGCCCATTGTCCAACATTAAGGTGCGACATGCGTCCGCTTTGTGCCAATGCGCCGTTTACCGCGTGGGCGAATACCACACCTGGTTTCGGGGCGCTGTTGCCGCAGGTGATATTTAACGGCATATCTTCGGGGAAATGCGCCAGCAGGCTGATTAATGACAGTTGCGGGAATGCCCAGGTGTCAGGAGTGCAGATGATGGCATCCACACCGGCATCGATGAATTGGTTGGCAACCTGGTCGGCCTGTTTTTCACCATCAATAAGCACGGATGTCCACACAACATTCACCGGTCGGCCATCTGGCATGGTGACTTTTTCAGCCACTATTTCGGCAATGGTTTCGATGATATTTTGTGTGCGTTGGCGCGCGGCGGCATCGATGCGCGGGTCGCATGCGGCACATACGCCAAAAGTGACTGACGCCGGTTTTTGGCCGCGTCTAATGGGCAGTAATTGAGATTGAGACATTTAGACCCCCTGAATTTCAGCTATTTGCTATGTTTTGTATGATTTGATTTTATTTTATACTGGTAAATATGGTAAGATGTTATTGGAGCATTTTTATGTACAATTTGCACATTCTGCATGACGGCGCACTGCCGGTTAACGAAAAACGCATACATACCGGCGAAATAGCGATTTTACGCTGCGATTACTGGGCGCTGCAGGTCTGGTCGCATCGCAATCTTGCCGCGCCATTCTGGCGGCTTTACTGGAATCCCCGCGGTGGTGGCGAGGTAGAACATAACGGTGTCATTACCCCACTGAAGCCGGATAATATTATGCTTATTTCCCCCAACACCCATTTCACCACCCGACTGATAGATGGCAACCAGGATGACAACCTGCTGGTGGGATATCCGATAACTGACGAGAACGCCCAGGGAGTCCGTCATTTTTTTATTCATTTCATCGCTGGTCTGCCTTATGACGCGGTGAAATCCGGCATTTTCACTATCCCGGCTTACCATATCGAACAACTGCTGGCAAAGGCGTGTGATGATATCGTGAACAATGAAGTCGAAATCGGTTATTCCGCCAGTTTCAGCCTGAAATCACTGATATATTATGCCCTTTCCGCGGTTCCCGATGAAGTATGGCCGGTGCAGATAGCGGATGAGCGAGTGCGGAAAGTGGTGAAAATAATCGATGAAAACTTCAAAACAAGACTGACCAATGACGATTTTGCCCTTGATACCAACCTTACCTGGAAAGCGCTGGTGCGGTTATTTAAAAAATACACCAATGAAACCCCACAGGAATACCTGAAACGCCGCCGCCTGGAACACGCGTCCATGTTGTTGCACCATACCGATATCAGTATCGAATCTGTCGCCGCCGAATGCGGGTTTTGCGACCGCCACCACTTCACCAAAATGTTCCAGCAGCAATACAACATCGGCCCGGCATCATACAGGAAGAATAGGATGCCGTAGATTAATTAAAAATTGTAAATTGCAAATTGCAAATTGCAAATTATGCATCCCTCTTGAGGAAGGTGTCACCGCAGTGACAGAGGGAGTAATTTCTGAAAAGCTCTAATTTCTAAAACCGTAAAATAGCCGGCCCGGCTATTTGAAAAGCGAGGAGAGAAGAGAGAATTTTTGATGATAGAAATATAAAAAATTACCACCTTTTATAAAGGTGACAGCAATAATTAACAGAAAAAATAGCCATGCCGAATTTATCTGATACTAATCTTCCTTTTATGGTGCTTTCTGACCGCATCCAACGTTTTCGCACTGCCAGCCGATTGCGGGGTGCAGCATCGCCACCCACCTGGCGACAGGTGAACTTTGAAAAGGCATTTTTTGGCGAGTTTGCCGATTATAAATATCACGACAGATATGCACATTCGATGGCGTATTCCTTTGAAAATGAGCCGATTTACCTGTTGCCGGATGAACAACTGGTGGGAATGTTGTATCAGGCTGGCGGCAATCCCACAGATTTCGTCGTTGATGAGTCTTTGCACCAGATATATTCACCATGGAAAAAACTTATTGAAGAAATTAAGGCAAAGGTTGATCCGTATATGGCAAACGGCGGTGCGCCGGGTCACGTGGGTTGGCATTGGAATATTATTCTGACTGATGGCATCGACGGCTTGCTGGCATACATCCGCACTTTGCTGGTGAATACTACAGATGAAAAAGCAATCACCCTTTACAAGAATGCAATAGTCCAATGGGAAGCCGTACTGCGCTGGAATGACAAATATATCGCCGCCATGAAATCTCAGTTAGATAAAGTATCATTCGTTGAACGAGTTCGATTGGAAAATTTAATAGTTATCTGCAATCAAGTTCCGCGTAATCCCGCGCGCAATTTTCACGAGGCATTGCAGAGTTTCTACCTTACCTATCTGGCGTTGATGTTTGAAAATCCTTATGGCGGCAATGGCCCGGGACGGGTGGATTATTACATCTGGCCTTACCTGGAACGCGATCTTGCCAGCGGTGAAATTACCGTGGATGCCGCAAAAGAGCTGATTGATGAGCTATTTATCCGCATGCACGAGCGAATACAATACGCTGATGGTTGGGTTGAGGCAGTCACTCCAGGCGGTATCCATCCTGATGGCACATCATCGGTCAATCTGCTTTCCGAGTTGATGGTTCATTCCATAGCAGTGTTAGACCAGACGCATCCATCTGTTTATCCACGTGTTGGAAAAAATACCCCGGAAAAGTTTGTAGATTTATGTGTTAATTACCTGTTATACGGACAAAATCGTGCGCAGATATACAATGATGATGCCTGCTTACCGGCGATTATTGCCAGCGGCACCCCAGTAGAAGACGCGGCGATGTATATGGCCGGCGGTTGTATGGAGATAAGCGTCCAGGGTATGAACTCCGACTTGAACTTTGCCAGTATTCATAATGTCGCCAAAACACTGGAACTCGTCATTACCGGCGGGATAGATATGCTCGATGGTTCGCGTCGAATATCGCTTGATAAAGATATCACGGCGTATAACAAATTCGAAGACTTATACAATGCATTCGAGCAGGAGCTTGCCCGCGAGTATCGTGAAATGGTAACCGCACTGGATATCCAGAGCAAATGGTACGCGGATTATCGTCCCTGCTACTTGTTGTCCAGCCTGACCGGCGACTGCCTGGAACGCGGACGCGAACAACAGGACAACGGCGCACGCTATCACGAATACGGCTTTTCTGCCCTTGCGGTGACAGCCGCTGCGGATTCATTGATGGGTATAAAGCGCGCTGTATATGACGAAGGAATTACTACAACAGAAGAGATGCTGGCTGCAATGCGCGCCAATTTCAAAGGTTATGATGTATTGCGTGCTCAATTGCAGAAGATGCCGAAATATGGCCAGGAAAATGTTGAAGCTGATAAATTGTGCAGTCGTGTGTTGAACAGCGTTTGCAAAACCGCCATGGCTCCCAAAAATCGCTTTGGCGGGCAATTGAAACCGATGCTGTTCAACTTTGTTTGGACGCCATCCGCAAGCCTGGAATTAGGTGCGCGCGGAGATGGCTCATTGGCTGGCGATTATATAGGACACGGCATGACACCGCAACGGCAAGGCATGACACACGGCATCACCGCCGCCATAAACTCCACCGTCAGTCTGGATTTCAAATGCGTTGCCGGCGGTGCCACCACCATGTGGGATGTTGACGACAGGTGGATAACATTTGAAGGGATGAAAGCAATCCTGCAAGTTTTCCTGTCCGGCGGCGGGATGATATTCCAGGGAAACACCACCAGCGTTGCCGAACTGGAAAAAGCGATGGAAAGGCCGGAAGATTACCCCAATCTGATAGTCCGGGTAGGCGGCTTCTCCGCCAGATTCGTCGCTCTCGACGATAACTTGCAGCAGGAAATAATCACCAGGTACCGTCATAGCGGGTAGAGATGGGAAATTTTGGCTTTACTTTCGGGTACAGGCACGAATACTGTGTTTTCATGTAGTAGAAAGCAGGTTGGTAATCGCAGTATTCAAGCCAGTCCCCTTGTTCTGCCGTACTTCTTTATTATCACTTTCGCTTAATTTAAAATGTTGTAATTTCAGCATCCGGTAATATTAAAAAATATTGGCAGTAGTAGGGGACTGACTCGAATCCCGCGATGACATCAGACGAACAATTACTGAATAACTGGGATTCGTGTCTGTACCCGGAAAGCAAAGCTTTTTACTCGCCGGCAAGATGTCGGCGCTCCGAAGTTCTCAATTCCTTAAAAACTCTACCATCTCATCAATTCCTTCACCTGTTGTGCATGACACTATGAACAGCGGGGCATTTTGGGTGTTGATGGCGTAAAGTCCCTTTTTAAAGTTTTCCAGTTTGAAGTCTATGTATGGCATCAGGTCGCATTTGTTCAGCACCACCACGTCTGCTTTGGCGAACATGGACAGGTATTTGAATGGTTTGTCGTCGCCTTCGGGAACGGATGATATCACCACTCGTAGGCTTTCGCCGAGGTCGAATGACGATGGGCAGATGAGGTTGCCGACGTTCTCGATGAATATCATACCGCTGGGAACGCCTAATTCGTTGTATGCCTCGCGAATTACGTTGGCGTCCAGGTGGCATCCGCCGCCGGTGTTAATCTGCACCGCAGGGAAGCCCAGCTTTTCTACTTTTTCCGCATCTATGGACGACGCTATGTCACCCTCAATAACACCCATCGGAATTTCATCGCGCAGTTTATTTAATATGGCAGAAATCACGCTGGTTTTCCCCGCCCCCGGCGATGCCATGATATTTATCATCCGCACCCCGGCAGCAGCAAAAATCCCTCGATTTTCTTCTGCCATAGCCTTGTTGTCACCCATAATTTTTTGCATTAATCGTATTTTCATTGTAAACCTTTGGTTAGTTTTCAGTATTTAGTTTGAAGTTTTATAATTATATGATAGAAAAAATCATGATATCTGAAAACTGAAAACTTTAAACTGAACTAAACACTTATATTCAAAGATTTTGATAATTTAAAAAGCATCTTTGAAATTTGTATTAATTCGTTTGTAAAGATATGTGCATCATCATTGCTCAAAACACCAACTTCTTTTGTATAAAAATTTGTGTTCTTAATTCTGCTGCAGATCCTCTTGCTATAGATAAAAATCTTGCAAATTCTTTTTCTGTTCGTTCTGAACCTTCTGCAATATTTGATGCTATTGACACTGCTGATCTTTGCATTTGATCCCGTAAAGAAAAATCTTTACAATCCTTCAATTTTTTATACATAACTACAGCTATTCTACATGACCTTTTCCATACTTCCAAGTCTTCAAATGAGTGATACATAAAAAGCTCCTTTGTTAATGTTTAGTTTTCAGTTTTCAGTGTTTAGTGTTCAGATATCATATAACTTCAAACTAAAAACTGAAAACCGAAAACTGAAAACTGATTACCTATTCCTTGCCATCAACTCAAATGTCGGTGCCAGC
Organism: uncultured bacterium; assembly: GCA_964638715.1. Lineage (GTDB taxonomy): Bacteria > Armatimonadota > Hebobacteria > CAIYQO01 > CAIYQO01 > JBAXQQ01. The sequence goes on along the minus strand of CAZWZF010000007.1, from coordinate 161,525 downwards.
GTTGGATAAAGGGATTTGTAGATTTCGAAATAGTTATTGTATTTTGCGGTCATTTCAGGATTTGGTTCTGTTACATCGGTTGCCTGCACCAGGTGTTCGACGGCGTTTTCTACTGATGTCCAGTAACCGGCGGCTACTGACGACATCAGGGCGGCGCCGAATGGTGCCGGATCATCGATGTTTGTCTTAATGATATCTACTCCGAATGAATCGGCGAAGATGTGGCGCCATACATCGGATTGCATGCTGCCTCCGGTCATCACCACGCGGTCAACCTTTACGCCAGTATCTTTCATCGCTTCCATGCAGTCGCGCATGCTGTAGGTGACACCTTCCATAACGGCGCGGATGAAATGCGGTTTGTGGTGCTTTGCAGAGATGCCAATGAATACACCGCGAGCATCCGGGTTCTGGTATGGTGAACGTTCGCCATTGATATACGGCAGGAACATCAAGCCGTCGCTGCCGGGCATAACCTCAGCTGCCTGGCGGGTCATCAATGTATACGGATCATCCCACAGGTTGCCCGCAACTTCTTTTTCGGCATGGCAGAAGGTGTCGCGGAACCAGCGGAACGAGATGCCGGCGGCCTGGGTAAGTCCAACCATGTACCATTTACTGCGACGGGCGTGGCACAGGGTATTTACGCGCTGCATCTTATCTACCAGCGGTTCATGCATACTGGCCATCACCACGCCGCCGCTGCCCATAACCGCCGCGACTTCGTTTGAACGGATAACTCCCAACCCCATGGCGGCAGCAGCCTGGTTGCCTGACCCGGCAACTACCGGAGTGCCAGGATACAGGCCGGTAACTTCCGCAACATCGTGGGTTATTATGCCACTGGTCTCCTGGGATTCGTATACCCGCGGTAAAATCTTATCATCAATTCCCATGCAGTTGATGGCGGATGACGACCATTTGCGCGCCACAATATCGAATAACAGCGAAGACGACGCGTCTGACACATCAGTCGCGTATTCGCCGGTTAATTTAAAACGCAGATAATCTTTTGGTGCCAGCACTTTATGTGCCCGCTGCAATACTTCCGGCTCGTTTTCTTTCACCCACATCAAGCGTGTTCCCGCCAGTCCTGCTACCGGCACGGCGCCGGTCCAGTCAAGCCACTGCTCTGCGGATGCCATTTCCAGCATATCGCCGGAGATATCTTTGTCGCGGGTATCTGTCCAGGTGATGCAGGTGCGTACTGGCCGACCGCGTTCGTCAACCATCACCAGACCGTGCATTTGTCCCGATAATCCGATGGCGCGAATCTCCTGACCGTCCACTTCGGTCTCCGCCAGCAACCGGCGAATAGCGCGCACAGTAGCACCCCACCAGCGGTCAGGCTCCTGTTCCACTATTCCCGGTGCGGGATTAATAGTCGGATGACCTTCGAATACCCGCGCTAATACCGGATTAATATAATCTTCAGGGTTAACCAGTAAGGCTACCACCCCGTTTGTCGCCAGGTCTATTCCCAATAAATAACTCATAGCTTTGCCTCCATTACATCATATAAACTGCGAAAAATTTAACTGTATGATGTAACACTATCATAACTCCCCTCCTTGACAAGGAGGGGGCAGGGGGTGGTTGGAAAGAGATAAAAGTAAAGTTAGAAGGTTCTTTTGCCACTATCTAAGCTATACTCCTCATTAATCACCCTTCAATCTACTTATATATTTCACCTTCAACACGCTTATTCCTGCCATTTTTGCAGGAATAAGCACGATAAGGGTAGAAATGATAATTAGTAAATATTTATTAAAAGGTCTATTTTTTATGTTGCGATATTTAACCGCCGGGGAATCTCACGGGCCGGCACTTTCTGCGATGATTGAAGGCATGCCGGCGGGTGTGCCATTAACTGACAAAGATATCAATGTACAATTGGCACGGCGCCAGGTCGGGTATGGCCGCGGCGCGCGCATGGCGATGGAGAAAGATACTGCCCGGGTATTGAGCGGAATACGTTTTGGTAAAACTATGGGTTCCCCAATTTCGCTGGTAATTGAGAATCGCGACTGGGAAAACTGGACTACCCGCATGATGCAGTTTGAGCATCCTGACGAAGAAATTTTGCCGGTTACGCTGCCCCGACCGGGACACGCGGATTTGTCCGGCATGTCAAAGTACCGTACTAACGACCTGCGCAATATTCTGGAACGCAGCAGCGCGCGTGAAACCGCCGCCCGGGTTGCCCTGGGGGCGATTGCCCGCCAATTGCTGACTCAGTTGGGGATAAAGATATTCAGCCACGTATTGATGATTGGCGGTATAGCGGCAAATGTCGACTATAGCGATTTAGACGCGCTGGCAGCAGCGGCAGAAGCCAATGAAGTGCGCTGCGCTGACCCGGAAGCTACCGCGAAGATACACGCCATTATCAAGCAAGCCAAAAAAGATGGCGATACCATTGGCGGTATTTCACAGGTTATCGTAACCGGATTACCCATCGGTTTGGGAAGTTATGTACAATGGGATAAACGGTTGGATGGCAAACTGGCCGGCGCGCTGATGGCGATTAACGCTATCAAAGGGGTTGAAGTAGGCATGGGATTTGGTGTGTCAAAGGTACCGGGGTCGCTGGTACATGATGCCATGTACCGCTGCGGCGACACCCTGTGCAGAAAAACCAACAATGCCGGCGGTATTGAAGGCGGCATGACCAACGGCGAACCGGTGATGCTGCAGATAGCCATGAAACCGATTCCCACCCTGGTAACTCCGCTGGGTTCGGTGGATGTATTGTCCGGCGAAGAAAAACCGGCACATTCCGAGCGCAGCGATGTTTGCGCGGTGCCGGCAGCCGGCGTGGTTGCTGAGGCGATGGTTTCACTGGTGCTGGCTAACGAGATAATCGACCAGTTTAACGCCGACACCTTGGAAGGATTGCAGGCCGCGCTGAAAAACCATAACGAAAACGCCAGAAAAATGCTGACTTGGGGAGAATAATTTGGAGAATATAGTTCCAGCTGCCGGTGTAATATCAGTCGATTTAGGCGCAAGGTCGTATGACATTGTGATATCTGATGATTTATCAAATCTTTCAGACGCGGTCGCCGGTTTAAATCCTTCATCGGTTGCCATCATCACTAATCCGAAGATTAACAAACTCTATGGCGAAAAGATAAGCTCGGTGATTAATAAGCCGGTAAATACCATTATAATTCCTCCCGGTGAAAAGTATAAGACTTTATCAACTATCGAAAAGACGCTGAATAAGATGCTTGATTTTAAGATGGACAGGAAAAGTCTGGTGATTGCCCTGGGCGGCGGGGTAATCGGCGACACGGCCGGTTTTGCCGCGGCATGCTGGCAGCGCGGGATTAATTTCATTCAGATTCCCACCACGCTGCTGGCGATGGTGGATTCGTCAGTCGGCGGCAAAACGGGAGTTAACTTGCCCCATGGGAAAAATATGGTGGGGGCATTCAAACAACCGCGGCATGTATCTATCTGCCCATCATTTTTAAAATCTCTTTCCGGTCGCGAATTATCAACCGGACTTGCCGAGGTGGTGAAATACGGGATAATTTATGATGCTGACTTTTTCAGTTTTATCGAAAATAATTACGAAAAGTTCATAAAATCAGATGAAGTTGTCACCCGGCATTTTATTCGCCGATCCTGCGAAATTAAGGCGCGAGTGGTGGAAGCGGACGAAAATGAAGGCGGGTTGCGCGCCATCCTGAACTTTGGCCATACCGTCGCCCACGCGGTGGAAAGCGCGACGAACTATACAACATTTACCCATGGCGAGGCGGTGAGCATCGGCATGGTAGCGGCGATGAAAATATCCCGCCTGTTGAAACGTATTACTATTGAAGATGAAAAGCGAGTGACAAACCTGCTTAAGCGAATGGGTCTGCCGGTACATATACCGGATGTCGACCTTGATGTAATCATGAAATTAATGACCGGCGACAAAAAAGCGGTGTCGGGCAAGGTGAAATTTGTCCTCGCCAATAAAATAGGGTCGGTTGACTACAATCTGGCAGTGCCAGATAATATTGTGAAAGATGCATTAAAAGAAATGCAATGGTGAAAAAATGTCAGTAGAAAAATTATTCTCAAATCCATACAATTTTGACGTCAATGAGGACGCTCTTCGCTTTATCCCGCTGGGCGGCATTGGCGAAATTGGCAAAAACATGTTTGCCTATGAATACAAAGGCGAAATTCTGATAGTTGACGCCGGTTTGCTCTTCCCTGAGCAGGAAATGCTGGGAATTGACCTGGTAATCCCCGACATCAGTTGGCTGATAGAAAATGCCGACAAGATTCATGCGATAATATTAACTCATGGCCATGAAGACCATATCGGAGCGCTGCCCTGGGTATTGAACGAAATCAACCTGCCGGTTTGGGGGACAAAACTGACGCTGGGGTTATTGAAAAATAAACTTACCGAACACGAATACCTGCCCAAAACATCGCTGAATGTCATTGACCCCGATGAGACCCTGCAATTCGGCTCGTTCACGGTACAGCCGTTCCGCGTAACCCACAGCATTCCTGATTCGCTGGGATTCATCATCGAAACCCCGGCGGGACGCGTGGTACATTCCGGCGACTTTAAGATTGACCAGACTCCCCTGCACGGCCAGCGTACCGAGGTGCAGAAAATTGTGCAGAAAACCGATGGCGACGTACTATCGCTGATGGTAGATGTGACTAACGTAGAAAAAACCGGCTGGGTGACTTCAGAAAGCCTGGTTGCCGATACTTTTGACAACATTTTTGCCGATGCTGAAGGCCGCATAATATTTGCCACCTTTGCCAGCAACATTTCCCGCATGCAGGAAATCATCAACGCCTCGCATTTTTACGACCGCAAGGTCTGTGTAATGGGACGATCGATGATTGGCAACCTGGAAATTGCGCGTCAGTTGGGTTACATAAAACTGCCCGACCCGGATATCATCATCGCGCCGGATAAAGTGAATTCATTGCCACCGGAACAGGTAACGGTACTGACAACCGGCAGCCAGGGTGAACCGCTGTCCGCGCTGCGGCTGATATCATCCGGCGAACATAAATATATCAAAGTTGGCGCAGGCGACTTGGTGGTAATTTCCGCCACTCCTATCCCCGGAAATGAAGACCTGGTTTACCGCACCATCAACCAACTTTTCCGCCAGGGAGCCGAGGTGATTTATCACATTCACGACCGCGTCCATGTCAGCGGACACGGCAACCAAGAAGAGATAAAGATGATGCTCACCCTGTCGTCCCCGCGTTTTACCGTGCCGATGCATGGCGAGTTCCGCCATCTGGTGCGCTTTAAAAAGCTGGCAAAATCGATGGGGATGAAAGACGAAAATATATTCTTGCTTCACAGCGGCGATGTGCTGGAAATGACCCGCACCAGCGCCAGCGTGGTCGGTCAGGTAACTGCCGGCCGGGTAATGATAGATGGCCTTGGAGTAGGCGACATTGGCGCATCAGTGCTGCGCGACCGCCGACTGCTGTCAAAAGATGGCATGCTGATAGCAATAATCGGCATTGACGAACAAACCGGCACCATCACCTCTGGCCCGGATATAATCACCCGCGGTTTCGTCTACGCCGATGCCCAGGAAGACCTGATAGAAGACGCCAAAACCGTCATCATCAAGAAACTGGAAGGCATCAACCAACTGGCAAACATGGACCAGGAAACCCTGAAAGCCACCATAAAAACCGCACTGAACCGATTCCTGAACGAACGCACCGGACGAAAACCGATGGTGATTCCGGTTGTGGTTAGGTGAATTAATAATTAATTGCAAATGGCAAATGGCAAATTGTAAGGGCGGGTTCTAAACCCGCCCTTCATCATTTTTATTGATTTTAGTAACAGACCGTTTGTTTTCCACTGTATTTACCTGAAAGTTGAAATCTCCTACAGAGACTTCCCAGTTATGATTTCCTTTTGTAGTAATACGAAACCATCTTTCAATAGTGATTTCTTCCAATGTTCCTTTTTCATCTGTTATAAATCCGTGTGGATTATTAATTAATCTTACATTGTATTTCGTGTTATCATTTATATAATCACCAAGTTTATTTATAAGTTCACTGTCAATTTCTTCGAGTTCGCCATCAATAATTATCTTGTTCTTTATTTTTGTGTGAACATTAAAACCGATTTCTCCTATACTGACAAACCATAAAAACCGATCCAGCGACTCTAAATGAAACCAGTTTCCGATAAATATTTCATCTATCCAACCTTTATTCTTAATTTTTATTTTAGTGGATTCCTGCTTGTCAGGGACGAAAACAGGCAGCCACTTTTGTATTTTCTTCAACATAGTATCCAAAAGCGACAGTTTTATTTTAGCTGTACTACTGTCATATGAAATACTGAACTTCATAATTTCCTTTTACAACTGAATCAATAGTTTTAAGAAGGATTAAATCCTGCCCATAAGTTCCGTTAAATGTACCATAATCCATGGTATTGCGATATTCCAATTAAAGCAACTTTCATCGTCCACATTCTACTTGTGTTCAGTTCTAACAACATCTTCCAATTGTCTCTTCAACTCTTCTTTAGACGGCAGATATAACAAGTATTTCGAGGCAAAGATATTTGAATCTTCAGGGAGAGTCAGTTCAACTAACGCATCGCTTTTAGTATGACATAGAAGAATTCCAATGGTTGGCAACTCGTCTTCGGTTTTAATATATCGATCAAAATAATTTACATACATCTGCATCTGACCCAAGTCCTGATGTGTCAGTTTGTCGCGTTTTAGATCGATGATAACATAACAACGAAGCAGACGATTGTAGAAAACCAGGTCAACATAGAAGTGATCATTATCAAAGGTAAATCGTTTCTGACGTGCCTCAAAAAGAAAGCCTTTACCAAGTTCCAACAGAAAATGTTCGAGACGGTCAATAATTGCCGTTTCCAGCTCATGTTCTGAATATGCACTTTTTTCTTCCATATCTAAAAACTCCAGCACATACGGATTTTTAATAACATCCGCTGCCTTTTCAATGACCAATCCCTGCTGAGAAAGCTCTATGATGCCGGATTTATCCCGACTTAATGCCAACCTTTCATATAATGATGACGCTATCTGCCGTTCCAATTCACGAGCACCCCAGCTACTTTTATGCGCTTCAATCTCGTAAAATCGACGTTCATTTGGATCTGATAAAGTAAGTAACGTTACATAGTGCGTCCATCCAAGTATGAACTTACTTGCCAGTTGAGTGGTTATTTTTTGTAGATTTTCTAATGGAACAGCATTTGTCAGTGGATATTTTGCAGGCAGTATCTGCAAAATCTTTTCCTGTTCAGATGAAACCTCAATAGATTCAACAGGCAGTGCCTGTTGAATCTGAGAATAGACAGAATAAAATTCCCTAGACTTGCGGAGATTCGTTGCAGAAACACCCTTGATCCCATGCGCTTTCAGAGATTCGGTTAATCGGTCTATAAGCTTTTTTCCATATAACTCGCTACGGTTGGATCCCCCCTGCTCAAACTCCACAATGTACCATCCAAATAGCCAGTTTCGTACAACCAGGGCAATATCTACTGACCGGGCAGCTCGTATTTGAAGCTCCTCGTGGGTCTCTTTAAAAAGGTTCAGTAACTGTTCAAATTCCATAAAGACCTCTTATTTCATTGATTATAGTGGTTTTCATTATACATTATACAGGTGTTTTTTTGAAGATGGCAGTTGATGGGACGAATGAGAATTGTGAGAATTAACACTAATCCGGCTTTTAAATCATTCTTCCCATCATTCCCATTCCTCTCACTCAAAAAAATCACCTCCAATTTTTCACTTTTTTTCAAAAAATTAGCACTCTCCCCTTGACAGTGCTAATTTGGGTGCTATAATAGTTTTGCAAGTTAGCAGTCGCACCGTGCGAGTGCTAATTAATCCCAAAAAAACTTTTCAGGAGGTTTGTCACAATGTTAAAGCCATTGGGCGACAAAATCATCGTTGAGCCGGTACCGGCAGAAGAAAAGACCGCGAGTGGTCTGTATGTTCCCGATACCGCAAAGAAGAAATCGACCGAAGGTACTGTTGTTGCAGTAGGTCGCGGCAAGATGGTAGACGGCAAGTTGATTACGCCGGAAGTTAATGTCGGCGATGTAGTCATCTACAGCAAATACGGCGGCACCGAAGTAACAATTGGCACCAAAGATTACGTCATTCTTGACGAAGACAACATTCTGGCTGTTAAGGCCTAATAGAGTTTAAGGAGAAAATTAAATGGCAAAAATGCTTGCATTTGATGAAGAAGCACGCCGTTCTTTAGAGCGCGGCGTAAATATCGTTGCAAAAGCTGTTAAGGCTACATTAGGACCTCGCGGCCGCAACGTTGTTTTATCGAAAAAATGGGGATCACCCACAATTACCAAAGACGGCGTAACCGTTGCAAAAGAAATTGAATTGGAAGATCCGTATGAAAATATGGGTGCCCAATTAGTTAAAGAAGTAGCATCCAAGACCAATGACGTTGCTGGCGACGGCACCACCACCGCTACCGTTTTAGCCCAGGCTATCCTGAAGGAAGGCCTGCGCGCCATCGCCAGCGGCGCAAACCCGCTGATCGTAAAACGCGGTATCGACAAGGCTGTTGAAGCTGCTGTTGCAGGTATCAAAGAGCTGAGCCACCCGGTAAATGGTAAAGACGATGTTGAAAATGTAGCATCAATCAGCGGTAATGACCCTGAAATCGGCCAGTTTGTTGCTGAAGCAATGGACAAAGTCGGCAAAGACGGCGTTATCACCATTGAAGAATCAAAAGGCACCGACACCACCGTTAACGTGGTAGAAGGCATGCAGTTTGACAAAGGTTACATCAGCCCATATTTCGTAACCGACCCGGAAAGAATGGAAGCTGTTTTAGAAAATCCGATGATTCTCATTTATGAGAAAAAAATCAGCAACGTTCAGGACATGCTCCCGGTACTGGAAAAGGTTGCCACCCAGCGCGCTCCGCTGGTAATTATCGCCGAAGACATCGAAGGCGAAGCACTGGCTACCCTGGTTCTCAACAAGATTCGTGGCGTACTGCAGGTTGCAGCCGTTAAGGCTCCTGGCTTTGGCGATCGCCGCAAGGCTATGATGGAAGACATTGCCATCCTGACCGGCGGAAAATTTATCACCGAAGACTTGGGCATGAAATTGGAAAATGTTGATGCATCCATGCTGGGCCGCGCCCGCAAAATCTCCATCAGCAAAGACAATACTACCATCGTTGAAGGTGCTGGCGAACTTGCTGACGTTAAAGGCCGCATCGAACAGATTCGCAAATCAATCGAAACCACCGAATCCAGCTATGACCGCGAAAAATTGCAGGAAAGACTGGCTAAATTGAGCGGCGGCGTTGCCGAAATTAAAGTCGGCGCAGCTACCGAAAGCGAATTGAAAGAAAAGAAACACAGATTCGAAGACGCTCTGAGCGCAACCCGCGCAGCCGTTGACGAAGGTATCGTACCGGGCGGCGGCGTAACATTATTAAATGTTATCCCGATGCTCGATAAAGTATTGGAAGATATGAAGTCACTGCCATTGGCAGTTATGGAAGATCAAATCGCTGGTGTTAAGATTGTGAAGCGCGCTCTTGAAGAGCCAATTCGCACCATCGCCAGCAACGCCGGCCTTGAAGGCAGCGTTGTAGTCGATAAAATCAAGAACAGCGGCAAAACCGGCTGGGGCCTTAACGCTCTAACCGAAGAATACGGCGACATGGTAGCCATGAAGATCGTTAACCCAGCCAAGGTTGAACGCAGCGCTCTACAGAACGCAGCATCAATCGCCAGCCTGGTAATGACCAGCGAATGCCTGATTGCCGACAAGCCGGAAGAAAAATCTGCTGCACCTGCAATGCCAGGCGGCGGCGGAATGGGCGGCATGGACTACGGAATGTAATCCCAGCTTACCAGAAATAAGTAAAGAACTGCTCCGGTCTTTGCCGGGGCAGTTCTTTTTTTAATTGAGAATTGAGATTTTTACCCCATCAACCCCCGCAGCAACCCCAGCACTGCCAGACCGTAATAGGTATATTCGACGTCCGGTGTGTCATCCGGGCAGGCGGCGAAACCGCCTTCGGGGTCGGCACAGGTAGCGGTGAAACGGGCAATGGCAGGTAAGTTCAGGCGGTTGAGATTGTTGCTTTGTATTAACGTCATCATTCCGGTAAAGGTAGACAGCAAGTCGGCATCAGCCAATTCATGTGCGCGAAGACCACTGGCGGGAGATTGCATATTGGATAAAAATTTTGCCGTGTCATCGCCTATCGTACCACCCGCCATGGTTATTAATGCGGTGGCGGCGGCGGTTGGGTTAGTTTGTCCTATATCTTCGCCGGCGGTATCGGCAAAACCGCCATCAGCACATTTTAATTTCCATATCGCATCGGGTGAGTAGGCGAAAATATTTTCATCAACAATCTGCCGTGCTAACTCGCCAAGGAATGTGGTATACGCGCTAACGGTATTCTCGCCTTTGCGCGCTAAACCACCTGGGCAGACCTGATGAGTCAATATATCATTTTCCAATATCACCTTTTGCCCCAATAAACGGCTGATATTCGCACGGTTGAATAGTTCAATCACGTCTGCTGGCGGAGTGTTTGACAGGTTATTTATATAATCTTTTGCAGCTGCGATGGTGGGGTTATCCGGTGATATAATTGTCACTACCCGCAAGGCGAAATCGGTGTAATACGGATCGCTGCCACCCATCCTGCCGGCAAATCCGCCGTCTGACTGCTGCTGTTCGATGATGAATTGCAGGTGCTTCTGCAATAGTTTCTCCGGCAGCATTCCCCACCCGGCGCGCAGCGTTTCGTCCAATATTTCAAGATAAATGCTCATAATTTTATACCAGTTTTCAGTATGGTTGATACGGATTTATATTTTACCACGAAATACACGAAAGGCACGAAAAGACAATCTTTCAAAATAAATTTCTTTCTATATTTACATTATATTTTTGTGATCTTTGCGTTCTTTGTGGTTAATTTAATTAGTTTTAGCGAATCCCACATTAATATATTTAACTGAACACTGAACACTGAACACTGAACACCGAAAACTTAAATCTGTCCTCAATATTCCAGGCTCATCCACGGGGTGAAAATCTTTTTTTGTGCCATCACCACGGCAATTGCGGCGGTGAATGAGGCGGCGGCGCAAATCATATACATCACTACAATCTGGTACCGCACTGCCTGGGTTGGGTCTTGCCCGGCGATGATTTGCCCGGTCATCATTCCCGGCAATGACACGATGCCAACCACCAGCATGCTGTTGATATTCGGGATTATCGCGGTGCGCAACGCTTCGCGGCGAATATTTGCCACTGACAAACTGGGGGTTGCCCCCAGCGACAATGCCGTTTCAATCTCTGCCCGCCTTGCCCGCACATCCGACGCGAACCGCGTCACTGCCAGTGTAGCCGCGGTCATGGAATTGCCTATTATCATTCCCGCCAGCGGGATAATATAGCGGCCATCCAGCAATAAATGCGGTCGCAATACCACCAGGGTGATATACGCCAGCACGATTATCGACCCGACCCCGATAGCCGTAGCGTAAATCCACAGTTTGCCCGCCAATTTTTCCCGGGTGCGTCCCGATGCGGTATATACCGCAACGCTAATCATTATCGCCAGCGCCAGCAGCACCCAATACCACTCGCCGCGACCCGATCGTATGAATATGAATGCCAGTACATAACCGGTAAGCGACAATTGAACCAGTGTGCGCAAAGCCCCAAAAATCAAATCCTTCTGAAAACCAAGCTGCATAACCCAGTTAATCACCAGCACTGCCAGCACCAAAACAGATGCTAGCCCCAGTTGCAGATAACTTATGTGAATTACGTCCATGGGTAAAACCTCACAAAAACGGGTAAGTCGATAGCAGCATACTATCATAATTTTAACTAATAACCACAATTTTATCCGACCGATCAGACTGATCCGACCGATAAAATTGTCAATTCCAATATAGCCGGGCTCTCGTCCAGTTCCAAAGGGTGACTTTCATTTTTACGTTTTTTATTTTCCTGCACAGCTAACGTCACCGAGACGGTGACGCCACATTTTCACTCTTCTAAATTTCACTCTTCTCTCTTCTTTTACCACGTTCTCATCACTTCTTCCGCCATCTTCTTGTCGGTCTGCCAGTCGCGGCCGCCGCGGGTCAGGTAGCCGCCGACTATCATGCCGTTGGCACCGGCCAGGAACGCGGTAGCCTGGAAGTCACCGAGTATCATCTCGCGGCCGCCGCCGATTTTTATGGTTTTATCTGGCAATATGATACGGAATACGGATATGGTTTTCAACGCTTCCACCGGGGATATCAACGACTGATTGCCCAGTGGAGTGCCCGGGATGGGGATGAGAAAGTTGATGGGTATAATGTCGGGGTTAATTTCTTTCAGTTCCAGCGCCATGTCTACCCGGTCCTGGTATGACTCGCCGATGCCGAATATGCCGCCGCAACACAAAACCAGTCCGGCTTTTTTCGCCGCCATTGCGGTATTTACACGATCGTCGTAACTGTGGGTGGATACTATATTGGGATAAAAACCGCGAGATGTCTCTAAATTATGGTGAAAACGTTCCATGCCAGCGTCGCGCAATCGGCAAAGACTATCATAATCAAGGCAGCCCAACGATGTGCAAACAGCGATGCCAACTTCAGAGATAATGCGGGGGATGATTTTTACTATTCGTTCAAACTCGTCGCCAGTCAAAGCATTACCGCTGGTTACGATGCAAAAATGCGGACTGCCGATTTCTTTTGCGCGTCGGGCAGCAGCCAATAACTCTTCATCCGGCAGCAGCGGATATTCGCTGGCAGTAGTATTGTAATGGACAGACTGGGCGCAAAACTTGCAATCCTCGGTACATTTACCTGACCGTGCGTTGCAAATTGTGCACATATCAATTCCATTGCCGACATTATCCCGCCGCGCCGTATTTGCCCGCGCCATTAAATCAGTCAGGGGAAGATCAAACAATTCAACATAATTTTTCATGACTATATTTTACCAAATTGGAAGGGATAAGAGCGAGTATGAGGATTTGCTGATGGAATTTTTACTACTATTAGGTACAGCACAAATCCAGGCAGCCACTTTTAATATTTAACCCAGTTCTCTGATTTAAAGTAGAGACGCAAAATCTTGCGTCTCTACAATATTTTTTTGACAGGGTTAACAAGATTAACTGGATTGATATATTTTGCCTATCCATATTAATTAATCATTATTTACTTTACTTTACTTCGTCAACCTGTCAATCTGTTTCAATTCATCATCGGTGAAGGTCAGATTATCCAGCGCGGCGACGTTTTCTTCAATCTGTTTTACCGATGACGCGCCTATCAATGCGCTGGTGATGCCGGGCAAACGCAGTACCCAGGCGAGTGCCATTTGCGCAAGGGTTTGTCCGCGGTCGGCAGCTATTTTATCGAGAGATTTCAGCACTACCAGGCGTTCGTCTGACAGGTTGTTTTTTACCCAATCGGCGCCCCATTTTTCCGCGGCGCGACTCCCGGTTGGAATATCGCCGTTGATATACTTGCTGGTCAACAATCCGCTTGCCAACGGGCAGAATGGAATAACGCCGGTGCCGTATTCGATGGTCTGCGACAGCAGGTCCCATTCGATATCGCGCTGGAGCAGGTTGTACCGCGGTTGGTGAATGGTAATCGGTGCCAAGTCGTGCTTCTCAACAATGCGGGTAGATTCGGCAAACTTCGCACCCGGGTAACTGCTGACGCCGGCATATAACGCCTTGCCTTGTTTCACCAATGTATCCAACGCGCCAAGGGTTTCTTCCAATGGGGTGTTGGGGTCAAAACGGTGTGAGTAGAAGATATCGAAATATTCCACGCCCATTCTTTTCAGCGACTGGTCGCAACTGGCGATGATATACTTGCGTGAACCCCACTCGCCATACGGACCCGGCCACATGCGGTAACCGGCTTTGCTGCTGATGATTATCTCGTCGCGGGGCATTTCCTTGAGTATTTTTCCCACCACAATTTCCGCGTTCCCCGGCGGTGTGCCGTAATTATTAGCCAGGTCAAAATGGGTAACCCCCAGGTCAAAGGCGCGAAAAATAACTTCCCGTGCCGTTTCTGCACCTTTATAACCGCCAAACGTCTCCCATGCTCCCAACGATATCGCCGGCAGCATCAATCCACTGCGTCCGCAGCGCCGATACTGCATTTTATCATACCGATTCTCTGCAAAATTATGCATCTTTATACCTCACAAAAATAAAATTTATACCATCCGACACTGTTAATGGCAGATGGCAAATATGTAATACAACTGTATTGTACCAATTTATAGTTTTTCGGGACAGTCACCGGTCTTGCTGCATGAGTTCACCGTTTGCAGATTATTATTAAAAAAACAGTCATTTATATTTTATTTTACATCGATTAACAGGATAGAAAGGATATTGATATCTTGATATTATAAGAACTTTAAAAAAATCTAATGGTATTAAAATTTGATTTATCCTATCCTTTAAATCCTGTTAATCGATGTAAATAATTTACTCCAAATTAGAATGCCGTGCCATCATGGTTTTTTCGTCAAGGTTCAGGCGTTCTTTCAGGATTATTACTATGGAATCGAGGAGTATCAGCAGGGATTGCTCGAATAGGGAACCCATCGGCTGGATGGTAGAGACAGGTTCCACGTCGCTGCTTTCACGTACCGGGGCGGGTACCACCACCACCAGGTCGGCTATCTGCGCCATGGCAGATTTTCGGCGCGAGGTCAGCACTGCTACCTTGCCGCCGGCTTTTAAAGCGGTCTTTACTGTTAACAACGGGGTTACCGTTTCACCGGAACCGGAACCCACCAGCAGCAGGTCGTCAGTTTGCAGGCTTGGTGTGGTTGATTCGCCAACCACGTGGCAGTGAATATCCAGGTGGGTAAGGCGAATGGCGAATGCCCGCATCATTAGTCCGGACCGACCGCGGCCATCAATGAATAAATGCCGGGTATGAATAATCGCGTCGACCAGTTTGCCAACTTCGACCGGGTCGATGCGTTTCAGTACATTCTGCAATTCAGCAGTTATTTGAAAAGGTATTTCAGTAATTTTCTCTGCCATATTCCCTCACTGACCTGCCAAGAAAATATCGTTTATAAAGGGAAAACTCCCTCCGTCACTGCGGTGACACCCCCTCAAGAGGGAGGCATAATTTGCAATTTCCGCTTAACCTCGATGGGACAGACACCTTCGCGGCTTCGCCACTCGGCGTCAGTCCCTGATTTATAATAATTTTTCAAGAACCTACATAATTCGTAATCATTAATTATTAATTTTTAATTATATCACCGGTTCGCCTTAAACATCAAAAATACGCCAATAACTGCCCCGACGATATTTGGCGCCCAGGCTGCCACTATCGCGTTTAATGAACCGTTGTCGCCCAACGGCTGCAGCATGTTGTTAAGGGTGTAATATAGAAATATTATCACCAGGCTAAGCCCCAACCCCACGGCACTGCTGGTGCGATGATGGCGCAGACCCAATGGCGCGGCGATAAGGGCGAATACGAAACAGGCAAAGGGCAGCGCCCATCGCTGCTGCAAGCGGGTTTCCCAACGGGCTACCTTGGAATATTGATTGCCCATTTTCTTCAGGTCATAGATGAATTGCTGTATTTCACCTGATGTCAGGTCATCTGCGTTCTTACGGCTGGCGGCAATGCGGAAAGGGCTTTCCCGCAGGGCAAACGCCGGTTCATTCAACAACAGATTTGCGTCTTTTTCCATTGGCTGCAGCGATATTCCCTGACCACCGGGCTTAATATAGAAAAAACTTGCGTTTCTAAATTCCCACTTATCCGCTTTGTCGCTCCAATTCGCTTCATCGGCATACATATTTACCGACTGCTTGCCGTTTTCATAAAATATGACGGTGACATTTTTCATCACCTGCTCTTCCGCATTGAAATTCTCTGCGAAAAATCCATAAATTATCTGGTCTTTCTTTTCGTCTTTCAATACGTATGGCATCACGGTTTTGCGGTTGATCTGGTTGATGGCTTTATTGGTTATATCCAGCGCCTGCTGGCTTAGAACAGGGGCGATTTTCTCGGATATCCAGAAAGATACTCCCGTTACCAGCACGGCAAAAATCAGCGCTGGTGTCGCGATACGCATGAAACTAACGCCGGCGGCGCGAATGGCAACCATCTCGCTGTCCGACGACATCTGGTTGAATACCGTTAAAATCGACAGCAGCATGCTCATGGGCAAGGCGAACTTTATGCTGCCGGGAAGACGGAGCAGGAAAATTTTAAACGCGGTTGTCACCGGCACCCCTTGTTCAGTGACCAGGGTCAACAGCTTGCTGAGCATATCCATCGCCAGCAGCAGTGCCAAAAACATGCACAAACTGAATATGAATGCGCCAAATATTGATTTAGTAATATAACGGTCAAAAATCCGCATATTATCTCTATTCTGCCGCTTTTAGGTAAATTCCTGCGTGAAATGGTAAAATTGACCCGACAGGAGAAATTAATGACAAAAATATCGCCCGCACGGGCCGCCGCTCTGGAAGTTTTAGTTGATGAAACCGATAATTACCGCGCTCGTTTGGACGCGGCGCTGAATAATATCGCCGATCCCCGCGACCGCGGTTTAGCCACGGCATTGGCAAACGGCGTGACCCGCTGGAAAAGACGGCTTGATTATATCATCAGCAAATTAATCGAAAGACCATTAGAGAAACTGGAACGACCGGTGCATGCCGCCATGCGCATGGCAATATACCAGATGACCCTGATGGATAAAGTGCCCGACCACACCGCGGTGAACGAGGCAGTACAGATAGCGCGTGATAATTGCGGACAAGGCGCGGGAAAACAGACCAATGCGGTACTCAGGCGTTTTCAGCGCGAAATGGATGAATTAACCTGGCCGGACAAAGAAAAAGAAGCGGCGAAATATCTGTCGATTTATTATTCGCACCCGCTGTGGCTGGTTCGCCGCTGGCTGGCGCGGTTTGGATTTGCAGAAACAGAAGAGTTATTGATACGCAACAATGAGCCTGCTCCTACCACCTTGCGGGTCAATCGACGCTGGGTAACCCGCGAAGCATTGCAAAACTTTCTGGAAATGCGCGAGGTGATGACGGCGCCAACAGAAATATCTGAATGGGGATTGAACGTAATCGGCGGCGGCGACCCGCGAACGACGGAAGAATATAAAGAAGGCCTGTTCACACTGCAAGGCGAGGGAAGCATCATCGTAACCGAACTCTGCCGACCAGGCAGAAACCGCGACGGATGGGATATGGCTGCCGGCGTCGGCGGCAAAACAACTCACCTGGCGGAATGGGTCGATGACAGCGGAACATTGCTGGCGACAGACACCAGCGCGGAGCGTCTTGATGTATTGAAAGACAGCATGGAACGCCTTGGCCTGCAGACGATAACCATTACCGCTGGCGATGCCCGGAAAATAAACCCGGGTAAAGAGATGGACTACGCGCTGCTGGACGCTCCCTGCACCGGCACCGGCGCGCTTCGCCGCCAGGCAGATTCCCGCTGGCGCAAAACAGCCGAAAATATTGCCGAAATGGCGACATTGCAGGCAGAACTGCTGCGCGCCGGTGCGAAAGCGGTCAAACCCGGCGGCAGATTAATGTACAGCACCTGCTCGCTGGAACCGGAAGAAAACACCGAAGTAATCAACGCCTTCATAGCAGAAAACCCGTCATGGTCAATAGCCCCGGCAGCAGAAAAATTCAAATCCCTGCCCGAAAACGCCATAAACCTGGATAACACCATCCAGCTAATGCCCCACCGCCACAACACCGACGGCATCTTCGCAGCTTTGCTGGTTAAGGCGGAGTAGAGAGATTTATTTAAAATAGAAATTTTAGACATGATTAACATGATTAACAAGATTTTTGACTTTGTCATTAAATAATTAAATTATGTTAATCATGTCAAAAAATATTTGCGTTTAAAATATCGTATTAACCATCCAAACCCTTCACCCGCATAAAACCTATTCCAACCAGCTTACTAAACTTTATTTCAAAATTTCTACAAAATTTTCACACAAATCCCCGTTTACCCCATTGACACCTGCTGTATTGAATTATATAATTTTTTCATAATATTGTTTTCTTATCGGAATAGTATGTTTAAAACTTTTTTACGGTGGGTAACAATAACAGCATACAAGAATCTGTATTGCCTTTGCTGAAATTTATATCAGATCGCAGGGGTGTATGACAAAGGAGCACAAACAATGGGTAAACAACTTGGTTTTGACACGCTGGCATTGCATGCCGGGCAGGTAGCAGACCCCACCACCGGGTCACGCGCTGTACCTATTTACCAGACGACGTCCTATGTATTCAAGAGTACTGAGCACGCCGCAAACCTGTTCGGACTCAAGGAGTTCGGGAATATCTACACCCGGTTGATGAACCCAACTACGAATGTGTTAGAGGAAAGGATTGCAGCATTAGAAGGCGGCGCGGCAGCGCTGGTTACCGCCTCCGGTCAGTCAGCAGAAACCCTGGCTATTGTTAATATAGCTGGTGCCGGCGACCATGTGGTGGCATCATCCAGCCTTTATGGCGGAACTTACAACCTGCTGCATTACACCCTTGCCGATCTGGGTATCCAGACAACTTTCGTCGATCCATCCGACCCGGAAAATTTCCGCAAAGCGATACAACCGAACACAAAACTTATCTTTGGCGAGTCAATCGGCAACCCCAAAAATGACGTTTTTGACTTTGCGGCAGTAGCGGCAATCGCTCATGAAAATGGCCTGCCGTTAGTTATAGACAACACCGCCGCGACGCCATACCTGGTGCGTCCTATCGAACACGGCGCCGACATTGTAATCCATTCACTGACAAAATTCATCGGCGGTCACGGCACATCACTCGGTGGCGTCATCGTCGACAGCGGCAAGTTTGACTGGGGCAAAAGCGGACGCTTCCCGCGTTTCACCAACCCCGACCACAGTTATCACGGCCTGGTTTGGAACGAGTTGCCGGAACCGCTGCGCAGCCTTGCCTTTATCCTGCGTGCCAGAGTTACTGGCATCCGCGACCTTGGACCGTCAATTAGCCCGTTCAATTCATTCCAGATATTGCAAGGCGTTGAAACGCTGTCACTGCGCGTACAACGACACAGCGACAACGCAGCAAAAGTTGTAGAGTTCCTGTTAAACCACCCGCTGGTAACATGGGTGAATTACCCCGGCATCCCCGGCACCCAATCCTACGAATTGGCCAATAAATACCTGAAAAACGGCTACGGCGGCATAGTAGGCTTCGGCATCAAAGGCGGTCTGGAAGCAGGCAAAAAATTCATCGACAACGTAGAACTGCTGTCCCACCTGGCGAACATCGGTGACGCAAAGAGCCTGGTAATTCACCCGGCCAGCACCACCCACCAGCAGCTAACTCCAGAGGAACAGGAAAGCACCGGTGTAACCGCCGACTTCATCCGCCTGTCCGTCGGCCTGGAAACAGTAGAAGATATCATCGATGATATAGATCAGGCACTGAAGGCATCTCAGGTGTAGAGAGAGTGGAGTAGAGTGGCAAAATAATAGAAAATTTAACCACAAAGAGCGCAAAGATAAGTAATTATTTTTGTGCTTTTTTGTGTTGGATAAGTAAATATTTGTTTGTATAAGAATTGTAAAAATATATAGTCACCGTGTGGAAAGGGACGCAAGTCCGGCTGATTTTTCTGGAATTTATCATTTTAACCACTTGCCAATCAGGAGATTGGCGTTCCCGGAGAGATAGCTCTGATGTAAATCAAGCCGGACTGGCGTCCCTTTCCACACGGTGACTGATTATTTTAACCTGTTTTATAATTCTACACATTTTTTATTTTTTTGTAGAATATCATACATCTTTCAACGCCCGTCTTTCCCGATAAATTACTGCCAGTATGATCGATGCCAGCAGTGCGAGGGGGCCGAAGAGCCAGCCGAATTTTGTGTAGGGGGTGTTGGCGGGGCCGGGTAGTATATTGGCGGTGAGGATGGCTTTTTCGTTTACCGGTATTTGGTCGATTACGTCGCCATTGGGAGATATGAAGCCGCTGATGCCGGTGGAGGCGCAGCGAACTACCGGCAGGCCGTTTTCAATGGCACGGTAGCGGGATTGGTTGAAATGCTGCTGGATGGCCGGGGTGGTATGAAACCAGGCGTCGTTGGTGATGAAATATAGCGTTTTCGCGCCGTGGCTGGCGTACCAGCGGCTGATGTCTGGCTGAACCGACTCGAAGCAAATGCCTACGCCGAAAGGATGTCCGGTCTGATCGAAGACGAAACGCTGTTTGCCGGGGATGATATCGTTGCCGCGGACCTGGAAATTTTTCTCGACAAATTTGCGAAATGGCACAAATTCGCCAAAGGGAACCAGGTGAATTTTGTCATATTTCGCTATCTCGATATAACTGGTTTCATTCATTAAAAATGCGGTATTTCGAAAAACACCTTCGTTATCTATCATGGGTGACCCGCAAAGCAGCCATGCGTTTTTACTTCGACATATTTCATTAACCCACGACAGGTATGGCGGTTGCCCCAGCGAGCTTTCCGACCAGACAATCATAGATTTCTGGCTCATTATCGGCGCTTTTGTCGATAATACCCGCAAAGTTTCCTCGCGTACCTTTTCGTGTTCGATTAATTTATTCATCTCTTCGGTTGTTGTTGGGCTTACCAGGTCGGCGGGGGTTAACCCGATTGCTGTCGATGGCTGCACTACCGTTACAGTGATGGGAGTGCCTACTGATGGACGATTTGTTACGATAAATGCCGCGCTGAGCAGTGTGCCGGTAGTAATTGCTGCCGCTATCAGCATGCGCCGGGTCTTGCCGCGGGTGTGGTAGTGCATCACTACCTCGCCGCACAGCCACAGGGTGATAAAGGTGATAAGGTTTATCCCGCCCAGTGAGGCAATCTTTATGAAAGAACCTTCCGCCTGTCCCATGCCGATTTGCGCCCAGGCGAAACCGAATATCCCTTGCTCGCGCAGCCATTCGACACCCGCCATTGATAGTGCAAATACGATGGGCCGGTAAATTACCCGGGTGCGCACGGCGATAAATACCGCCAATGCGGTATAAACAGATATCGCCAGCGGCAAGCCAAGCCAGAGAAGTATCCCCAGAAAACCTTCGCCAAACAGCGAAACCCAGGTGACATTGACGAGGTAATATATCAATAAAATCGACCAGACCGACCAGAACGCGGTACGTTTTTTCTCCGCTATCATTGGTAAAAACAGCATGGTCGCCGACATCCAGCAAAGAATTGTTGGCGGATGCCAGCCGAAATATCCCGGAATCAGCGGGTTAGGCTGCGACACCGCCAACAGCAAACCGGCGATAATAATGCGGGTAATATAAGCATATTTCCGAAAAAATTCTTTCATCTATGCGGTAATTATACATTTATATATTGAAATTTGCTATTGGATTTTATTGGTTACACAGAGATTCACAGAGGAGGCACGGAGATACACGGAGGTTAATGAATTAAAAATTGATAATTAAAAAGGCTCTTGCAAAACTCGGTGGGACAGACACTCTCGCGGCTTTGCCACTCGGTGTCAGTCCCTGATAATCATTCTTCCCCTCTCCAGCCGGGGAGGGGATTGAGGGGAGGGGCTTTTTAACTGCCAATCTATAAATTAGAAAATTAGGTTTGCAATAGCCTTTTTGCATTTTTAATTTTTAATTGTCCCACCCACCTCCGTGTATCTCCGTGTCTCCTCTGTGAATCTCTGTGTCATTTCCCCCTATATTTTCTTTTCATGCAATATTTGTTACTATAATCGCAGGAGAATATATTTATGTTGCAGATTAATGGACTTACTAAAACTTATGATGATTTGACTGCGGTGAATAACTTGCATTTATCGCTGGAAACAGGTGATATTTTCGGCTTTATCGGCCCAAATGGTGCAGGGAAAACCACTACTATCCGCATGCTTTCCACCCTGCTGCCTCCCACAGCGGGAACCGCGACTATTGACGGTATTGATTTAATCTCCAACCCCGACGAAATGCGCGGAAAAATCGGTTATATGCCGGATTATTTCGGCATTTATGACGATGTTAAATCATGGGAATATCTCGATTTTTTTGCCGCTGCCTATAAAATTCCATCCAAAGCCCGTCCGGGATTGATTGACGATGTGCTGGAACTGACCGACCTGACAGTGAAAAAAGATGCTTATGTAAATTCCCTGTCGCGCGGTATGAAACAGCGCCTGTGCCTGGCGAAAACTTTGCTCCACGACCCGAAACTGCTGTTGTTGGATGAACCGGCTTCCGGACTTGACCCGCGCGCCCGTATCGAACTGAAAGAGTTGCTGAAAGAACTCAGCAACATGGGTAAAACCATCCTCATTTCATCCCATATTCTGCCGGAACTGGCGGATTTCTGCAACAAAGTAGGCATCATCGAAAAAGGCAACCTGCTGTTAAATGGCGGCATGGATGAAATACTGGCGCAGATTAACGGCGGCAAATGCAACATGGTACGATTCGCCGACGGTGAAGATATCGGCAAAGCAATAGCAATAATCCAGGAGATAGCAGGCGTCGCGAAGGCGGATGAATATGACGGACAGTTGCAGATAACATTCGACCACGCCCAGGTAGCACCATACCAACTTCTAAATGCCCTGGTATTCGCTGGCTGCCGCGTAGAATCTTTCACCGAAAGCAAACTCGACCTGGAAGATTTATTCATGTCAGTAACGAAGGGGCTGGTGCAGTAGGAGAGTTGAAAATTAAAAATTAAAAATTGGAAATTGCAAATTGCAAATTGTAAATTACGAATTACGAATTTTAGGGACTGACACCGAGTGGCGAAGCCAGGAAGGTGTCTGTACCATCATGTTATAGTTGTCTAATAATTCAAATATATATCAGCCCCAGCGGGGCGGCATGTAAAATCGTTAATGAAAAAGTTCAGAGGCAATTGCAAAACCTGTGTAACCAAGGGTATTGCAATTGACTTTTTGATTTGTCAAAAAACGACATTAATGTATGAAATAAATTTAGTCTGACGAAATTAAGTAATTACAAATGTGTATAAGAGCAGACAAAAAGCAAAAAAAGTATTATAATTAACGATAAAGCATTGATATGCTTTAAAGGGAACATAACATCTCATGAAGATTCCGAGTCAAAAACCATCATCCGGGAAACACGGATACGGATCGACTGTCATCAAGTTGGAAGAGGAGAACCTGCGCCGCTTCGCCACTGTGGTGCGGGACTCCAACGACGCGATCACCATTCAGGATTTCAACGGCAATATCACCGCCTGGAACCGCGGTGCGGAACTGATGTATGGCTACAGCGAGGCCGAAGCGCTGGCGATGAACATTGAGCGCCTCACGACTCCCGACAAGATTGAAGAGCAGAAGGATTTTGTCCGGCGGCTCTTGGCGGGTGAAGCGGTTACCTCATTTGAGACCCAGCGGGTCACCAACGACGGACGCGTGCTGGATGTCTGGATGACGGTGACGAAACTGACGGATGAGACCGGCAACCCGATGGGTTTGGCCTCCACCGAGCGCGACATCACCGCGCGCAAGCGGGAGGAGGAGAACCTGCGACGTTTCGCCACCGTGGTGCTGGACTCCAACGACGCGATCACCATTCAGGATTTCAACGGCAATATCACCGCCTGGAACCGCGGTGCGGAACTGATGTATGGCTACAGCGAGGCCGAAGCGCTGGCGATGAACATTGAGCGCCTCACGACTCCCGACAAGATTGAAGAGCAGAAGGATTTTGTCCGGCGGCTCTTGGCGGGTGAAGCGGTTACCTCATTTGAGACCCAGCGGGTCACCAACGACGGACGCGTGCTGGATGTCTGGATGACGGTGACGAAATTGATGGACGAGGCAGGCAACCCGATGGGACTGGCCTCAACCGAGCGCGACATCACCGGACGCAAGCGGAAGGAGGAGGAAACGCTGGCTATTCTTGACACTACGATTGATGGTTTCTACATGGTGGATGGAGAGGGTCGCATTTTGGACGTCAACAGTGCTTATTGTCGGATGATTGGTTACAGCCGCGACGAACTGCTCAAGATGGCGGTAAGAGATTTAGAGATACAGGAGACCGAGGAAGTCATTAGGAGGAAGCTTCAGCAGATTAATGAGATAGGGTATTTACGCTTTGAGTCGCAGCACCGGCGCAAGGATGGCTGCGTCATTGATATTGATGCCAGTTGTAGTTCCTTGAAAAACGATAAGAACAGGACCGTTGTTTTCATACGCGACATCACCGCGCGCAAGCGGGAGGAGGAGAACCTGCGACGTTTCGCCACCGTGGTGCTGGACTCCAACGACGCGATCACCATTCAGGATTTCAACGGCAATATAACCGCCTGGAACCGCGGCGCGGAACTGATGTATGGCTACAGCGAGGCGGAAGCACTGGTGACGAACATCAACCGCCTGACGACTCCCGCTAAGGTGACCGAGCAACAGGATTTCATCCATCGGCTGATCGCGGGCGAAGCGGTTACCTCGTTCGAGACGCAGCGGGTTACCAACGACGGGCGCGTGCTGGATGTCTGGATGACGGTGACGAAACTGACAGACGAGGCTGGCAACCCGATGGGCCTGGCCTCCACCGAGCGCGACATCACTGAACGCAAGCAGGCGGAAGCGATTGTTAAAACTCAACGCGATTTGGCCATCACGTTGAGTGCGATGACTACGCTGGACGAGGGATTGTGCACATGCCTTCAGGCAGCGCTTGCGGTATCCGGTATGGATGCGGGCGGAATATATCTGCTGGATGCCTCCAGTGGAGCGCTCGTGTTGCAGTGCCACCGAGGGCTGGGAGCGGATCTCATCGCCGTCGCGTCACGCTATGATGCCACCTCCGTCCAGGTACAGCAGGTCGCCGCGGGCAAACCCATTCACGCTTCGCACCGCGCGTTGGTCCTGGAGTTGACAGCGCCGGAGCTTGCGGATAATCTTCGGGCCATGTCGATCATCCCTATCCTGCAGAAGGGAGAAATCATTGGTTGCCTGACTGCGGCTTCTCGCCAGTTCGATACGTTACCAGAAAATAATCAGGCAGCGATAGAAGAGATTGTCTCGCAAATAGGGAACGTGATTGGGCGTCTGCGCGCCGAGGAGAATTTGCTCGTAATGGCGATGGATTTGGAACGACAGGTGGAGGAGCGCACGGCGGAGGCTGAACGCGCCAACTCGGCCAAGAGCATTTTTGTCGCCAACATGAGTCACGAAATCCGCACGCCGCTGAACGCCATCCTGGGCTTTGCGCAACTGCTGGAGCGTGACCCTGCGCTTACATCCCGACAGGCCGAATATGTCCGCACCATCAACCGCAGTGGCGATAACCTGCTGTCTTTAATTAATGACATCCTGGATCTCTCCAAAATCGAGACCGGGCGGGCTACCCTCAATAACGACGCTTTCGACCTGCACGCCCTGCTGGACGACCTGGAGCTGATGTTCCACTCTCGCGCCGTTGCCAAGGGGTTGCAATTGTTGTTAGAGATGGACGAAAGCGTACCACGCTATGTGACCGCCGACGAGGGGAAACTGCGGCAGATCCTGATCAATTTGCTGGGGAATGCGGTCAAGTTTACGGAAACGGGCGGGGTAGCCGTGCGGGTACGCGTCGAAACGCTTGGAGGAGCAACCGCGGAAGACAAGGGAGTCCTGCGCCTGGTGGCCGAAATAGAAGACACCGGGCCGGGTATCGGCGATGAGGATCTGGTATCGATTTTCACTTCGTATCAGCAGGCAAAGACCGGCAAGTCTGCCAACGGCACCGGGCTGGGGTTGGCCATCAGCCGTGATCTCGTTGACATGATGGGCGGGGAAATCACGGTTATAAGCGAGGTGGGCGTCGGCAGTTGTTTCCGGTTCGAGGTGCTGCTGGAACTGGCCGCGGACGTGGTTAAAAGTGAGCAGCCGGCAGCGCCGCGCGTGGTCGGACTGGCATCCGGTACGGGACCTGTGCGCATTCTGGTGGTAGACGATATAGTGACCAACCGCATCCTGCTTTGCGACCTGCTCCAGTCCGTCGGCTTCGAGGTGGCCGAAGCGAGTAACGGCGTAGAAGCCCTGGCCGTCGTCGATACATGGTCGCCCCATGCGGTGCTGATGGATATGCGCATGCCGGTGATGGACGGCTACGAGGCGACCCGGAGGTTAAAAGCCAGCGAGGCCAGCCACACCATCCCCGTCATCGCCGTTACTGCCAGCGCCTTTGATGATTCCAGAAAATTGGTGATGTCCGCTGGCGTCGATGCCTATTTGCGCAAACCATTCCGGACTGAAGAACTCTTTGCGACGCTGGGAAAATGCCTGAACCTGCGTTATCTCTATGCCGAGAAGGTCGACACCATCTCGGACCGCGCGACTACCACACCGACGCTGCCGGCGGAACTGGTGCAGGCCATTCGGTCGGCGGCGGCCGACGGCGACGTCGCCCGCCTGATGGAACTGATCACCCAGGTGAAAGTCCTGGATAGCGTTGCGGCCCATGAGCTGCAAGTGTTGGTTGATCGCTATGACTATGAACTGATTGATGAATGGCTAAAGAAAGGAGAGCCCGACCATGGATAAAAATACTAATACCCCCACCATTATGATAGTGGATGACTCGCTGGCTAATCTGAAGCTGTTGCAAGATATCTTGCAAACCAACGGCTATCGGGTGCTGGCATTCCCTCGCGGTATGTTGGCGTTGCAAGCCGCGGTAAGGAACTTGCCCGATCTCATCTTGCTGGATATCAACATGCCGGAGATGGACGGTTTCGAGGTATGTCGACGCCTGAAGGCCGACACGCGCGTGCAGCATATCCCGGTGATTTTCTTGAGTGGCCGCTCCGAGTTGGCGGATAAACTACAAGCGTTTGCAGTCGGTGGGGTGGATTACATCACCAAGCCGTTCCAATTCGAGGAAGTGCAGGCGCGCGTGGAGATGCAACTTACTATTTGTCGTCTGCGACGGGAAGCGGAACAGCATACTCTTCACCTGGAAGAGTTGGTCAATGCGCAGGTGCGGGAAATCTCCGAATCGCAAGTGGCCACTATCTTCGCGCTGGCGAAGTTGGCGGAGTCGCGCGACGACGACACCGGCAAACACCTGAAACGTGTACAGGAGTTCTGCAAATTCTTAGCGATACAACTTAGCAACAATTCCTGCTATGGCAATATGATAAATGACGCATTTGTTGATTACTTATATAAAGCCAGCCCATTGCATGATATCGGGAAAGTAGGCATCCCCGATGCCATCCTTCTCAAGCCGGGCAAGCATACCCCGGAGGAACTCTACATCATGAAGCAGCATACGAAGATCGGAGCACTGACATTGACTGAGGCACAGAATCAGTATCCACGCAATCAATTCATCAACATGGGAATAGAAATCGCCCGCTCGCACCACGAGCGCTGGGACGGCACTGGCTATCCTGATGGCCTGGCCGGGGACGCGATCCCTATCGCCGCGCTCATCATGGCGGTGGTTGATGTCTACGATGCCTTGCGTTCCAAGCGCTGCTACAAAGAGGCTTTCGCACACGAAAAGAGCTGCGACATCATCCTGCAAGGCCGCAATACCCAATTTGATCCGGTAATCGTAGATGCCTTCCTTACGCAGGAGAAGGAGTTCGATCGCATTCGCACCGAGATGAATTAGGGGTGCCCGTAGAGCAAGTCTCCCTTGCGGGTAAAGTAGAGATTGTATTGACAGAAATCGGTTGAAATCGAGGTTTATTATTTACACTTTTGCGTAAGTTTTGTAATGGTCACTTCCCCCGTCACTTCGTGATACCTCCCTCGACGAGGGAGGCATAATTTTTAATTTTTCATTAATTGGCAATTTGCTATTTACTCTAAACCGGCAATCAAAAGCAATTTTGAAAATAACTTATCATTTTTTCTTTTTCAACGTTTTTTCTTGATAACTGCGCAAATATACGGCAAGTTTGCTGGTTTTATTATTTTTTACCAGGTTTATAATGCTTTCCCCTGCTTTATTACGTGCGTTGATGTTGGCTCCATTTTCCACCAGTAGTTTCACCACTGATAATTCTTCATTTTCTGTCTCCAAAATATGTATAACAAGTAAATGCAACGGTGTGTTGCCATCTTTATCAGCCTGATTAATTTTTGCTCCATGTTCAAGAAGATATTTTACAATTAGTGGATGACTGTTAACAGCATGGTGTAAAGCTGTACGACCATCATTATCGACATCATCTATTTTACAGCCTTGTTTCAACAATTCGGAACAAAATGTCAGATCCCATTTTACATCATTGTCATTATTGTTGTCCTCAACTTCCATCATTAAATATGAAATACCATTTTCATCTTTTATTTTCAGATCAATACCAGGTTGGCGTAAAAGTAATTGGATACCCTCGACAATTTGATTTTTGATAATATAAGATAACGGTGTGCTTCCATCTTTATCCCGAACATTTATTTTTGCTCCGCGTTTGATTAATAAAGTCATGATATCAACGTCACATGATTCAGAAGCGATTCCCAGCGGTGTGGTACCACCATTATCACCAGCTTCGATATCTGCGCCATTATCCAGCAGCAATTCTACTAACTCAGGAAATCCGATGTTGACAGCATGATGTATAGCTTGACCTCCCCAGTCACTATCCCGCTCAGTCATATTTGCTTTATATTTCACTAAAAGCTTGGCAATTGTAAGAATGTTATCACGGTTAGTTTTCCTATTTTCTTCATCGCTGTCATCACCGCTGACAAATTCGAAATCAAGAAAAAGATATGGAGATATTTTACTAACATCAGCCCCTTTTTTTAATAATAAATCTATACCTTTAATATTATAATTTGCTACAGCAGCATTAATCGGCGAATTAAAATTAATATCTACACCGGCATCAATTAATTGATTTGCATAAGTTAAATCATCCCAATTAATGGTGAGATTTAATGGATAATAATCTTCAGAGTTGGATTCTACGCCTCGTTTAAGAATATCGGTAAATATCGCCGTAAAATTCTTACTATATTCCTCAACTGCTAAATTAGACACTTTTTTCTTTTCGTCTTCATTCATCTCACGTGGTTTGCTTTTTTGACCTTTATCATCAATTGGTATTATTTCAGTATAATCTAAAATGATATCAAGATATCTTTTCATCTGGTCCTTATAATTGTTAACGCTATGCAGTAAAGTCATTAATAATTTTGCATTTGCATTTTTATTTAAAGGTTTAAGTTCGGGACGTGCAAGTAACATCTGGTATTGTTGATAATCCAATAATTTTACAGTATTAGATAAAACTGAATTTCCAGAGTCATCAACCGCATTAATATCAGCTCCTGCTGTAATTAGCAAATCAACAATTTTGTGTAATTCCGGGTTGGAAATATGGGTGATATATTCTTCTTTCTGACCAAATACTGATATTGTAGGGTCTGTGGCAGTTATCAACGGTGTTCGTTTCAACTCATCACAGCTGTTAACTTCTGCGCCATGTTCAATAAGCAGTTTCGCCATATCAGTATTTTGCACTGATGCGGCAATATGCAGCGCGGTTAACCCGTTATCACCAGGCATATTAGGGTCGGCTTCATGTTCAAGCATTACCTTGACTAATTCAATGTCGTTATTTTGTATCGCCAGTGAAAGTATGCCAGCGGATGTTGCCACCGCACCACGAGATATCAGCAATATAGCAGCTTTCGATTGTTTTCTTTCAACAGCTAATTGTAAAGCCGTCGTATATAAATTGATATTACTCTTAATATTCGGCGACACATTTGCATCCAGCAGCAATGTCAATGTTGGAATATCTCCAAATTCCGCCGCACAATACAGTAATGGCGCTCCGATATCCTTCAATAACCCGTCATATTTTACGATAAGTTCCTTTAGTTTTACAATATCAAGGCTAACC
This sequence comes from uncultured bacterium, assembly GCA_964638715.1. Classification (GTDB taxonomy): domain Bacteria; phylum Armatimonadota; class Hebobacteria; order CAIYQO01; family CAIYQO01; genus JBAXQQ01. Next base: position 131,553 of record CAZWZF010000007.1, on the reverse strand, counting down.
GGATCTTTAGGGGATGCCTTAACCGGACTAAGCATTTTAATATCCGTTGCATCATTCAACTCCAGCCATAATCCATTCACCGGATTAAAAATTACTAATGTTTGAAGTTTTTTATCGAAATGTGCAATGACTCGAAAATGGTTGAGTCCGTCATCTGAGATATACAATCTGGCCGGATAATCAGGAAAAAGAGCAAGATAGGGTTGAGAAGGATCCTTTTTTGCCACACTATCGAGATAATACCCCTCACTCTTATGGCGTCCTCGGATCATCCCCGATTTATATGTATTTTCATAACTTATCGAAATACCAATACTGGGACCAACAACTGCCAGGCGCACGAAAGGTTCGTCATTACGGATAAGAAATACCGGGGCTTCTTTAGTAAAAGCAAGCACCTGTATTAAGATGAGCAGCAAAATAACATAATGTCGCATAATATTTTTCCTTTTATCAATAATACATGTTGTCAGGAAATCATTCAATGTTAATCATATTCAATAAAGAAATATTTGATAAATTGTTCTATCAAAAGTATTTTATGATAGGAAATGCTAATCCGATATAGAAATTAAAATTATGGCAATTGATACTGACGATTTATCAGATGAAGTTTATGAAGCAATCATCGGTGGTGCAGAAGAATTTAACCATGATTTAACATTACAATTTGGTGTTTTAGCAAAACATTGCAGTGATGAAAACGATTATATAAAGCAATCAAAAATGCTTATAAAAGAAATGTTTACGTATGATAATGATGACATAGATGATCTATTTTATGGAAATCCGCCACCCAAGAAACAATTTCATGCTGTACTGAAAAAAATTCTTGAGAATATTAGTAATTTAAAACTGGAAAAGTAATACATAAACTCGTTATGAAACTTTGAATTTTTCTTTGTGTTAAATATTCAATCAAGATAGAGATAGTTTTGTAAGAAGTCAAGGTTTGTTATTTACAATTTGGTGCAAGTTTTGCAACGGTCACTCCCTCCGTCACTGCGGTGACACCTCCCTCAAGAGGGAGGCATAATTTTTAATTTTGCATTTCCAATTTGCAATTAATTTGCCATTTCCAATTTGCAATTTGCCATTTACTTAAGCATCACCATCGTTACCCCGCCGCCGCCTTCGTTGGATTCGCCGGTGCGGATTGACTTTACCAGGGGGGAATGGTTGAGGATATCGCGGACCATTTTGCGGAGGATGCCAGCACCGAAGCCGTGGACAATTCGCACTTCCCGCAGGCGGCTATCGTACGCCATGGCGAGATATTCGGTTAGCTGGCTTTCCGCGTCTTCCGCGCGCAGGCCTACCAGGTTCAATTCGTTTTCTATTGCCAGCGCTTTTTCAGGCTTCGGCAGCGGTGCGTTGTTCTTTGGCGCGGATAGCACCAGGTCGCTTACCGGCGCTTTCACCTTCATGATTCCCACCTGCACGGTGATTTCTTCCTTGCCAACACCGTCCTGCAATGCGACGCCTTTATGACCCAGCGATACCACCATTACGTTTTGCCCGGCTTTCACGCTGGTAAGCCGCGGCAGGTCGGTGGCGGCGGATTTGTTTTCATCTTCACCAGGCAGTTGCGAAATCATTTCGTCCAGTTCGCGCAGCACTTCGCGGCTCTTTTTGCGCAGTTCCGGCTGGGCACCATATTTGGCATCGCGGTTTTCTTTTATCGCCACCCGCAATTCTTCCAGCAGGTTGTTAACTTCCGACCGCGCTTTATCCAGAGTTTCCCGCGCCTGGGTGCGTACTTTGCCGATGGCGGATGTCCGTTTGCTGTCCAACTCTTCCAGCTCTTTTTTGTATTTTTCCGCCAGTTTTTCTGCTTCTTTCCGTTTGATGGTGGCGGCGGTGCGTTCGCGATCCAACGCACGGCGCGCTCCTTCCGCCTGCTTCAGCACTTCTTCAATCTCCAGCGCCGATGTCCCCGCCGTTTCTTTCGCTTTTGTGATAATATCTTTCGGCAATCCCAGCCGTCCGGCGATGGCGAGAGCGTTGCTGCTGCCGGGCAAACCGGATATCAGTTTGTAAGTTGGCCGCAATGTCAACAAGTCAAACTCTACGCTGGCATTCAAAAATCCCGGCGCGCTCTGGGCGTAAACTTTCAATTCGCCATAGTGAGTGGTGGCAATTATGGTGCATCCGCGTTCATATAAATCGGCAAGAATAACCTTCGCCAGTGCCGCGCCTTCGGTGGGGTCGGTGCCTGCGCCTAATTCGTCAAACAGTACCAGCCCGCCTTTTTTTGCGTCTTTTAGTATGCGGATGATTGCCGTCATGTGGCCGGAGAATGTAGACAAGTTTTGTTCGATAGACTGTTCGTCGCCGATGTCGGCGAAAACTCCGGTGAAAATCGGCAGCCGGGAGCCTTCCTCGGCGGGGATATGTAGGCCGGACTGCGTCATCATTGCCATCAATCCAACTGTTTTCAGCGTCACGGTCTTACCGCCGGTGTTCGGACCGGTTATCAGCATCACCCGGCGATTATCCTCGCCCAGGGTAACGTCAATCGGCACGGCATTTGCACCCAGCAGCGGGTGGCGCGCCTGGCGCAGGTAGATTTCATCAGCGATGCCGGGCATGATGCAATTATATTTCACCGCAAATCGTCCGCGGGCAAATATCGCGTCAAGCCGGGCGGCGACGTCAATATTTCGCAGCATTCCCGGCGCACATTCACCCGCCAATGCGGTCAGCGCGGCCAGCACTTTCTGCTCTTCTTCCTTCTCTTTTCCTTCTGCCTCGCGCAGGTCATTGCCTAATTCGACGACGGCGAATGGTTCCATGAAAGCAGTTTGCCCGCTGGACGAAATATCATGAACGATTCCCTTGAAGCTGTTGCGCGCTTCAATTTTCACCGGTACGCAAAATCTTCCGCCGCGCTGGGTGATAATCGGGTCTTGCAGCAAATCGCTGCCCAGCACCCGGCTTAATTCGCGCTGAATACTTTCATGCAAAGCGTGGATGCGGTGGCGGGCACGGTTTAACTCGGGGCTGGCAGAATCGAGGATGTCGCCACGGGGTGATATCGCGTTATCAACAGCGGCTTCGAATTTAGGGTATTCGGAAAATGCGGTTGCCTGGGCAGAAAGCAGCGGAAAACCTTCGGTGAGTCGCGATAAAAATCGTCCCAGCCGTCGGCATGCGCCGGCAGTGGTGGATATGTCCAGCAAATCCTGCGGTGTTAATCCGGCTCCTTTGGATGCCAGCAGCAAAGACTCGCGAATATCGGTAATGCCGCCAAACGGCGCGTCGTTGCCGCTATTGATTACCCGCACCGCCTCATCAGTTTCGCTGAGCCGGGCATTAATAGTGGTAAAATCAGTTGATGGTTCCATGCGCGAAACAATATCTGTACCGCGACTGGTAAGGGCACACCCCGCCACCATCAACAAAATCTTATCATATTCCAATAATCGTAGTGATTTATTGTCCATAATTTGCTTAATAAAAATATACACAGAATAATTGTAGTCACTGTTTGGAACAGGGCGAGAGCCCGGCTCATCAGGGATAAATTATTCATTTTTTCTTTATTAACTTCTTATACTATTTTTATTACCGGATTTAGCCGGGCTCCCGCCCAGTTCCAAACGGTGACTAATTTTTACTAACAAAACAGAATTATTAAACAAAACTTATCTCGCCGCATTCTGTAGTCTAACGATTTCCCCCCCCGGGTCGCCATTCACAAACAGCGCTGATCCAACTACTGCGGCGCTCATACCGGCTTCTGATAATGGTTTTATGGTGTCTATATTCACCCCGCCGTCGCATAGAATCATCGGGTTCAATTTCAGTGTATTCATCATCTGGCACAGTTTGCGCAGGCGGTGATATGTCGCCGGGATGAATGACTGGCCGCCGAAGCCGGGGTTTACCGACATTATCAGCACGGCGTCCAACATATCGGCTACTGGTTCTATAATGCTCACCGGGGTGCCGGGATTTATGGCGATTCCCGCCTGCATTCCCAGAGATTTTATCTGTCCCAGCAGTCGATGAATGTGCGGGGTTGATTCGGGATGGACAAAAATAAGGTTTACTCCGGCATCATGGAATGGCTGTACCAGCGTCTCCGGGTGGTATGTCATCAGGTGGGCGTGAATTGGTATGCTGGTTTTTTTGCGCAATGCCGCCGCTATCATGGCGCCAAAGGTAAGGTTTGGGACGAAATGATTGTCCATTACATCAAAATGCAGGCCTGCTGCTCCGCCGGCTTCTACCTGTGCAGTTTGTTCACCCAAACGGGCAAAGTCAAAAGCTAATAATGATGGATAAATGGGATATTTATTCATTTCACTCCTCGATAAGGTAATGACGGCCATTTTTACCGTCAAAAATTTGCAATAGCCGCGGGATGATGATGACGCCAAATTCGCTGATGAAAGTCGCCACCGAAATATTGCGTTCCTGCAAATTACCGGCGGGATAAACGGCTTCACGCAATTTGCGGAAGCGATCCATTTTAACTTCAATAGATCTTCTTGCGGCTTTCATTACTTTTTCTTTTACCCGCTCTAATTCGTTAAGCCATTTCTTCTGCATCGCTTTCGCGGTGTTGATCAGCGTCGGATCGTGGGCACCACAGGCGCGGGTTATCTCATTGCCCAGGTTATTCAGGTTATATTCCGCTTCGGAAAACAAATCTTCGTCGCCTTCGTTCAATGCTGTGCGCGCCCAGTTGTCGATGATGCCTTTCTCACCGTCCACCAGTCCAACCGGTGAATAATAATGCAACCCCATGTCAGAAAATCCGGCGGCAATTTCCCGCGGGTAAATAGTGGCGCCCGAACGGGTGTTCAATAACGGCATCGGCGTCTCGAAAAACGCAAAAATCCCGCTTAATTCTGCCCAATAGGTTATTTCTGACGGACCGGCGACAAAGATATGGCTGCAAAATATCATTTCCTGCACCACTGGCCTTAACGCCGCATTCGGGATGAATAATTCGGGGGAATCTGCCAGAATATCCCGCATTTCATCAGCAGTCAGTTCGCCGTGATTATTCACAATAAATTTTCCATCGCGGTAGCGGACTTTTCGACGCGTACCATCAACCATCAGGTAAAAATTGCAAAGGTCGGCGGGTTTATCCAGCGGCGGGTTGTAGCCAGCATTTTTAAATTCAGTAAAGCTGGCATGAACATATCCTGTGGAAACAAGCGGAAAATCTATTTCGCGTTCCATTGCTGGAACCGCTAATTTTCGCAATACCGGCAACCGCGAATCGCAGATAACCAGACCATATTTTGATAATAAACCAGACAGCATTCGAGCGTTAAAATCGCCAAAATCTTCACTATTGTCAGCAATTTCCCGCATCCATCCGGTTATCTCGGCATCTTCGGTTAACCGGGCAAACTCATCAATTACTTCATGTATCGGCTGTATCGGCAAATTACCCACCGGCGTCCATTTTGGCACATCATCCCAATTAGCTTTCAATTCATACTGTCGAAAAGATTTATCCCAACAGGAAACATGGTCAGTTTCGTCGCGGTCATCGTCGTCACTGGCAAGCCAGAATATCGCCACCGCATCTTCGCCATTTGTGTGCAGACTATTCGCTATGCCGATAGCGGATATCGCTTTGTAAAGGGTATACATTGGCCCGCAAAGCAGGCCAGGCTGCTGGCCAACGGAGATTATTTTTGTGTTGCAGTTGCTGATTTTGTGGGCATTGGCAATGGCTAATTCATTCGCGCCTATTTTTGTATTGTATTCTATCAAAGCGGCAGAGATTTCCGACCGGTCTGGCATGTAGTATGATTTTTCGCTTTCGCCAACCTCTATTTTCCCATTTATGATGTCTGCCAGCATTTTATTTCCGGGAATTATTTCGGTATATGAAATGTCTATTAGTGGTTTCATTCGATAATTTCGCGAACCGCGGCTATCACGTCCTGCACGCCCGGTATCATAGCCGCTTCCAATTTTGGTGAAAATGGAATAGCGTGTTCCGGCGGGGTCAGGCGCATTACCGGAGCGCTCAGGTAGTCGAATGCCACTCGCATAACCTGAAATGCGATTTCTGCTGCTGGTCCGGCACACGGCATAGCTTCGGTCAATACAATGGCGCGACCGGTTTTCTGTACAGATTCAGCGATTATATCGGTATCCATCGGCTTCAGCGAGCGCAGGTCGATTACCTCGACGTTTATCCCTTCCTTCGCCAAATCGGCGGCGGCCAGGGCAGCGGTATGTACCATTTTTGAATAAGTGATGATAGAAACTGCGTCGCCGGCACGGACTATACGGCCTTTTCCCAACGGTATTGGCGCGTATTCATCGCTCAACGGCATACGTATTTTATACAGGTCTTTATGTTCTACCACCAGCACCGGGTTATCGTCGCGAATGGCGGATATCAGCAGACCGCGGGCATCCTCTGCAGTTGACGGTGCAACTACCTTTAATCCGGGAACGTGCATGAACCAGCCTTCCAGCATTTGCGAATGGGTAGCGCCATAACTTCTACCAGCTCCGGCAGCAGCGCGGATGACCATCGGCACCTTTGCTTGTTCACCATAAACCTCGCGAAACTTCGCAGCATGGTTTACTAACTGGTCAACAGCAAGGGTGATGAAATCCATGAACATGAACTCGATAATCGGCCGCATGCCTGTTAAAGCCGCACCGACTGCTATTCCGGTAAAACCGCCTTCTGATATGGGAGTATTAACTATTCGTTCGGGACCGAACTCTTCGATTAATCCGCGGGTAACGCCAAACGCGCCGCCATATACGCCAATATCCTCGCCTAAAATGACGACATTTTTGTCGCGGCGCATCTCACCGGCCAGTGCCTCGCGAATGGCATCAGCATAATATACAATTTTAGTAGCAGTAGTCATAATTTATTAGACAATCTTTCCACAAAAAGTAACGATTTATGAAGAGAGAAATGGATTTTTCACCCTTCTCTCCTCACTCTTCTCTCTTCAAACTATCTTCCCATTCCAACTTTTTGCGAACGCTGTTCGGTTTTTCCTTCTGTCGGCATACTGGGGGCGATGATAATTTCAGCTTTCTGCATTTCCTGCAGGTTGCGGGCGCCGATGCTGCCCATGGACAATCTCAATGCGCCGATGTAATTCATCAGGCCGTCGTCGCGTTTTGCCGGTCCCAGCAGAATATCGTGCAATGAACCGCGGGTGCCGACTTTGATGCGGGTGCCGCGCGGCAATGTTGGCGATGATGTCGCCATACCCCAGGAGTAGCCTTTTGCTGGTGCTTCGTTGCTGGCGGCCAATTGCGAACCCAGCATCACGGCATCTGCGCCGGCGGCAATCGCCTTGCAGATGTCTCCACCGCTGCGCATTCCGCCATCGGTGACGATTGCCACCCGGCGGCCATATTTGGCTTCAAAATCATCGCGAGCAGCGGCACAATCAGCGGTGGCAGTAATTTGCGGCATACCCAAACCGCATACGCGGCGGGTGGTGCAAATTGCGCCGGGGCCAACGCCGACTAAAATGGCATCGGCACCGATTTCCATCAGTTCATACGCGGCGTCATAACTTACGCAGTTGCCGATTACCAGCGGGCAATCGATGGCGTTCTTAACGGCTTTGAAATCCGGTGCAGGATATCTTTCTGATATGTGGCGCACTGTGGTGACAGTTGCGATAACCGCGAATGCGTCAACCGCGCCGGATCCTATCAGTTTAGCAATACGTTCTGCGTTCATCGGGGTGGTGGATACCATGCATGGCACGCCAGCGGCTTTCACCTCGGCGATGCGTTTTAATATCAGTTCGTCTTTTACCGGCGCGCGGTATATATCCTGTATCAATCCAACAATTTCGTCGTCGTCAGCATTGATAATTTTCTCGATTACTGATAGATAATCTTCATATTTTGTATAGATTCCTTCTAAATACATCATTCCTATGCCGCCCAATTTGCCAATTTCAATTGCGAATGACGGGTCAACAACAGCGTCCAGCGACGCGCCAAGAATCGGTAATTCCAGCTTCAAGCTGCCAATATTAGTGGATACATCGCAAAGGTCAGGGTCAATAGTAACTGCCCCCGGCACCAAAGCCACTTCATCAAATCCATAACCACGTCTGGCAAAACGGTTGCGTCCAATTTCAATAGACATTTTCTTCTCCCAATTATAAAACACAAAAGGGGCCATCAACCCCCAAAGCAACAAATACGACAGGTAATACCGCCGTTTAATACCTTTCGACAAACCGAGGTGGTATCCTTCTGAAAATTGTGAAAAATATGAAATTGAAAGGAGGGAAGTTGTGGTTTTATATATGCTTACCTTTCGGGTACAGGCACGAATACTGTGTTTGCTGGTGATTGAAAGTTTGTTGATGATTGCAGTATTCAAGCCAGTCCCCTTATTTTGCCGACCTTCCTTTTAATCACTTTTACGTAATTTTAACCGTTATTATTTCATTATCCGGTACAATAAAAAATATCGGCTGTGGTAGGGGACTGAGTCGAATCCCGCGATGACATTAAAGTTTGCAATTACAGTTATCCGGGATTCGTGTCTGTCCCTGGCAAGCATGTATAAGCGTCACCGAGACGGTGACGCCACGTTTTCACTACAAAAAGACAAGTTCTTTTATAAATTATAGTCACAGTTTGGAACTGGGCGGGAGCCCGGCATAATTGGCAGTATTTTGATTTATACAACAAAATTAACAATCATTCTTTTTAAACCGGGGTTCGCCGGGCTCTCGCCCAGTTCCAGACCGTGACTGTAATTTCATAAATATTTCTAAATTTAAAACTAAAACTATATCATATTTGCAATTTGCCATTTGCAATTTGCCATTTACAATTTTTCATCACCCTTCACTCTTCTATTTTTCTCCTGCGTTCTCTCTTCCCTGTGGTGGGATGTAGATGGGCAGGCCTTTGGGACCGAGTTCTTTGCCTTCGCCGCCGGTATCGGAGGCGGTGGAGAATCTGGCGCCGAGGTTTTGCATAATTACGGAAACTATTCGCTGTTTTTTGCCGATATTTTCGTTGAGGTCATTGGTAGCGGTTTTTAACTGGTTCAGAATAATGCCGCCTTTGCCGCGCGGGTAGCGCACTATGCCGCCATTATTCACCAGTGGAAAAACCTTGCCGGCGTACCAGTCTGGCAATTCACGGATGATTTGCACTTCATCAAGACCGACTAATTTATTTGGCTGCCTTGAACGCACGGAAAGCGCGAACAAGCCAACTGTTTTCTTTGCATCGATGCCGTTTACATCAAACGATACCGGGTCATTGTTATTGGGTAATTCTTTTTTCAAAGTAGATATGCCGTCAATGCGCAAGTCGCAATCTTTCACGGTGTCGTAATTCGAGTTGTTCCACACGTTCACTGTTTTAATCTTTGCCGCTACCGGCAGGTTAAAGGTATACAGTTCATTCACCGGTTTATTTGGGTCGTAACCCATCTGATCGATATACCACCACATATCAGCGTTAAACAATCCGTTCACCAAGGTGTATGGCCCGCCGCCGTTAGTTTCCGGGTAATTCGGGTTGGGGGTGCCAAAACAGAACGGGGCAATATCATCACCATCGACGCAATAGGTGAACATATCTTTGCTTACATTGCGCTGACCCGACCATGGCGCAATAACCTGATCGGTGAATTGCGCGATGTCGCTGCTGCTGATTCCGGCGGAAAGGCTGTCCGGCAGCAGGCGCACGCGTTCGCGGCGGAACTCGCGCATTACATGCTGGGTTCCCATTAATTTGTTGAATAATGGCAGGTTTTCTGGCTCCAGCCCCCACAGCATGATAAACCCGCCGGCGTTATTATACGCGGCGACTTTATCAGTCTTTGCCAATAAGCTGGTCAGGTTATCTTTGCTGGCGGTGATTATGGCGATTGGCGTTGTTTTCACATTCAACGCGTCATCAATAGTTGCCGCCTGTTTACAATTCAACCCCAGTTTCTTCACGAAATTGTCTATGTTGGCATTATCGCCGGTGAATGAAGCTACTGATGCCGATGGCGCGGTGTAATTATCAGCGGTTGTGAGCATATTTACCAGCAGCGTTTGCGCCGCCGGTTCGGTCAGCAGTTTTTCGCCAACCTTCATTTGTGTCGCGATAATTTCGCCTTCGCCGCCGGAAATCTCAATTAAAACCGCGTCAGACAATGCGGCACTGCAACTGATCCATCCGCGCACTGAGCCGCCTGGTTTCGTCCAGGTTGCTTTTGAAGTGGTATCGTAACCTGCCCAATTAGATAATTCGCGATCATTCAAATTATTCAGCAACGGCGTACCCGGGGTGGCGAAATTGAAATATGACCCGATTTTTTCAGAGCCGCTATTTAATGTAACGCCTAATTTACCGCCATTAATGGGTGTTGTCTGTTCTAAAATAACCACTCGTCCGCCGGCTTTAGTATATGCGACGATGTCGTCCATGGAGTTGCCGGGCTTCAATCCGTCATTGGGAATTAATACGATGCCTGCCGGGTCATCCAGATTTAACAGGTCTGTTATTGATGACGATTTGATGCCAAGTTTCGCCAGTTCCAGGCTGAAAACAGGTTTTTCTTCCAATACATAAATATTTCGTTTTGTTTTCAATGATTTTACTTGTGGATAAATGGTGATTTCTTTAACATCTTTGAATGATTTGCTGCCGGGTTGAGTAACTTCCAGTATTAATTCGCCGGCGGTTCTGGCATTAACAATTGGCGCGTTAAAGCTGATTTCCAACTCTTTGTTAAATCCCGGTTCAATGGTCAATCCTTCGGTGCCAGTGGCTGACACCTTGCCGTTTGCCTTGACGCTCCAGGTGAATGTCAGTGGTTCTTTGCTGAAAGTATCGTTAAATACCTTCACGGTGCGGGTAACTTTGTCGCCACTGAAGAATGAACTGTTATACTCGCGGGTGAATGCCGCCAGGTCTGTCAGCGAGTTCCAGCACTCATCTGAATTTTCCATTCCGGTCCACGGGCAAGTAATGGCGACATCATTCCAGCGGTAACGCTGGAACAGATATTTCAGATATTTCGCGTAAGATTTTATCGCGCCGATTTTCCCGGTATTCGCCAGTTCGCCGCCTATCCACGCGTGGTCGCTATCGTTTCCGGCAAAATAACCAACCTCGCCGGCGGTGTATGGATTTAAACCGTTCCACTGCCAACCGCCGTGAGAACGAATACCCATTAACGGGAAGGCATTATCAGGATGAAAACCATCTTCGGCGTAATGCACATTATAAATATCAGCGTAATTATCTTTCAGTGCCCCGGCACCATCCAGCATTGACGGTCGGGTTGGATCGAACCTTTTCGCGACATCAATCAGGTTTACCTTGGCGGATTGCTCAATCTTTTTCATCTCCGCTTCGCCATTTACATTGGAACCGTTAATCATCAGTAATTCATTTTCCAGGCTGTAAACAATAATCGACGGGTGGTTGCGGTAAGCCTTTACTACTTGTTCGATATGTTCGTTAAAGTTTTTCCAGGTTACCGGGTTTTGCAGCGAATAGGTGATGAACATGCCGTCAACCATGGTAGATAATCGTCCGGCGATGCCGTATTTATCCATAAACTCCAACTGATCAGTACGGTTGTTTACTCCCACGTCGCCATTAATATCGGTGCTGAATCGCTCGAAACGATTGTTTCCCTTGTAAAAATGTTCCAGTTTCGCTTCCGGGGTGTCCCCGCTGAAACCAGCAAGAAGATTCCAGAAATTGCGGCGCAGGCCGTTAATGCGGATATATTTCCCGTCAACCTTTACCTCGCGGAAACCAAAGGTATCCTCGCGAGAGTCAACAGAGCCATTATCAGATTTTGCTGAAACAATCATAGAATATAATTTTGCGGGATTTTGCTGCGGCCACCATAATTCCGCATCCGGCCATGGTGCGGTAAGTATTGCGGTTTGTATTCCACCGGCAGGCACGACAATTGCCACATCCGGCAATTTTTTCTGCTGTATGGTGTTTTTCAACAAAGCCGCACCTGATACGATTACATTTGCGGGGGCATTGCCTGGATTTTTAATTGTTGCTTCAACGGTGATTACTTTGTTATTTTGAACAAACTTTTCGTCTGTTACCGATGTTTTTATGAATACATCGTCAATATGCACCGGTGAACCAGTTACTACCAGTGAAACTGGATTGGTAATGCCTACCTTCAAACCATCAGCGTCGCCTTTGCTGGATGGGTATATCGGTGCGATGAAATGCTGGGAATATTGACCGATATTTTCCGCCGGCAGGTTTCTCATGCTGTTGTAGTCATTGGTTTCAAAGGCGTAATATATATCTTTGATACCTATACAAATCTCATTTACTTTACCGGGTTGGATAGCCTTTGTGATATCGCATTGCCAGGGAACCCGGGTGCTTTTGTGGGATTCAACAAATTGTCCGTTCACCACTACAGATGCAATCCAGTTAGTGCCGCGAAAATCGAGCAGGTAGCCGCGGGAAGTTTGATATTCGGGAATATCAATCCGGCAGCGATACCACACCCGATGACCGAAGATATCTGATGGCAACTGGTCCTGGTAATAGCCCGGCACATTTATCCCGCGCCATTGCAAGTCAGCCGGAATATCTTTCACTGGTTCCCAGGTACCTTTGTTCATATCAGGGTCGTCAAAGCGCGCAATCTGCCAAATGCCAGTTAATGGTGTTGAAAGACGTCCGGTGATTCCTTCGTTAATTTTATAAACTTTGTCTGCGGCCTGTTTGTCTTTATCGCTGTTATATTTCTCACCCGGTTTCAGACTGCCGTCCGGACGCCAATCGCCATTTACCAGGCAGAGGCAATCGAATGCCGCGGTGAAGTTCGCGCCGGTTTTTGGCCCGAATGATACTTCCAATGTATGCGCGCCGGTTTTCAGGTTTATCTTGCCGGCATTAAACCAGCCAATGTCGGTCCAAAACCATATTCGCGAGACATTGGTTGTTTGGTTTAGATTAGTAATAACTTTCCATTCGCCATTGTCCATGCGCCATTTAGTAATTGCGCGCACCCGTTCAAAACCGATTCGCAGCCACAGGTTATAATCGCCATCATTCTTTACGTTTATATCGTAGCGCAGTATGCCGTTTTCAATAAGGCTGTCCTTGACCCATTTCCCTTCGCTGAATTCTTGTGAGCCGAATGACGGCTGCAGCGGTTTGGCGATGTTGCCCAACGTATAAGAATTTGCCGTTTCCGCCTCGCGCCAGATGAAATCAGGGGCAGCATTTGCAGACAAGCAGATTGCAGTTAATATCATAAAAAATAAATAGCGTTTCATTATTCTTTGCCCCCGTCAGCAGATGCCGCAGCCAGACAGCTATTTCCGGCAGTCGTTAATAATGTTACTTTACCAGTCGCAAAATCATAGGATGCTATATTGTGTTTCCCCTCGGTATTTTTTACGGTAAATATCACTTTTTGACCTTTAGCGGAAATCACCGGGTGAAACTCTTCCTCTTCGCCAGTGGTCAAACGGGATATTTCCGTGCCATCCGCATTCATTTTATAGATGTATGATTTTCCATTCACCACATTGGTAAATAAGATTTTCTTGCCATCTATAGTCATTACCGGGGTCATGCCGCCATTTTTCGTTAGCTGCATTTCACCGGTTCCATCGCCATTCATGATGTAGATATTTGTTTCTTTGTTGCGGGTTGACTGGAATAATATTTTTTTGTTATCGGGGGTGAATACCGGCCAGGCTTCCTCGCCAGCGGTTTTTGTCAGCCGGGTCTGGTCTGCGCCGCAATCGGCGCGCATGACATATATCTCTTTATTGCTGTCGCGATTCGAGATAAAAAGTATCCACTGATCATCCGGACTGAATGATGGCTGGCAATCTTCTGTCTTGTTGCGGGTCAGCCTGATATGCGATGTACCGTCAGAGGCACTGACAACAATTTCGGTATTTTTAGGATTTACAGCGGTGCGGCCCGCCCAGGTGTAAACGACTAATGAACCGTCGCTGTTTAAAGCGCTATCAGCGGCTTTTTCTATAATTGTTTCCATCTCGCCGTTTTGTCCCGGCACTGCAATAGCTGATTTATTGATATCCAGTGAAGTCTGACAGGCATAGTCAACGCCTGCTTTTTTATAAGATGGGTATAGTGCTGATGTTGGAACAATCTCTTTGTTCAGGCTTTGGCATTGCCAGAAAAGCTGCAAAGTCCACCCGCCGCCACCCTGGAAAAACTCAACGGTAATCGGCACCATTTTGTTCGCTTTCAATTGTATATCGCCGCTATTGGGTATTGGCCCGTGTCCGGTCCAATTATCTATCAGTTTCTGTCCATCTACCGTTACCCGTATGCCATCGTCGCTGATGGTGGTAAAGGTGTATTTTTCGGAATATTTTGGCAGTATCATGCCAGTCCAGCGCACCGAGAAGTTTTCATTGCCAATCAATGCGTCAATCGGCGCATTTCCCGGGTAATTAATCATCGGGTCAACCCGAGTGCCTTTTAATTCTTCAAAATTAATGCCTTTATACATATTTATAGTCAAACCGGTGCCAGGTTTGACGGCAAACGCCTGGGTTATAAGCAATACCAAAACCGCGGGGAGAAACCACTTAAACATAAATTACCTTCTTTTGAAGCTGAATGATAACGTTTAATATGACACCGTGACACATAAATAGTTTTATTTGTAGTGTTTTTGTTGTTGCAAAAGCCTTCAAAAGAAGATGAATCTACACATATTTATTACTCAAAAAATATCCTATTGCGTAATCAAGATATCAAATGTACAATTATGCCACTATTCGATAGGAGGGTGGTATGGAACCTATTTTTTGGGGTATCGTCATTTGGTTCGTTGTCCGGGTGATACTTTCGGGATTCTATACGGTAGACCAGAACCAGCGCGCGGTAAAAACCGTCTTTGGACGGGCAGCGCGCATTGGTGAAGCGACTACTTTGCAGGATCCAGTATCCGAGTCATTAACGGGTGATGAACGCGACCGTTATTGTTTTCCGCAGGTGCAGGTAATTATGCCTGGCGGACCTTACTTCAAATGGCCGTGGGAACGCATTCATAAAGTTTCGGTGGCTACTGAAACGATAAACATGGCGTATGATCCCAGCGCGCCAATGGCAAATTACGGCAATACCGTATTGGAAGCTGTTACAAAAGACCAGTTGAACACCGGGTTGTCCGGCCAGATTCGCTACTGTGTATCCGATCGCAACCTTTACGCCTACATTTTTGGCGTGAAAAACCCGATAGCGCACATCATGGGTTACTTTGTATCCGTTCTCCGCGAGCGTATCGCCAATTTTGAAGCACCCAAAACCATAGCCGCTACTGATGAAGAAAAGGTTGACATGGTGCTGACCCAGGGTATTTCCATTAATGACCTGCGAAAAAATCTGCGTGTCCTTAACGAGCACATGGATGTCGAATGCCGTTCATCCGCCGCGCGTTATGGCATGGTGCTGGACGCTTCGCTGATTACCGGCATCGACCCGCCGTCAGAGGTAGAATCCGCGCTGGCCGCCATTAACACCGCCCACAACCAGGTGTCATCCGACATCAGCCTGGCGCAGGCATCCGCCGATCAGAAGATAGTACAATCAAGACGCGCTGTTGAAATTGAAACATTGAAAGCCGGTGCCGAAATGGAACCGCTACGCAAACTTGCAATCCAGTTGGCGGCACTAAAAGCGGCAAATCCGCAGTCACTTGAACTGTACCTGCGCAACGTAAAACTTGCGCTGCTTAGCAAAGCCAAACGCGTAATCAAGGAGGTAAAACGATAATGCCAGAACACACTTTACCAGACTTTGTAGTTATTGTTATCACATTTTTCGCCTGTTTCATCGTTGTGCCGATTTTTTTCGGTATCATTAGATTAATAGGCTTTTACACCATCGTTGAAGAGAAAACCAGCCAGGTGTTTGTACTGTTTGGCAACGTTATCGGCATCATCAGCGAACCGGGAATCCATTTCCTTTGGTTCAAATTAGGCCCGGCGGCGTTAATCGTTAATATCTTGGGCCGCACCTACAAAGTTGACATGCGGCTTGATCAGGAATACCTGCGCAGCCAGCCGGTTAACTCCGAAGAAGGCGCGCCGATGGGTATTGGTATCTGGTATGAAATGTATGTCAGCGACCCTGTAAATTATATTTTCAAAAATACCGACCCGCGCGGCTCATTATCCGCCAACGTCAGTTCATCCACAGTGCGCTGTCTCAGCAATCTGCCCCTCGACCAGATGCTGATAAACCGCCACGCCATGAGCCAGACCGTACGCGACGAAGTATCGCCAAAGTCAGACGAATGGGGTTACCGCCTGGGTTCAATCTACATCCGCAAAGTTCATTTCCGCGACAACGAAATGATACGCCAGATTGAAAGCAAAGTGGTTAATCGCCTGCGCCAGGTGACTTCCGCTATCAAGCAGGACGGTGCTAACCAGGTGAATATCATCACCAGCACCGCCGACCGCGAAGCCGCCATCGAGTTCGCCAAAGCCGCCGCCATCCGTCCGCAGGTAATCGGAACCGCCCTGGCAGAAATCTCCCAGGACCCGATAGTTTGCGAATCAATGTTCCAGATATTGGAAACACAAAAACTGACCGAAGGCACCAACGAGCTAATTCTGGTACCAGATGGCAGCAAAGATTTGCTGACCAATATATTGGTGGGGAAAGAGTAAGTGTATAGGTGTTAGGGTGTAAGGTATTAGGTTTTTTAGTATAAATCAGGGACTGACACCGAGTGGCGAAGCCAGGAAGGTGTCTGTCCCATCGGGGTGTCGCAAGGTTTTGCAGTTGTCTTAATACAACAAAGAGCACAGAATTATTTTTGTGCTCTTTGTTATTAACTGATAATTGCAGTACGTTTAATTACCGGGGACAAGCAACTCATCATGGTTCTGCTTATCTTAATAAAGAGGCTAAATTTTCATGATGCAAGCCAGTCCCCGATCGTATTATTTACTTCACCACGGTTGCCGGGACCAGGTTCACTTCTATTTCATTGGCAGCGTAGTTATTACCACCCCAGTTGTCTTTAATACGGATGTTTATGTAGCGGCCGGTAATTGGTTTTGGCAAATCAATGGTAGTCCATACCGTGCCTTTATCATCGCTGATGGCAATGACAGAGGCAGCGACTGCTGGTTTCTCATCTTTCGCGGGTGCGGCAGCATCGCCAATAAATACGTCAATGGTTTTAATTCCCCGTTCATTGTTCTTCTTCGATGGGCTGCTGTAATTTGCAATGCGCAACTGCTTTACAGTCTGCGATGTGCCAAGATCAAGCTGAAGGAGGATAGGGACGATATCTTCCGCTTTTTTACCTTGCGGAATACCATTCCAGCGGGTAGTGGCGTCGCCATCGGTAAGAGCCTTGATAGCTGCGGTGACGACAGCGTCGGCTTTGTCATATTCAGTAACAGCCACAATTGGCGATGTTGGTTTTTTCTCTGCCGGCGGGTTTGTTGTGCCGGTTGTTGGTGTTGTACCGGTGGTGGTGGTCGGTGTAGTAGTTGCCGGTGTATCATGAGGGGTTGTTGTCGGTTGCGCTGCCGGTACTGCCGGGTCGGCTTCCTGGGTGTATATTTCTACTTCATTCGCGGCGTATGCCGGTGCTCCCCAATTGCTGATGATGCGTAGAGTTACATAGCGGCCTTTCACTGGTTTTGGCAAGGCGATTTCTGTCCAGACAACGGCTTCAGTGCTGATGGCGATTTGCGTCTTTGCCACAGCGGGTGTGCCATCGGCAGCCGGTGCCGGCGCATCGCCTACGAAAACGTCAACGTCTTTAATGCCGCGAGTTGCGTTGGCGCCAGGATAGTTGGCTACGCGAATCTTGCCCACGGTGCGTGGAGCAGTCATATCAAACACCAGTCTGGTTTGCGGTACGCCAGTGCGCATAATCCACCGCGTTTTCACATCGCCATCGGTAAGTTCGACAATTTTGGCAGCTACAGTGCCTTCCGTTACCGTTACAGCAGCGGTTCCGACTTTGTTAAGCGGCGCGGCATCTGCAGATAATGCCGCAATCGGCATCCACAGACAGAGGAGAGTTGGTACGCCCATCGCAAAAATGGTTCGCTTCAGTGTGCTATGCATATTATGCTCCTTAAAATATGTGTCAAAAGAGACACACGATTAATCCCGCATATTGATTTTATAATTACTAATAGGTTATATCTATCTATTAAACAATCAGTTGCATATATTTTACTATTTTTTATAAAAAATGGTTGGTTTTACCAGAAAACATTTATTTTTACCTGTTGCTCATCACGCCATTTCCAGGCTTTCTACTTCGTCTTCAGTTTTCTTTACCGATTCGATGTATTTGCCGGCGCCGATGGCGGCGCAACTGATGGGGTCGGGAGCAATGATAGATTTTATTCCGGTTCGGCGAGTGATGAAGATGTCTATGCCGCGCAGCAGCGCGCCACCGCCGGTGAGGGTGATGCCGTTTTCCATGATATCCGCCGCGAGTTCCGGCGGAGTTTCTTCCAATACTCCGCAAATTTTCTCGGCGATTAGCGACAGCGGTTCCAATATCGCTTCGCGCACCTCGCCGGCACGCATTTTTACTGTTCTCGGCATACCATTCACCAGGTCGCGGCCGCGAACTTCCATCACTTCGTCGCCTTCAAACCACTGGTCGGCGGTGCCGATTCTAATTTTAATTTCCTCTGCAAGGCCGTCATTTATGACCAGATTATATTCGCGGCGCAAATATCGCGAAATAAATTCGTCAAAATGAATGCCGCCGATGCGTGCTGACGCCGATGTTACCATGCCGCCCAGCGACACCACACCGATATCGGTAATGCCGCCGCCGATATCCACGATCATGTTTCCCTGCGGCAGCGATACCTGCAAACCTGCCCCGATAGCCGCCGCCACCGGCGCGCAAATAGGGTAGGCGCGGCCGGCACCGGCATCATGCGCCATATCCAGCACTGCACGTTTTTCTACCCCGGTAGCACCGCAAGGCAAAACCAGCGCCATATTTGGGTGAACCATGCGTCCCTTGCCGCAATGAGTGTTTATAATGCGCCGCATCAATCCGACAGCAGCGGAATAATTCGAAATAACCCCTTCCTGCAATGGGCTGATGGCGCGAATATTGCCGGGGGTGCGCCCCAGCATCTGCCTTGCTTCTTCACCTATAGCAGATATTTTGTTGTCATTCCGGTTGACCGCCACCACCGCCGACTCGCACATAACCACCCGCCCCTGGTGAAATACCAGGACGTTGGAGGTGCCAAGGTCGATACCGAGTGGTGAAACACTGCCAAAAAAACGAAACATGAAAAGCCTTTATTTTGCAATAAGCTTTCATTAACTTCTACAATCTATATCAATATTCCTTCAGGTGCGCTTATTTTGGCTGTTAAATGGTTGTAAAAGTAGAAAAATATAGACGCTTTTGAAACCAGATGGGACAGACACCATCATGGCTTCGCCACTCGGTGTCAGTCCCTGAAAGTCGTTCTTCCCCTCTTCATCCGGGGAGGGGCTTTTAAAATACCGGTTTATTAATTAAAAAACAGGTTTTGCCATTTACAATTTGCAATTCCGTCATCTCCCACTACCAAATTTCCCACCTTGGGTGTATAATATAACCTATCTAAAATTGGAGGATTTTGACATGCGATTACTTATTATTGGATTATTCATGGCGATATTGTCTTCTTTCGCCGTTGCTGTAGAAAACCAGGCTTATCTGGGGATTTTTGCAGAAACTTCATCTACTAAAATGGTGGGGATGCCGGATATGCCGGATATGCCGGATATTGATCCAAAAGTTTATGAGATGATGCCGGGTGGTGCAATGCCTGGAATGTCATCGCTAATGGGACCGCAGCGGTTGTTGAGCGTTCGATTATGGTCGCCATCAATTGCAAAGCCTGATGCGACAGCATCAATCGCGATTCCTGATGGATTGAAATTGGGGAAAACTATGAACCTTTCCCTGTATCGGCCCGAACCGGAAAAGGGAACCGCTGACCCGAAAAACCCGGATTTACAACTACCTGATTTCACCATCAAGCGTTACTGGGGTTCATCAGAAAAGGTGAAAACCGGTCAGCCAGAGATATTTAGCTTTAAAGATTTAACCCCGGAACAGAAAGCGATGATGCGGGAAGCTGCAAAGCAGGCGGAGAAAAAGTCCAGCTATTACTACAAACCGAACTGGACCACCGGCTACTGGCCGGCAGAAAATCAGCCGGGAACAGTTAGAAAAGACGCGGTTTTGCAGGGGAAATATTCACTGACCACCAACTACACCGGCAATGTCGACATAACCGTGCCACAAGAAGTGAACTTTTTGGCACCAATAAAAATGAGCAGTCCGAAATTTAGCGCAAAGATTCCTTTGGACAAGGCAATCACCTTCAAATGGGATGCCGTGCCGGGGATTTTAGGATACTATGCTCAAATCATCGGAATGCAGGGAACCACTACCCTGATAATGTGGAACTCCGCTGAGGTGCGCACCGAACCGGACATGGCGTGGGATTACCTGCAGATGGCAGATGTTATAAATGACGTAAAAGATAAAAAGTTCATGGGACCGGAACAGGTAACCGTGACAGTACCAGCAGGCATTTTCAAGGATTGCGACGTGGTAAACATGCGCATGATTGGCTATGGTCCCGCCACCGCCCTTGATGGCACCCAACCGCTTCCCCGGGTACAAACAAAAACCACCTTCAGCGTAATGCTGGGCGGCAAAATGATGGATAATATGATGGTCAACATGCCAGTTATACCGATTGAGTAAAGTAACTGGCATGCGATGTAATCGAATTTGACTTGTACGGAACGCCGTCCCCGGCGTTCCGTATATATAAAAATACCTTCAATAAAAGCTACCCCTTCATCTAATTAAACGATATTATTTAATACAATTTTCACAAAAAAACTATTGACTTTTTGCATACCTCTTGATATTATTTACTATCTAAATAAAAATATACATTTAGACAAACGTCGTTAAAGGAGAAAATTATGTTTACCACTTCTCGTTCCCGTGTTGGCTTTACGCTGATTGAATTGCTGGTCGTGATTGCCATTATTGCAATCCTCGCCGCAATTCTATTCCCAGTATTTGCCCGCGCCCGTGAAAAGGCAAGAGCCACGACTTGTTTAAGCAACCAGAGGCAAATAGCCGCCTCAATCCAAATCTATGCTCAGGATCATGAAGAAACTCTGCCTGGTGAAACTGTTTGGGCTGATATTAAAGTTGACCCGGGTGTATTGATATGCCCGACTGCTGGCAAATCTACCCCAAATGGTTACGTTTACAGTGCCCAGTTTGCCAATAAGTCGATAGGCTCATTTGATAATCCGGCAGCATTGGTCATAACTGCTGATGGCAAACATGATGCTACTGCAACAACTGCGCAGAATATCGCATATTCTTATGGAGATTACGATGCGCGCCATAGTGGCAAGTGGATAGCGAGTTTTGCAGATGGACACGCCGAGTTTACCCTGTCAAGAACAATTGCCGGCGATTTATTCACCGACTCGACTAAAGTAAATTTCCTGGGACGCTGGAAACCAGATGGAACATACTACTGGAGTACATCAGCAACAAATGGCGATCCTGTTAAAATGCAAGATTATGAAGCAATCGGCGGAAACTGTTGGCGATTTAATTCTGCAGGTACGGGAACCCAATCATGTCGTTTTACATTTAGCGAACCATTGGTTCTTGGCAAACTGGGTATTCAATTCAGAAACGAAAATGAATCCCCCAAGGGTGTTACTATCAGCGACCAGGCTGGTGTATTATGGACAAGTACAGGCAACTCTACTGGTGGTTATTATAATGGTAATCTGCTTACATCCGCAGGTCCGCCTCGTTTAAGCAACTATATTGACCTTTCTGAAACAGGCGGTACCGGTAATGGAACTTTAGAAATTGGTCGCTTGTATGCCTATGCGGCAAAAGGTGAACCAGTAGCGATAGATGGCACTTTCAATATTCTATATGAAGAAGACACGAAAATGTCGGTCTCCGGAAGTGGCTATAATGTATCATGGTGGGACCGGCAGGCCGGTGGACAAACAAAGCCTTCTGGTACACCCGGAAATGTGACGTTTAAGTTTTCGAAGTCATATCTAATAACGGGTGCCATGATTACGAACATTGACACCTCTGGTGTACTGGCCAGTCCGAAAATCGAACTTTCAAAAGACGGGACGAATTGGTACACGGTGTGGGGCCCTTATACTACAGATGTAGTTGGTGCCGACGTAGGATGGCTATGGAAGAATACTGCACCTAAATATGGAAATATCATCTTTACTGCTCCTACCGGGCAGGATCTGAATGCATCGTATTTCCGCCTCTCCTGGGGAACGTGCGCCGTCACGAGGGAACTGACTGAATTACAAATATTTGGAACTTTAACCAAATAACATGAAACTGGTCGCGTGTATCGCGAAATTGCGATGACGTCTTCGGACATAATTTACAAATTTGTTATCCTAAGCCGAAGACGTCCTTTCCCTTACTCGAAGAGAGAATACACGACAACACCACGCTGTAATTGGCAGGTTTTGCAATTGCTTAAAGTTAATACGAATTTAAGGAGAAAAACCATGTCCCGTTTTCTAACCATACTGCTGCTGGTCTTATTTATAACAGCATCACAAGCAGTGCAAGTACAAATTTTACTTCCTCTTGGACGCGTTGCGTATCAAACTAACGAGCAAATTGATTTGTCCGTGGTGCGCAGTGATACCCAGGCATTGGCGGCAGATAATCTAATCATGACGTTATCAGGTGAAGATACCGGCAAGATGGTTTTCACATTTCCGGTAAATGCAGTACCACTGGCTGGTACGGAAGCGCGTACTACCGAACATCTTCATTTAAACGGATGGCTGCTGCGACCGGGAAATTATGCTGTTGATGTGAGTGTGAATGACGCGACCGCACAACAAAAGATTGAGGTTTATAGCCACTTGCGCAAGAGCACCTTTCGCACTATCGACTGGGGTTGTCCAACAAATGGTGCGGCACAGACTATCCTTGGGGAAAACAGCATGGGTTTTAACCTGGTTTACGCGAGTTATGGTGGACATGACCAGAATGCTAATATTCGCGGCGGCATTGATTATATGCGCTGCTGCACCCAGGGTGGAGCGCATCAAATGGATATGCGGTTGGAATGCGACTGGTCTGACCCCTATGTTTTAACAAGTGGAAGAGCGCGGGTAGAACGCGAAGCATTGAAAGACCGCACCACCCCAAATGCCATTGGCGTCCATTTCTATGATGAGCCAGGTCTGACATGGTGGAATAATCCCAGAACTAAAGAATTTACCGGGCATAATGTCCCCGCCCAGGACCGCGCATTTAAATCTTCTTTCGATAAAGAGGCTCTGCAATATAATGATGTAAAGCCGGATAATCCAGAAAAAATCGCCCAATGGGCTGATTTTGTACGCTGGAAACAATCCTTCATGCAGGCTGCCTGGAAGGATGCCGCCTATGGTGTAAGCCTTATTCGGCCTGATTTTATCTCGGCTACCCAAACTGTTTATGGCTGGCATGCCTTTGGCGACGGGTATTACTTTAATATCGCACGCAACCTGAGTGTTATAAGCGGCCACGGCGGGTACGACGATTACGCCGGCGGATTTCTGAACCAGGCATTTTACCAGGAAATGGGACGTATGCGCGACCTGCAAAAACCTACCTGGTATCTGCCAACCTGGTGGGACATGAACCCGCAGTTATACCGACTGGAGCAGAACCTTTCTTTCATTACAAATTTGCAAGGCATCTGCAAACCGCCTAATGCCGCCCATGACCCGTACAAATTGGCATCTGCAGATGGCGTGGTGGAAACCAATAAAATGATGGCGCGATTGGGTACTGTATTCAACACTATGCCAGTTACCCGCAGCGAGGTGGCGGTACTCTACTCGATGTCGCAAAATATCAATGCTCAAGTTAAAAATATGATGAACTTCCAGGACTTTCCCGGCCAGCATGAACGTTTGCTGGAACTCTATTTTGCCAGCAAAATGGCACATATCCCGCTATTCCCGGTTGTGGAAGAAGATATCATGGATGGCACCGTGGCGGCAAACCACAAGGCCCTTATTATTACCGGGGTGGAATCGCTGGATCCTAAAGTATTATCATCTGTAGAAGAATATATCGCTGGCGGCGGCATCGTTTTTCTCACTGATGACTGCACCGTAAAAATAAAAGGCGCAAAAATGCTGGGAGCAGAAGCACCGTTGACCGTTAACCAGATAGCAGCCAAAGCGTTTGCTAATCCTGGTGAAACAGGACGTGTAAAAGGACTGTTGGCACGCCGCCCTGGCGCATATTTCAAAGAAGCAGAAAAGTTATCACAGGCATTGGCTGCACGATGCAAAGAAATCGGCATTCAGCCTATTTATGAATGCAGCCTTTCAACCATTATTGGCTCCCGGCAGGCATACGGGGATATTGAGTATCTGTTTGCTGTAAATGCCACGCCGGATGAAACCAGACTGGAAAAAATTGAAGATATGAACGCGATCAAAGCGGCGCAAGCGACCATTGTTTTGCCTAATGATGGACGGCCAGTATATGATGCTGTACGTGGCGGTAACGTCATCGAGTTTGGTGCTGCCCGTGAGGCAATTGTCGGCAAATTCCGCTTCGGTGCCGGTGAAATGCGCGCTTTCGCACGAACTGACCGACCTATCGGCGGTGTGCAGATTGGAACCCCGGTTTTATTTAAAGACTTTACCGTGGCGCAAAACCCGCTTCATGTGAAAATAAATACAACCCTGGTGGATACCAAGGGTAAAATTCTGGTTGGCTCCGCACCTTTGCAGGTAAAACTAATCGACCCGCTGGGTGGTATACGCTACGATATTTACCGCGCTATTGAAGATGGCATCTGTACGCTTAATCTGCCGTTGGCAGCCAATGACCCATCAGGGCAATGGACAATAGAAGTTACCGAATTGCTGAATAACAGCAAAGGTTCTGCGAAATTTTCTTATAAACCGGCAACACAATGCGGAACACTTGCCGGTGCCACCCAGCGCGCGGTATTTTTTGGAAACGACAGGGAAAACATCTATCGTTTCTTCCGCACTAACAAAGATATCACCATTGTCAAAGGCAGCAGCGATTATGATAATGCCGTCGCAGACCGTTTGGCTGATATTCTAAAGCCCTGGGGAGTACGATGCACTATTGTTAAAGCTGCTGATGTGAAAGGACCAGAACCAATTCCCGCTGAAGGAAAAGCAGCCTGGGCAGGTCCCGGTGGTTTTAATGTACCGGGAACATCCATCCTATTAGGAAACCCCAAAGATAATGAATTGATAAACGGCATCGTAAATACAACCCAGTGGGGGCCGGTATTGCCGTATAAACCCGACGCGAAATCTTTTCCGGGTGCAGGACGCGGATACCTGGCATGGCAAAGCGATGTGGTAAAACAACAGACAGAATCCATCACGGCTATCGCTTATGACGCGCAGGGAATGGCTGAAGCAGTCGGTACCCTCTATGATATGGCTTCGGGATTAGACCCCTTAACACCACTGGCAATGCCAACTACTGCCAAGGTTGAACCTGTAAAAACTGCAAAACTTATCCCCGAAGCAGCAATAGCCTGGCAGAATGTATTGCCCGACCGCGCCGCAGCATTAAAAGAAGAGAACGGGAAGCTGATTGCTCTTTGCCTTGATGGTTCACAGGTAACTATCGACGCTGCCGGCAAGATTACCGGACAAAAAACCATGGATATCATCCCAACATTAACGAAACAGCCAGTCAATCTATCTGCCTTGCTAAAGGAAAAACTCCTGCCTGATAAAGTAGCAAAGACACTCGCCACTGCAAATACACTAACCGCGGTCGGCTATTGGGGTGGCGCATTGCAGGTATTCGACGCCGCAGGCAACCTGAAAACCCAACAGATACTCCCGCAAGACATTTCCGGCATCATCTGGATTAAAAACAATCTGGTAGTAGCCCTTTCAGATGGCTGCATTATGGCACTGGCGATAAAATAAACATCAAATAATACATACATACATACATACATACTTATATATACATACTGTAAGGGCGGGTTCTAAACCCGCCCTTTATGACTTAAATATCAATACTCATTGCAACGTATATAATCTTTTTAGCTTCTAAAAATTACAGCGAGCTATACGTTAATTTATCCATTAATACAACTTTGGTCTGGTTATTATGATTAGCACCGCCCAGGTTGAAGTAGCGGATGGTGTTCCAATTTGATGCGCTTACACTCCATACTGTGGAGCCATACAAGAAGTATACTTTACTGTCAGAACCTACCATTTTAAAATGAACCCAGGAAGTTTTCTGGCTTGTTGTGTCTGGTCTCGAAAACAATGACTCTGGGTGCATGGTTGGATATATAGTGTATCTGATGGTCTATTAAAAGACCTGTGAGTTACTCAATGCGGTGAGGATACCTAAGTCAGGACAGATTATCTTCAAACTTTAAATTTAATTATGCAATTACCGTAAATAGCACACAAAATTTTATCTTCCCCAAGTCAGATAAAAACTCAGGCTTGGGGAAGATAAATTGCACTTTTCAATCTCGGACTACTTTATGGCATATTTCAAATTGGCAACTAACAGATACTTTTGCGAATTATCATGCAAAGGAGCGCCAACTTCAAAAGTAGATGGATCCATCCAACCTGTTTCAGCACGTGAATTTAGCTGAACCTTTCCATACTTCAGATAAACATATCCCCCGGTACCAAACATTTTAAAATGCGTCCAAGATGACTGAAAATCTCTTGTCACTAATGTGGTTAGGTTACACGTATAGTGCTTGTCTTCACGACTATCTCCAGGGGAGTTCTGGAAAAATAATGGCGTACAGTTATTTGTGCCAAACATCGCTATTGATTTTGCATCAGCACACCAATCGCTGTTGGCACCATAGTTTCCATATACAGCTCCTGCTGCAACGACAGTTGTGCTACTGTTGCGAACCAGGAATGTTGATGCTTCACCGTTATTCACTCCATTAATATCTCCTTCAACAATCCAATACACTGTAGCATTACCGGTGGGCATACCGCCAGCTGTTGCACAACTATCTAAATTACACACAGCTCTATGCCAGCCCCCGGTCAGGTTTCCTTTATTACCGGCAACAATAACTCCAGACTGATTTTGATATGAACAAAATCCTGCCATAAACCCATTAAAAGTCGGGGTGGCATAATCTTTTCCAGTATCAGGTGCTGTAGAAGCGGTCCAGTATCCGTTCGTTGTAGTTGATAACGGACCATTTGCGCGATTAGCTCCCGCAAACATATCCGTAGTACCTTCAATAAGAATCGGCATATCTGTAGATTTCACTGGCGCAACATGTCCATCCAGATAACTAACTATGCCTGTACCGCTATGACGTGAATCAATATCGGTAAATCCGATATAAATCAAATTAGAAGTATTGTTGGTGTCTGCGGTTAACACTGTTTCCATGGGTGAAGAAAATTGCCCTATAGCAACACCACTGACATTTGCGTTGTAACCATAACCATTTGGCATTGATTTACCTTTGGTTGGACAAATCATAACACCGGGATCAAGCTTTAAATCTCCCCAGACAGTGGTCTCAGCTGGTAATGCTTCCTCATGATCCTGAACATACATCTGAACTGATGCCGCTATTTGACGCTGGTTGCTGGTACAGGTTGTCTGTCGTGCTTTTTCACGGGCACGAGCAAAGACAGGAAATAAAATCGCGGCGAGAATGGCAATTATGGCAATTACTACCAGCAATTCTATCAAGGTGAAACCTTTCTTATGGTGTTGACTGATCATTTGATCCCCCTTATATTATGGTTACGTAACCATTGAACTATATAAAATATTAGCACTCCATCTATCATTTGTCAATCTATTTTCATAAAAAAATTCTATTTTTTAAAGAAAATAGTAAGTATTCGGTAAACCCCATTCCTCCAACCTTTTAATTATCGGTTGGGGGTAGTTTCCAAGCTGCAATATCTTCTGCGCTTGCTTGCCATGGTAAGAAGCGGCTAATATCGGCTGGAAATTTGCCACCATTGTCTGCGCGGCGTTCAGGTATACACGCAGGTAAGTGAGAGGATTTAAGGCGTTTTTTGCCGCTGTCAGCAGGATGGTATAAGCGCATTCTACTAAATCTCCACTCTTCAAGTATCAATCGATGATTTTTGGCACAAAATCTGAAAAGGACACTAAGAAGAATATACCATTTACTTCATCTGATGAAGAAGTGACCGCGATTACATTGCCTTTGACTCCAAACACTAAAAGTAAACGTGGTCAGCGAGTTGGCACGCCTGAGTAAACATTTGAGACGTCTCGCCATCACCGCCGGTAAGTTTATAAACGTAGGAAGTGTTCCCACAGGCTGGTGATCAACTTTAGGTGTCAGATTCATGCGCATTTTATTCTACCAACATCCAAAAACCGTTGACGCTGGAACAAGAAAATAGTACAGATCAATTTCTCATGGCGTTTGTTGATGTTATTTTTACTAACCCGGCAGCACTTCCCTGAGCAGGAAGTCATCAAAGTAGGCCTTTTCTTGCACAGTTCCGGCGTTCCCTGTTTTTACGTGAAATTGCCAATTCAAATTTATGGAAAGAGCAGAAGTAAAAGCAAACTGACCAGGTTTGATGAGAAATTTAAATGCTGGATACCCCGAATAGTCGCAAGATTTAAAAGCAGTAGCAGCAGTACTGGCGGCATAAGGTCCGGTTTTTACCGAACTCCAGGCGTTGCCAATAGCTTCATACGACCACCCCGAATAAAGTCCCTGTAATTGCATCGAATAATAAAAGCCTTCTGCAGCAGCAATTCGATATCCACGAAATGAAAACTGGTATTCGACCGGATCATATACAGCAGGAGACTGCATGAAAATCTCTTTAAATCGTTTTCCCAGCGTTGAAGACAAATCTTTATTATAACTATTTTCCGCCCATGCTCCGGTGCTGGGTGATATTGTGTACAACACTTTATTACCACTGGTAGTAGTGGGGTCGTCCATCACCTGCCAACCGGTAGGCAATGTACCGAATGGATATAACCCATCCTGAAAGTCATAGGACATCCATGTTTTATAGCGGTCTGGAAAAGTGCCACGTAATTTTGCACTGGTGCCAACATGTCCATCAACATAACTGATTACCATCTGCTTGGAATGTCGATAATCATAGTCTGATATCCAGGTAGCAACATTTGGAGCGGACGGAAACGGTGGTGTAGTATCTAAAGATACCGCCTGACCATCGAAGGTTAATGGTACAGCAGAAGGATTATCAATTTGCCCAATCCCGGAACTAAGAATCATCCCATTAGCACAGTACCCATTGGTGGCAGACTTTCCCATTGTCGGGCAAATCAATACTCCCGGATCTAATTTTAGATCTGCCCAAATCGTTGCTGGTGCGGGAAATGTTTCTTCATGATCCTGCGCATACATCTGCACAGATGCAGCAATCTGTCTTTGGTTGCTGGTGCAGGTTGTTTGTCGTGCTTTTTCACGGGCACGAGCAAAGACAGGAAATAAAATCGCGGCGAGAATGGCAATTATGGCAATTACTACCAGCAATTCTATCAAGGTGAAACCTTTCTTATGGTGTTGACTGATCATTTGATCCCCCTTATATTATGGTTACGTAACCATTGAACGATATAAAATATTAGCACTCTATCTATCATTAGTCAATCTATTTTCATAAAAAAATTCTATTTTTTAAAGAAAATAAAATGTAAATCTATTCATAAAAGCTCATTGTAACATTGACACAGCATGGTATAATAACCTATGAAAAGTTTGAATATTTAACCTGGCAATGAGAGAGAATCTATTATGCGCACAAATTTAATTGCAATTATTGGTCTGCTGCTTATCTTCATCACCACGCACGCGGCTGAGTTAACCCCTGCCTTTACTTCCGCTGATTTAGATATCCCTAATTGCGCGGCTTTCGATGGGAATATTGCTAAAGGTGTGGCATCTGTCGACACTCTGGAGAAGATTTTCGGGTTGCGCGATGGTACTGCGACATGGGAAATCGGACCGTTGGCGGGCAAAGACCGCCATTTTCGTATCGCGTTCAACCGGCCTATTGTTATTGGTACAATATTCACCCGCTTCATCAGTCGCGCGGGAAATACCGCAAAATTTCAGCAGGATATCGGAACTACTGTCAGTTACCTGAAACCAACCGCAGCATACCCGGGGGATATCAGCGCGGATGACCAGTGGGTTGTCATTGCCGGTGGCACTTTAAAAACCTTGCCGGTGGGAGTAATCACCCGCGCGCTGCGATTCAGCGACCGTTACCAGACACCGCAAAACTTTTCTTCAAAAATGGCGAAAACATTATGTTTTACCGAACGGTATTACGATGCCGCCACCATGGGCTATTCTCGCGAAACCGGCGCCGCGTTTACCAAGCAGGTTTGGCTGGGTTCATGGGAAACCCCGCAGGCAGTTGCCGGATTTATTACTAAAACGATTTGCACCACCTATCTTCATGTTGATTATTTGAAACCAGATACTAAAGAAGTGGCGATGAACGCACCGGATTCGCGCTGGAAAAAGCTGAAAGACCACACCATTAATACTGCCGATTTTTGCGTTTACCGGGTAGATAATCCCGTGGAAACGAAAGCCGTTCGCGTCTATGTAGACCAGAATAATGCCTATGTTTTTCAATTTGTGCTCGCACTGGTTAACCTTGGCACAACACCCAATCCCCCAAGTCTTGAAACGATGCCGCCGATGCCTTTTCAATTAAAATACGATATGCCGATGGACGGTTTCATCGCGCTGCAGCTATTTGACAAGAAAACCAGCAAACCAGTCCGGCGGTTAATAGCCGAAGTTACCCGGGACAAAGGGATTGTCAGCGAACCATGGGATTTGAAAGACGATAGCGGGCAATACATTCTGCCGGGTGACTATACCTGGAAAGCAATTACGCGCCCTCCGTTGAAGCTGACATACGAAGGCACTGTTTACAACGCCGGGCAGCCACCCTGGCCCGCTCCGGTACTTGGCGAAGGCGACTGGCTGGGCGATCATGGCGCTCCTAACTCTGCCTGCAAGGTTGGCGATCAGATTTTTATAGGCTGCAGTGTGGCAGAAGGCGGAAGTTCTATTATCGCAGTGAATCATGACGGCCATAAACTGTGGGGAGAAGGCGCGTTGCAACTGGGTTTCTTTGGACCGGACCGCATTGCGTCAGATGGACGAAATGCCTACTTTATCCGGGGGAACTTCATTCAGCAGATTGACTCGCAAAATAATTACTCAACCCGTACCATATCGCCGGTCGAAGTTAATAATGACTTGCCCATGTCGCCAGTCACCGGCGCCGCCGGTCGCGGTGACAAACTATATGTCGCGTACAATCCACCGCCGGTTTCGTGGCTGCAGCCGCCATTCACCGCAAATGAAATGGACCCGAAAGTTTCTCAACCCCTTGTATGGCTGAGAAAAGGCAAAGGCCATCGCGGTGGACGCGAAGATAAAAATTATAATGAAAGCGAATACGATGAATTAATGAAATTCTACGCTGCTTTCCTTACCGAAACTATGCCGCGCAATACTCCTTCTCAGGCAAATATGGCCATACCGTGTTCAACTCAGGCATATTTTGGCGATGCAGCAAAAGGCGGTTCATTAGTACTGGCATTTCATAAACAAATACCGGTTGGCTCAATAATGGTTCCTGATGCAACAATAAAGGTTTTTGCATTGAAACAAGATGCCAAAATGCCAAAAGATGCCTCAGAAAAAGATATCAACGACCCGGAAGCGATAGGCGAAGACGCTGAAAAAGCTAATGAGAAGTTCAACGAAGACGACTGGGTTGAACTGCCGGTAACCGGCAAGCCGGGACATCCGGGCATAGCACTTGCTCCCACCGGCGGATTGCGCACCCAGGCATTGCGTTTTTCCGCCACTCGCCTTACTTTTGGCCTGATAATGGGACATCGACTTGCCGACTTGGCGCCGGACGCGGAACGTGTTTATGGCGAAGGCGAAGAAACCGTCACTGGCGGATGGTCGGTAAAGCGCGACCCGAAAACGCCAATTTCCAAATACACCCCCGCCCGGATGGCATTGGTTTGGAAAGATGCTGTCAAACTGCGCGGAGTATCTATTCTGTCACCCACACCATTATCCACAACTACCGTTGATTACTGGGTCGGACCAGCAAATATTGATCCGAAAACAGTTCTCGATGTAGATAAATATTGGAAATTTGCCGGGCAAATTCAACCGATAACATTCGCCGGCTACTATTCGCAGTCGCCAACCGTATGCAGCGTGGATTTTGGCGCAATCACCGACACCCGCGCAGTGCGGGTAAAGGTGCTGGAACCGGAAGGATACCGCCGACCCCCTTATGAATCGCTGCCCATTACCACCACTCACCTGGCTGGTTTTGGCAATATTGTCGCTTACCAATCTCTGGGCAGCGACCCGGAATTGCCAATAACTTATGACCAGCGAATTACTGAATACAAACTGCCTGCCAATGACGATAAAGATGGCAAAATAACCATCCTGCGCCATTTGCCAATACCTGAAGTGGGAAATATTGCTTTTGATCCGAAAGGCAGCCTATTCGCCGCTTCTGAAGGTCAGGTAATAAGCGTTCCTCTCGATGGCGGGAAGTCAAAAACTATATTCACCCGCGATAAATTTGATAACATCGGCGATATCGCCATCGATGAAGACGGCATATTTTATATAACTGACTTGGGAACTAAAAATATAAAAGTTTGCGACCCCAAAACCGGAAAAATTACTCGCACTATCGGTAAACCTGGCGGGCAAAAAGTTGGTGCGTGGGACCCGGAACGTTTTGACAAACCACTTGGCATCGCTATAGATAGTGCCGGAAAGCTGTGGGTAACTGATAATTCATGGCAGCCCAAACGGGTAGAGAGAATAAATCGTGACGGCAAAGTGGAAAAATGGTTACTTGGCCCCACGCAATATGGCGGCGGTGGTTGGTTGGACCCGAATGACCGCAGCTTAATATATTACAATGGCATGAAATTTATATTTGATTGGAAAGAGCGCACCTGGACGTTGGACAGCATCATTTACCGCAGCGGAGCCAAAGAATCTTCCGGCGGTGCGCCGCCTGCCCGTCCGGTATACCTGAATAAGCAGCGTTACCTGGTGGGTCCTGATGTTGGCATGGGTGTCGCCACTATTTGTGAAGAACGCGACCATATCGCAGTGCCAATGGCTGCCACCGGTCCGCTTGAATCATGGGGTGATGTCGATATTCGTCCGGATTTGAGCGAAAAATTTGGCAAGTTGATGCGCGAAGCATACAGTTTCCTGTGGTGGGATAAAAACGCTGACGGTACCCCGCAGGTTGATGAAGTGCAGTTAGTCGAGAAAAGACTTGGATCTGCCTTTGTAGGCGAAGATTTATCTTTTAATTATGAAGGCCAGCGAGTGCGCGCAACCATACAGCCGAATGGCATTCCAGCTTATGACCTGGCGAAGTTGGAAAAAGCGCCATTTTCCCGCACCGGTTGGGTCACTGCTGACGGCCGCATGTTCAGCATGTCCACCACTAACACATTTTACGCTGCCGATGGCACCACACCGTTATGGACATACCCGAACCCGAATAATGTTCACGGCGGTTTTTATTCCAGCGGTTTTGGCGGCCAGCGCCCACCGGGAGTATTAACCGAGGAACATGTCCCCATCGGCCATTTCACTATGGGCGATGAGGAATATTTTGTCACCAACAGCGACCCGGGCGACTGGTTTTGCTATACCAAAGACGGCTTGCTGGCAGGCTGCCTGCTGGGTGGGCCTATTGGATACGGCTTGCGTTCGTGGAGCATGCCGGAATGGGAAGCCGGTAAGGTTGACCTGACAGATATGCGTCCGGGACAGGAACATTACCACGGATGCGTGGTGAAATCCAGCGACGGCAAACTATACGCGGTGGCCGGCCATCATCACGTCAGCCTGGTGCGTATAGACGGCTTGGAACAGGCAAAACGATTGACCGGAGACTGCACCGTAACCAGCGACAACATTCAGCAGCAGCAGCAATGGGAAGTATTGAAAGCAACGCGGGAAAAGGTGCGCAATGAGCCGAAAGTCACCAACATGCCGTATATCACCGCAACCCTGGGAATAGACGGAATGCTTGATGACTGGCCGGATAAATTATTCGTGACACTCAAAGACCACTGGGAAAGCTCGCTGATAAGAACCGAACATTTCATCGACGCACAGGCAGCGCTGGCGTATGACAATGATCAACTTTATGTCGCCGTCTGGGCTGCCAGCAAAAGTCCGTTCAAAAACTCGGCAAAAGAACCGGCATTGCTATTTAAAGGCGGCGACGCCGTTGATGTTACCCTGGGGTTAGACCCGAAAGCCGACCAGAAACGCACCACCGCCGGACCGGGTGATGTTCGCTTGCTGATAAGCATTGTGAAAGGAAAACCCACCGTTGTGCTTTACCGACCGGTTGCTCCTGATGCGCCGGAAGATAAACACTGGCGATTCCAATCACCCGTAGGTGAAACCCGCATGGACTTGGTGAAAAAACTGGATAATGTCGAAGTGGCAACACAATTGAAAACAACACTGGTATCCAGCGGTTGGATACTGGAAGCGGCAATTCCATGGGAAGAAATTGGATTTCCCGCGCCAAATATTGACGACCACATCCGCGGCGACATCGGCATACTGCAAGGCGACCAGAACGGCGTCAGCACAGTAGGCCGCATCTACTGGTCCGGCAAATCCCAAACCGTAGTATGCGACATCCCGTCAGAAGCCAGACTCCTCCCATCCCTGTGGGGAGAAATAAACTGCATAGAAAAACCAAAAGAAATGAAATTCGGCCCCGACGACGTGGAATGAAGAGAAGAGAGAAAATTAGAAGAGTGAAGAGTGAAAAACGTATAATACGGAGCGCCGGCTTCCAGCCGGCGCGTATAGAAATCTGTATAATCATTACAAGGTAATAAAATTTCAGTCACCGTTTGGAACTGGGTGGGAGCCCGGCACAATCGGCAGTATCTTGATTAATAACATCAAAAATTGCCAATCTTTCTTTTTATTACCTGGGTTCGCCGGGCTCCCGCCCTGTTCCATACGGTGACTATATTTTTTAACTATTCTTGAAATTAAAACCAGTTTTAATTTCATCCTTAACTCACTCGCCGGCTGGAAGCCGGCGGTCCGACAATCACCAAACAAAAAAGGGTGAAAAGATTTCTCTCTTCACCCCTTACTTATCACCCTTCTCTCATCACTCTTCTCTTACTTCTTATTATCTATCGGGTACATCATCAGTTCTATCAGCTCTTTGCTGTCGGGGTCTTTGCTGGTTTTTGTACCGTTGGCATTGGTGAATATGGTTGATTTTGTTTTTGGCTCTATTCTGAATGTCCGGTCTAATTTATTTCCGGCGGCGTCTTCTGCCTGTACCTGTACGGTGTGGTTTCCTTTGGGCAGTTTATCAACCGGGCCATTCGGGGTGGTTAACAGGATGTTTACCCGTTTGGTGCCGAATGAACTGAAGTCTGGAGTGATTGCTACCCATGGCAAGTTATCAATGCGGAAACGGCCGCCGATGATTGGGCTGGTTTTGTCTTCCACTATCATGCGCTCGATCATTTTCCAACCGATAATCTGGTCCGGGATGGCGACGATTTCCGGCGGAGTATTATCTACTACGAACTCGCCGGTGATGTATTCGCCATTTTTCGGGTCAGTCGGACGGGCATACTTGTCTGTTGCCACGACTTTTAATCTATACTTGCCATCGCCAACCGACTTGGTATTCCAGGTGGCGTCGGTAATGGTTAATTCGGTGGATTTCAGTTCTTCAACCTTTTCATCCACAATTGGCTTGTCTTTTTTCGATACTTTTTTATTTTTTACAGGTTTCGTTGGCATCTCTTCGTCAGCCATTGGCATATCTTTGTCGCTGGTGTCAGCGGTAATGCCTTCGGTTAACAGCTTCCAGGAGGTGCCATCATCTTTCGAAATGTACAGGCAGTAAATCAGGTCATCACCGTCAGCGTCCATACCCATCCATTTCAGCTTGACATCACCATTCAGGTATTCGCCGGTGCGTGGTGTTGCCAGCTTAACCACCGGCGCGCTGTTGGTCGGGGTGTAATACAACTTCAGGTAATCAAGCGCAGGACTGGTTTTGTCCGCGCTGTTAAGGGTGATGCGGAATTGCGCGTATAACGACGGGTTGCTGTCGACAACCATTGATTTCAGGTCAATATTAGACCAATTCGACCATGTTAAATCAGGTGTGGCAGTACGACCGGTTCGGCTTTCAATCTTAACAGACTGTCCGTCGGTAGAGCGGATGTGTGCGTCAAATTGTCCCCAGGTTGATACTGATGGTGAAGTTAGCACCGCTGAATTAAATGATCCGGTTGCTCGCGGCTGCATTTGCAATATTTGCCCGGGCATCGCGGCAGCGGCAAGAAGTTTACCGTCGGTGCCGGTGGCGAGGGCATTAACCATCACTGATTCGCTGCCCAGCGGCTCGTTTTCATCAATTCCGGTGCGTTCGTCGCTGCGGGCGTATAATACTGATACTTCCGGTTCGCTGGAAGCAGGATTTGCGATTTTGTAGATTCCGCCGGCAGGACCGGTGGCAGCATAAATGTCGCCATCCTGCATTTTCAATGCCAGCACGTGGCGGTTAATCCCGCTCATGCCGCGCATGATAATAGTCTGGGCGCCATCGGGAGTAATCTTAATAACGCGGCAGGAGTTTGCAGTGCCTGCGTAAACATTTCCTTTTGCGTCAACAGCCAGGCTGGCGATAGTACCTTTGCAATTTGCTATGGCGGTAACGGCGTCGTTATTGTCTAATTTATATATTTTACCCTGCGGTGCGGTAACCATGTATAAATTGCCGTCGGTACCGGCAGCAAGTGCGTAAACGTGGCTGTCGGGCAACTGGCATATCAGTACAATATCGCCATCATTTTCCAGCAGGTAAATCGAGCCATTGTTGCTGGCGGCGTATATTTTCCCTTTGGCGGTTACTGCGATATCCCATATTGGTGAATTGATTTCCCACTTGCTTTTGACAGTGCCGTCTGCGGCAATTTGCCGTACAATGTTATCCGGCCAGGTTGAGAATAAAATATTTCCGGCAGCATCGCTGGTAATGGCAGAAATTGCTTTCACTCGCGGCATATCTTCTTTGGGGAAAATCGTTTCGCCAGCACCTTCTTTGTTAACCTTTACCAGATTATTATTTCTCCAGCCGCCGACAAATATGCCGTCTGCTGTCGCTGCCATTCGCCACGGCATCATTTCGCCGGTGTTATACAACTGGCGCATTCCCGGTGACAGTATCAGCGCGCCTTTTGAAGTAACACTGGTGCCATAATGCTCGCCGTGAAGGAAATCCGCCGCGGATGTCAGTCCCCATGATGGCCGTTTGTGAGTTAATAAAACGCCATCTTTCACATTATCAGCATCACCGCCGGCCATATCTTCATCCATCATGCCAGGTGCAGGTTTGCCGCCGGTTTTTTTAGGTGTTGATGGTGCGTTATCTGGTGATGATTTATCAGGTGTAGCATCAATTTCTATATTATTATCATCCATTGTGGTTGCGGATAACGGACGGGCGGGAACGAACGCGCCTTTGCGGTATTTTGGCAAACTAAATGGCGCATTAACAGCCGGTAAAGAGGTTGATAACGCGTTTACGAATCTCTTGTATGCGTCTTTATGCTGCGCTGTCATCCATAACTGGGTCGAATAATAATCTTCTTCATTATCCGGGCCTGGTTGTGGATGCTTGTTGTCATTGCTTTCCGGCGCGGAAATAGAACTGCTGAGCAGCGGAGACATTACGGATATTTCGCCACGGTTGCGGCCATCGTTAACAATTGATTTTTGTACAATCGTCAGCGGGATAATTGAACCGCCAGCCAGAATATATTTGGAATCTTCTGTCTTAATATATAAGGTGGGAACAGCATCGCCCATCATCATTGCAACGCCATCGTCGCCTTTGTTTGATTCGTTTGGCTGGTTTTTATTGCTGTTTTTCTTGCTCTGCTGCGGTATCATCCCGGTGCCGTTGTCGGTAATCATCAGGGTTTCCAGCAATGGAATCGGCAGGTCGCGGATATATTCGCCGGCGTGCGGGTAGCTTAATGTAGGATATAATGACGCCGCCACCAATGTGTTCGGCGCAATACTGCCGGACTGCAGATAGCGGACGATACCGGCTATTCCTTCGTCAGGCACTGGCGGAGCAACGGTCAACGGTTTAAACATGGATCCATGTGTACCACCGGCAATGGCAACCAGCATTTCTGAATCAATGGTATTGCTGGGAATTTTCACAGAAATCACAGTGTTTTCTGTCGGTTTGCCATACGGACGAATCTTTACATCAAAATTAACTGTATCGCCGGGTTTAACAACTAAACGGTCAGGGATTACTGATTCAATAACCGCGATGTTGCGCTCCGGGTTATAACTCAAGTTCAGATATAAGCGGTTAATTTTTACCGGTTCATACGGATTGTTAATCAGCGCGTCGGAAAGGCGCATGAAATCGCCCATCGGCATGCCGCCGCCGGCCGCCGGTGAAGCCACCATGTGCTGGCGGAGAGTGCCTAATTTATCGGTCATAAATACGGTATCAGCAGTATAAGTGCCTTCGTCAGTCTGCATATTGCCCAATTGACCGGCACCGCCAAGCATCAGCCATGAATAAAGAATGAATGGGGTGAATTGCTGCGAGTTGCAGATGTCAACAGTGACGTTGTTTTTCAATTTGCGGCTGTCATCGGTAAGGGTCATTATCGCGCGGATGGTATCCGGCTCTAAACCGATAGTGCCCGCCAGCGCAAAGTTGCGGTCAGAAACCGCAGTACCCACTCGTCCACATGGCGAGGCTAATTTAAACGAGCCTTGCATGCTGCTGATGATGCCATGAACATAAGCGGCAGACATTGGGAAATTAATCTTGCCCAAACCCATGAAAGGATGGCCGAAACATAAGGCGGTGTTATCCTTTACATAAGTAACGGTACCAACTGCGCTCAGGTTTACGTCGCCTTCAACTAATGAAACAGCTACCGCGGAACCAGCTTCCAACTTGGCATTCGGGTCTAATGTGGTAGTTCCGGCTCCAACGCCGTCCATTGTTGCGCCTTGCATTACCCGCACATTATATTTTTCAAAAACTGCCTGCAGCGGTTTAAGGGCTGAGTCGGGAAGACCGGTAACGAATAACGGGGTGGATACCGGCGATAATATCATGGTGGTCGGGTCAGCCTGGGCGTTTAATTTTGACGCGTCAGTCATGTTGTCAGCGATTTTAACGCGGGTTATTAATTTATCGCCAATTTTCAGGAGGCCTTTTTCCGGTTTGTAAGTTCCGGCGGCAATCTGCTGTGATGACCCGGGTTCGGTGCTGTCCAGCATGGCGGCGATAGGAGTAACGCCAGCTATCGCTTCGTTCTGGAAATTCCAGCCGTAAGCATAAGCGCCGATTAATTTGTCATTAATATAGATTGGGCTGCCGCTCATGCCGGCAACTGACTGCATTTTTCTATCCGGTACCGGGCCGTTGAGGACTTTTATCAGAATCATGTCGAAATTGATGTCAACGTTATGCAATACACCAATTATTTCAACGTCGAATTTTTCAACTTTAGTGCCTTCATATACAGTTTTGCCGTAACCCTGTAATCCGGCATGCAACTGGTCTGCGCTGATAAATTCATTATCATCCCAGGCAAGCTTGGCAAATGCAGAAATATTGCTTATTACGACAATACAAATCAGTAATGCTAACCATTTGAATTTCACTTAAAATTCCTCCTCGCACCCGATTCAACGGGAAGGCGGTAACGTGTCTATTGTTAAAAGCTCAAATTGATGAGCAAACGGTGAAACAAGCTGTTCTATTCTATCTTTACTTAGCGCGCTTGGCAAGAAAAAGAGCGCAAGGCATGCTACTTTTTATCATAAATAGTTAAAAAGGCACGTCCGCATGCGGCCGTGCCTTCTAAAATGTGGGTTGCGATTACTAATTTCCCCCGCCGACTTCTAATTCTGTATGGAATCTGGCAGTTTTGTCCCAATCGCGGGCTTTGCGTTGTACCAGATCCTGGTGCAGCGAACGCAGAATCGCAAACATCCATAAATAGCCGTAAAAGAAATACATCAGCAAACCGACTAACAGGTTTTCTGCTTCCTGTTCACGGTCAAACGACAGGATATACCATAACTGTACAAAATAGATTAGCGTCGCGCATTTCCAGAAATAAAACACTAATTCTGAATTAACACCAACAACGGCAATATCCAAATATGTCAGCACCATGCAGGTCTGGGCGATGACGATTGCCATCAGGAATGTATATGACATGAACAGCATATACAGATTTTCCACGGTGCGCAATTTATCTTTTGACTTATGGAAGTTTTTCAGCAATTTTACAACGGCATAGTTGTTGCCGCGTGCCCAACGGGTGCGCTGTTTCATCCACACCGGCATCGTTTCCGGCTCCTGTTCCCATGACTGTGAATAAGGAACGAAATCAACGCGGTATCCTTCCATATATAAACGAGTGGATAATTCAGAATCTTCCGCCAACGCTTCTTCATCCCAGCCGCCCAGGGCAATCAATACACTGCGGCGAATAGCGTAGTTGGTGCCGGTTAAAAATGCCACATCCATAATAGCGTGGCGGCCAGCCTGCACTACATTCTGGAAGCATAAACCTTCGATATTAACGCAGCGGGTCAGGAAGTTTTGGCGTTTGTTGCCGCAGCGGAACTTGCCAACCACAGCAGCCATTTCCGGCTTGCGCATAAAACGCGCAATAAGGTGCAGCAAAGAATCGGGTTCGGGGCAGTTGTCAGCGTCGTAAATAGCGATAAATTCGTCAGTAACGCGCTCTAATGCCGCATTCAGGGCGGCGGCTTTGCCGCGTCCGCCTTCCGGTTTCTCGCGGTGATATACTTTTACACGGGGATTTTCAATTGCTAAACGGTCCAGGATAGTTGCGGTGTTATCGGTAGATGCGTCATTGATAACCATCAATGTCAATTTTTCTTCAGGATATCGCAATGCCAGCAGAGTACGTATAGTTCTTTCAATCACCATCTCTTCATTATGAGCTGGCACCAAAATAGTTAAAGGGGGATACTGATCCATCTCCGGCAGCGGCTCCTTTATGTCTTTTAAAGCGCGCTGACGATTGATTACCGCACCTAATGCTAAAATAATCTGGTATACCACCATGATCATTACTAAAGCAGTAGACACCATTGCCACATTATGAAGGATTTCCAGCATTTATCATTACCTTTCGGCAGCGTGATTATAATCCATTTCACACCCCACCAAATTATAGCAATAAACTTTCCAGATAGCAATAGCGGCAGGGAGGAATGGGTTGTGGTATATCAGAAATGGCATTCACGATGGAATGATAATATGATGAAATTATATTCAAATGGAGAATAATATGAATAAATTGCCGAAATGTAAATTGCATAGAATGAAAATTTACGATTATTCATCGAATGGTTGTTATTTTATAACAATATGTACCGGTTATTTCAGGCATATTTTGGGGGAAATAGCGATATCAGGTAATCCCTACAAAAAGATACTTTTTGAATTATAAAAACAACAAAAACGTGGCAATCATCCATGATCGCCACGTTTTTATTAAGCCTCTGTGTAACCAAATCCCTTACTTCGACATTTTTACCAGTACCGCTTTGCCAACTACCGTATCACTGGCCGGGGTGGCGATGCCATTGGTGATGTCTTTCCAGGATTGCGCGGTCAGGGTTATTGACTGGGTCGGCGGGTTGGCGGGGTCGATGACCTGTCCGCTGGTGGCGGCGAATCTCAGGCGCATTATCACGCTTTCGCCTGGTTTTACGATGTATGACGACCAGCCGCCGTTGAATACTTTCCGGGTTATATCGATGCCGCTAACGTCGAATACCGTCACTTTCCATTTGGCATTTATCGTTGATGTGGTGGATATCAGGAAATTGTCCGGCTGGTTACCGGTGTTTTTCACCACGATATTAAATTCGCTCTGGCGGTTAATCGGCTGTTCCACCGTCACGGTTTGCAGGGTGCCATCGTTATTTACTACGCCGATACCCATCAGCGGACTGCCAACCTTGGAGTTTGCGATGGCGGCGTCTACACCGGTGGTGGGGACAAATGCCGCGGTGGTGAAGGTGCCAACCGCTGACCAGGTACCCAGGCTGTTGCCGTTTTTGCCGCGAACCCGCCAGTAATAGACGATGCTGTTTGCCAAGGTGGTTGTCAGGCTGGTGATGTTGCTGCCCATTACCGCCCGGGTGGCAAATGTCGTGTCTTTCGACACTTCAATATCATAGGCGACCGCGTTGGCGACGGCGGTCCAGGCGAATGTCGTCTTTATCGGCACATCAATGGCGCTGTCCGCAGGGGTTATCAGGGTAGGCGCGTCCATCTGCGCAGTTTGGGCAGCCGTGGTGAAATACCAGGCGGATGACCAGCCGCTTTCCTGTCCGTTGGCGTCGATTGCCTTGACGTGCCAGTAATAGCGGGTGCTTGCCAACAGGGTGACGTTTTGCGTGGTGGCGGCTCCAGTCAGCACTGTTGCCTTATTGAAATTGTTGTTGGTCGCGTATTGCACGGTATAGTTAACCGCGTTGTCGACCGGCAGCCAGGTCAGCGTCGTGGCGATTGCCGCGCCGGTAGAACCGTTGGTTGGACTGGTGAGTACCGGGAATGCAAGGCCCTGTTTCGCGATAGTGGTGAAACTTGCCGCTGCCGGAGATCCCCAGATAATGCCGTTGCCGCCTTTGACGCGCCAGTAATATTTTGTGCTGTTGTTAAGTGCTGCCACGCTGTATGATGTCGCGGTGACATTCTGTACAGATACGATTGGCGCGGTGAATGCCGCGTCGGTGGCGATATCGACAGCATATACCGTGGAGTTGGCGGTGGATTGCCAGGTCAGCGTCGGATTAGTAATGATATCAATCGCGTTATTCAGCGGATAGGTAAGCACCGGGGTGCCAATCGCCGCCTGCGCCTGGGTGGTGAATGCCCATTTTATGGAAAACGCGCTTTGCAGGTCGTTGGCGTCAATTGCCCGCACTCGCCAGGTATAGAGTGTTGCAGCGGCTAAATTATACTGTATCGTTGCCGAGGTGGCAGTAACAATCTGAGACTCAATGGGAACCGTCGCACTGGCTGCGCTGTAAAGTTCGTATTCATAACTGACAGCATTATTTACCGGTTGCCATGCAATGGTTGTTGGCATGGCAATTTTTATTGCTCTATTCGCTGGTGACAATAACACTGGGGTTGCCAGGGTAGGTTTTGCGGTAATAGTAACACTTGCCGTTGCCGTACCTGCCGCAGATTTAGCGGTGACAACGAATGTTCCGGCCGTATTCCCCGCGGTAAATAACCCGGTATTGCTGATAGTTCCGCCGGTTGCGGTCCAGGTAATGCCAGCCGCCGGAGTGGCGGTGAATTGTTGAGTGGCGCCGGTGTTAAGGGTTGCGGTTGGCGGGGCTATGGTTAGGGTTGGGGCTGTGCCGTTACCGATGGCATAAAATAAATCGTTACCTGACCCATATTCTCCTATATAAATAGTACCATCTGCACTGATAGCAGGACTACTGGTTGTTACTGAAGAAGTCAGGTTAATAGACCATTTTTTAGTACCATTTGGATTAACTGCATAAACTTTATTATCTTCAGCTCCAAAATAGATTACACCATTTGCATCAATAGCCGGACTCGATTCAACCCTATTTCCAGCAGTAAATGCCCATTTTTGTGTACCGTTTGGATTAAGTGCATAAAGTTTATTATCATTTGATCCAACATAAATTGTTCCATCAACACCTATAGCCGGACTTGATTCTACTACATCTCCGGTTGTGAATGTCCATTTCTTAGTACCATCAGGGTTGACTGCATAAACTTTTTTATCACTATTTCCAATATAAATAGTACCATCAGTACCGATGGCTGGACTGGAGAACATGATGCTGCCTCCGGTAGTAAATGCCCATTTTTGTGTACCATCTGGGTTGATAGCATATAATTTTGTATCTAACGACCCAACGTAAATAGTGCCGTCCGTACCGATAGCCGGACTTGAATCTACTTCTCTACCCGTTGAGAATGACCATTTCTGTGAGCCATCAGGTTTTATTGCATAAACTTTTCCGTCCTTAGACCCTACATATATTGTACCATCAATATCAATAATTGGACTTGACAAGACCTCATTAGTGGTGGCAAATTTCCATTTTTGTGTACCATCAGAATTAATTGCATAAACATTTTTATCTAATGAACCAACATAAATAGTACCATCTGGTCCAAGTAACGGACTGGATTGTACATGATCTCCTGTTGTAAATGTCCATTTCAAAGTACCTGTTTGATTAAGTGCATATATTTTATTATTCATTGAGCTAAAGTAGATGGTACCATCAGTGCCAATGGTTGGACTAGATAATATAAGATCCTTTACAAGATATGTCCATTTCTCTATCGGATATGTTGGTCCAATATACGGACTGCGTCCAGTATGTTGAAGGTCATGACGGAACATAGGCCATGGGTCATTACTTTTTGGTGCACCAGCAATAATCGCAAAATTAGCCGCGCTCTTGCTTTGCACCGTGACGTCTGCCAAATCGATAATCTTTACCTGGTAGTCGGTACCCACCGCTTGATTCGCCGGAACTGTCCAATTAAATGAACCGGTATTCGAGGCGCTGGCGATAATCGTGCTGTTAAGGACGCCGCCTTTGAAAAGGTCAATTTTAACATTCCCCGGTACGCCGGTAGATGTCCAGGTTATTGGGTGTGCGCTGCCTTGCTGCCACTGTTCGCCGCCATTGGGCGCGGTGATGGTGATAGCTGGTGAAGCTG
Source organism: uncultured bacterium (assembly GCA_964638715.1). Taxonomy (GTDB): domain Bacteria; phylum Armatimonadota; class Hebobacteria; order CAIYQO01; family CAIYQO01; genus JBAXQQ01. The sequence goes on along the minus strand of CAZWZF010000007.1, from coordinate 86,559 downwards.
TCTTAGTGGTGACTTCAAAATCTGCAGCACTCTGGGCAGTTAACACACCACCGGGCCAGGTAGAAATTTGTATGCGATAATCTATTCCCGGCACCGTTGTAAAGTTTATATCCCAGTTGTACGAGCCGGTATCCGGTATATTGGCAGCAATAGTATTAACCATTTTGCCACTCTTTAAAATATCTATTTTCAAATTCCCCGGGTTGCCGGTTGATGTCCAGGTGACTGGGTAACGTGTCATCTGTTGCCACTTTTCACCACCATTTGGAGATGTAACAGTGAGAGTAGCATTTTGAATTGCAGGGACAATCGCAAAATTAGTCGCGCTCTTGCTTTGAACCGTGACGTCTGCCAAATCGATAATTTTTACCTGGTAGTCCGTACCTGCCGCCTGATTCGCCGGAACTGTCCAGTTAAATGAACCGGTATTCGTGGTACTGGCGATAATCGTACTGTTGAGGACGTTACCTTTGAAAAGGTCAATTTTCACATTCCCCGGTACGCCGGTAGATGTCCAGGTTATCGGGTGTGCGCTGCCTTGCTGCCACTGTTCGCCGCCGTTAGGTGATGTTATGGTAATGGTCGCAGCCGGTGCGGCGCCGGTGATTTCGAAATCCGCCGCGCTCATACTATTTATAGCTGGGTCGGCAATAGATGATATCTTAAGCCGATAATCTGTCCCTGCTGGTGCTATTGCGGCAGCTAATGTTATAGTAGCTCCGTTTCCTGTATTTGGTATATTGGCAGAAATGGTTCTTAAAAATACGCCAGCTTTATAAAGGTCAATATTCAGATTTCCTGTTACATTTGCCGATGTCCAGAATATATTTTCTGGTACTCCCTGCTGCCATTTTTCTCCGCCATTGGGAGTGGTTATAATGATGGTGGGTTTTGGCGCAGTAATAGTAACACTCGCCGTCGCCGTGTCAGTTGTATTTTTAGCGGTAACAGTATATGTTCCAGCCGTATTCCCCGCGGTAAATAACCCGGTATTGCTGATAGTGCCGCCAGTTGTGGTCCAGGTAACGCCTGCTGCCGGGTTGGCGGTGAATTGCTGGGTTGCTCCAGTGTTAATGGTTGTGGTTGGCGGGGTGATTGATAGGGTTTGTGTGCCACTTCCAATAGCATATAATTTTCCATCCATTGACCCGATATAGACAGTCCCGTCTACACCTATTACTGGACTGTCCCATACCTCACCCCCTGTTGTAAACGCCCAGCGTTGTGTGCCGTCGGGGTTAATGGCGTAGAGTTTCTTATCGTATGACCCGACATATACCGTCCCGCCTGCATCGAGAGTTGGACTGGACCATATCTTATCCCCGGTTGTGAAGTTCCAGCGTTGCGTACCGTCGGGGTTGATAGCATATAATTTATGATCGGATGACCCTACATATACCGTCCCGTCCGCACCAAGTGCTGGACTTGACTCTATTATATATCCTATCGTAAACGCCCAGCGTTGCGTACCGTCGGGGTTGACAGCGTAGAGTTTCCCATCATTTGACCCGACGTAAACTGTCCCATCCGCACCGAGAGCCGGACTGGACGATATCTTATCCCCGGTTGTGAAGTTCCAGCGTTGCGTACCATCGGGGTTGACGGCGTAGAGTTTTTTATCAAGTGACCCGACGTAAACCGTCCCATCCGCGCCAAGTGCCGGACTGGACGATATCCCTCCCCCTGCCGTAAAGGCCCAGCGTTGCGTACCATCGGGGTTGACCGCGTAGAGTTTATTATCAAGTGACCCGACGTAAACCGTCCCGTCTGCACCGAGTGCCGGACTGGACGATATCCCTCCCCCCTGCCGTAAAGGCCCAGCGTTGCGTACCGTCGGGGTTGACGGCGTAGAGTTTATTACTATCGAATGACCCGACGTAAACCGTCCCATCCGCGCCAAGTGCCGGACTCCATACCACATCCCCTGTCGTGAAAGCCCAGCGTTGTGTACCGTCGGGGTTGACGGCGTAGAGTTTTTTATCCTGTGATCCGACATAGACAGTCCCGTCCGCACCGAGAGCTGGGCTGGAATATATATTCCACCCCGTCGTGAACGCCCATTTTTGCGCAGCAGTCGCCGGCCCGGTATATGGACTACGACCAGTATGCTTCAGGTCATGACCGCGCATAGGCCAGGCACTATTCGCCAACTGCGCCAACGAAATAACTACGGTAAAAATTAAAATTGCAAGAATCGGAATTACTTTTCGCATGGTGGTCTCCTCGCGTGGCTAATCCACACGCTTTTATTAATCACAGGAATACAATTTCTTATAATCCTATAGTGAAATATTATACTGGTATATGGGGGAATGTCAATATAATTAAAAATTCAAAATTAAAAATTCAAAATTAATTTTTTTTTGTTACACAGAGATACGCGGAGGAGACACAGAGATTCACAGAGGCTTTTTTATAAGATATCTCCGTGAGTCTCTGAGTCTCCTCTGTGAATCTCTGTGTAACTTATCGTTACTTAATTAACCATTTTGCATTTTTAATTAGAATCACCCTCTATCTTCTCTCTTCACTCTTCACTCTTCACGTTTTCACGTCTTCCCCTGCTCAGTTAAATAATGTATAATGTAATAGATATGGCTATTTTTAATGCAGAACCAGTTGTCACCCCCAAAGAGCGCAATTCAATTTCTGGAACTCGATGGATTAACAAACATAGTGAATTAGATTTTCATCATGATGACATGTTACCGGCGTTGCGCGGATTATTATGCAGCCGCGGAATAAAGTCGGCAGAAGAAGCAGATGCCTTTTTGGATATAGATATTAATTCGTTGGGTGATCCGTTTTTATTACCAGATATGTTGAAAGCCGCAGAAAAGATTGATGAAACAATCAGAAATCGCGGTCGTATTCGCATATTTGGCGACTACGATACCGACGGCATTACCAGTTGCGCGCTGTTAGTGCGGGCATTCAACGCTTTGTCGGGACAGGAACTGACAGATTGGTACATACCCCATCGTATCGATGACGGTTACGGATTAAACGCGGACGCGATAGATGCGGCATTGGCGGATGGGATTTCTCTGGGTATTACTGTGGATAACGGAATCACCTCGATTGACGTATTGCAGCACGCGCAGGATATCGGTCTGCCGATGATAGTCACCGACCACCACGAGCCCGGCGAAAATCTGCCAGTTGCAGTGGCGGTGGTAAACCCTAAAATCCCCGGTCATACTTACCCTTATCGCGAATTAGCTGGCGTTGGCGTCGCGTATAACTTGCTTCGCGCGGTATGCAAACTTCGTAAATTGCCCGATTCTGCCCCGCAAAAGTTCCTCGATTTAACCGCCATCGGCACTATTGCTGATGTTGCGCCATTGTTGGGTGAAAACAGGATAATCGCGCATCACGGATTGCTGACAATAAACCATAACAATAGAAAAATCGGTATTCCGGCGTTATTGCGCGCCGCCGATATTACCACCCGGGTTAATTCCCGCGATGTTGCTTTCAAAATTGCCCCGCGCCTGAATGCCGCCGGTCGGGTTGCCCATGCAGAAACTTCGCTGAAATTGCTGTTGAGCAAAGACCCCGCAGAAGCCGACCAGTTGGCGCGCTCATTATGCCAGAACAATGCCGAACGACAGGAAGAAGAAAAAAGCACGCTGGAGAGCGCGTTGGCGATGGTAACCGAGGAAGATTTGGCGACCCGCCGGGTATTGGTGTTGTCGTCGCAAGATTGGCACCCCGGCGTAATAGGTATCGTGGCATCGCGACTGGTAGACCGTTTTAACCGTCCATGCGTGATGATTGCAGTGGAAAATAAAGTAGGCAAAGGTTCCGCCCGCGCTCGCGACCCGTTTCACCTGTGGGAAGCATTGGACGAATGCAGCAAACTGTTGAATAGATTCGGCGGCCATCGGGTGGCGGCTGGATTTGAAATAAAAGAAGCGAACATAAAAAAACTCCGCGAAGCAATTGATAAAATTGGTCATCGCACCCTGACAGAAGAAGATTTGCTGCCGCGAATAGAAATAGATGGCTGGGCAGAGTTATGCGATGTAACTACCAACTTTGCGTACCAGGTAGAAAAAATGCAGCCATTCGGAATGGGCAACCCCGAGCCAACCTTTGCAATTGAAAACGCGATAATAGACTGCGTATCTGCCCGCGGCACCGAAGGCCAGCATCTTAACCTGATGCTCCGCGCCAACCAGGTAGGACGCTGCGTGTCCGCCATCTGGTTCAACGCCGGCGAATACACCACCAAGCTGCGCTCTGGCGACAAAGTAGACATAGCCGGCACCATATCGCTGAACACCTACATGGGAACCACCACGGCACAGTTGAAGGTGAAAGATATTAGGATTTAATTACGAATTACACAGGTTCTTGCAAAACCTACTAATTATATAATCAACCAAACCACCCCCTACCCCCTCCTTGGCAAGGAGGGGAGTTATGGTATTAACTTGGTAATATAATGGCTACTTTAATAATCAATACTTTCATATTAAACTCCCCTCCTTGCCAAGGAGGGGTGGCCGAAGGTCGGGGTGGTTTTCGCCTACCACAAACCTGAAACTTAAACATTAAAAAAAAGGTTTTGCAAAAGCCTGTACGAATTAAAAATTATTGTCGTTTGAAATCGACGGCAGTCGACCGAAATCGATTAATTCATGCGATTGCTATCTACAACAATTCGTAATTTTTAATTGAACTACCCCCAACGCTACTCCCTGCCCTGGCAATTCGCCATCAACTATACCATCAGGTCCTATCCATTTTAATTCCAAACCATCGGTTGTTTTAATATTCAATGGCTGCGGGTCATTTGTCGGGTTCCAGACTGCGATGCCGTACCGGGTGTCGCTGCGATAGGCTTTGGCGAATAGTGCTGGATTTTCGCTGTGCATGCCTTCGTTATCGACAAATTTCCCGGTGAGGAACGGGTCGGCGTTGGCTTGCAACAGGTTGATAAGGGATTTCGCATAGGTGCGGAACTCCGCCGGCAGACTGCTGATTGGCTCGTGCTGCCATTTTACCGCGAAGAAGAAGCGGAACCCCATCACCAGTGCAAAGCGCAGCCGTTCGTATTCCGGGCCGTTAAGGTACTGGGTGGTGATTATATATTCAGGGAAGGTATATCGAAACATTTCGCCAAAATTTCGTCCGCCATAATGCACCCCGAATCCAAATGGGATGGTGAAATCGAAAGGTTGCAGACCGGCGTCGTTGATATACTCGCTTGCCATCGCCACTTCCGGGTTTTTCTGTTGTGCCAACTCGCGGCAAGCCATCCCCAACTTAACTCGGTCGGCGTATGATTCACCGGGCCTGGCATGCGGGTGCGATTCGTCAAAACATAAATAACCGGGGTAACCCGCCAATCGGTCAAGATATACACAATCAGCGCCCAAATCCAGCGCGTATTTTGTCTTCTGCAATATCACTTCCTGCCATTCGGGACAGGACAGGCAGGCATTGTATAATTTATGCTGGGATGACAACGGCAAAAAAGTACTCGGTCCCGGCCAACTGAAGGTATCCGCCAGTGGGTCGCCATACGGGTCGCGCTGCATTGTCGCCTCGCCATGTTGCGCAAAGTAACGCGAATTGCTGCTCATTTGCACCGCCTGCAGGTACAGCATCATCTTGCCTCCCGCTGCCTGCACCGCCTGAATATTTCGTTCCAAACCTTCGCGCCCGCCCATTGCCGGGTCTACTTCGTAATCAGGATAGGCGTTGTCATGCCCGCCCGGGTGCCAGCCGGTAATTTTCACCAGGTCAATGCCAATCTCCGCTGCTGCCCGGTGTAATGCCGGGATTTCATCATAATCATACACCACTTTTCCGTATTGCTCGCGCAGAATGGTATCTTGCAAACCGGTCATTTTTTGGATCCAATCCGGTGGGGTGGCTGGGGTAATCCAGGTGTCAGCCCATGTCCTGTAGCGTTGTGCCCCCGCGTGCCAGTCGCCGGTATGCGGCGATACCACTACCGGTGCCGACTGCCATATTCCCAAACGTTGTCCCGGATATTTTATGAAGCAAAGCAGCAGTGAATCATCTGCTGGTACAGTGCCAAAGTTTCGTTCTGCGTTAAGGCAGGTGGTTTGCAAACTGGAATCTTCCGAGCAAATGTAAAGACCCTCGCTTTCGCCATAAACTCCCATCCATTGCATTGATGCTTTGCCCGGGTACAATTCGCGCTGGTGGGCATTGCTGACGCCAAAACGAAATATTTGCCCGCGATCACCCAGGTTTGCCACCGGATCAACCATCCGCATACCGCAATCCTGCGGGTAATATAGCGCCCAGTCAACCGGTGGCCGTATCCCGTTAATCATTGGCGCCCATACTTCCTGTACCTGAACTCCCAATGCGTTGTTTTCAATCTCTGCCGTCCACCGCGACGCATCGCCATCCAGCACCACGCTCAACCGCAACGTTACATCTACCGTTCTGGTGCCAGAATGTGAAGGATACGACATTTGCGGCACCGTCAGCGTAATTAGTTCCCCGTCTGAAGAGACCACACATTCCTGGTTCCCCGGCATCACCGCATTAACCAGCGATTCATTATCCGCCAGCACCACCCGCCACAAATCCATCCCCTGCCTGGCAATATGATTAGTTCCGGTGGCAAGACAGGTTAATTCAACCAGCGTACCATCAGCACCCATCACCAGGCGAAGGTGGTTATTTTGCAGTTTGTATGATTGCATGTATTGCCTGCTTTTTATAAGGATAAAGTCATTTAATATTTTACATTGCAGGAACTATAAAGTACAAATTTTTCATTTATATAGTAAAAACCAACAAATAAAAAAACTCCCCTCCTTGGCAAGGAGGGGGCAGGGGGTGGTTTGGAAGAAAAAAGGTAGAAGAGTGAAAATTAAAATTTAAAATTTCACTCTTCTCTCATCACTATTCACTCTTCAAATACACATGCATCTTCTTCAATCCAATCTTGCCGGCGGGTAGTTCTTCACCGGTGGTCATGTCTTTTATTTTGCCATCTGCGGTGTAATCGAAATCTTCGAATACCCAGAGGACTTGTTTGCCGGCGCCGATGTATTGTACGGCTTTTTCACCGGGCAGAATGGTGCGTTTCAACATATATTGGTTAACTTCGTTATAAATACGAACCTGTTGGAAATGCCAGTCATTGGGTTTGTCTTTATCATCATCGCCGCCGTAATAGCTAAAGCACAACGCGTCTTGATCGATGTTCCAGTTGATGGTATACATCATGCGGTATGCCATGCCTTTGAAAAATATCTCTTCCGGGTCGACGTTGATTGCGCGCAAATCTTTGGCGTTCATGCCACAGATACAGTCTGACCAGATTGACATTGAGTTCAAACGCGCGGTGATATCCGGGCCGTGACGATGAATACCGAATACACCCAGGTCTTCGTTATCATAAACATAACCGATATCCTGCATCTCTTTCATCAAAATTAGGTGGGCACGATATTGTGAAAGTATCTCTTTGGGCGACTCGATCGCCGGACGGTAATGTCCCAGCAAATGAGTTTGGTCGGCGGTTCCACCGGCAGTTTCAGCATCGGCTTTTTGCACAAAGTGAAATTTGTCGCTGGATAAATTGAATGAACTGTCCAGGAAAATTCCATCCAGTCCTACTTCATCATGCGCTTCTTTCCAGCGGGTCAGCCAATATTTGCGTACAGCCTGTTCGCGCAGGTTAAGCACACAGAATTCCGGTGTATAGTGGTCGGCCTCGATGGCGTTTGACGGGTTGCGGACAAACGCGCCAGGCACTTTATCCAGCGCTTCCATAATAGAACCTTCACGAGGGAGAAACTTAATCCGGTCGGGTCTACCGCTTTTGCGATTGAATATTTCTGTTAATGATGAAATCGAAGTGTTTGCCCACATCTCAACATTAATCCCGGCGGCATGCGCATCTTTGCAGAAAGCCGCCAATTTATCTTTACCCACCGATTCGGCAACCTTATAATCAACGGTACAGCACATATTGCTGACACCCCATACATTCATATTATTCTCAAAATGACTTGGCATCCCGATAGTCTTCACGCCAGCTTTAATTAGTTTTGGCAGCCCGCTTTTGCGGTAATATTCCATGTCGGCATTGCCCCATTCTTCAATCTGACCGTAGGTGGTGATGCGTTCGCGGCGCATGTTAATCTTGGTATGCAGGGTTTCGTGTACCAATTCTCTGATGGATTCATAAATATTGGCGCGTCCGACATTATCCTGCTGTCCCGGGGTGAACAGCATTTCAACCGGCGATGTGATGAAGTTATTGCTCAAGTCGCCGCAATGCTCGTGAAGATGCACTATTTCGTCTTTACCACGCTGTTTTTCAAATAACGAACGAACATGCGCCACCTCGGTTGCCCAGGTAGCCAGTGTCCCCTGCGCTGCTGAAACAAAGGAAAATCCCTGCAACTCGGTCTGCAAAGGCAAAAATTGGAAAATACTCGGGTTGGTGCAGCTTGGCAGATACCATTCGGTAGAGTGGAACTGGTCGATGGAAGTTATCGGCACAATCGATGGAGTAAAACAGTTCCGCATCCAGAACTCGTTGCCAACAGCCTGTCCGCCAACTTCCCAGGTGCCGCGGTCAAGAATACGGTAAACCGCAATTGACGCGCTGGTGTAGTGATACTGATAGCTGAAACCGGTGAAAGTGCGGCCATCAATTTTGCGGGTAACCGGACGGATAATCAACTTCAACATGGTGTCGTCTGCCGCTATAGGTGCTTCTGTCCAATCAGCGGTATTGTAGCGATTGCGTACGGTGTGAACCATCCAATCCATTATTCCGCCTTTGGCGGATTCCATGTTGAATGACATCACTATACTGTCATCTTTTCTGACGATATTTTCCAGCCGGTAATTGCCCATGGTAATGCCATCAGGATTGCGGATTTCCACAAACATCGGACGGCGGCCGCTGCGCAGCACGGTATCCCCAAGGGTAACCTTGCCCAAACCAGCAAAATACTCTTTCCCCAACAATTGAATATGCACGCCATTGGAAAGGGTCAACCCATCAACCATTTCTTTCATTATAAGTCTCCAAGTTTCAGTTTATGTTAATGATACAATTGTGACTTATTTACACTGGGGTTGTCAATATGAAGGGGGGTGTTAATTGCAAATGGCAAATTATAAGTTAAACAGACTCTTGCAAAACCATACTAAATATATAATCAACCCAACCACCCCCTACCCCCTCCTTGTCAAGGAGGGGAGTTATGATAGTTACTTGATAAAATAATGGTTGCTTTAATAATTAAAACCTTCATTTTAAACTCCCCTCCTTGCCAAGGAGGGGTGGCCGAAGGTCGGGGTGGTTTTCGCCTACCTTAAACCTGCAACATAAACATTTGAAAAAATAGGCTTTGCAAGAGCCTGTAAAAATTGAAAATTGAAAATTATTTAAATTGCAAGTATCGCATCACACACAAAGAAAAATCTTTTTAATCATACAAAATCATTCTAATCCGTGGTTCAGACAGTGAAAAATTGCAAGTTTCGCAAGAACAATAATTCTCAAACCTTCTCCACCGGCACCAGGGAAGTATCTATCTTTTTCGTTCCTATGCCACCTTTGAACATGATGTTGAATTTCACACCGTCTATTTGCAGCAGAATTCCTTCGCCAAAATGGTTGTGCCTTACCCGGTCGCCAACCCGAAAACCGGTGGGGCTGACGACAGATGCCTGCGCTCTTTGCACAATTTCGGTGGCGCGGGGGATATGCTGTTGTACCGGTACCCGTTCCTGCGGCTGCTCTATTTCCTGGTCTTGTTCCTGCACACGCTGCTGCATCAGTTCAAACTGCTTGGCGGCCTGGCGCAATTGGTGTGCCAGCGGCAGGTTGTCGTCCACCTCGATTTTGGGGGTGAATGATGGGCGTTGCACTATGGTTATATCGTTCCAGGTTTCATATTTCTGCCGCGACATCATCCTGCCCGGCTCTGCTTCTTCCAATAATTCCGCCGGGATGTCCTCAAAGAATTGCGATACTTTGGACATTTCAGTCTTGCCATATAACATGCGTGATGCGGCAATGGATAGGTACAACTGTTTTTTCGCCCGTGTTATTCCCACGTAGCACAACCGGCGTTCTTCTTCTATATTCACCGGCGAAACGTCCCACATTCTTCGCAGCGGGAATATGCCGTCTTCCATACCAGCGATGAATACGGTGTCAAACTCCAATCCCTTTGCCGCGTGCATGGACATAAGTGTCACTGATGATACGCTGTCGCCGACGGCGGCGCGTTCCGCGGTTAAGGCTACCTGCTCCAGAAACGCGTGCATGGATTTGCCTTCTTCATCGCCGGCTTCAGCTTCAAATTCCTTCGCTGCCGATATTAATTCCCGCACGTTTTGCAGTTGCGTTTCCGCCTGTACCGCGTTATCCACCAGGCTGCCTTTGTCGGTCTTTATCCCGCGACTGGCGTTCTCCAGCGAGAGTTCGTATCCGCTCAATTTAAGGATATCCGCGATTAATTCGCTGATATTCCGGGTAGCGGCAATTCCTTGCAGTGTGGACATTATTTTGGCAAATTCGCCGATTGCCGCTTTTGCCCGCGGAGCCAAATCGGTATATTGCACCGACATCACCACATCAAACATGCTGATATTCTTGCTCATCGCAATTTCATCCAGCCGCGCGATGGTGGTGTCGCCGATTCCCCTCGGCGGCGTATTGATAATGCGGCGCAGGCTGATAGAGTCGTGATTATTGTAAAGCACCCGCAGGTAAGCGATGATGTCCTTGATTTCCTTGCGGTCAAAGAAGCGGAAGCCGCCGATGATACGATACGGTATCGCGTAGCCAATCATCGCCTGCTCCAACACGCGGGACAGCGCGTTTACGCGGTACAGCACAGCGATATCGTGCATCTTCAGACCGGCACTTGTGAGTTCCTTAATTCGCTTGGCAATGAAAGCCGCTTCCTCGTGTTCGTTGCCGCCACGATAGCATTTTATCTTTTCGCCACCTTTTTGCTCGGTCCACAGTTTTTTATCTTTTCGTTTGATGTTTTTGTTGATAACGTGCCATGCCGCGTCCAGAATCACCTGGGGTGAGCGGTAATTCTGTTCCAGTTTTATCACCATAGCATCGCGGTAATTCTTCTCAAATGCCAGCAATATGCCGGTATCGGCGCCGCGCCAGGCATAAATAGACTGGTCGTCGTCGCCAACTACGCAGATATTGCGGTATTTTTGCGCCAACAGTTCGATGAAGCGGTATTGCGCCATATTGATGTCCTGAAACTCGTCGACGAAAATGTAGCGGATATTCTCGTGAAATTGATCCAGTATTTCATCGCTTTTTTCCAGCAATTCCACCGCTTTCATTATCAAATCATCAAAGTCCAGTCCGTGGTTATCCACCAGCAGTTTCTGATATTGTCGGTAAATCTCTGCCACCTGGCGGCCGCGCGGATTTTTCGCGTTTTCTTCTTTATATTCTTCCGGGGTCAACAAGTCGTTTTTGGCATTGCTTATCATATTTAACGCGGTAGATGGTTTCAACTGCTTGTCATCAACCTGCATATCTTTCATAACTTTGCGCACCGCGCTGGTCTGGTCATCCGCGTCAAAAATCAGGAAATCCTTCGGCACCCCGATAGCCTCGCCATAATCCCGCAGCAACCGCGCGCAAATAGCGTGAAACGTCCCCACCATCATGCCGCGCACTCCGCGTCCAATCAGCCGGCCAATACGGTCTTTCATTTCATTGGCTGCCTTATTGGTAAAGGTAACCGCCAGCACGTTCTCCGGCAGTACACCGTGATTTTGAATAAGCCAGGCGATTCGATGAGTCAGCACGCGCGTCTTGCCGCTGCCGGCTCCGGCAAATATTAATAACGGGCCATCGCCATAGGTAACGGCTTCATGTTGTTGCGGGTTTAAACCAGACAAAATCCGGTCACAGTAGTAATCATTCATTGCGAAGATATTTTAACATAAATAGAGGATAAGTTAAATTGCAAATGGCAAATTGAATTAAAAATTAAAAATGCAAAATTAAAAATTGGGGATGGGAGTTTATTTGACCGCAAGAACAAAATATAAATGGCTAATTATGCCTCTTGAGGGAGGTGTCACCGCAGTGACGGAGGGAGTTTATTCGTTGTTTGATGAAAAAAAGGGCAGACATTCATGTCCACCCTCTTCGTCCTTTCTATCCTGCAAATCGATGTAAAAATTCATAATCAGTAATTTTTTATTTTACATTTTCAATTTTTAATTATTTAACCGCAGTAATCACCAAAGTAACCGGCACTGATGTAAAAGTAAGTGTTGAGTCAACACCGCCTGTATCACAAGCAACAACTGTAAAACTATATGTTTTCGCCATTGATGGTGTGAAAGTATAAGTGTTGCTGGCGTTAAAACTGCGCATTAATGATGTGCCGGCCATGAACTTGTACTGCACATTTGCGCCGCCGATTGCGGTGGCGGTTAAGGTTACCGGTACGCCTACCGCTACTGTGGTCGGCGGGTTAGTCGTTAATGACACTCCTGATAACGCCGGCTTTACGGTTATAATCACTACCGGTGATGTCACTGTGGCGTTGGGGTCAATAGCACCTAAATCACGGGCGGTAACCGTGATGTTGTATACTTTTACAACTGACGTCGTCAAGATAAACGTGTTGCTGCTGTTGAAACTGCGCAGCAATGTGGTGCCAGCCATAAATTGATACTGGACATTTGCGCCACCGGTTGCCGTCGCGGTTATTGTTACCGGGTTTCCTACTAATACTGAATTTGCCGGTGCTGCCGTCGCCGATACTGCGGTTAATGGCGGTCTGATGGCAAATGTTACTACAGGTGATGTTACCGTTGCATTTGGGTCAGCGGCAGCCAAGTCACGGGCGATAACGGTGAAGCTATACGTTTTAACCGCTGTCGCTTCAAAAGAGTAGGTGTTGCTGCTGCTGAAACTGCGCAGCTTTGACGTGCCAGCCATAAATTGATACTGGACATTTGCACCGCCATCAGTTGTCGCGGTTAATGTCACCGTGTTGCCAACTAACGCAGCAATAACTGGCGAAGTCGTCAGGGTCACCGCGGTTAATGGTGGTTTGATGGCATAATTCACGGTTGGTGATGTCACAGTAGCATTGGGGTCAACACCTGCCAAATCACGCGCTATAACGATGAAGTTGTACGTTTTTACCGCTGTTGCATTGAAAGTAAAGGTGTTGCTGCTGTTGAAACTGCGCAGCAGTGTTGCACCGTTCATGAACTGGTACTGGACATTTGCCCCACCGGTGGGCATTGCGGTTAATGTCACCTGACTGTTAACCAATGCCGCGTTCAACGGAGTAACCGCCAATGTTACTGCTGACAGCACAGGTCTTACATCCAGGCTTACTGGTAATGATGTTACAGTTAAATTAGGGTCTACACCGCCTGAATCTCTGGCAATGACGGTGAAGCTGTAAGTTTTTACTGCAGTTGTGGTGAAAGTATAGTTGCTGCTGGCGCTGAAATCACGCAGGGTTGTAGTACCAGCCATGAACTTATACTGGACATTCACGCCGCCGATGGCAGTAGCGTATAATGTTACCGGATTGCCCACTAAAACCGCGTTTAGCGGCGTTGTCTTCATTGTTACCGATGATAACACTGGTACTACGGTATATGCGTTGCTGCATGTTACTGTCGCATCCAGGTTCGCGCTGTTAATATCACGCGCTTCCACTTTTAAGGTGTGTATGCCGGTTACATTAGGAACAATCCATTGCCAGGTATTGCCAGCGGTGAAGTCGCGCAGCATGGTATCCCCATCAGAGAACTTATACTGTATTGATGACCCGCCAGTTACCGTGGCGGTGATGGTAACGGACTTGCCCGGTGTTGCCGAAACCGGATTGGTGGTGAATTTTACCGCGGTCGGTGGAATATTTACGTCATACACCAGTTTGGCGTATGGCATTGGTGATGTCGAACCTTTTTCACGGGCAAAAACCACTATCGCGTATTGCCCGGTTGCCGTTGGCGTCCATTCAAATACATTGGAATCCAGGAATGGCGGCAGGATGGCAGGATAGGTTGTTACACCGCCTGCTACTGTGGCCACGACAAAGCGGAACTCTGATGTGCTGCCGCCGATCCCGGTAGCGGTGAATGTCACCTTCTTGTTTATACCCACCGGCGAGGCAAGATTGCCGGTTAATGTAACACAGGTCATCGCACCAAGTGAGGCGAAATAGCCATGTTGTATACTCGCAGTGCCATTGGTTGAACTGCCTACTACAAATTGGCCCAATACATCGCAAATGGCGTAATTCGCTGATTTACGGATGCGGTTGCTGCCAGATTCGCCAAAAGGAACAAGTGAACTATAGTCGTTGTCCAGTCGTTCGTCGACACCATGGAGTATCTCAAAATTCGCACTCAACGAGTTGAATACTACAAAGGCGCCCATTTTATCAACAAGGGCGTTGCCACCACTATTGCGAACATCCGGCGGGGGAATATCACCGGTGCCGCCGGCGCTGAACAGCCCGCCCGGGCCATCAAGGGTATTGCCGTTTACCACGGTGATGGCAGTGCTGAATCCGGCATCAATCGCCCATGTCCCGGCGCCGTTCTTTGCCCATACCGTGAAGTAATATTTGCCGCCAATTGTGAGGTTCAGGTTCATCACGTAGGCGTATGGACGCTTATCATTCAATGTACGCTTTACCACGTCGGTACCACCCTGGGTGGTACCAATGGCAAAGTCATATTCAACAATGTCGCTGTGAGGTTCTACCGAGTTCCAGTTTGCCGACAAAATGCTGGTGTTGGATGATTCTGGAGATACCGTAACCACCGGTATCCCGGGGAGAGTGGTGTCAAGGCTATACGACAGCGTCACAATCGCGCTGGGATTGCCAGCAACGTCGGTGGCGCGGCACTCGATAATATGTTTGCCATCGCCAGTTAAACTGTTAGACGGGTTATAGGTTATCCACTCGCCGCCATCTACGCAGTATTGCAAAGTTGCAACGGTAGACCAGCCGTCAGTGGCGCTCATTACTAATGATGTGGGAGTCAGATACCAGTCGTTATCTCCGGTTGGTAATACTGCCAGACTGGCAGTTACCTGCGGCGGGGTGCTGTCGACCCAGAATGAGCCAGCCGATTTCGTGGTGACATTACCGGCGTTGTCGGTAACGGTAATCGTAGCAGTATGCTTCCCTTCAGGAATGGCAATGGTGCCAGACGCGCTGATAGCCTGCACTGCTCCGCCATCCCATGATAGAGTAGCTGACGAATTAATTCCAGATAAAGAATCTAAAGAACTCCAATTGATGCTTTGAGCAGTTGTAAACCATTTCAAGGTTTCTGGTCCGGTAATAGTGAGTGATGGGATACCGGTATCAATCCAAAAAGGACCTACTGATTTTGTCGTAGGATTTCCAGCAATATCTGTAACAGTAATCGTAGCAGTATGCTTCCCTTCAGGAATGACAATAGTACCAGAGGCATTGATAGGCTGCGTCTGTCCACCATCCCAAAAAAGGGTAGCTGCCGAATTAATTCCAGATAAAGAATCTGAAGAACTCCAATTGATGTTTTGAGCAGTTTTAAACCATTTCGAGGTTTCTGGTCCAGTAATGGTGAGTGATGGGATACCAGTATCAACCCAAAAAGGCCCGACTGATTTTGTCGTTGGATTCCCGACATTATCAGTAACAGTAATCGTGGCTGAATGTTTTCCTTCAGGAATGGCAATAGTGCCGGAAGAATTGATTGGCTGCGCTTGTCCGCCATCCCAAGAGAGGGTAGCTGTCGAATTTATTCCAGATAAAGAATCTGAAGAACTCCAATTTATGCTTTGAGCAGTTGTAAACCATTTTGAAGATTCAGGTCCATTAATCGTCAAATTTGGAGCTGTATTATCGAGCCAGAACGATGCGTTTATATTTGTTTTGTTACCAGTATGATCACCATCATCCCACCATGCTTTATCCATGCATTCCACTTCAAGTTTATTCTGTCCTTCCAGCAATCCTGCAATTCCAGTTCCGCCATCTATCCAATCAACACTGTCATTCCATCGATATTTACAATATTTAACATTGGAAAGACTATCGGAATAATCCCAACGTGCAAATTGTGAGCCTTTTAACCATGTATCACCCGGAGCAGTATTTCCGTTCCAGTTAAGCGAAGGTGCCTGATCGTCATAACCAATATAACGCGACATTGTTAAACTTCCGGCTGGATTCCAGGCATCTATCTTATATTCATATTTTTCTCTACCGATATCAGATAAAGAAAAAGATCCACTTGTAGTTGTATTTGTAGTATCACGATAACCTGCACGTTCACGGCATTGTGTATCAGCAGAACCATCAACAGCATAAGAAACTTGCATATTTTGGCGATACCATCTGGCATTATCTATATTAATACCACCATCGGGAGCATTTGTCCAACGTAGATTGGAGATATAAGAAGTTGGATCTTCTTCAATATTTATATATCTAACTGGTCTGAAATGACTTGCCGCCCAATTGTACTGGTAGACGACAGGATGAGAGTTAGCACAACCACTATCTTGACAAGCACCACCTTCCTCAAAAACTAAGTATTGTGTATGTTCAGTATTTAACCATCCACCAAACAATACAGCGTGTCTGACTTGAACGTCTTTGGTTTCCCCCCAGTAGTCATCCTTTAATAGAGCATCACCAGGTTTGAGATCATTTTTTGTAATGGTTGTACCAATAGATTCAGTAATGACATTATTCAATGAACCACAATCGTAAGATGTAGGGTTTCCTTGCACATTTGTTGTCGCCCAACACATTGATACAAAACCTGAACAATCTGTTCGATATCCTTCAACATACTTTGATTGACTGTATGGAACAGCTAAATCTATCCAATGTTGGGCTCGTGCAATAACTTCGCTCCTCTTAATAGCAAACGATGACACTACCATAATAAAAAATGTAATAACTACAAAAAATGTCCGTAACTTTCTCATCTCACCCTCCCCTAATTCCCGGTCTTCATAATAACGCACAACTCTCTATTGATCTGCAGGAAATGAAATGCCGGATAGTGCAACATATCTGTCAACGTTTACTTCCAGTGTTACTTTTCCATCTGCCAGCACATCAATTAACACTATTTGCATACCAGTCGTTGATGAGTTCCCAACAGTACCAAAAGCTAATCTATTTGAAGGACGATAACCTACTGGTAGAGTAAAGATATGGTTAAGTTGCTGACCGGCTGTATTTTTTACCATTCCCTGTATATGTACTATGCCTACCGTGTCTTTGTAGTAACGTGCGCCTTGCCAGTCACCTGCATAGTCTTGCCAGGCATTCTCATAGTTAGCAGAAATCCAACTTCCTCTTACTATCTTTTCAGGTGTTATCGAATTATTTGCTATTTGTCCAGTTCCTACACAACCACCAGAAAGGTTATTACTGTTGATTGTCTGGTATGCAATTTTAGCACCTGTAATTGCACCATCAACAACTGTTGATGCAATTGCTGCACTGTCTGCGGTAGTAGCTTTATCTGCCAGTGTTGCCCTATTAGCAATATTAGCAGTATTAGCTGTTGTGGCAGTATTCGCAATTGTAGCGTTATCTGCTAATGTTGCTTTATCTGCCAGTGTTGCTCTATTGGCAGTATTAGCTGTTATAGCAGTATTCGCTATTGTAGCGTTATCTGCTAACGTTGCTTTATCTGACATAGTAGATTTATCTGCCAAAGTAGCTTTGTCTGCAAGAATTGCAGTATCCGCCACCGCTGCCTTTAACGCAAATGGCACACTGGCTATCTGTTGTCGCGGTGTCATTTCCGGGTCGGTGCCTACTGTTACACCGAAGTAGCGATCGGTGCCGTCAAATATATTATCCGGCAAGTGGCGAATGCTGCCCAGTAATACGCTGAACAACCCTTTCTTTACTTGCACCGTAGGATTAATCTCTGACCAGATAGCAACCCCATTCATCGCCACATTATAAATAGCATAAGTCATACTATAAGTGCCATCCGGCAGCAGTGTGCCATCAGCCTTGGTCAGTTTTCCCTGGTAATTCACCATGGGTGGGACAGCGGCAATAGCCGCTAAGTTCACAATAATTGTGAGTAAGATTAAAAGATTTAGACGCATTGGTTTTCTCCTTTATATTTATAATTCAAAGCTGATTGTGCCGCTTAAGCCAACTGAAGATGATGCTTCCCAATGAATCGGAGAAGAAGCTGCTGAATTAATAAATTTAATATTATTAGAATTTTTATCTATATATATAGTCATACTGCCGTCTTCACTTGATCCAGCAGCACGATAATAAGTTCCAGCACCATTGCTGCCACCATTTGAGTTTGTTGTTAATGGAGCTTTGACAATTATTTCCCATGTTTGATCAGACCATGTTGCTATTACAACACCAAATTTCACCGTCACTTCATTACCAACTATTTTAAACCGACCAGTCTGTTGCGTATAATTAGGATTCGTCAAACCAACCACTGTCGGAGTATAGTTAAACCACTGTGGAAAACCTATGGGAGAAATGACTTTAGAGTAGAAATTATTGCTGATAGCAGTATTTGTAACTGTGAAGTCGAAACCAGCAGTAACTGCTAAAAAATTATTTCCAATTGAAGTTATATAAAAATATTTAGTTACTCCATCTTGAGTAAACCTGAGTTTATCTCCAACAGAGAACTTTGAAATTGTTGTATCTGGAACAAGAATAGTTGTTGCCGTTGCAAAATTCCATGTTTCATTAACAGGAACCCATCCCGTAGTAATTGCATCCATAGTTGTAGTTGTAACATCTGAAGCTAATTTTGCTTTTGTTATAGATCCATCCACCACAGTATCCGCCACCCCGGCCTTCAATGCAAACGGCACACTGGCTATCAGTTGCCGCGGGGTCATTTCCGGGTCTGTGCCGACGGTTACGCCGAAGTAGCGGCCGGCGCCGCTGAAGATGTTGGCGGGAAGGTTGGTAAGACTGCCAAGAAGGACGCTGAAAAGGCCTTTTTTTACCTGCACTGATGGATTCGGTTCACTCCAGATTGGCAAACCGCCGGTGGGTTGAGCGTAAATAGCAAAAGTCATACTGTAAGAGCCATCAGCCAGCAAAGTGCCGTCAGCCTTGGTAAGTTTCCCCTGGTAATTAATCATACCAGGCACATCAGCAAAGGCAACGAGGGTAAGCAGCAGCAAGCCGCAAAGGGAGAGGAAGCGTAAGTTAGACATCTTTAAGTCTCCTGGTTTTTTGTTTAATTGTAGAGACGCACAGCCGTGCGTCTCTACGTAGAAATCATTTTGATTTACAATAACAATAGCTGACAGGTGTGTCAATAGTTATATGTATAAAATTTAATATAGTGAAATTGTTAAGGTATATGCAATTATTGCAAAGTTATTGAATTATTTTATTTATTATTACACAAGATACACAGAGATGTCACGGAGATTCACGGAGGAAATTTTTCTGTGTCACTGCGGTGACGTCACCGGTATGACTGTTAGTCGTGAGAAATGTCGAAAAGGTTCCCTTTTTCAAATTAAAAATTAAAAATTAATAATTAAAAATTGGGAACTGGCTTAGTATTTAACCGCAGAACACAGAGAAGGAAAAACACATGTTGGGACAGACACCTGTATGGCTTCGCCATGTGGTGTCAGTCCCGGGAGTATGCGGAGCGCCGGGGACGGTGCTCCCTACGAGTGAAGCAACCTAATATTTAACATTTTCTACCTTGCTCCAATCTATCTGGTCGGTGCATTGGGCTACCGGGATGAAGGGGATGGTGGCGCCGGAGCGGATTAGTATTACACAGGGAATGTCGCCGGCTGCTATGTTGTGCCACTGGCTGCCGGTATATTTTTGACCGGTCTGGTAATCTACCCAGGTACCCGGCGGGCAATATACGCCGCGGTCTGTCGTTTCTTCCATTAACGGCGCGACCAGAATGTCCTGACCGAAGAGGTATTCATCTTCAATCAGCCAGCTTGTCGGGTCGCAGGGATATTCGAAGAAGAGAGTGCGCAGCATCGGCCAGCCATTTTCGCTGCTTATTTTCGCCTGGTTGATGATATACGGCATCAATTTATATTTTAACTCTGTTGATAACCGGAACGCGTCGGTGAATGATTCGTTGTAGTTCCATGGTTCTTTTGGCGGCGCGCCATGACAACGGCTATGGGATGTCAGCATGCCGAAGGGGAGCCAGCGGCGGTAAATTGCTTCGGGGCTTTTCTGGACAAATCCGCCAATGTCGTGGCTCCAGAATGAGAAACCGCAGAGGCCGAATGACAGGCCGCTGCGCAGACTGGATGCCATGGCGCCATCGGTATTTTCGGCGTCGCCGCCCCAGTGCAGCGGGTAACGCTGGCTGCCTGCCCAGGCGCTGCGCGCCCAGATGATGGACTCGCCGGTAACCTCGCTGGTGATTTCTGATGCTGCCTTGTTGTAGCGCAGCGGATACAGGTTATGCTCGTACCAGCCGGTGCGGCCAGACGCGTAAATGCCTTCCAACGGACCGGATTCGCCAAAATCTACCTTTATCGCGCCAACGCCGATTTTCAGCAATGCCCCCAGCAAACCTTTGTACCATTCCGCCGCTGCCGGGTTGGAAAAATCGATGATAGCATCCTCGGTATCAGCGGCACCGCTGCTGTTTTTCACCACGTAACCATTCTCAATAGCCTCGCGATAGAGCGGGTTGGTGGGAGTAAAATACGGCAGTTGCCACAGGCTGACCCGCAGGCCCATCTCTTTCAGGTCGGCAATCATTTTCACCGGGTCGTCAAAACGTGACGGCGAGAATTTGTAATCGCAGCGCCAGTCGGTCTCAAACCAGCCGGTGTCGAGGTGGATGACATCGCAGGGGATACGATGTTCCCGCAGCAGGCGCGCGACATCGCGGGTTTCTTCTTCGGATTTATAGGTGATGCGGCTCATCCACAACCCGAATGACCACAGCGGCGGCATTGGGCTGCGCCCGGTGAGTGCGGTGTATTCACTGAGGATTTCCTTCGGATTGCCGAGGAACACGAAGATATCCAGCATATCGTCGCCAACGTGAAGGGTGGTGGTCGAGTCATAAGAATTGCCGAAATCAAAGGTCATCGGCGTGCTGGAATGAACGAATACGCCATAGCCGCGACTGCTGAGATAAAACGGAATTGGTTTATACATCTCCGGTGTCTGTACTCCGTGGGCGTCGCAAGTCCACAGCACAACTTTCTGTCCGCGTTTATTAAGACGGGTAAATGACTCGCCGCAGCCGAAAATCTTTTCGTCCGGCGACAGGCTGAAACTGGCGGCGAATTGCCGCCCGATATCGCGGCTGCGACGGATAAACGAAAACGGCACGCTGGTGGTATTTGAAAGGCACTTGGTGTCACCCATTTGCCGGGTATCGGTTAACAGCTTGCTGGAAGCGTCGCGAAACTCCAGCCGCCAGGGATTTTCCACCAGGGTCAGCGATCCGTTTGGCCCCTGCCAGACAACTTTGCCGTCGCCGGTTTGCATCTTCCAGGCATCGCTGCTTGCTGGTTCGCCATCAAGCATGATTGATGGTGATTCAGGCCCGCTGATGGGACGGGCATTCATCCTGACACGGATAGTGCGCGGGGTGACAAATGAAATATCAAAGTTCAATGTCGGGTCCTGCGCGTATTCCGGCGGGAACTCCCATGACTTCGTCTCTTCCAGCGGAACTACAATCTGGTCAAAAGCCATCCGGATTTTTCGTCCGTAACGCTTCCACCGCAATGTCCCCGTGCCGCTGACAGCATCAAACGACACCGTTTCATCAGCCACAAAAAACTGGTTTTCCAGCTTACCATATTCATCACTGACATCGATATGCTGGTTTAAAACCTTAAATGAATCAGACATAGAATTGTTCCTTTTTATTTATATGGTTGTTTTCCGGTAATATAAAGTTTGTAATTTTTTTGACATGATTAACATGATTGACAGGATTATTTTGCGAAGCAAAACATATCCTATCCATCCTGTCCATCGATGTAAAAATTCGTGATTACTCACAGGCTATTACAAAACCTTGCGACACCTCGATGGGACAGACAGCCTTCGCGGCTTCGCCACTCGGTGTCAGTCCCTGATTTTAACATGTTTAACAGGATCATTTTGCGAAGCAAAACATATCCTACCCATCCTGTCCATCGATGTAAAAATTCGTAATTACTCCGCCAGCCAGCAAACCTGATACGGTTCCAAAACAATTGGGCTGCTTTCAACAACTCTGCCGGTCAACACGTCGGTTGCGCCGTCGATTTCTTCTACTTCTACGGTTATCCGGGTGTTGGTTATGTTATGCAGTGCGGTTATGCGCTGGCCGGTGGTTTCGTTGTAGCGGTCAATCGCAAATAGTTCTGGTCCCAGGTCGAGGATACGCTGTAAGGCGTTAGGGTGAAACGCGCTTTGCTGGGCGCGGATTTTCAGCAGGCGTTTCATCTCGTTGAAAACCTTGGATTTCAGCGATGCCGGGTTGGCGAGTTCTGCTGCCAGGGTAACAATATTTAACTGTTCGCGATTAATGGTGCGGGCGCGGCCGGTTTCTTTGACGCCGTCATAATAGTTGCGCGACCCCAGCAGGCTGTGGATATATATCCCCGGGATGCCAATCATAGCCATCGGTATCGCCTGCGAAACTATGAAGCGTTTAAATGCCGTTTCTATCGGCTCATCGCTGCGCGGGTCGTTGATCGCGTCGAAATAGTTCAGATTAATTTCATACGGCGAAATTGATCCGTCGCTGTTGCGTTTGCCGGTAACGTCGCCGCCATGGTCTATTGACATCTGCACCATTTTGACGCGGGCTTCTTCGCTGAGAATGCCTTCGGTGGGACGCATGCCGATGCCGTCGTGAGTGGCGGTGATATTAAGGAAAGTCGCGTTATCGCTGATTTTTTCAACTCCGCTTGCCCATTCGGTAAGTACCGTGGCATCGCCGGTATGCAGGCTCCACACAATCAGCGGCGCCAGGGTGAAGTTATATATCATCTGCGCTTCGTCGCCGCGATTGCCAAAATATTCGACATTTTCCAGATGCGGGCAATTCGTCTCGGTCAGCAAAATCACGTGAGGTGCAGCAGCAACAAATACTTCATGCATTAATTTGATCAAGTCGTGGGTCTGCGGTAGATGCGCGCATGAAGTACCGAGTTCTTTCCACATATACGGTATGGCATCAAGGCGAATCATGGCGGCACCTTTCTGCGCGTAACCCAGCAATACATCGAGAATCTCAATCAGTACATTGGGATTGCTGAAGTTAAGATCGGGTTGGTCGCGGGAAAAAGTTGTCCACAGCCATTTTATGCCATCGACAGTTTCATAGTTATGCAACAGCGGCAGGTTGCGGGTGCGAAGCACTTTTGAAGTGTCAGTATCCGGTGCGAGTGCTATGAAAAAATCGGCATATTGCGGGTCACCGGCGGTATACCCCTTCATGTAGATGCTGGACGATGAAACATGGTTGATTACGCCGTCAAAAACCAGCCGGTAATCTGCCGACATCTTTATCACATCATCCCAATTTCCCAGGTCGTCGCGGACAGCGCGAAAATCTTCTACCGCAAAACCGTCATCGCTGGAATACGGGTAAAACGGCAGCAGATGCACGAAAGAGATGATTTCCCCTACTTTCTGTGACAGGAAATTATGCAGCACCTGCAATGGCGGCTGTCCGTCAACAATTGAGTCGCCGTAGGTGATTAACAGCGCGTCGCGTTCTGACCAGCCGCTTTCACTCGGTGTTATTTTCTTTTTATATAGAGCTATTAGCGCTGCGATGCGCGGGAATAGCTCTGCGGCGATAACAGGCCCATAAACGCCTTCCAGCAATTCTATCATTCGCGCGCCATTGGAAATAGATGATGTCATGGTAATAAACCTCGCATTTTTCTAAATCTATTTTCGTGTAATCTTCCTTCATACCTGCATTTTAATACACTTACAGCTAAAAATTACGATAAGATTAATCACTATGTAATCTGCTATAAATTTCACGAATGAAGAAAATTAAAATATTTTTATTGCAAATTGTATTTTATGTAAAAAACGTATTGCTATGGCTTGATAACTATGCTAAACTGCCGAAAATCTAAATATTATTCTATTCATTCCAGGAAAATGCAATTATGTTTTCAAAGACAGGACTCGCTAAGTTAATTGATGTAGCGATGTTGCGTGGAGATGCTACCGCAGACGACATTAAGAAGATGTGTGCACAGGCTCGCAGCTATCATTTTGCGGCGGTAACGGTATTCCCATATTGGGTACATCGTACGGTGCAAGAGTTGCGCGGCAGCGATGTGAAGGTGTGTACTGCCATAGGTTTGCCGTTTGGCGCGTATGCCATCTCGCATAAAATCGCTGGCGTTAAACAGGCAGTACATGACGGTGCCCATACCATTGAGGTTGTTATCAATCTCGGTGAATTGCTGTCTGGCAACATCGAATACATTCGCCGCGAAGTAAATGAGGTAATAAGCGCGGCAAAAATGCGTTCGTTAACCGAAGACGGCAGCGATGTTACTGTAATGATTACCGCTGAAACCGCCTGGACTAATCGCGAACAGCAACGGTTAATTTGTAAAATAGTCAACGAAGCAGGCGGAGATTTCATAACTACCAACACCGGTTTTGCATCTCGCGGTGTATCAATTGAAGATGTGCTGGCACTGCGCGAAATGGCAGATTACGACCTCGGTATCAAAGCCGCTGGCGGCATAAGATCATTAGAACAAGCCCGCAACCTGTTAAATGCCGGAGCAAACCGCCTCGGTACCAGCGCAGGAGTGCTGTTGGTGGAGAATTTTGAAGAATGAAATTTAGTTGACAGTGGATAGTTGACAGTGAAGAGTTTTATTGCAATAATTTAGAAGACCTTTTGAATCCTCAAAGGGTCTTTTTTATCTTCATCACATAATTCACTCAGTTTTCGATTTAAGTAGAATAGGTTATAAATATTCAGTCACCGTATGGAAAGGGACGCAAGTCCGGCTATATTTACTACAGATATCTTCCTGGAAACGCCAATCTCCTAATTGGCAAGTGGTTAAAATGATAGATTTCGGGGAAATCCGCCGGACTTGCGTCCCTTTCCATACGGTGACTATACATTTTTAAAGTTCTTATACAAATCTATTCTAAAACACTATCAACTACCCATCGTTTCCCTTTTTTGGTAAAATATAGAAAAATAGGGGAGTGTTTGTGATGAAGATTGAATCTGTTGAGGGTAAACGCCCGGTGAGTTTAACATTATATACATTGACCACTTGTGGCTGGTGTAGAAAGGCCAAGGCTTTATTGGAAGAATTAGGCGCTGGTTATGACTGTATTGAAGTAGATAAATTATCTCCAGAGGAAGCGAAAGCTGCCCGCGAAACTATAATGAAGTGGAATCCCCGATGCTCTTTCCCAACTATGGTAATTGATGAAAAAGATTGCCTGGTTGGCTATAAAGAGAACGAATTACGGGAGATATTTAAATGAGCGAAATTCCCCGCGAATTAGTCATTGCCACGGTAAAACGCCTGAATGACGAAGCGGAAGCCAGCGGATATCACTTGAACCCCGATATGGAAATGACAGAATCTATCGTCGAAGGGTTGCTGGCAAATGATACAAAATTCGGTTACATGGTTTGCCCTTGCCGGTTTGGCATTGGTGATGCCGCCGCCGATCGCGACATCGTATGTCCCTGCGACTACCGCGACGATGACCTTGACGAATTCGACGTTTGCTATTGTGGATTATACGTCAGTGAACGGGTATTAAAAGGCGAAGTGCAGGCGGAGTCAATCCCGGAACGCCGTCCGGCAGAACCGGTACAGCCAAAAGAAGCCGACTCGCATGAGAATGAATTAATCACGTCGCTGCCATATCCCGTATGGCGCTGTAAAGTATGCGGCTACCTGTGCGCCCGCACTAACCCGCCCGCCGTCTGCCCGATATGCAAAGCCACCAAAGAAAGATTCGAAAAGTTCATGTAGAGAATGAAAACGTGGCGTCATCGTCCCGGTGACGATAGCGATACAAAAAAACTCCTGGTTTATTATCAAACCAGGAGTTTTTTTATATTATTCGCCGGAATTTATATTATCCCTTGGCAACCTTTGCCATTGCGGAGATGTGTTCCGGGGTGGTGCCGCAGCAGCCGCCGATGATGCTGGCGCCGGCATCAATTAATTCCTGTACGTGGGATGCCATGTCTGATGGGGTTTCTTTGAATACGGTTTTATCGCCTTCCAGTACCGGCATTCCGGCGTTGGCGTGAATGAGAATCGGAGTGTTAGGTGCCGCAGCGCGCAGTTCTTTGGTGATGGTTATCATGTTTATGATGCCATTGCCGCAGTTTGCTCCGATGATGTCGGCACCCGCCGCTACTGATTCTTCGGCGGCGCGGGCGGGGGTTACGCCCATCATGGTGCGATAACCGTGGCTGCCTGGTTCAAAGGTATAGGTAACGATAACCGGCAGTTTGCAATTTTCTTTCGCAGCCTTGATAGCAAGAACTGCCTCGGTGATTGATGACATGGTTTCTATGCACAATGCATCAGCACCACCGGCGGCAAGGGCGATGATTTGCTCTTTGAAAGCGTTGTAGATTTCTTCTTCGGTTGCTTCTCCGCCCTCGTCCTCAACAATCTGCCCGGTTGGGCCGACGGATGCGGCGACGTAGCCTTTGTCACCCATGGCTTCTTTAGCTAATCTCGCGGATGCTTCGTTGAACTCAACTACCCGGTCGCCAAAACCGAATTCGCGCTGTTTGAAACTGGTGCCGCCGAATGAGTCAGTTTCAACAATGTCGGAACCGGCTGCAATATAAGCGGCAGCGATGCTTTTTACAGCTTCCGGGTGGGAAATGCACCATTCTTCAGGTGATTCACCGGGTTTCATACCCTTTGCCTGCAAAAATGTGCCCATAGCACCGTCGGAAATTAAAATCTCGCCAGTGGCAAGACGTTCCAAAAGAGTTTTCATTTACGGGTCTCCTTGTTAAATTATTACCAAATTTATAGATTTTCTATTTCTCCGCCAATTTTGCTGCTACCGTCGGGAATAGCGCCATATTGGTGTGCGGCAGGAACATTGCTCCCAGGTAGCTGTCCATATATTTTGGGTCGCTGCTGAGGTCGATGTAGGTCATGCTATTGGCGATGGTGGCTAATTTGTCGCGACCGGCACGGGTCAACAGCGAGATAAACGCTCCGGTCAGCGCGGCATTGCCGATGTAATGGAACTTGTCCGGATCCAGGTCTGGCAGCAATCCTATTAATACCGCGTCGTCAATATGAATATAGCGGCCAAATCCGCCGGCGATGTAAACCTGTTTGATAGATGACCAGTCAAGGCCGACATTATCAAGAATCAGCGCGCAGGCGGCGTAAATTGCCGCTTTAGTGCGCATCAGGTTTTCTATATCAGCCTCGGTGATATAAAGGTCTTTACCGCTTTCAGTATCGGCACCGGCAACCAGCAGGTATGCCTTGCCATGGTTGGTTTTAATAAATCTTCCGGTGGGCAACTCGGTGTTAAATCGTCCCATCTGGTCGACTACACCGCGGACGAACATCTCGCCTAATAGCGATATCAGGCCGGAACCGCAAACACCGGCGGGTTTTCCATCACCCAACACATCGTATTTCACTGTTGCGCCATTATCCGAAATGTCGAAATATTCTATGGCACCGTCGGTGGCGCGCATGCCGCATTTTATCCCCGAGCCTTCAAAAGCCGGACCGGCTGAACAAGCGCAGGTGACCAGCCAGTCGGCATTGCCCAGCACTATCTCGCCGTTGGTGCCAATGTCCAGATATAAAAAGACATCTTCGTGATTGGTGGTTAATTCGGTGCAAAGCAGCCCGGCGGTAATATCGCCGCCAACGTAACTACCCACCCCCGGCGCGCAATTGACGGTTGCCAGGTCGTATATTTCCAGTCCAACCTCCGACGCGGTAAGGGTCGGCACGGTGTTAACGGTCGGCACGTATGGAGTCTCGCGGATATATCGCGGCGGCAGTGCCAGCAGCAGGTGAATCATCGTGGTATTGCCGGCAATGAAGGCGGCTTTCACATCGTCAGAATCAACACCAGTAGTGGTACATAGTTTTTTTATCAGAGCATTCAGTGAATCCAGCACCAGATCGCGTAATTCAAGCTGGCGTTCCAGGGTGCGGGCATAATCGATACGGCTGATAACGTCTGCCCCGCGGCTGATTTGTTCATTGTACGATGCGGTGCTTGCCAGCACACGGCCGTCGGTAAGATTTACTAATTGTGCCGCGCAGGTGGTGGTACCGATATCTATCGCGATGCCGTAAGCAATGCCGGCAACGTGTCCGGGTTGGATAGACATCACTCGCAACTCCGCGTCTTCATCATTGGTGGTAATGGTTACCTTGCCGCCGTCCGCACGCAGGGATTCCGCCAACTGGCGCAATACCACAGCGTTAGTAGTTACCGGTTTGCTGCTTGCCAACTGGTACGACAATCGCTGCCAATCGCTGTAATGCTCTTCGATAGTCGCGGGGGGAACCTGCAGGTGCATAATTGAATAAGTAGGAGATAAATTGTCGCTGTCCGGCAGCAAATCATCACGAATCAGCAGGTGGGTATTTCCCACCACTCGCATGGAATCATCATGTTTCTTTTTCAGGCGTACAACAGTGTCTTCGCATATTTTCGTGCGGCACGCCATTACCATCCCTTTTATCGCCAGGGCATCTTCCAGGTGCGAATGTCCTACCGTTTCGGGATGGCCATCAATAATTTCCACCAGGCATTGGCCGCAAGTACCTTTACCACCGCAGGGGAGATGAAAATCTTCCAACCCAGCCTTTATGGCAGCGTCAGATATCAGCGTCCCCACCGGCATATCAACATCAATATTAGATGGTAAAAATCGTACAATTGGCATTAGTTATCTTTGCCTGATAATCGCAAAAAGGTGGCTTTATTTATTATCCAACCACCCCCTGCCCCCTCCTTGGCAAGGAGGGGAGTTTTTTTAATTACATTTTTTTCATTTGTAGAGACGCACGGCCGTGCGTCTCTACGATTTTTATAAAGATGTGAAAAAAGGAAGAAATTTCTCTCTTCTCTCTTCTATTACCCTTTCGCTGCATGTATCTTCAGGAATGGCGCCAGGTCGGAGGCTTCTTGCGGACCTACAACTATTTCCCATCCCTTCAGGTTTTCTTCCAACTCGCCGCTGATTTGAGCGACATAGCCGGGGATTATAATCTTGCGGGTTTTCACTTTTTCCTCGATGCCGGTTGACTTGATGAACTGGGCAATCTTTTCGCCGGTGAACTTGCCTGCCGCCCAACCGGTGAGTACGCTCATGCCTTCGCATTCTACGATAATCAGATGAGATGATACTCCGGAGTTCTCGATTTCGCCGGATACGATGAAATATGTCAACGAGAAGTTGGTGGTGACCAGTACTGGTGAGTTCTCGTCTGGTTCGCCAATCGGGTAAACCTTCGGCTCTACCTGAATCGGTTTCTGCGGGTCGGTATAGATATTTTGGCGCAGCATCATAATAGGCAGCAATGCCTGGAATGCCATGGAATCGATAACCAGAATAGACGCGTATTTGCACATCAGGGTTGACGCGTCTGCCACCAGGTCAGGCAAATCGCGGTCGGTGATGAAATTAATTACCGGGTATCCCAGCGGTTCAAAAGCATTCCTCAACGCGGCTTTGCGGGCAATAGTATTCAACTGTACCGCTGCTGCCGGATTATCGGCGGATAAATCCAGCACGATATCCTGTACGCCTAATGATTTCAACTTGGCGGTTAACACTGCCAAGGCGTCAATATTTGGTGCGGATGCGACTAGTGGTGCGTTATATTTCAACGCCAGCGCAGCCAATTCATCAGCATTTTCTGCGGTGGCGGCGTGAATCAGCGGACGCTGACCCGGTAATGCCTGCAGGGCAGCCTCAATAGCTGCGGTATTGCTGCTTTTCAGGATAATACCGCGACCGGTTCCGGTTGCTACTGCTTTCACAGTGGCGACAAACGGGTCAACATCGCCGCTGTAGTTATCTACCAGTGCCAGTTCTATACGCAACTCTTCACCGACGCGCTCCAGGCAATATTCACGGAGTTCCGCGGTCAGATGCGAAATATCGCCGGTATTCTGCAGGTCGGAAAACGCTACGCACATCGCGGTGGGATGCACAAAGGTTTTGTCGTGACGGAACATTACTGTTTCGTTGCCTACCTGCACTTCCATATCTGCCGGGCCAATTTTAACCAGGCGAATTGGAGGTTTGCTTGCCGCGCCGATTTTCTCAATCGCAGCTTCAGAAGCATAAGGGCAGGCGGATAATTCAGCGTTTTTCGCCGCCAGCTTCATAGCAAATGCCATACATGTCGGCACGCCACATTCGCCGCAGTTAGTTTTTGGCAACAATTTAAAAATATCAAGGCCGGTTAATGCCATTTTCCTGCTCCCTTAATCTACTTTATTCATTTCAGCGATTTTGCGTTTAACAGTTTTCGCTGCGGTTGGGTGATACATGACCAGCAAATCTGCGCCGGCATTGAGCAAGCTCATTGCAGTTGCGATTTCCAATAGTGCGCCGCGCTCGCTTTCCGGACCCCATAATTTGAAACTTTCCTGCGGTGCTTTGCTTTCTTTAGTCTTGGCAACTTCGTAACCGGGGGTTATCAGCATCGGCATAGCCAGCATGGTATCGCCGGTGAACGCTGCGGTGCGGATGCGCTCCATTACTGAATAGGTATATTCCAACCCGTAACCCAACGCGCCGGTGAGAGGGTCGATGACTATCTTTTCTGGTGAAATACCCATATTGGTGGTGAGAATGTTCAACTGTTTCGCCATATTAACGTCAATCGGAGTCTGGGTGACGATACAGTGGTTATATGCCATGGCGGCAGCGGCGATGGTCTTGTAGTTGTCAGTTTCAACCCAGTTCAATAACAGGTTTTCGCCGGCAAATACACTGGCAACCTGTTTCATGACGGTGTTGTTTTTCTCGAAGTTATTGCATCCGGTGACAATGATTGGCACGCCGACTGCGGCAAGCACGTCTTTAATCAGATTGCATGCTTCTTCGGGTGAACTGTCATTGTTATCCGGGTGGGTGCCATCCAACCGTACGCTTATCGCCTGCGCGCCTAATTCATCAACGCAATATTTCGCCATGGCAACCGGGTTATTCAGCATTTCGCCATAAGCATCGCGCAGAGACTGCGGATAATTACGCGGCAGAAAGTCGAATACTTCCATCGCGATGGCGGGTATGTTGCCGGTGTTTCCTTCATAATGACGGAACGGCAATACCGCGGAACCACCAAGGGTCAGCGATGACGTGCGGGTGCCGGAACCGCCTAAAACGACGTTGCGGACAGCCAGCGCGGTTGATTCTGCCGGTAATTTAATGGATGTAGGCACTTCAATCTTTGCGGAAGTTATTTCTCTTACTTTTGCTGGCGGTGCAGTTTCCCAAGTTTTTGTGAATACATGGGCGTTTACCGCAGGTGCCTGTTCGGCAACCGGCACTGAAACAGTTTCAGCAACTGCGGGTGCAATTGGTGCTGTTGGAGTTGTTTGTACAGCTTGTGCAATCGGTGCGCCGGGTATTAACCCCATCGCGCCGGAATACATCAACAGCATATTTGCGCCAGCGGTGAGCAGGTTAACCGCGGTTGATACCTGCAAAGCTGCCATTTGCTGTTCCGGGGTATTGCCGGGTTGCGGCAGCGACGCATTGCGCACTCTGTCTAAAACGGAGATCACATAACCGAGGCCATCAGTCTGTTGCGGGACAGCAACTGCAGGTGCAGGTGTAACCGCTACTGGAGCAGGAACTGCAACCGGTGTTGGTGCAGGCGCGGGAGCCGGAGCGGCGGCAACAGGTTCGACAACTTTAGGTGCGGGTGCTTCAACTTTTGCGGCAGGTGCTGCAGCGACAGGTGTTTCAACAACTGCCGGTGCATTGCCTCGCGCGGCATCCACAGCGGCGGCTTCCGGTGACGGGTTAGTGACATCCCACATTGATAACGCGGGATGGTTAACTTTTTTCATATATTCAGAAATTGATGCTGAATCGGTGCCGACGGTTTCGTCAGCGATTAAATCTGCATAGTTTTCAATTCCCAATCGTTTTCCAATTAGTTCCAGGTCTTCTTTCAGGGTTTCTTTCAGTTCTTTCGGCATCCAAACTATGCGCTGGTGGCCGCCTTCAGCACTGATGAACTTTTTGCTGGTGATGTATGCCTTGCCAACGCCGATGAAACCTGGTGTCTGCTGGCCGCCGCCGGTGCTTCCAGCCAGCGATGAGAACTTCATACCGGCAGGGGTTTCGCCCGGATATTCACGGTTAACAATCATAACACCGTTGCATTCCGGCAACAAGGCGACGATGGCTTCAAAACAACCGCAACTGGTCATGGGGTATTCCAGCATTGAATAGGCGTTGAAACGTTCAATAGACTGTTTTGAATTAACGAAAACGTATTCGTTGATATCTGCCCATTGTCCGCGAACCGGGTCGATGCATTCGCCTTTAGTCAGTGGCTGGTTAGGTCCGGTCGGGTCAATTTCATACGCTGCTTTTCCATCCAGCCAGTTATAGGCGCCGCACAGGCCCAAGCGTTCCGGTGTGATGACACAAACGTGGTTGGGGGCGAAACTCTGGCATAACAGGCAAGAATAGAAAGTGTCGACGCTTTCGTCGGTCATTGATTCCAGGCGCAGGTTGCGTTCGCGGTATACGCGGCGCGCTTCAGCAAGTCGGGTTTCAACTTCATCTTTATCAGTGTAAAAAGTAATTTGTACTTTATCAACAATCGCCGGGTAATCATTCAGCAGTTTCGCGTGAAGGATTTCGCCAAAATGCTTGATGGTGAAACCTTTTTCCTTCGCGGCTTTGCTGATGCGCATCCAGATGATGTCGCGCTGTCCCATGTGCCAGACGCCTTCGGCACCATTGATTAAATGGTGAATCTGGCGTTCCAGAATCGGCTCGAAGTCGGACTGCATTTTGCGTCCGCCAACCTCTACCCAGATTGCCAATGGCAATGCCGCGCCGGGCTGGACATCATCAACATCTGGTCCAACGACGGTGATTTTGCCATCTTCAATTTCGGCTATTTCACGGGTGGTGACATATTCAAAAGCGTGAGTTTTATTGCCGCCAAACTCGACATGAGTCTGTTCTTTGCGGATGCGTTCGCCTTCAAATGCCGCGCCGTAAGATACCGGAATCGGCACTTTGGTGATTTTAATTTTACAACCGCGTACTTCCAGCGATTTCTCGACCATTTTATCATAAGGAACATTGCTGACGACGTGTTCGTAAGTACAGATACCGGTAGGCAGAATCTGCGGAATGTCGGTATGAGCGATAGTTGGGAAACCGTAAGATATCGCACCGGCGGCGGCAGCGTAGTCAATTTCACTGACTTCGCCCATTGCCATTACGAATGCAAAGATACGGTTTTTGTTATATTTCAGGTTGGCTGCGTAGTCGCCGGGTTTTACACCGCCGAATGACAACGCGGCGCGATTGGCAAATCCCAACGCGTAAATAGCGGCGGAGATATCTTTGCCAAAAGGAACCAGGCGGGTATCCCAGCCTAATTCAACGCCGGCTTCTTCCAACTGTTCAGCAAATGAAACGCCATTATCATTGCCGGCCATGAAGATATACAGGTTTTTCTCCTGCAATTCGCGGGCGATTTTAACGGCAGTCTCTTTGTCCTTGGCAGCACCGACAACAGCGGCAAAACCGGGTGCGGAACCATCAACGAACTCGATGCCGCGTTCGCGGATAATTACGTCACCTGCGGCACCCAGCCAGATGCCATCAACGGGATTGGGACCGATTAAGTATTTGCAAGCTTCGATAATTTCAAAGGCAAACAGGGTAGCCATACCGCTGTCCAAGGTTCCGCCAAGATACGGCAGCCAGATGCCTTCCGAGGGAATCGGCGGCAACAGGCTGCGGCATTCTGCCAGAATGCCTTCCATATCGCCCAACGTTTCCACTTTTTTACCCAGCAATGAATAAATCACCGGCAGGTAATAGGTAGTGTTGGGGAACCCAACGGCACAGTCAACGCCTTTTTCCGCAATGGCTTTCGCCACCATTTCTTCGGCATCTTTGACTACTTTATGCGCGCCTTTAATCGCAGAAGATGCGATTAACTTACTCATTGTAATTCCCTCCGCTCTTTCATATCGTACAGTTTTCTTTCTTTCTTCGCGTTAATGCCCAGCGCGTCGCGCTTGCCTTCGATGTGGTCAATGATAATCTGGGCAGCTTTTATCGGATCCGGTTCATAGGTGAACTTGCCGCCGGTAATCTCTTCCATATCGTTATACAATAATTTAGTTACATTCTCGCTGCCATCGATATACAGCGGATGTCCCAGTACTACGTGAACGCCGCTGGCGACGAAATAGTGACCGATTGCAATAGCTTTTTCGCTCATCCATTCCGGTGCCGCGCCAGCTACCGGCAAGTCGCAAAGGTCAGTTCCAAGACCGCCTTCCAGCAGAACGTTAGTTGCTGCCAGCAGGATGCGGCTATTGTCTACGCATGATCCCATGTGGAGTACCGGCGGAATGCCGACAGCTTCGCAAACTTCGCGCAGGGTGTCGCCGGCGAACTCAATTGCTGCTTCGGGAACCAACAATCCGGCCTTTGCACAAGCAATAGCGGCGCAACCGGTTTGCAACACCAGAATATTATTTTTTATCAATTCGTGGGTCAGTTTAATGTGCGCTTCATCGGCGCTGCTCTTCGGATTGTTGCAGCCAACGATACCGACAACGCCGCGGATGCGGCCGTCGATAATGGCGTCATTCAACGGGCGGAAAGTGCTGCGGAATCGTCCGCCCAGCATATTGAAAATCGTTTCGTTGGAGAAACCGGCAACCAGGTCCATTGATTCGCTGGGGATATGCACCCGGCTCTTATCGCGCATTGCGAAGTTATCGATAGCTTCGCGGATGATATGGCAGGCGTGCTGGTAACCTTCTTTTGCGTCAAATGTAATCTGTTCGGCATTGAAGGTCTGTGCGATTTCGGAAGTGCTGATGAGTCTGGTGTGGTAGCACTTCATCACTTCAGCCAATGAAGGCATCACGCATTGAACGTCAACAACCATTACTTCGACGGCACCGGTTACAATGGCGAGTTCCTGCTGCAGGAAGTTGCCGGCGATGGGCAGACCATGGCGCATCAGAACTTCGTTAGCGGTACAGCAGATACCAGCAATATTAATACCGGTCGCGCCTTTTTCTTTTGCGTAAGCGATTAACTCTTCATCCATCGATGCGACTGCCAGCATTTCTGATAATGTCGGTTCGTGACCGTGAACGATGATGTTCACCTTGTCAGCCTTGATAACGCCAAGGTTAACGGTACTGCGCAGCGGTTTCGGAGTGCCGAATAATATGTCGGAACAGGCGGTGGCAATGATGGAGCCAACCCAGCCGTCAGCCAGGCTGCATTTTAGACCGCCCATGATAAGATGTTTATAATTATGGTCAACGCCCATAGTGGTGCGGTGCATTATCTCAACAACTGATGAGTCAATGCCGGTAGGCTGGATTTCCAGCTTTTCCCATACCTGCTGGCGTTTTTCCGGCGCCATTTTCAGGGTTGCATTCGGCTCTTCTCCCCAGGCAAACTGGGTGAAAAAGAAGGTAGCCAAATCATCAGCAATCGCTAAATCGTCGCGGTCATCTACTGCTATTTCAAACGCTTTCGCAACTTCGCGCAAGCGAATTGGGTCGGTAATTTTATATGAACCGCCTTTGCCACGCGCTACCATCCGAAGTGTTTTGACCAGGTGCCGACCATGGTCAGAGTGGGCTGCGGTACCGGCGGCGATTTCTCGCAACAGGTTGCGGGCAACTATAGTGTCAGCATCTGCCCCGCAAATACCATGTTTCGCCTTGGCGGTTATCCGACAGGGACCCATGTGGCACAAACGGCAGCATACGCCGGTAGTGCCGAATTTGCATTGCGGCTGCTGAGCTTTAAAACGGTCGAATACCGTTTCAATACCTTCTAATTTTGCGAAATCGACCATTTTATTAGTAGCCGAATCCTGCGAAACGTTCCCAACGGGAACTTCAACTTTTTCTTCAGACATTAGAGCTTAGCTCCTTTTGAATTACAAATTGTAAATTTAGTGCTCAATTTTTTTTGACAGGATTAACAGGATTAAATTTATCCTGTCTATCCTGCCCATCCATGTGAATTTTTACTTAAGTAACCTGCTCATTAAAGTGCCAATAACTTGTCTCGCTTGGGAGTCTTGTGGTATAGAGCCGATTGCTTCTCCACCGCCGTCCATTTCGGCGACATTTTCATCGAATGGTATGATAGCGAGTAGTTCCAGGCCAGTTGCCGCGGCTTCTGCTTTTACGCCTTCCGGCAATATGCCGTTGGGGGCGCGGTTGATTATCAATCCGCGATGCTTTACCGGGGTTCCCATTTCGTTTGCCAGTTCCGCGATACGTCCGGCGGTGCGGACACCGCGTACTGAACAGTCGGAAACTATTATTAAGTAATCAACGGCGATTACAGTGCGGCGGGAAAGATTTTCCAGGCCTGCCTCGTTATCAATCACCAGATGCTTGTAATTGCTGGCCAGTCGCTGAATTACATCGCGCAGTACGTTATTTGCGTAGCAATAGCAACCCGGCCCTTCCGGTCGACCCATAATTATCAGGTCGTACCCGTCCTGTTCCACCAGTGCTTCCTGAACCCGCAGGTCGAGGAATTCATTTTTTGCCACCCCGGTCAGTTCCTTGGCGATTTTTTTGGCATTCTCGCGGATACCGCCAACTGTTGCTTCGTATTCAACCCCCAACGCTTCGTTAAGGTTGGAGTTGGAGTCGGCATCAACCGCCAGTACCGGTGTCTCTTTCGAGTTCACCAACCATTGGATGATAAGTGAGGATATAGTAGTTTTCCCCACCCCGCCTTTACCTGTTATCGCTATTGTTACGCTCATTTATTTACTTTTCTTGTATGGAACGCCGTCCCCGGCGTTCCTGATTTGAAAGATATCTTACATTAAAATTAACAGTACTTTCGCTTTTTTATCGGTCGGATTTGACGGATTAGTCGGATGTTTAATAGGAAATAGCACCCAACAGCAAAAGTCCAGATAAAAATAAAAACTAATCAAAACTCTCCTCTCCATTCGGGGAGGGGCAGGGGGTGGGACTTTATAATCCCATTCTCTGTCGCAGCGCTTTGCTGGTTTGTCCCAACATTGAGAATACCAATTCTGCGTCTGCTACTGGCAATGAACCTGTTCCGCATGACGGGGTAATCATTGCCTGGCTGATAATCTGGTCGCGGTCAATGCCGGATGCTTTTGCCAGGTTGTCAACACCAGCATCAAATTTCGCAACTAATGATTCAACGGTTGAGCCTTGAATCTTGGAACTGCTGGTGGGAACTACGCCCCATGCCAGGCCTTTACCGGCTTCCAAATGAGCTTTCATTGCCTGCGGGTAGAGAGCAACGGTATCGCCAAAGTCGAATGCGTCGAAGTTTACCAGGTCAACGCCGGCATCAATAAGTATGGACCATTCGGTGTTGCCGCAGCAATGAACGCCGGCGATTCCGCCAGCACCGTGAACGACTTCAACAACTTCGTTCAGTTTTGCGACGACGTCATCGCGAGATACGCTGACGTAGGTGGATGATCCGAACGCGGAGAGAATCGGTTCGTCGATGAAACAGATTACATTATCGGCGAACTGTTTGTATCTTTCAATCTGCCAGCGGCATTTCATCGATAATGCTTTCACTACGATGTCGACGAATTCTTCGTTATAATAAATAGCGCGTTTGTTTTCATCGACGATGGTCAGACCAAAACTGATTGGGCCGGTGGTCTGCACCTTAACATACGGACGTTTTACGCCGGATGCCTGCAAGGCTGATTCCATGGCGTAGAAACCTTTTGAGAAGGCAGGAGTAATCTGGAAAAAGTCCATATTTTCTGCCATGAAGTTCTCGTAAAATGTACCCAGATCACCATAATAATCACCGGTGGTATCAATATACATGCGCTCTTTTTCGCGGTCGATTACTACGCGGGGAATACCTTCAGAGTACTGCATTTCCATCTGTTCGTTCATGCCTAATGCCGGCAATTGCGGCCAGATTGGCGCGTCGGGAATATTTTCCAGCACGACGCGAACGGCGTCTTCAGGTTTTGAATGCGGCAGACTGCCAATTGCAGTTGCGGTACATTTCGGTGTTAAACTCATGGTAGACTCCTCAAGTTAAGATTTATTTTGTGCGTTAATTTTGTCGTAAATGGCGCGGAACGGTGTTAACAGTTCATCGTCGCCAAGGTCAATCAATGCGCAGCCTTTGCGGTCGGCACCGGCAATGCGCGAGTCGAATGGGATTACTCCCAGAACGGAATCTTTGCCAAACTCTGACTCTATCCATTCAAGGTCTTCAGCGGGTGAAGTGGATTTATTTAAAACGAAAGCGATATTGCTGATTCCCAGCGAAGTGCTCATTTCTTTCACGCGATGGGCGGTTTCTACGCTGCGTTTGCCCGGTTCTACCACCGCAATCATGATATCGACGCCCATGGCGGTACCGCGTCCCAGGTGTTCAATACCGGCTTCCATATCCAGAATTACCACTTCATCGCGTTTCAATACCAGGTAGCGAACCAGGGATTTCAGCAAAACGCTTTCCGGACAGGCGCAGCCGCCGCCGGCTTTCTGGGCGGAACCGATAATTATCACATCAACGCCGGCATGGCGCACGGCATATTTCTCGGCAATTCCGGTGACATCGGGATTCAGCGAAAATATCTGTCCAACTTCGCTTACCTTCGCGCCGGTGCGTTCTTCTATTAATTTGCGTTCTTCTGCGATGGTGTGCAGCAAATGCCGTTCTTCAACGGTAAGACCTACTGCGGACGCCAGGTTTGCGTCGGGGTCGGCATCAATTGCCAGCACCTTATTGCCATCAATGGCAAATAGCCGCGCCAGCGTTCCCGCCAACGTAGATTTGCCCACACCACCCTTACCGGATATTGCTATTTTTAATGCCATTTTTGTGTCCTTATTAACGCATAAAAGCAGTGAATTGTCAAAATACCGCACTATACTGACATAAGGTATCATGGAAAAAAAAGGAACTATAGCACTTTGATGCTGTTAGTTGTATTATGGTATCAAGTTTGCATGTGCTTGCGTTTATAGTTACACAAGATTCACAGAGAAGGCACGGAGATTCACGGAGGTAATGAATTAAAATTTATAATTAAAAATTAAAAATAATTTTCGAGTATTATTGTTTCCCATCATTCGTAATTATTACAGTCTTTTGCAAAACCATGCTAATTATATAATCAATCAAACCACCCCCTACCCCCTCCTTGTCAAGGAGGGGAGCTATGATAGTTTCTTGATAAAATAATGGCTGCTTTAATAATCGAAATCTTTGTTTTAAACTCCCCTCCTTGCCAAGGAGGGGTGGCCGAAGGTCGGGGTGGTTTTCGCCTTCCACAAATCTACAGCCTAAAAATTTGTAAAATAGGTTTTGCAAAAGCCTGATTAATTTTCAATTATCTCAATCATTTTTTCATAATTTCTCATCGTTAACGGCGATAATATTCTGCCGTAGGGGCAGGCACTGGGCATCAGTACGAAACCGCGGCCTTTTCCGCTGGTGCCTTCGCTGATGGCAGTTTTTACTTTTTCGGCGAATTGGTCGGTGGGCAGGTTTTCGATATCGCTGATTTCCAGGTTGCCAAACAGCACCATCTGTTCACCTACTCTTTCTTTTACATATTTCAGGGTCACATCACCTTGCGGCGGCGGTTCTATTGGGTCAAGACCGGATGCGCCTGTAGCGGCGATGTGGTCAAGGATGTCATGCAGTTTACCGTGGGAATGCAGGCGGGCGAAACCGCCGTATTTCTGGATGGAATCTACTATCGGTTTGTCATAACCCACCACATATTCGTGGAATAATCGCGGCGGTAGATATGGCGGCGATGCGTATTCGGGGCCAAATACCCGCCATAGCCTACCGGGCAGCGCCTTCGCCACTGCTTCAATTCGCGGGTATAAAATCGCCGCAAAACGGTCGAGGAGTTTGCGGAATAGTTCCGGTTCAGTCATCGCCAGCACGGTATATTCACCCATTTCAAACATCGACGCGGCAATACACAGCGGGTCTGGGGTGTCTATCATTACTATGCCAGTGTCACCCAGCTTTTCCTCGGTACTCAGCACTGTTTCGATATTCGGTATTCCGCCAAATTGCGGCATCGGCAGTTTAAGATAAGCCTTCAGGTCTTCCTCATCTTTCAGCAGATGTTCCAATGTCCAAACAGTATTAACATCCGGTTCCTGCATGCTGCGACTGGTGAATTTGTGGAATCCGGCATCAATGGTGAAGGTGGTGTAACGGTTGCCATCGCGAATCGCTGTTTCAGTTTTCGATATCCCCACCATCGGGTCGGCTGGGGCATCGAGAAATGGCACCCCGCGCATAATAATGCGGTCAGTTTTTTCACGGGTAAGCTGTAATAGCGGCTGCCATGATGGATGCGAATAGATATTAAACGAATTGTCATCAGCAGGATTTTCATCCAAACCGTTAAGCTCATAAAATGAGACTGCAGGTCTGTCTACCGCTTCGCCACGCAATGTGGCCATTAGTCTATCACGACGAGAAAGCATGTCAGTTTCTCCCAAAGTATGCTAATTAGATACTACCGGGTACAGGCAGCGAATATCGGTTTTCTGTAAAAGAAAGCAATCAATAATTATGATATTCGAGCCAGTCCCCTGCTTTATACAAATATTGCTTGATATGCCGGATGCTAAAATAAAAACGTTTTTAATTAAGTACCGGTAATTATAAAAAAGTTCGGCAGGATAAGGGAACTGGGTTTTATTCGGAAAATTTAGACCTATTTTTAATGGCAGTGGCAGTCCGAATAATTGCCTGTACCCGATTGGATTTTTAATATAGCGTCACATTCTCCCCGATGCCTAAAGGCAATTCCTGTGATGTTTTCCCGGGATTTTCATATAGCCAGATCACCCCGCCGGGGTTGGTATTTAGCATCAGGTCTTGCCTGCTGTTGCCAAAAATGTTGCCGGTATGGCCAAGCAGGTGAAACGCGCCGCGGTTGATATGTTCCAGTGCTCGTTCTTGCTGCTCGAATTTTACACCTTCCGGTATTGGGGTGACAAGGCGCGCCAGCGGTTCGCCGGTTGCGCCTGATACCAGCAGTCTATCCTCGCAGGCGACGATTTGATCAGTCGACAAATCGTCCCATTTTATCAGCGGATGAATTCTGCCATAAATGCTGTTTATTTCACCCAGCAGTTTTCCTTTTTCATTGAAAATTTGCTGCGGACTTTTGCCGGGGGTGCGGTGGTCAATATCAACAACTATTTGCTTAGAATCATCACCGGGAATAAAATGTCCTATGTTGATGGATTCAAAATGCAAGCCGCGATGTTCCCATACTAATTCGCCGTTGCCATCCAGGCACAGCAAGGCGTCATCGCTGCAGCAGGTGAATAATAATCGCCAGTCTTCCGGGTCGCCGTTTCGCTGCAGAATCCGCGCGCAATCCAGATGTCCCTGCCCGATTTTCAATGCGTCGCTATTCAGCGACCAGACAATTTTGCCTTTATGGTTCAGCAAAGCATAACCGGCAATTATTTCATCATATCCGTCGTTATCAATATTAAGAATATATGGCTGATGGGCGGTTTTCATGCCGGCGGGACTATCTATTTCCCAAAGCTGTTTTCCCTGCCAGTTGTAAGCCCACATTTTGTGGTAGCGATTTTTGATAATGATGTCGGCACCATCGCCATTGCTTAAATGCGCGAAAACAATACAGTCGGCGGCGTCATGTCCGGGAGTAGAGAAGCGGAATT
This sequence comes from uncultured bacterium, assembly GCA_964638715.1. Lineage (GTDB taxonomy): Bacteria > Armatimonadota > Hebobacteria > CAIYQO01 > CAIYQO01 > JBAXQQ01. Next base: position 44,593 of record CAZWZF010000007.1, on the reverse strand, counting down.
TTTCGGCACCGGTGGCGCCGTCAAGCATAATCACATCTGTATGGGTGACAATCACCACTTCCTGCCTGCCGTCCCGGTCCCAATCGTATATCTGGCACGCTGCGTCACTATGCAGCGCGGCAACACCGTCACCCGGGTTGCCCCATGTCCATAATACCGTACCATCCAGCCGGCATACGCTGACCGTCGCAGTGGCATGAACATCATCCTTTTCCCACAGCCGCGCCATTACCAGTTCCACCTGTCCATCGCCATTAACATCGCTGGCTATCGTCCATGCGCCGACAAATGCAGGATCCGGCACAATAACGGCAGTCGGTTCAATAACCGGCAGTTTATCAGTTGGATAGGTAATTAAATCAACAAAAAATGGAGAATTATTCATGATTGCTCCCTTGTTTTTCCGGCAGCCAAAGCCAATGCGACGGTACGTGAGGCCAGGAATTTTTAACAAAACTCTGTATATTAAAATTATCAGAATCTTGATTGACTACGCATGCTGCAATAATTGCCCAAAGGTAAAATGACTGATTCAGCATATTTCCCCGTCCGGCTGGCGAGAAGGTTTCCCATGAATTAAAATTATGCGTAAATGGTGCTCCGGGGATTGATTCCAGCACGCCGTCATCATTCAATCTATCGCATAAAATTGCATACATGGCATGCAGCAGCGCAGTGGAAATATCATCTCTGCGATAATTCTGGCGGTGCCAGTTAATCGCGAGTATGGTCATACAGTCCACATCTGTGCAATTACATGCCCAGCCTGTCGGATTATCGATATCACCCATTCCGAAATGATGGTTATGTTTATTTAGTAGTGCCAATAACGCGTCGGTTTGTGCCCGGCGCACATCATCAGGAATCGGATGCTGGTCAAAATCGTAAAACCAGAGTTGATGCGCGCCACCCATAATTGTCATTGCAGACCAGTATAATTCATCTGGGGTTTTAAAATCAGTGGGGATATATCCCGGCTCCCGGCTGCCATGCCATATCAAAGATTTATCACCATCCAAATCGCCAGCCCAAAATCCATTTGCGCAAAAGTTGCTGTCATGCCATTTATACCAGACATCATCAAGCAGCGTGCGCGCTTGCTGCGCCGCCGGTGTGCCGGTTTCCCAAACGCTTATCTGCCATAGAATGCAGGCGGGGAACCAGAACTCATTTCCCATCCACCACGGGTCATTTCGGCGAAAATTAAGGTCATGTTTGTAATTATTCCAATCGCGGCCATGAAGGAAATTTTCCAGATAGCCTTTATCGAGAAAACGACCGGTCTGGCTTCCCTGCGACAGTGGATATCTGGATTTCCCGCCTAACAGCATCATAGTCGGACATAGGCTTGAAACCAGATGGTCATGCATGTGGTACCATGGATGTTTGCATACGCTGCCGTCTTGCCAGGAGCGATGCTCGCGTGGCGGGACATACGGCCCCAGGTAGTAGCCAATTTCCTTATCCTGATATTGATTAAAATAATCAACCCACGCGCGTTTATTATCAGCGGATAACCGATCGAGTTCGCCAAGAAGATACAACGCTTCCACCGCGGAATGACCGCCCTCCAGGCTTTCACAACCACCCGGTGTCGATGCGAACGCCCAGTCATTAGTTTCCATCCTTTTTTCCAGCGGATTCACACTTACCATCTGTTCATCAAACGGCCTGACTAATCCAATGGAAAAATCACTATAGATGAACGTCTCACCGGCAGCATTCCATGCTGCAATATCAGCCACCCCGGCAGCAACGCCGCAACGGTCAATAAAGCGAAGTACATTAGTCTGAAAAACATCAAATGAAATTGGGTTGGTTAGCATAGATATATTATAAACCTTTTTTAAAACAATTCTTTAAGAATATTCTATAAAATTATGGTTTAATTAAAAATTTTTATACATAAGAACTGTGAAAATGTACAGTCACTGTTTGGATAGGGAAGCAAGTCCGACGGATTTTCCAGAAACTATAATTTTAACCACTTGCCAATCAGGATTGACGTTCCTGGGGAGAAATATCTGCTATAAATTGGCTTCAAGCATGGCCGCAGCGAATCAGCCGCAACTACTTACTCGGCGGCACACACAGCCTTTTCTGCATGAATAATCGTTTCTGTCATGGTCTGGCCAATCAACATCACTGCATCCCCCTGGTGTCCTTGGCACATTGTTGGTCTTTCATACTCACACTTCCTTGTTCTTCGTCACCGCGGTGCGGTCAGGCAAGGCATCCCACTCCGGTACGTCTACAATGAATACTTGACCATAGGCTTGCGGATCGGCGGTGTAGAGCACTTTTGTGCCGTTGGCGTGGACGCACGGGTGAACGTGGAGCTGTTGCGAATGGAACGAGCCGCGGTGCCAGACCAAGACCTTCGGCCCCTCGAACGCCCCGTTGCGGAAGCGCCAGGCCAGCAGATACGGTTCCTGCGCGTTGCCGTCGCCGATCACGAGGTCCAGCATGTGACTGTGGAAGTGCCAGCAGTGGCCATTGAACGGCGCTTCGACGTGATCAGTGTTGTCGTAGCGGATCGAACCGAAAAGCCCGCCTTGAGCATTACCACCATGATAGCCAATATGCTCACCGTCTCTCATCCAATACTCGTGGCCGACGCACTCCCCGGACACGGTCGGGCGAATCTTCCAGACGCGACCAGTCTCGATATCCAACCCCCAGATGCGGTTGTCCACCTTGTCCCATGGTCCCTCATGGCAGAAGGTCATGAGGTGGGGTAGTTTGGGTGAGGCATTGAAGTGTCCGAGCCAGTAGTGGTCCTCGTGCACGAGTTCTGGCTGTCCGCCTGCCAACGGAATGCGCCAGATTGTCGAGTGCGGTTTTGCTTCCCACATTTCATTAAAGCCGATATAGCCGTTAAGCAAATCTACCTGAAACCGATCAGAAAGGTCTTGACAAAATCCCGTTACCAGATATTTGCCATCGGCGGTAAAGTCGGCGAGATTACCGGTGTAGCCCTTGGGACACTCCAGAAGGCGGCGGGTCTTGAGTGTCGACAGATCCAGCACCTGGACGGCGTTGTCATAGTAGAATGCGATTTCCTCCCGCACCGGGTTCTTGCTCAGACTGTGCCGGTTGGTGACCTTGGCCGGATCCCAGTCGGTGAGCTGGGTCAACTCACCGCTCTCAAGATTCACCCCGAACAGGTTCACGCGGTTGTCGCGGTCTGAAGCGATTACCAGCTTGCGACCGTTATCATACCAGCAAGGGTAAGTGAAGTATGAGTGGTTGCTGTGTGCGCGATAGTTGGTGAGTTGCGTAACCAACGCGCCTGAAATCGAGTCTTGATATGTTATTATTTCAGATTTCATATTACCGTCCCTTTAATTTTTATCGATAGATTGGCACAGAGTCATTACAATGATATTAATTGTAAAACAGGATATTATTACATGGAAATTATCATTATCAAGACTTTCTCTTTAATAGCTAAAGTCCAGTAATTATAATAAGACAATAACAATGTCATGAATAGTTCACAAAACGCTCTTTTTAGTATAGGAATCGAAACTATGAACACTATTTCCGCGTTATCTTCCATCCAGAATGACAACTAACTGCATCAGGTTTATTTTATTCTTTTAAAATGGTGATATAGGTAATCAGCGTTCACCCGGTGGCACATCGCCAAGTCGATCGCAGAACATGGATATCCCCCTTTGGTGGGTCGGGTCGCCCCCACCCAATGGCATCGCACACATAGAGAAAACATCAGCCTGTCGGGCTATCTTAACAACCAGTCGCTTCGACACCGGACCCACCATCATAGGGCCGGTGTGGCCGTCATGGAGACTAATTTCCTGGGGATGCGGGCGACGGACCAGTTCTTTCCCGTCGAACCATACCGCGTGTGGTGCGACAGTGGTAATATTAAACGCTACCTCGCGTTCTTCCGCACAAACAATCTCCCGCACCAGGTAAAATACCGCCTGACCTTTAAAACCGGCGATGTCGACGGCATCAATGTAGTCCTCACCCACTTCAATAGTCATGGGCAACTCCTCGGGAATATCCTCCCGCACCAGACGTTCCTCATCAAGATAATCCTTATCCAGGCGCGCATAATGGTTCCAACTGTCTGTCGTCGGTGGTCGCGGACTTCCATCAGCGTTGACATATGGGTTGCTCGTATACACCTGTGTGTCATACATGTCAAAATATGGACCATAGACGCGCCATACCCGCGCCCCACCCAGACCGAACGCATGGACTACCTCATCCTCCTGTTCATCCTGCCAGCGCAGGACAAGGGGATTCATGTCCCATACCGGACCTTCCTGCGGACGCAGGTGGAGATCCATCTCAATGACTTCCCCAGGTGACAGCATCAATGCGCCGCCATGGATTGAAGCTACCAGTTGATCAGCAACGTCCAATGTCCATGTTCCACGCCGCGTATCGTCTGCCCGGTTTTCCAGACGCAGCCGAACCGGTGTATGACCGGATACCCGCAACCAGGGTCCTTGGGGATAGGTTACTGACAAAGAAACACCAGGTGATGTTGCGGTACGTAGTGGTACGGCAGGGGCATCGGTAATTATCACGCGTGGGGAACGCTGGGATGTCACCTCCAGACCTACTTTAGCCGTATCCTCGGTGAGCGTCTCAAAAGAGGCAGTCTTGTGACGAACCTCGATGTTGCAGGCAAGGTTCTTGCCCATCTTTTCTACCCAGTCAGCGGGCAAAATGGCACTACCATGCATTATGCCAAGCAATGCCCCGGCGGTGGCAGCAGTGCAATCAGTGTCCCAACCACTGTTGACACATAGTCGCATGGTTTCGGCGAAATCACCCCTACCCAGGGTTAGTGCCATGACAACGATAGCCTGATTAACCAGTGCCTTGGATGCATCCCGGTCACCGTAGCGACGGATAATCATCCGCCACGCATCTATGAAGCGTGGGTAAGCTATGCAAATTTTCCGTGTGTAGTGTACCATGTCGCGAACAGGATCTATAGTGGGCAGGACAGCAAGTCCGGCATCAAGAACACTATCGAGATCATCATCAAAGAACGCTGCTGCACCCGCGGCAGCCAGGAACATTTCGCAACTCACACTCGCTCCGCCGTGATCAAGCTGCCCATCGGCGCGCGCGTATTCGGCGGCCAGGTGGGGATTGCCCGGGCAAACCAGACTCCATATTTCACTGCGAATGGGGCATCCCTCGCTTTCCCAGAAGAAGCGGTTGTTCCACATCCCGGAGAGCGGGGGCTGGATGCCCCGTTGCCGATTATAGAGAAACACACCATACTCGCAGAAGTTATACCAGCACCGGTCCTGCCAATAGTCGGCCAAGTCGGCGCTGGTCAGCCACACGCCACGTTCCTGCAGTGCTTCAAGCCAGACCATCTGAATGTCCATATCATCGTTCGGCATAATCCGGGACGGCCAAAGCTCTTCCCGCGTATAATCCATGCGCATTTTATAATTCTCCATCGGGGCGCCGATGGTCCCACCAAGACTCTTACCCATCCAGGCGGCATAAATGCGGTCGAGATAATTCTGGTAAGTTAAAGATTGTAATCGCTTCATAATATCCGGTTTCCTCTTTTATTCTTTTCTTGTTCGTTGAAAAACATGCAAAATGGCTAAGAAGGTTTAATGGTGTCATACATTCGTCTTTGTTCATTGGCAACATCTTCTTGAAGTCAATTCGACTTAATGTTCATCATCCCTCCAATACAGCCTCGCGCAGGGCCAGGAAGTTGGCCAGCGGAACATCTTCGTTGAGTTCGGTACTGCTACCAATCAGGATGCGTCCCTCAGCCTCGTTAATCGCCTTGCGAACCGCGTTGCGCACCTGCTCCGGCGTACCGAAGGGCAACAGTTGCGAGACGCAGATACCACCAGCCATGAACAAGTGCGGATGGCGGCGGTGAATGTCGCCGACATCCATTCCTGCCAATACCTCAATAGGATTCAGCCCGTCGATGCCGGCCGCCACCAGATCGTCAAGAATCGGATTGAGATTGCCGTCAGAGTGAAAAAGTACTTTGATGCCGCGCGCGTGGGCAGCAGCTATGCTGCGGGCCAAACGCGGAAAATAGTGTTTCCGCATCCAGATTGGACTGAACAGCGGTCCAGACTTGAAAGCAATGTCATCTGCCAAAAATCCGGCCTCAATTTCATGGTTCTCTGGCAACTGGCGGTACCAGCGTTCCGCGCAGACCGTGTTAAGCTCCAATAACTCGGAAATTACATCGGGGCAGTCCGCCAGGTAGTAGGAAAAATCTTCAAGACCAACCTCATCATAGAGACCCATCAACGCCGGGCCAGGGATGCTGGGAAAGTAGAATACCTCGCCGAGTTTGCGACGGTCCTCGGCCATGGCCGTAAGGGCACCAACAAGGCCCGCCTGGTCAGCGGCAGTCCAGGCCGGATTGAAGGCTGTCAACCCGCCACGCTTCTCACGCTCGTATGCTACGCTGTCAACGAAGTGACGGTGTTCCGTCCAAATTGTCCAACTTAAGTGCTGCTGTTTGCGGCCATCCGGCAGGATCACCGTCCGCTCGGGATTCGGGTGTTTCACGAGCGGTCGGGTCGCGTCGATGGCGGGCGCATAAGCCTTGTAGACAAGGTCCGAACCATTGGAGCAAGTGAGTTCCTCGCCCGTGAAATGGTGAATGACCGCGCTATTGCGGAGAAGGTCGAACATCGGTGCTCGATCCGGTGCTTGTCCGTTGATGATGGCTCGTACTCGTTCAAGGGATGCTTGCATATCTGCCTCTCTGGATTATGTGTTGACAGTTTGATCGGTTGCGGTCGAAGGATCGTCCAGTTCGCCGATCTCTACCTCATATACATTGCTCACGCCGTCCCGGTTGCTGGAGAAAATGACGCTCCGCCCATTGAGCGTGGTCAGCGGATGAACGTGGTCGTCCTGATCGATGCCCGCCGCGTTTCCGTACTCCCAACCGTGATGGCAAAGGGTGATCCGTTCAAATGCGCCGTGATCATCCAATTGGAAAAGGGTCAGGCACTGATCCAAGGCGTCAGTAATAAAGCCGCGCCCGTTGGGTGTCGGCGTCACATGTCCGGGGCCAAGGTCAGCGACCGTGTGTTGAAACACCAGCGTACCATCCCAGCGACGGGCAGCAAAGAACCCCCCGTCGCGCCCGTGCCCGTGGTAAACGATGAAGGCACCGTCCGGCGACCAGTTCTCGTGCGTGCGGAACTCGCCGTCTTCCGGATAGGGCTCGAACCGGCCCTCACCCAGCAACCGCCAGATCCGGGGCTGCTTGACTTCCCAGCAGCCCTCGCAATTGAACAGGAGCTGGCTGGCATCGGTCGGACAGAATTGTACATGGGTCACCCAGAACGGACAGGCCGCGGCGATCCACTCGGTACCCGTCCGGGTGTCAATCATGTATAAGCGCGTCTGCCGACCGGTCGCGGCAAACGCGTGCGGCACGGTACGCATCTGCTGCCACTGGTTTTCCAAGTCCGGCAGGAACACCTGGGGCGGTGAGAGCGGGATGCAGAGCGTCGCTCCATCCGGGCTGATGTGCGTGAAGGCCGGCCACCAACCCGCAGGCAGCGTCCATAGCGGCTCCGGATCGACTCCGGGCTGGTCGAGGTTGGCGGAAAACAGTGTTTCGTCTTGGATATAATATAAACGATTGCGCGCCGCATCAAGGACCGGGGAAGCCTTGCACAACCCGAACGCGCTACCGCGGGGCCAGCAATAACTGCGCATCGTCCCCCGGCGGTTCCGACTCACCTGATGCAGCGTACCACCCCCCTGCCGGTCAACGGCGAATAGATTCACATCGCCAAACCGCTCCGATAGCACGACCAGCCAGCGATCATCGGCCGTGATCGATGGGGAGGTGAAATACAGATGATTGTCCCGTGCCTGACTCTGTGTCCATTGAACCACCTTGCGTCCCGTCCGAGGATCGGAAAACGTTCGGCGTTCAGAGGGGAGTCGTGTCGCGGAGGCAGGATCTTTGTGGTTTGTTGTTTCGGAATTCATGCTTCCGCTCCTTTGGTTTTTACCAATAGACTATGATGATGATAGAATTATGATACTATTACTTTGTTATTTCAACGCCTGGTAATGCGCCACGGCCTCACTGGCTGTCATCACTTTTGTATAGAGCATAAACTCATCGATGGTTACATCTGCAAACATTCCCGGCGTCCCACGCAAGTTGTTGGCACCGACTAATAATGGATTGTCGAAATTCGCAAATGTTGCCGGTGTGCCATCAAAACCAGCAGGAAAAGTTAGATTCATGGCTATGCCATCGACATACACTTTCATGCGTGCGGAAGCAGTTGAGCCGTTTTTATCATAGATAGCAACAATATGGTGGTATTTCCCATCATAAATATTTTTCACTGAATTGCCGAACTGTCCAGTGATATAGACATTTGCCTGGTCACGGATGAAAAATCGAGTTAGCCCGGTAGCTGGGTTGCCGGATGCATCCATGTTGGTTGCAAATGAAATGGCAGTAATATACTGAGCAGGTGCAGCAGGACCACAGGCTGTCCCAAAGATAGCTTGGATGGCTGTCGTCATTGTCTTCATGACACATTCCAGTGATACCTGACTAAGTTTACTTCCCACGGTTCCCAGATTACCGAGGTTAATATACTGTTGTGACACCGAAGAAAATGTCATAGCGTTCCATGTGTCGCCACATGTGCCGGATATTCCCAGTGATGGCTTATTAATACAGGTGCCATTGTTGCTATTTCCACTATAATCCTGCACCATGGATGAGCCAACCGAATCGTTTAAACGATAATAAACGGTAGGCGCACTATTCAAAACTAATTGTCGAAACGGCAGTGTCGCCGTTGCGACATGTCCGTCAAGATAACTGACTACATGTTTGCCGGAATGTCTGGGGTCAATAGTATTACCATCTTTACTGTCGGCGGTTACCATTATTTGGTCAGGTGAAACAAAACTTCCGATAGAAGCACTGCCGCAATCCTGATTATAAAGATATCCCTTTTGATTGCCTGATAACGATGGACAGGTAAGAATTTTTTGGTCAACACTTATATCATTCCAAACTGATGATGTGGCAGGCAGTGTCTCCTCGTGGTCCTGGCAATACATTTGAAGAGAGGCAACAATTTGCCGTTGATTTGACGAACATGTCGTCTGCCGCGCCTTCTCGCGGGCACGGGCAAATACCGGGAATAGTATGGCGGCGAGGATAGCAATTATGGCTATCACGACCAGCAATTCGATGAGGGTGAAGCCTTTTTGATTGGTTTTCATAGTTTTTCTCCTTTTTAATATAAAATAACACCGCAAGGTCATTTTATATATTATAATATAGCAACATCAATGGCATGTATAGTCCATAAAACGCTCTTTTTAGTATAGGAATCGAAACAATGTATAATTTTTCCGCATTACCTGACCTGATGACTGACAGTCAGCGCCAGCAGGCAGAACTCATTCTGCTTAAAAGCGAAATAGCATTAATATCGTGCCATTTCTGGTGGATGACAATAAAGGATATTATTCCCTGTCGTCGTTTAGCGGATTGTTATCTGTATGTGCCCAAAATAGGATGCCTTAAATGCCGGGTTGGCAATGAGGAACGTGTTATAGGGCCGGGGGAATTTATGATGGTTGCCGAAGGGGTGGAGCATGAGGCAACAATGGCAGATGACTGCGATTACTTTGAAGTTTTTTCATTACATGCCCATGCCTATACCCACCAAAATCTGCCATTATTCGCGGTATTCAGTTCATCATTCGGAAAACTTGATAATCCGGAAATGTGGATTGCGCAGTTGTCATTACTGACACATTTAATGGGAAAATCACTGGAATCAGGTCGTAGTTATGGCGAACCCTGGCTACGGTCTTTCCTGTTGCATCAGGTGATGCAAAACAACCCGGTTCGCGATATCCCAATAGCAGATGACCCGCGCATGTGGAGAGCAGTATATACCATAATCAATAATTTTACAGCATCAGTGACGGTAGAAAAATTGGCGCAGGATGCCAATATCAGCACTGTGCAGTTCCGAAAATTATTCCGGCGATATACAGGGATATCTCCCAAAGAATACCTGATACAGATTCGCCTGCGCAAAGCCATGGCACTGCTGCAATCAAATCCGCAATTAACAATAAAAGAGGTTGCCGAACAAACCGGTTTCGGCAACCCGCATTATTTGCATATTGCTTTTAAAACCGCTTATGGCATAACCCCTGGTGAATGCAGAATATCAGTGCGGGATGATTCCAGATTATAAATGAGTCTACTTTATGTGGTTATTTAGAGATGAAAATCTATTTTGAGAATACTGATGACAACATTCCAGGCAGCCATATCAGCCACCCCGGCAGCAACGCCGCAACGGTCAATAAAGCGAAGAATATTAGTTATAAATTTTTGAAATGAAATCGGTCTGGTTTGCATAGATATATTATAAACCTTTTCAGCTTTTTCCTGATAGATTTCTATACATTTTAGAATTTATGTCAGTTATTTATGCTGTATCCGAAGGAAATCTTAATACCTTTGCAGCAAATCCAGCAATTTCCTGTCTAATTTATGCCCGTGCCAATCCTCATATTCCACATCAGTGCGTCCGGAATCGAGTACCCCGAATACGCCGCGGAAGTGCCATAATGCCCAACCAATGTTGGCATCGCGGAGAATTTGCAGCACATCCTCGAACCAGCGCAGGTAAACATCGTGCGGGGTTTTGTTGTATGCACCGCCTTCGCCGCAATGGACTCCAATGCCGCTTTTTGCCAGTTCTATCCACGGCCTGTAATGTTCTTCCAAATCTTTTCGCGTCCATGTTTCACCGTAATTCCAGCCGCCCGGCCATGTCGGCACTGGAACAGTTGACCAGTCTACCCAATCGGTCGCCCATTCCGCCAGGTAATGGCTGACGCCAAAGGGAGAATACGCGCGGCAGCTTTGACCAATATTAAGGTCGGCAAGTTCGGGGCATGGGTCGGTGGCGCATTGCAACCCGTCGACAATTATAAGACGTTGAGGATCAATATCGCGAATGGTCGCCACCGCGCGGCGAATGACGCGTTCATGGTCTGCCCGGGTCATTTTCTTCTCATCCGGCCAGTGTGGTTCGTTAACAAGATTAAAACTTAGTTCTTCAGAATTAATCCCCAGATAGCGCCGGGAGAAAGTTTCCCAATGGAAACAGAAAGCATCCTCAGCCTCTTTATCCTTCCACAGATTAAAAGGCTCTTCTGGTTTAGGAGCGACGCAATAACCTGGCGCGCGGTGAAAATTCAGACAGACATGAACGCCATGTTTCCTGCCATATTCAACGGCCTTGTCCACCCGCACCAAACCAGATTCGCGCAGATGCTGCCAATTGCCATCTATCCAATGCAGATAACACAGTGGAATACGCACAAAATCAAAACCCCAGTCAGCAATCCAACGAAAATCATCTTCGCTGAACTCGCCTTGTCCGGCCGGAAATGGGTGTTCCATATCCACCAGGTTGAAACCGCGCCAGCGCGGAAGGGAATTATCAGTTATTTTTTTCATTAGTATGTCTCCATTTCCTGTATTTGATAAAAGTTTACGCTTTGAGATGGACAAGTTACCACAATATCTTTATTCTGATAGCATTCGACAGAAAGTGGCATTGGCAATCCTTCAATATCAACAGGAGCACAGTCTACACTGTAGCAATAAGTTGTAACCTGAATAGATTTTAGTTCTTTTGGCAGAGAAAATTCGCTATTAATTTCACAATTGCCTCGGTTAACAACGCAGATAGCCCATTTATCATCTGATTGCGCAATAAGAATCCTTACATCAGGAGAACCGGATACAGTATGGTAAATCTTACTGCCAGTTGTGAAGAGGCGGCAGAGCAGTGCCCACGGATAGAACCACGGACGCAGGCGCAGGCCATCGGCTTTACTCGACCACAATCCCCAGTAGAAATCCGCGTGCGAATTGTCATCAAGCATCCACGCCAATACTGCCGCACTTCCGGCATTGACGGCCTGGACTGCGTAGTCAGCCATGAATAATCCATATTCAAACTTATCGATATGCGGACTGCCATACGGATGCTGCGCGTCATCTCCCATACCAGCCTCACCAACGATGCAAGGCTTCCGGGCACCGCGCATATCATTTTTACGAACGTAATCCCAAAGGTGGCGGTAATAGCTTTCCAACTTACCCGGGCGCACCAGAGAATCACTCGCGTAATGGTGCACATCATAGGCGCCGAGTATTTCTGAAACCTGGTCCACCGCCTGAAAATGCCAATCGTCATCCGTGGCATGGGCCTCATCCGACCCGGCGAGTTGAATCTGCCGGTCCAGTCCGCGCCGCTTGAGTTCTATGGCCACCTGTTCCAACCCGCGCCGCCAAAGGGCAAAATCTTTCACTTCCCAATTCGGTTCGTTCACCATAATGAAGTAGCGGATGCTTGTATACCCCTTAACGTTGATCAGATGCTCCAGATAGATGCCGATGGACTCGGCATACAGCGGATCGGCGACATCGCCAATGTCCGGCGCGCGCAACCACTCAGGCATGCATCCCCAGTCGGTGAGGAATACAGTCGTACCCAACGCCTCGCAGACATCCAGATGGCGATACAAGTCCTGCATATCCGGTGTCTCAAAGTTAAAGCTCCCGTCTTCAAGCCGGCACCATTTTACCTGCATCATTATTCGTGCTGCGGGCAGGCGCATCCATTCGACGCGTTGACGAATCAGAGCGAAATCCACATCCGTAACGCCCGTTGCCCGGTAATTACGCGAATCCCACTCGGCACCAAAGCCGATAAAGTTTTCACACGCGGTTGTTTCAGTGTTTACATGTATTTTCATAACAATTCCTTTCTTTACCCCGGTTACTTATCCGGACCTTAGGTCACTCACCTTGTTTCCCATCAAGATAAGGCGGCGCTGCCAACGGTGTCTTTGTGACCCTTGTATCTCGGCCCACCGGCTGCTACATAGCCGTCACTACGGCCGGTGTCATCCAGACTTACCCAGAACGCGTACAACTCGCCGTCGGTCAGCTCGAAGCGGAAGCGTACCGGCCGGCCACGCAGCGCTGATAGGTCATCGCCGCCCTGCCAGCGCACCGCCGTCAGGGTATGGTCGCCGCCGACCGGGATGCAGGCGTCGAGGGTGAATGGCGCGACTTCGCGGCCGTGTTCGTCGAGTACAGCGACGCGCAACCTACCCTGTGGGGCGCACAGGTTGACGAACAGGCGGGTGCCGGTGAAAGACACCGGTCTGGTGGTCAAGGTTCCCGCCGCGCTGCCGGCATCGAGCGAGGCGAAGCCATCGCGGCGCAATGTCGCGAGACCGATGCTGGCACCATGATAATCGCCGCGCGAGCCATCGGGTCCCACCCCGGAGAAGCCGGTATAGGGGAAAACGAGGTGGTCGCCCACCACCACGAAGACGCCGGTGGCGCTGTGCAGATAGCCGCGATCCCACGTGCCTTCCTGGCGGGAGCAACGAATGAAACCACTGCGGTCGGGGCGATCCCAGTGGAAGCCATCGCGGCTGAAGCCCAGTTCCAAATCGGTTAGCTTGGGGATTTGTCGGTCCGCGCAGAACTGGTTATGCGGTCCGCGGTGGATGGCGTGCATGCCAATCAAGATACTCTCGTAGGCGACCGCGTTGAGGGTGTAGAGCTGGCATGGTTCGCCCCCACCGGGATAACTCCCGGTTGGCTCGGACAGGTCCAGTCGGTCGGCGCGGGTCCAATGCACCTTGGCAGACCAGTCTATGCCCTGATCGAAGCTGGTGCTCTCCAGATAGGCGCGCATGCGGTCCATGCGGCCCTCCTCGTAGTTGTCGGTGCGGATGCTGAAGACCCAGCGCTGGCGGAATGGGTTGTAAAAGAACGAGCAGTAGTCGCCGGCGGTGTGTGGCGGCCCGGCCGGGATCTGGGTCGACCAGGAAATGCCGTCGCTCGAAGTGGCGAGGCAGTGGACATCGCCGGCCTTACCATCGAGTTTCCACTCGGGCCGGCCACTTCCCGTCTCAATGCCCTCGGCTGGCCAGCGGCGATGCAACTCAAGCAGCTTGAAACGCGCGCCGTCGGGCGGTGCCTCATGGTCGAACCAGAGCGCATGGTCGTCTATCGAACGGGCGACCAGGGCGTTGCCCCGGCCCGGGGCGAGTTCTGGTCGCTCCCAGGTGAGCAGGTCGCGACTGGTCGCCAGCGCCAACGGTCCGCGCCAACCGGCGGCATAAGCGAGGTGGAAGCGGCCGGTCGCGCCGTCGTGCCACAGGCCGCCGTGGCCCAGGTAGAGTGAGCCCCGGAGCGCCAACTCGTCCGGCGTCTGCGCGGTCAGCACCGGATTAGCGGTATGCTTCTCGGCCTGATGAAAGGTCCGCGTCAGCGAGTTTTCACTGATCAGGAAATCGTCGACGAACAACTGGCGGCCGACATCGATTGGGATCACCGCTGGTGGTGTCTGCAGATACGGTACCGGCATCGGTGTGTCGGAGGCGCGGTCCAGATGGCACGGCGGCCACTCTGCCGGCAGTTCAATTCCGTTGTATAGTTTCTCTGTCATCATGATCGCGGCTCCTGGGGGCGGACGATAATCCTCTGCAGTTCAGACCCCGGTGAAACCACCCGCGCAGCCAACACATCATCCTCGGTGAATCGGGCTAGTATGATGTGGGCGTGGCCGCTGCGGTCGTAGTCGTAGCTCACGAAGATGCGTCCGTCAGGACCCTGGCAGCCGTCAGGATAGGACACCCCGGTCCGGTCGTCGAGGATCAGGCCGCCGCACCAGGTGCGGCCTTCATCCTTCGACAACCAGGCGCTCAACTGCGTCCGGGCTGCGGGATGGTCCAGGCTGGCCTGGTCGATCTTGGGGCCGTTCTTAATCAGCAAAATGCGTCCCGAAGCGAGCCGTTGCAGGTGACAACGAGACGGTGTCTGGCGGATCGTGGTATGCGGATGTGGGGTCGTCCAGGTTCGCCCACCGTCCGTCGAGACCGTCTCCACGACGCCCATTCCCGTACGGATCAGCATCCACAGGGATGCGTCGCGACGCTCCACCAGCGTGGGCTCGTCCCAGTCGGCATGGACGACCGTGGCGACCCGTCCTCGCACTCGCCAGTTGGCGCCCTGATCCGTCGAGACGAGGAGGTTGACGCCGCGCAACGCATCAAGTTCAGGGAATAGCGGCTGGGCGAAGGGGCCGAATCCATTGCTTTGCAGCAGTTGTGCAGCCAGCAGCCACTCGCCGGTAGAGAGCACGATCGGCTTGTTCAACACCGATCCGTGCCAGATCCGGCGCGGGGGGGTCCAGACTATTTCGTCGGCCTCGGGCTGATCGCAACGAATGGCCCAGAGACCACCCCTGCCGTCAAAGTGATGCATGGTCTGGTCAAAAAAGAACCACAACCTGCCCAGCGGATCGCACCACAGGTTGCCGACGATGACACTGCGCGGGCAGGGCAGCCCGGACGATCGACCATGGATGACAAGGCGCGGATCTGACCAGCTGTCCCCGCCGTCATCACTGGTAGCCAACAACATAAAGGCTTGCGGTCCGTCCTCCCCACCCACCCAGGCGGCGAACAGACGGCCGCCGGGGGTACGTTCCAGACTGATATTCATGGAATAGTCGAGACGGTCGTAGCCGAACTCGGGTAGCGGATTGGTAACAAGGTGCGGCGGCAGGAGGGCCAAGTCGGCCACCCGTCGCAGGGTTTCGAGTTCGAAGGCCCTGACCTGCTCAGGATCCAGGCTGGTTAGCCGATCCGGCTCCAACGTTTCGATCGAGGTGTTCATGTTTTCCATCCGATGGCATGTGGGGTTGGAATCGTGGTTGTCTATTAGATTGTTGTTCATTGGGTTGTCTCCATGTTCGTTGGTTTAGAAAGGGATTTCATCCACAGCTCGCATAGCCGGGTGAAGTCACTTTGCAGGCAGCCGAGGTCGCTGCCCAGAACAATGTAATTGAAGCCAGCGGCCTTGAGCTATAGGCCGGCGCACTTGCCGTGGCGATGGCAGCCACTCTGCCGGCAGTTCAATTCCGTTGTATAGTTTCTCTGTCATTATCTATTTCTCCATGGGGCAAATGTCTGTCGCCTTGTTCACCAATAAGCGTAAAGCGGCGCGCGGCGAAACCACCTCACCAGCCAGCACATCCGCCTCAGTGAAACGGGCGAAGAGAATTTCCGGCTGCCGCCAGCGGTTCCGTTCGTAGGATACATAGATGGTCCCATCACCCACCTGACAACCGAAGGGATAAGAGCACTCGCGCTCTTCCAACAGCAGGCCGCCTAGCCAGCTTTTGCCTTCGTCGATAGATAAATACGCGGTGAGATGAGAACGTCCCCGTTGCGTCGTGCGTTCTTCCTGTGCGTCCGATATCCAATCGAGACGGCCTTGTTTGACTAATAGCCAATTTCCGGAGGCAATTTTCATGAAGACAAAGCGCGAATTTGTGTGGCGAATCCCGTTCGGCTCTTGCCGCGTCCAGCTCCGCCCGTCATCGGCTGATTCGCATTGCAGTAAGGAATCGTTGTGGCGATTGAAGATTACTAACCTTTTATCAGTGCACTCCACGATCATATATTCATCAAAATCCGGGTCCTGCGCGGCGTGCAGCGGGCCGCCCAGTTCAAAGGTCATCCCCTGGTCGCGCGAAATCAGCGGCCGTGACGGCGAGGCACCGCGGTTCCAGCAGCCGGTGGGGAATATCCAGGTACCGTCCGCGAGCACTGTGGGCGTGGTCAACAGGTTCTGCCCGTCCGCCAGTTTGCGAGGTATGGACCAGCGGGGATCGTTAGCGTCAGGGTTCTCACAGGTGATGCACCATAGGGAGGAGCCCGGACCGTTCAGATACGTGGGATACCGACTCCACATTATCCAGAGCGCGCCGGTTGGTGCCGTCCAGACGGTGACATGGTCGCTGCGGATCAGCCCCTCGTCGTGGGCATCGAAGACAATCGCCGGCGGTGTCCAGGTCGCACCGTCATCGTCACTGCGGACGACGATGCCGTAGTTCAGTTGCCCTTCGCCGTTACCCCCACTGGTAAACCCGCACCAGAGGCGGCCGCCGGGCGTGCGTGCAATGCTCGAGGCGATACCAAAACAGCGGTTGGCGTCGGCGTATTCCGGGCCGGGCGCAAAGTTGACGCGGGGTGATACTGTGTCGTCAAACCGCAGATTCAGCACATGCGGATTCGTCACAAGGTTCATTGCCGCAGATGAGTTTATCCTCTCACCAGCGATTGTAAGATTCTCAATGGTGATGTCCTTAATCGGATGTGCCGCGTCATGACCCAGTAGGCAGTTGGGGAAGAGAAACGATTTCTCGCATGTAATGTTGCGGAATCGAAGACGGCTGAAGCGACCCCATTCACCTTCCTGCGGCGACCATGGGTTGCGGCGCAGGAAGATACGCATCAGACATGGGCTTAATCCTTCAATGCGTATATCTTCGAATAACAAATCATGAATGTGCGCTGTACCGCCATGCCAACTCCAGAAGATGGCGCCGACCCACTCGTTGTCTTCCGTGCAGAATGGCATGTGATGGATAATATCGCAATCGCGCACCTCTGAGCCGCCGTTGTCGCTTAACGCGTTCCAGGTGAGTTGAAAAGCGGCGGCACGGTCAACCCACAGCACACATCGTGATATACGGGTATCGCTAACGAACGGTTTAAAGGCGTCATCTCCTACGCGCAGGAAACAGTCATCGACGCGCGCACCCTGACCTGCCGATATTCCGTCGGTATTAAAGTGCCAGGCCAGAATCTTGAGGTCATGGAATCGGTTGTTGCGGCCGCCGGCGATGATAACATAATATGGTGAGTCTACGAGGGTGATGCCATCCAACTCCAGGTTGTTCCCCGCCAGTTTAACCAGATCCACGCGCTCGGTGTTTTTCTCCTGAAGGTGCCCCGGCCACTTGTATTCGGCGCCGGACAGTACGCCGCGGCCGATGACGCGCGTGCCGTCACCGCCTTCGGCGAAAGAACCCTTGAGGAAAGAGCCGGGAGCCAGGTAGTAGGTCGTGGCCGCTTTGAGCGGGTAGTACTTGCCAATCTCATGCACGCCGGGGCCGAACCAGACTACATCATGATCATCGGGCGACGGCATGTCGGTCTCATGTTCGTTGGCGAACAGGAATAGCACATCCGTCAAATCGCCGTCGCATTCGACACACAACTTGCGGGGCCGGTCCAGTTCCAGCACCACCTCGCCACCTTCGACCCGTGGCCGGATTCCGGCAGCGAGTGGACGGACGACCGCCGAGTTCACGGAACGGCTCAGTCGTCGGATACGGATTTCGCACGGGCCATTCATATCGAACGACGTCCATGACACTGTGTGGCCTGCCGTAAACTCGGCTTCTGCCGGCCCGGTAGTCAGATAGGTAAATGACTCCATTCCATTAACCGTGATAGCATAGCGATTCGAAGGTGCAATACCGGCGGGGGCGGGATACATAGTGATAGTGTGGGTCATATCAGTTGTTCTCCTGACTGTGTTGGAACGGCCATGTCGTCACGTCCGGGTCCACCGGCATGTCGGTGCAGTCGGTCGGGTGCGGGGACCGGTTTGCCCAAGGTCCGCCCCGAATCCTCACTGGCCATCACCCACGAGCCGTCCGGCATCCGACGCAAGGTGGTGTCGCACGCCAGTTTGTCAGGCGACCGTACGTCGAAGATGAGAGTTCGCCGATATAGTTTCGCATAGGTCCCGGTACTGATGGGTTGTGCGCATACAGTCATAATGTCACCTTTCTTGTGTGTTTCAGGATTTCCGTGGGCTCAGAAATGTCCAGTGCCTGAATTGGGATGACGGCGAGTTCGGCACTGTTGTTGTTCCACAGTTCCCGGCCCTCGCCGACGCGTCCGACATTCCCGCCGTTGTTCGAGTAGCCCACGTACAGTTTACCTTCGTGTTCCACTGCGTAGGGGTAGCTAAGGCTGGCGCTTGGATGCGACTCTACCGCCCATCCCATACACTCGGCGTGGCGGATGGCGAACACGGACGAGAAAAGTGACTCGCCGGGACGCGATAGAGCAATGGTGAGTGGTGCGCGTCTCATTCCGCAATCTGCAATGGTTGTCCCTATCAGATAGTGTCGCCCATCGCTCAAGGTACCGCAATAAGGTTTGCTGGTTGTCATGGTCAGGTTGCTGGGTTTTGACAGGCTCCATGAACGGCCGCAGTCCTCGCTGACCGCCATCAGGGCGCGGGGTTCCTCCCCGTAGCGCGCCACGTTCACCACCCGCCGACCGTCCACGAATACCGTCGATTCCCCCCAGACTGTCCCCGATGCATTGCAAGGGATGACGATAAGGTCCCAGCGGGCGAAGTTATCACCGTGGCTGATGGCTACAGCGGGCGGGTGGATTCCACCAGCTGGGCAATCCCCCCTCACGGCAATGCCCGCCATGATCCAGTTGCCGTCCGCCACGCGGACAGGTTCCTGCAAGGGCCAGAACCCATCCTCCACAATGACGCCGCGTTCCCGCCATTGACCGGTCACCTCATCCAGTATGTAGGCGCGCGTATGGACCTGTTCCATGGTGCCACGGTAGGCGCCATGGAACGCCCACAATTCGCCATGGTGGGAACAAAATACCCCGTGGCTCACCGCGATTCCAAGCTCTGGAGCGGACGCGATTGTGAAAATATCCCCCCAGGTGTTTCCGCCGTCGTCGCTCACTCGTCCGCGTGCCTCCTCGGTGGCAGTGTTTTCAGGACCGCAGTTATGACCAAAGGACGCGAATAACCGCCCCTTGTGCCAGGCTACAGCCACGCCATGCAGAAAACGATATCCGTCCTCCGCGAAGTCGTAGGGCTTGATAAGATGGAACGCCACTCCATCGAGCAACGGGATGCCCGACTCGCCGGGCATCTCCCGCCCTTTCCACAGATTAGGCTCCACTATGTGGTTATCTGGTGAAGTTGATGTCCCGAGCAGTCGTATCGTGTCATTATTCATAAACTCTCCAGCTCTTCGAGTTTCCCGAACATAATCCGCTCCTTGCGGCTATCTGAGTAGTCACCTTGGGTGACGGTCAGGTAAATGATTCCATTGGATTCGCGTAATGTGGGATATTGAAACGACTTGTCAGTCTCGAAGCGGTATTTGCGCTCCCAGTGAATACCGTCGCAAGATACATCGAGATTAAAGACCGAGCGGTGAGCGCCGTTGATCTGCATGGCCTCGTTCCAGCCCAGATAGTAAACGCCGCCGAAGCACTCGAAGACCGGCTTGGAGTTGGCACCGTTGACTACGTGCGGGCGGTATTCATGCGGCGTCCAGTTTCGGCCGTCGGGGCTGGCGGCGAACATGTAGTTCATGTCGCGGTTCTCCTGGCGCGAGATGGCCAGCCACGAACCGTCGGGGAGGCGGTTGACCGCGGCTTCCGTGAGCTTAGCCTCATGTGGAAGGAAGAAATCGCCCAGCACGGTGAAGCGGTCCAGCGTGGTGTTGAGCACGGCCCAGGCAAGCTGGCCACCGGGAAAATTGTTCAGCACGGCATGGACCCGGCCATCAAAGTGCTTGAAACCGTCAACCAGGTAAAGCCCGTGCTGCGTCGCCTCGCCACGGAATCCCTTGGCCACCGCGTGTTGATAAAAAGCCCGCGGTTGCAGCGGAAAAATGCCCTGGTCGGTCTCGATTTCTGCCCGGTAGATGCAGCCGTCGAAGGTGCCTTGGATTAGATCATAGTCGCGATACCAGGTCTGCGACTCGTAGCCGACACGAAAGTCCTCACTGGCAAAGAAACAGCGGAGTGTCCGTGCGTCTTTTTGCAGCAAATGCGGGACAAAGCAGGCGCCGACCGGTAACACCTCGTTGTCACACCGCATCTCCGAGGAAGCGAAGGTGATGACCTGTTCCACCCGTCCGGAGGCGACATCGACCACAGATAGTGCGACATATACGAACGACCAATCCGGTGCTTCACCGGGCTGGACATCATTAGCCTCATAGACGATGTATGCCTTACCGTCGACAATGACACAATCGCTGTCGTGCGCCCCCTTTACCTGCGGTGAGCAGACATTGACGAGTTCCGCCAACACAAGGTCGCCGGTGTGTTTAGGGTTCCACGTGGAACTTAGCAAAGATTTGCTTATCATTACGCTTCACCGAATACCTTCTTCACAGCTTCAAGATATCCATAACCATAAAGGTCATCTGGTTGCAAATAGCTGGCTTCCGTCCACTCGTTCCAACTATTAATGGTAATAAGCGGTGGTTGGTTTGGATGACTATCAACATACATCTTTGCCTGTTCCAGCGCTTTTTGTATATTCACTGGTGTGTTATTTTTTACTATACCAGGTTTAAACTCATTATGACGCGGATTATTATCCCAACCTAAAGAAACATGTGGAAAATAAGGAATGTCGTATTTTTTATCCATCAACGCCCACTCCTTCACCATGTCCGGGATGATCTCCTCGTAGTCCCGGTCAATATGGGTGAAATGAACCATCTGGTAATGTGTCTGACTGTTAAAACCTATCTGTATGGCGGTTTCATTGGGGGTGGCGGCGGCTTCCGCGTCGATTCCACTCAGGTTGAGCGCGTTGACGCCCCAACTCGCAAGTTGAAAATGAATGCCTTTGAGACCGGATTGTTTCGCCTGCTCCTGCCACCAGGCAAACGCGTCGGCGGTCTGCGCCACGCCGCCTAAGCCGCTGACCAGCTTATTAAGATCATATATCATAAATACCGGTTTGCCATTGATGGTGTAATAAGATGGATGGGTGAAATATTTATCAATCAACCGCAGCGCGATGGTTTCAAACTCACGTCGATCCACTGATGCGCGCCAGATGATATTCCCTTCGATATCCGATATACGTTTATCCCAGAGATGGGTGACGTCATGGTCGGCCCACATCAGGTAAAACTTCACCCGGTCGTTGTTGCGTGCTTTCAAATAACCATTATTAAGGCACTGTTCAAGAAACGGACGACCATCGTACCAGTACCAGTCGTAGATAAAAACGTTGACTCCATGGTCGGCGGCAGCATTAATCTGCATCTCCATCACGTATGAGTCTGCCTCGTTACAATAACCCCATAACGGTCGCCGCGGCCAGGTGTGACCGGGATACTTAGCGGTGGCCTTTCGAACAGTCTCCCATTCGCCGTTGCCTTCCGGCCAGAACATCCGGGTGCGCGGTTCGTCGCCTGTATATGATGGCCAGATATATGCGGCGATATCATAGTTTGCTTTGTTTGCTTTCATGGTTGTTTCCTTATTTTTTGTTGTAATAACTAAGCTTGATACAGGTAAGTTAATCACAATAATATCAAAATAAATATGGAACGCCATCTAAGACAACGTTCCAAACTTATTATCAAACTTTACAGAGATATTTTACTGACTTTTAACCCACGTTACATTGCTGACGTTATCCAGCCACACCGCATTGGTTGCATTGGGTGAGGTCTGTTTAAATCGTATTGTCAGATTGCCGGAGTTTGTAATTGTTTTCTTTAAAGTATAAACATGCCACACATTGTTATCTGTCAGGGTTGTCGTATCATAACTACTGGTATAACTGGTGCCGCCCACATCAAATGTGGCATCAAATGTACCGCCAGCTTTTAAATTCGCATTCGGGGAAGCTGTTTTCGCCTTCGCGCTGTAGAAAGAAACAGAGATGGTCTCGCCGGCATTCACTGCCGTCTGAAGATCTTGAGATAATCCCGTTGACAGTTGCGCGTTACCCAACAGCAAGCCATACCCCCCGGACATTCCATCGATATGGTCGATTGTATTTGCCGCATAAATAACCGTCGAGTTGCCGCTCCACACAGAACTGATATCCTTCCAATGAGTGGCATTGCTAACGCCATTCTCGAAACTTCCATCACTTAATGCAATTACATCACTTGATGCAATGATATTTGTAAAACCAAAACTGCTGCTGCAGGTGAGCGTAGTACCGGCTGTGGATATACAACAGAAGATCGTAAATTGATCCGTACTGGTGCTGGTGATATTATAATATTCGATTTCCTTCCCATTTTTCAAATATGATATTCGTGAAGCATCAATCTTACAACTGATAATATCACCATCGACCCAGTTTACTATCGTTCCGTTATTTTTCAACGGCCAGTTGCCGGTCACGGCGCCATTGACCCCACTGCTCCAAATTTGGTTTAACGATTGATGTATGCCGAACTGTGTCACTTGCGTGCCATTTTTCTTTACATTGAACCAGGCTACGGTACTTGATGGAGGGGAAACACCAGCGATTTTCGCATAGATAGCATCACCGACATGCAATACTGTAGAACTGGTGACGGTAGACATGTATGCCCAGGCTGTCACACCGGTAGAGGTATTTGCCGGTGCAGTATCCAGCGTATACCGGCCGGGACTGGTAGTTTTCTCACTGGTCACGGTAAATGTCATACCGGTAGGTTTGGTAGCTGCATCAAAGGATAGATACTGATAATCTTTCGGAAGTCCGGTACTGGTGGCTACATGTCCATCCAGAAAACTCACCACTGCCGCATTACTATGCCGGTAAGATACCTTGCCGGCAGTATCGCCATCTGCCGTGAGCCAGGCGGTGGAAGGATCTGAAATTGTGGTATCACCAAGCGATATACCTGCGATATTAAGACGATATTTATAAGCATTAACAATACTTTTACCTGCGGTAGGACAATTGAGAACTCCGGCGTCTACATTTATATCTTTCCATACAGTATCAACAGCAGGAAGAATCTCTTCATGGTCCTGGCAATACATCTGAATGCTGGCTGCAATCTGCCGTTGATTGCTCATACACGTCGTCTGCCGTGCCTTCTCACGCGCTCGTGCAAAGACGGGGAACAGAATTGTGGCGAGGATGGCAATAATGGCAATTACGACCAATAACTCGATTAATGTAAAGCCGCGATTATTAAAATGATTATGCATACTAACCTCCTTTAAAGGTTTGCACATTGAACTTTATTATCATAACATATTTTTTCACATAATACCTTGACAATATCGCCATTTTTCTGGATAATCCCGCCATAATGAACAATAATGATACTATACGACTCAACCCGGCAGATTATTTTCCGACAGATTTTCCACTGGCAGTGAGATATGATCCACTTCACCCGGAATTTCCACCGCATACACATGATTTTCACGAACTTGTGTTAATACAGGGTGGACATGGTATTCACGAGGTCGCAGGAGAAAGGTATGATTTACGAATGGGTGATATATTTGTCCTTACCGGCGAAACTGTTCATTCTTATACTAACTCAACATCACCGTTACGGTTATACAATGTCATTTATAACCCAGAAAAACTTCCTGTCCCATGGAATGAATTAAACGCAATACCGGGATTTATGGCTCTTTTTACACTGGCACCCAAATTACAGGCGATGGGACGTTTCTCACAGCATTGTCAATTGCCGGTGGCTGCGTTTACACATGCAGAACATTTAATTATTGAACTTTCTAAAGAATTAGAGAGTCAGGAAGTTGGTTACCGGACGAATGCTTGCGCGCTATTTACTCAATTAATAATCTTCCTGTCGCGTCAATATTATACAAACTGTCCTATATCATTACATCCGTTGCTCTGGCTTGGTGAAATATTAAATTATATGGAGACACATTTTGATAAACAGGTGACACTTGGCAATTTGACAGCTATTGCCAATATATCAGAACGTACACTGCTTCGCCATTTTCAGGAAACATTGGGGATATCACCAATCGAATATCTGCTCAACATTCGTCTTACCCGCGCCACAAAACTGCTTACCGAACAACCAACAATGCCAATCGCGAATGTTGCAAAACAGGTTGGATTTATCGACAGCAACTATTTTTCTCGGATGTTTCATAAACGTATGGGGATGAGTCCGTTGAAGTATAGACGAAAGAAACTCTAATTACTGAACCATTATTCGAAAATTGTTCAATTTATGAAATGTAATCCGGTTTGAATCGTGAAAGTTATTGGCGCCGTTGTAGGATGTGCGTACCAGGTAAATTATATCATCACCGTCAAATTGCCAGTCTACATATTGAAAACCGGTCAACTGTCGCGACTGCATTTCATCCAACTTAGAATCGTCTTCAATCAACACCACCTTTTCCTGCCAGTGCCGTAAATCTTTTGAAACGCATAATGACAACCGATTGCGCTGGTATGCGCCAAGTGACAGATTTGTGTTGGGATTAGACAAAGTTATATATAGCCCGGTCACTGCATCACGGCGAATGGTGAATTTGGTCATTCCGCCGGGGAAGTCAATAAAATCAGCAGTTGGGTCGAATGATATCAGGCGTCCTTTGTCATTCACTTTCACTATTGCCGCTTTATCTGATATTGGGTCGGAATTAAAACGCAGAATGT
The DNA here is from genome assembly GCA_964638715.1 of uncultured bacterium. Taxonomy (GTDB): domain Bacteria; phylum Armatimonadota; class Hebobacteria; order CAIYQO01; family CAIYQO01; genus JBAXQQ01. The sequence continues at coordinate 19,221 of CAZWZF010000007.1, read as the reverse complement.
TCCATATTTCGCCTTCCGGCGTCTCAACGCAATTCCCTTCCAGCCATCCCGGACAAAAGAGTGCTCCCCAATCAGCCGGTACCCACGCCGGATCAAATGACAGTTTGTTGCTCATAGTCCAATTTGCGGCATTCAGCAAATCGGCATCATCCGACGCGGATATTACTGCCGCGCGAAACCCGCGTCCCCATTCACAGGGGTCGCAATCTTCAAATGCGCGATAAATTCGTCCATCTTTATACAGAACAGGTACCGGGGCACAGTGGTAATTTGGCGGGGTATGAAAGCTGCCGCCTTTAAATAGCAACCCTGTTTGCGCGTCTTTCGGTTGTGTCCAGGTGCAACCGTCATCGTCGCTGCGGCGAATGATAATAGAGCCATATTGCTGGGAACATCCAAGCAGATATATCGCGCCATTATGCACAAACAGCGTACTCCAATATGCGTTGGCAATGTGGGTCAGATTATGCCAGGTTAGTCCATCATCTACAGAACGATAGACGCTGGTAAGGTGCTCCTCATTTTCATGATTAACAGGAGCGCCGGGGCCAAAATAGTCGTGGGCAGCCAGCAATACCCCGTCAGAAAGCCTCACCAGACTGGGACTGCCCAAATATGTTTTTGTAGCTGGGTCTTGCCAGCGTAATTCATTTAATTGCATGGTAGTATTCTCATTTTCGAATTCATAATAAAAACCTTTACCCGCTCAAAATGATGCAGATTATGCCGCCCAGTGCCGCTGTCAGGCCGGCGGCGTGCCAGCGGGAGAACTGTTCGCGCATTATCATGGCGCTATAAATGGCAAAACATATTATGCTGCAACCGACTGCTACCGGGAAACCTACTGATGCCATTTCTACCCTGGCAAGTCGGTCTATCCCAAGGAAAAGCAGCAAGGTGCTGGTGATAGCGACGACACTGCATAACGCGGCGATTACCATAACATGACGTTGCAATTTTTCGGGTTTGCGCCACCACCATCCAAGGTAAACCACGCAATGTCCCAGATACAACAATGGTACTCGCAAGCGCGCGGTATCGGCTAACCCCGGCAGGTGTGATGGTAATGACATGATGGTTTGCGCGATTCCAAAAATAAATAATGCTGCCAGCGCCAGTAAAAATCCTCGCCGTGATTTTGATGATGTCACAGTCGGAAATGAACTGCTCTGTTTTTCCTGCGCCATTCCGAATGCTATCAGACTGCCGACAATTCCAACCACTCCCAACAGGCGTCCGGTGGATACCGGTTCGTTAAAACATAGAATAGCGGCGAGAAACGGCAGCACCAGGGCGGATTGCCCGATAGACCACGCTGTACCATGGTGTCCTGCCCGCATGGCTGCCTGCAATACCAGAATGCCGATTGCGTTTAATATGCCAGCACCGATGAGCAATACCGCCAAAGGGAGCAAGCCGATGACATGGCCAGTTGCCAGTGCTTTATAATCAGGCAGCAGTATACTTGCCAAAATGAAGGAGAACAAAATCTGCGGTACCAGCAAAGTGACTACATTTATCCCTTTGCGCGCCATGTAACTCAGCATTGACCCGGTTATTGTCCAACCCAGTCCGGTTGCCATCAGCATGAAAAATCCTGTTATCATAACGGTATTTCCAAGATAAATAGACATAAATCAATACGATAAAGGTTTTTGCTAAACTCGATGGGACAGACACCATCATGGCTCCGCCACTCGGTGTCAGTCCCTGATTTATAATTTTTAAATATCATCACAAAATATCAACAATCGAGTGGTCGGTAATCATCAATGGGTCGGTGCTTACCGGCAGCGGTTTAAAATGCATGACACCTTCCGCGTTCGGGTCTGGCGTCATCCAGGTTTCCGCGCAGCTTCTTCTGTCGCGGTCGTATTCAACAGCATAGACATCTTGTGTAACCGGGTCGATAAGCACCGGATTATCCAGTTGCAATGAACTATCGAGCCAGTAATTCATCTCTGCTTGCTGCACAACCGGGTCATTTTCCAACGATTCAGGAATCCACCACGCATGCACCGGCACATTGCCGCGGACAAAGTTAGCGTGCCAGGTAAATGCCTTGGTCGCGCGCGGATCATCTGTATCATCCATCAGGCTCATGTGTGCTGCCGACCGTCCATTCGCGGGTTCCATCGGGTCGCACAGTAAAGTGCATAGCGTCTGCAGAGCATAAAATGCCGGTTTTGGCGAACCGTCTTCCAATCGCAGCAAGCCATAATGGTAAGTGCGGGTATCTCCAGCGTAATTGGCAAAGTCAGCCATGTGAAAATAGCTGGACATGGCGGCACCGTTATGCAGTTCCAGCATAGTTCTTCTCAGCAGCATTCGCGCCTGGATATCTTCGCTCAATTTCATTGTCGCGAGGGCACCGGAATTACCGCCAGATGGAACTTTGGACTGGATTCCCGCTTCTCCCTGCCAATATGTCAGCGATGGATTGTATCGTGTGATAATTTGTTTAAACGCGGCAATTTCCTGCGCGCTGTGGCGTTCGGGGACAGATTTGTAACCGTGGTAGCTGACTATATCCACCAGTTCGTGCATTCCTGCCTGCATGCAATCTTCCAGCCATTTCAGGCTCCAAACGGTCATACCCCAGGCGATAGCGCCGCCGATTAATTTGGCATTCGCCTGTTCCTGGCGCAGCGGTTCCGCGGTCAGGCGCACCAGGTCGACATAATCGGCCGCCTTGGGCTGGCATTTCCAGAAACTCAACAAATCCGGTTCATTCCACACTTCATAATGGTCAACACGGTCGCGAAAATGCCGTACCAGAGCACGCACGTAATTTTGCCACCCCTGGCGCTCTTCCGCGGTATGAATGGGAGGAAAACCGACACCGAATTCGCTGCATCCCTGGTAATTAGCTGAAACACCGGGTACCGAAATATTCATATTTTTCGTGTATACCGGATTTCCATAGCTGATGCTGAGCCAGGGTTGCACACCATGCTTTATCAGGTTGTCGACGATTTCGTCCAGCCATGCAAAATTATATTCGCCAGATATCTTCTCGGTCTTCGCCCAGCCAGTCTGCACTCGCGCCCATTTTACACCCAATCCAGCAAGCACCGGCCATGCCTGGTTTGCATCCCACATATCGCGGTCAAGGCATTCAAAGCCAACACCCAGGCGTGATGCGGAAATTTCTGTACTTATGCGGGGTTTTAATTTACCAAGATACTTCAAACTGCTGAAATCACTAAATCGCATAACATTACCTTTCATTAACTAATATTTTCAACCTGAAAATATGTTACCAGAAATATTTGAATATATGAAGAAAATATTATTCAATCAGGATTATTGGTGATAAAAATGTGGTCACCGTTTGGAACGGGACGCGAGTCCGGCGGATTTCCCGGAGACTATTATTTTAACCGCTTGCCAATCAGGAGATTGGCGTTCCCGGGGTTTATTATTATTTTTAATCATCCTTGACTATGGGTTTTACCCTATTGTTGAATATAATTTTAAATATAATTAGTTATTAAAAATTATTTAATCAAATAAAAATTCAACCATTTTCTTGCCGTTTAACCATTGTCAACAGCGCGGCGACAATACATCCGGCACCAAGTAGCATCAGGGGAGTAGCCTGTTCATGCAGGAAAATATAGGAGTTGGCTATTGTAAGCACGATGGTGAACAAGAATAATAATGACGCGGTGTAGGCAGAAATATGGTTTAGCGCAAGTCGCCAAAGCACCGTTGCCAGGGCAGTATGCATTACTCCAAGTACCACCACCCATATCCAGGCAAACATAGTTTTTGGCCACCCGCCGCTGCCAATTATCGAGGGGAATAATAGTATTGCGCTACCTAACAGCATTATCATCATGGCTATGGCGCCATCATTGCGGCTATTTTCCTGGCGGCCATGTCCGCGGCAGACCAGTGTGTATCCTCCCCAGGTGATACCGGCCAGCAATGCCAGCACATTTCCACGGATAGCATCGGTGTTGACTGCCATTTTAATGCCCGGGTCTGCCAGGCAAACCAGAAATACCCCGCCCAACGCCAAAACCAATGCCAACAGCGCGCGCCAGGTTATCCTTTCGCGAAACAGCCATGCTCCGCCAAATAGTGCCACCACCGATGCAATATTTTCCAGCATCATCACGACTGATGCCGAGGTAAATCGCAGCGCCAAGTGGAACACCAGCATATTGCCGCCATAAAATATAATTGCCAGCCAAACCCAACGGTCGCGCAGCAACCCGCCACTGGTACGGAATGATGTAGGAGAAGAAACGTAAACCCATACCGCCAAAACAGCGCCGCCAATTGCCACGCGCAAAAAGGCAAGCACCGACATCGACACGCCTTCCAGTGCCAGGTAACGAGCGATAACAGCATTTGAACCCCAAAGGAATACTGCCGCCATTGCCAAAAATATGCCAGTAGATTTTTTCATTTTTTTAAAGGGGGATAAGTTGTTAGGGTCATTAGGTATTAGGGTCATTAGTTTTCAGTTTTCAGTTATGGTTAGAAGAGTAAACTCCCCTCCTTGCCAAGGAGGGGGTAGGGGGTGGTCTTCTCCAATATGAGAACTTTCAATTTAAAACTGAAAACCTAATATCTTACAACCTAACACCTTACAACCTAATCCTTCACCCCCTTACCATCCTTACCAATTCGTATCTGGTCCTGCTGTCGCACCCCATGGTTCAATTAATTGCAATTTTTTCGCCGATAATTCGCGATAAATATCCGGCAAGTCGAACTCTTTCAACACCCCTGGCAATATAGTCGAGAATGGCCATCTTTGCATGGTGGTTTCTGCCATTTCTGCGAATGAATTTGGCGTGTGGATAAGGGTGACTTGTTTTATCCGGTCGTCCAGCAATGCCGTCAAAGCGGCGGGGATGGTTCCCCAACCTTGTGCCATCAGATTAATACGACTATAGCCGAACGATGTTACCCAGTCGATGGCCGAAAGAATATCATGTACCCGCCAGCCAACATAGCAATCACCCAGCATGCTGGCGTATGACGCGTAATGATAATCGCTGCCATACATTCCAAAGAAAGAGTCGGGACGACAGGTATCGGGTTGCGATTCGCCGATGCCTCGATAATCACAGGCGAAAAATGCCGGGTATTCCATCTCCATTTTGCGTATGCGGGCATCCTCGCGCAGTTCAATATCAGACGAAAAGTGCGGTATATACAACAAAGCCGTCCCTTCGCCGCGTGATGGTCGCGATGACCGGTTTTCGTCCTCAAGTTTTGTCGCGATTACCTGCGCGCCGTAAGCCGGGTCGGTTTCCAACAGGAATTGGCTGGCAAATGGCCGGGCATAACCGCGATCGGTCCATGGACGTAAAATGCGATATTCCAGCGGGGCATTTCGCTGTGGTAGTTTTAGCAGTTTATTTACCCGCCTGATTAATTCAACCCCTGATTGTTCACCACGTTCTGCTGTTAACGCCTGCGATTGTTCACGAATAATGACCGGCAAACAGCGGGCATTTTCAATATCGCTTGTCTGACCGGTGGTGGTGCATTGCAGATTTTTCACATCTTCAATGACTAATTTTGGCTCATCTCCTGACAGCATTATACCGGTATGACGGTTGAAAAATCTATACATCGCTTCGCGGGAATCACGCCAGTAATTGTGAGTGCCGGGACCGGCGTGATAACCGATATTGTCCTCCGCGTCCAGCAGTCGATATACATGGCGAAGGCGTTCAAAGGCTTCCAACGAACCGCGCTGATCAAAAAAATCCTGTTCCTGGGTAAGCAGGATAACCGGGTTGGGAGCGCGGGCAAGCAGCAAATCGCTTTGCTCCAATCCGGCAGCCAACATGCCGGGCGGGAATTGCTCCGCGTCTTGCGGTTCTTCGTTGATGCCATTGTGACACCAACTGGTCACCCAGCATGACGGTGCCGACATGGTGATTCGCGGGTCGCATGCCACCGCGAAGGCAGTCATGGTACCACCGCCAGAATTGCCGGTAACGCCAATGTGTGTTGTGTCGACATTTTCCTGTTTCAGCATGACATCAAGCGCGCGGATACCATCCCAGATGAACCAGCGGCCAACCCAATCGCCGGTCAGCGATAGTTGGCGGTCGATAGCGTTATGCTCGCGCACACTTGGGTAGCTGGGACCGGGGCCATAGAGAGATTCTCCCTTTCCGTCCGGGAATTGCAATCTTTCACCTTGTCCCAAAGGGTCAATCATGAAAGTTATATACCCCATCCGCGCCAATGCCTGGGCAAATGACTGGTATGGTTCGTATGCCTTGCCTTCCCATGAATGTCCGCACAGGCATAACACTGCCGGTCGCGGTCCGGAATGGTTTTGCGGCAAATAAAGGTTGCCGGTTACCGGAAAGTTTGGCCGGCTGTCAAAAATGATATTTCGCACGATGTATTCGCCACGGTTGATTTCGCCGGTGACGCGAATATTCAATGGTGTTTTCTGCGGCCATGGTCCAAAGATATCCGCGGTTTTTTCGCGCACCCCGGCGCAATATGCCAGCGTGTCTTCCCGGGTCTGCAAACTCATAACCCGGTCGTGGTTAGCGCGATAATTTTCCCGCAAACGGCAAACCAAGTATTCCTGCATCATGCGGGGAAAACGGTTAAGCATTTGAATATCATTCATAACAATTATTTCTCCGGCATAATCATGCGTATTTCATTTGCTCCGGCACTTAAAAACACTGTATCAACTCCAATAGCAATAAATGTAAAACCGTCAGTTATTGCCTGCTCGATAGTGGCTTTTAATGGGATTACTATATGTATTCCTGCTGATTTTCCGGCATTTTTACAAGCCTTTAAAACTTTACTGCAGCCAACCCTTACCAGTTCATTACTGGTGTCTCCGGGAACGTTATATGAACCACTTAAATCATATGGGCCAATAAATACTCCATCCACTCCATCTACAGCCAGAATTTCATCTATATTTTCAACCCCCTGGCGCGACTCAATCATCACTACTACCGCGATTTCCTCATTTGCCGAAGCCGCATAGGTGTCGAAATCTTTCCCCCAGTTATTCATACGCGAGAAACAATGGCCGCGTACCCCGCGTGGCGGATATTTGGCGGCAGCAACAGCCCGTTCGGCATCTACAGCGGAATGTATCAAAGGTACAATTACTCCCTGGGCGCCAAGGTCAAGCACCTGGCGGATAGCCAGTGTATTATTCTCGCGAACGCGTGCCAACGGCACAACCCCGCGTCCGTGCATTCCGCGAGCGATGGCGGCAAAACCGGCATTATCGATGTCAGTGTGCTCCATATCAACTGCAATCCAGTCAAAACCGGCACTCGCCAACACCTCTGCAACAGCAGGATGTCCAATCTGAATCCATGTCCCAACTGATAAACGGCGTTCAAGCAAAGCCTGGCGCACAGAATTATTATTCATATTAAACCTCCAACCACGCAGTACGCAGACGGTTGAACCCGTCGCGGATAGTTTCGTCAACGCTCTTGCCCGGCCACGGCGTCATTTCGATTACAAGATTGCCGCGATTTTCTATCGACAAAAAGCCAACTTCTAATAGAAGTCCCAGTATTTTTGTTAATTCCTGCACGTCAATTTCTCCGCCAGGAAAACCCATCGGAGGGTGAGTATCGCCGTATCGCGGGTTCGCCTGGTCTTTCAGCACGCAGTTGCCCAGGTGCACGCGTTTGAGATATGGTGCTGTTAAGCGAATGGCATGTTCGAATCTTTCACCCATCAACGGCAGGTGCGCCATGTCTAACTCAATCCCCATATTGTCAACATCGGGTTTAAGCGATTCGATAAGCGCGACGCATTTATCCGTTGGACCATAAAGGAATTTCTTATCTATAGTCATATCAAACGGTTCAAGCTGAGCGGTAATGCCGTGAGGTTTAAGTTCGCAGCACAGCCAGCGGCAGAAATCAGCAAAAACAGCATGATTTGCCGATGAAGCCTGGTTCGGCATCGGTCCGCCGGAGGCAAATATGAAGCCGGTCGCGCCAATAGCAACAGCCTGATCAATCATATCACGAACAATCATTCGTGCCTGAGCCTGCTCCGGCAGGCTGGTAGAACAAAAAGATATTTTCCGCAGCGGGTAAAAATGTACAGCAAAGGTAATATCCTTTTTTCCACATGCACGTAACGTTGGAATTAACTCAGCCTGTGCCATTTTGTCATAAGGCAAACAGCAGTCAAAGGTTTCTATGTCAGTCCGGTTCGCTAATGCTTTAAGTGTACGAACATGTTCCAGCGGATTTTCTACACAATCCGGATAAAGCATGTGATGCACTAAACCTAATTTTGCATATTGACTGATATCATTTTTCATAAAGCTTGCGCCTCCAATTTTCGCTTCCAATATTCTGCCCAAACAGCAGTTGCCGTATCGCCATTAAGCATCAGTGTCCCGCAGGTATTAATATCGCCAGGGTAAAGCCGACGAATTGCATCAGCGTATTTGCCTGGATTAAAATCAATTTCCAATGTCACCGGAGTGGCGCACCGCCATGGTTTGCTGGAAGGCGGATTTTCCACAATTCCTTTAGCAGCATCTTTGATTAACTCCGCTGTTAAACCAAGCGACCGGCAAAGTCCGCCGGTTTCTCCCAGTGATTCTTTAACTGCAACTGTTTTTACGCCATCAACTAAGGCTTCAGCCTCTTTGCATCCTGCACTGTCAGCAGTCACCAACATCAACGGTACGCCATAATCTCCGGCAATCGCCGTTTCCATCCCAATCTCGCCAACCGAAATCCCGTTCAAACGCAAATCGCGAATATCTAATTCGTAACTGTGATGCAGCAAACCGCCAGGTGTGCCGTATTTTGAATGAAAACCAAGCAATATAACACCAGTAAAGCTATCATCTAATCCACCAGCCCAGTCGGAATGGTATGGTGGTTTTCCAGCAATAAACATAACATTTGACGCCAGCCAGGATGGATCAATATTTCGACCATAATAATGTTCATCATATATAACTATGTCATCAGCCCCACCCATCCACAGGCCATCAAGACATGCACACAAGTCAGACTGGAACATGCGCAATCCAAAAGCATATTCTGGCTTGCCAGGTTCTGCCTGGTCATAACTTACCACTCCGCTGACACCTTCAATATCGCATCTTATCATATATTTTTTCTTCACAATGCTACCCCCTGTCGTCTAAGTTCAGTTTGAATTGCAGCTACATCGATAGTTTGCGGCGTTCTTCCAGTCTTGACTGCCACTGCCGCAGCCGTGCCGGCTCCCTGTCCAATGATCATAGTATGTACCATGGCACGTAACAGGAAAGGATTTTCGATACTTATGCTGCGCCCGGCTCCCATCAACAAGCCATCAACATTTTTCGGCAACAGGCAGCGATAAGGTAAGTCAGATGATTCGTCATGGCAAACCTGTGATGCCCAGGCGTTTACACCTGAATGCTTAACAATGCTATCACAACCGACAATACAACCAACTACATCTGATTGACGCGATCCTGCTTTTAACATTTCAGCGTTTAATACAAAATCGCCTTCAATATATCGCGAAGTCCGTACCCCAAGATTAGCCGCAGTGCCAGCGACAAATGCGTTGGCAAAACCAGGAAGATATTTTTTATATACACCGGCGACAATGAAAGCCATACGGCGTCCATCCATGATGCTGCGGGTGATTTTTTCGGCATCAAGGCCGTTAAAATGGGTGAATCCGGTAATTATATGAACTATGCCGGTCTGCCGCATGGCATGCATCTGGCATGCATCAGTGGTATCTTGGATGCCGATGGTATCGGGCAATTCACCACTTGCTTTTGCTTTTTTAAAAGCATCCATCTGCATGCCGCCGCCATGTGGAAAAAGAAAAGTGCCGCAATCGTTATATTGCGCAAGTGCCTCTGCCAACGACCAATCCACATCCATGTATTCAGGAAACTGGGTTGGATTCTGGCGGAAATAATCGACAAAGCAATCAACATCAACATTACCAAGTCGAAAGCAAAGACTGTGAATACTATTCTCTTGAATATGCATAGGTACTCCGGCTTGCGCGGCAACATCGGCATCTCCAGTGGAATCTACCACTACCCTGGCGCAAATCGCCTCACGGCCGGTCTTAGTCTCAACAATAACACCAATTACTGCACCATTTTCCATTATAACATCTGCGGTTAAAACGGAAAGCAGCAATTCCGCGCCAGCACCCTCTACTAATTCCTGCAATACCAGCTTTCCTATTTCGATATCGTAGATGATATGACCCTTATGTTTATGCCACCTGGCACCATAACCCATAGCCGCGGTCAATGCGTCAGCCACTTCAACAGCGATACCAGCGGTGCCAAGTTTACGCAGTTCGCCACCGGTGTAGTAACAATTAAAAATACTGCAGCACATACCGGCAGTAGCAACACCTCCAAGAAAACTGTTGCGCTCAATCAGCAGTGTCTTTGCCCCGGCCCGCGCAGCAGCGATAGCAGCAGATACGCCACCCAGTCCACCGCCACAAACAATAACATCATATTCGCCGCGTACCGGGATATCGCGGGCATTTTCTTTGACCATATTCATGTGTGTTATCTCCATGATTCAGGATTTAGATGAAGAGTTAGATAACTACCAGTTTCCCATCAACTTCCGCCACTTCAATCCACATCGCGCGTTCGTCCGGACTATTGTTGGGTTTATGCAGGGTCATCATTAATTTGCCGTCAAAGGTGTGGAAGAGCATGCCGTGACCGCCGTCTTTGCTGTAAATGGGTCCCGGTGATTGCAGCCAGGGGCCGAGGATGCTGCCGTTTTCGGATACTGTGTACCCCATGGCATAACCCTCGTTACCGGTGGTGGACCACAACATGAATAGGCGGCCGCCGGTGCCGCGATACAGGAACGGGCCGTCGGTAACGCGGTTGTTTTTATGGTCTTTGTTTTCAAAAGGTTTTGTCCATGCCGCCGCCGATGCCTTGAAGAGCAGTGTTGACTCGCCGATGGGGCAGCGCAAGTCATCGCTCAGCGGAATAGCGCATATTTCGCCGTCCTCGCATTGCAGCCATTCGTGGCAGAATACAATCCACGGTTTGCCGGCGTCATCAATGTATAATGTGCCGTCCAGCGATTCCCAATCGCGCGGGGTTACCGGGCCGTCACTGTGCACGCGGTACGGGCCTTCCGGCTGGTCGGCAATCAGTATCTGCGTGCCGCGGTTATGGCCGTCAAGTGCGAAACTTGCAAACAGGTAGTAGCTGCCTTTCCATTCATGACATTCCGGCGCCCAGAACTGGGTGTTGGACCAGAAACCTTCCGGCGCGCGAAACGCCGCCACCGGTCCTTCCCAATTCTCCAGGTCGGCGCTGCTGTAACAATCAAACCCCAATCCCGGACCCGACCAGGCATTTTTTCCGGTGGTACCAAAAAGCAGGTACCGGCCTTCCGCCGGCAGCGGCAATATAAAGGGGTCGCGGATATGAATATCAGTGCGTTTCAACATGATGATGTCCTCTATTTATTAATTTTACAGGTAATACTGAGCAGGTCAAGAACGACTTTCAGTGACTGACACCGAGTGGCAAAGCCAGGAAGATGTCTGTCACACCGGGTTTTGCAAAAGCCTCTTTATAGCATCAATTTCTGCCTGCCGATACGGAATACCGTCGGTGTATAAAATGTCATGGAACCAGCCGGTTGTCTCGTTTACCACACCACCGGGTTTGTTGGACCAGGGGAATTGGCATTGTGTTCGCCCGTTGACTAATCCCCACTGGTAACAACCCACGTTTTCCTGTTGAAAAATAGGAAGGTCTTTCTCGAAACTGCTTCCTGTCACCCGTGCCATCCACTCTGTGCAGATTAGCGGATAGCCAAGCGTTTTCATTTCCGCAATTTTATTTTTCATCCCGCTGGCATCTGTATAAGCATGAAATGTTATGATATCGGAATTGGCGATTATCAGTTCATTTATTGATTGATTGTCATTCCACACCCCGATGGTGATTGGTTTTGATGGTTCAGATTCCCGTGCCCAGTTGAAAATATTCTGCAGGAAATCAGGGGTTCCCACCGCTGCTTCATTCATCGGTTCATTATAAAGGTCCCACATCACCACAGTATCTTTATCGAAACTTTGCAGCATATCCTGCACATATTTTTTAATCCAGGATTGTTCGCCAGGATCTGTCGCGAGTTTTCTGCCTGGCGAGGGAGTCCAACAAGGCATAATCATGCCGGGAATAGGTTCTCGCTGTTTACCCGGGTAAGGATCAAGTTGAAGTGGCTGGCCAAAAGCGCAGTCATCAAATAATACCGGCATAACAGATAGTTGATGCGACGCGGCAATATCCAGAAATTTGGAGAATCGTTTTTTGAAGCCATCAGGATTATCCCGCCAAACTATGTATTGTAGAAAAACACGAATAGTATTGTAGCCAATTTCCTCAGCCCAACCTAACTCGCGGTCAATCAGGACACTATCATCAGCTCCATCCTGCCACCATTCGGTAGTATTACAGGCATAACTTGGCACATAATTTACCCCGACAAGCCATGGCCTTGCGTTATACCATTCATAAGCAGTATTACTGCACCAGCGACCAGATTTATTTTTCATATTTAACCTTTTGTAGGTGTTAAGTTTTCGGTTTTCAGTTTTCAGTGACCAAAAATAGGCAATAAAATTAAACTCCCCTCTTTGGCAAGGAGGGGGCAGGGGGTGGTTTTCGACGATATGAAATTTTCAAATTTAAAATCATGACTTTTTTTGTTCAGATTTAGTTGCTAACTGACTAAGTTCTTCTTCACCACGCATAATCCGGTCCGATGATTGCGGTCATGCAGCGGTATCCTTCATCATTAAGTGCTTTTGCCATGGCGGCGTGTTTTTCCGGGTCTGCCATCACGCCGGCGATTGCTCCGCCTGATCCGCAGGTGGTGGCGCACAGGCCGAATGATTCCACTATCTCTACCATGCGCAGGTTGTGTTTGCCCAGCACGCTGTCGCCAAATATTTTGCGGCGCAGCGAGAACGCCTTGCCTTGCATTTTGCGTATCGCGTCATAGTCGCCGCTCAGCATTGCCTCGCGGCCATCCTCGGCAAATGAAGCGAAGGTTATCATGGCGTCGCGCACTTCTTTTTCGCCTTCGTTCCACCGGCGTTTAACATCGCTGTGGATAAAACCCGATTCGCTGGGGTCAAGCACATAAGCGACAAACAGCGGCGGTATGCAGCTTTGCGGCATGCGGGTGTATTCGCCATAACCGCGTTCGGTTAAATATTTCCGGTCAAAATCCATATACATCACACCGCCGTATGTTTGAATTACCCGGTCCTGCAGGCCGGCGGTGATGCCAAGTTCGATGAGTTCGGTATCAAGGGCAAGTTGGGGAAAAGTCGTCTGTTGGAAATGGTCGCTAACGCCGTACCAGTTAATTAAGGAACGCCAGATGGCGATTACTATCGCGCTGCTGCCCGCCATGCCTACTTCGCGGGGGATTGTGGTTTCATACCGTACGGTGAAATTCGGTGCGTCCAATTTAATGCCGCGTTCGGTGCAAATCTGGTAAAAACGTTTACACGATGCCAGCATTATGCGCAATCCGCCGTAGTATCCCTGTTTATCAATTGTCTTTGCCAATGTGCCCAGGTTGGGGAAATCCATCGGGTCATAACTGGGGTGCGGCAGCAGTTCAATAATCTCGCTTTCCTTCAAGGTTATCTGGGCGAAAAAATTGCTGATGAGACAAGATATAGTCTTGCCAAAATAGCCGTCGGATGGATTGCCCAGCAAGCCCGCGCGGGCATGAACTACAGTTGATAGTTTCTTAATAGACATTAATTTTCCTTAATTATGGTAAAAATAATAATTACCAATTGTTTTTTAGCCGAAAATGGTGTAAAATCCTTTTAAATTAGAAACAAAGTTTCACAAGGAGTTTCACATGTCAAACCAGTACATGCTTCCATCGATGCCGATGAAGAGTTTCGCCGAACCATCGAATACCCACTCTTCACTGGGCGGGCCTTTGCGTTTCATCATCTGGCTCATCCCGATGATAATTCTCGGCATAATATTTTATGCTGAAGGTATTGATTGGCCGTTTATCATCAAAATGGTATTGAGCGGCATAGTGCTGAAGATTATCATTGGTGGCATGCGGGTTGCGGCACAGTGGGAAAGAGGAGTGGTATTGCGCCTGGGCGCCTTTCACGCGGTGAAAGGCCCGGGGTTGATCTACATCGTTCCGTTCCTCGATTTCGTGCGCTTTATCGACACTCGTACCCTGGTACTGAATGTCCCCAGCCAGAAGGTTATCACCCGCGACAACGTGCCGGCGCAAATTGACGGCGCGTTGTTCTACATCGTCACCGATGCGGAAAGAGCGGTTACCGCCATTCAGGACTTCCAATTCGCCATTTCGCAATATGCCCAGGCTGCCCTTCGCGATATCGTCGGCGGCATGACCCTCGACGAACTGCTGTCTGAAAGAGAACAGATACAAAACCACATCGGGTCGGTTGTTGACGAACACGTGAAGATTTGGGGCCTGCGGGTAGACAGCATTCGCCTCCTGGATATCGAATTGCCGGAAGACCTGAAACGCATGATGTCCCGTCAGGCATCCGCCGAACGCGAGAAACGCGCCACCATCACCAAGGCCGAAGGCGACCGCGACGCCGCCGTAAACCTGGCAGCAGCAGCCAAAACCATGTCGCAAGACGCCGGCGCCATGCAACTGCGCGGCTTGCAAACCATCGACGGCTTGGGAGCCAGCCCATCCAACACCATAGTATTATTCCCGATGGAATGGGTAGAAATGGCAAAAACCATTTCCAACCTCAGCCCCGAAGCCATTCAAAAGATGGTAGATAACGTAAAACCAGTGGAGACAGAAAAGTAGAGACGCAATATTTTGCGTCTTAAAATGTGATTTTGTAGAGCCGCACGTAGTGCGGCTCTCTTTTAATAATGCCATCATTAGAAACAGTTCATTTTAGAAGATTTTAAGTTTCACATCGATTAATAGGATTTAAAAGATTAATTAAGTAATTAATACCTTAAACCTTAAATACGTTGAAATAAAACAAGTTATTTGTAATTTAATGTAATAACAAGATATTCACCGCGAAGGAACTCAAGGAACGTAAAAGAATAATATAATAAAAATTCTTTTGTGCTCTTTGCGTTCTTTGTGGTTAAATAAATTGGGTTGTGGAATGAATCCCGCATTAAATATCATCGAAGTTCTTGCATCTCAAAAAACATTAAATCTTTTCTATCCTATTAATCGATGTAAAAAATAATTAGCAAAATGCAAACTCATGTCATCATCAACCATTCTACAAAAATCAGAGAAAATCAAGTATAATGGATGCGATAGCAATTGCTGATGATAAAGAAGAAGAGATGATGACTGAAAATAATATACCGGCAAAACCAGTGTCCAACACCCGCTCTACCATATCGGTAGTCGCTTTGCCGCGGGACAGCAACCATTATGGCGTTGTTTACGGCGGAACCGTGATGGGTCTGGTCGACCAGGCGGCATATTGCGCCGCTATCCGCCATGCCCGCTGTGCGGTGGTGACGGTGTGTGTCGAGGAGTTAACCTTGCTGCGCGCCATTCACATTGGCGATGTTATCACGGTGAAAGCGTCGGTTAATTATGTCGGCAACACCAGTATGATAGTCGGGGTGCGCATAGAAACCGAGAAGATGGTCACCGGCGTAATAGAGCATGTGGGATCGGCATATCTCACTATGGTTGGCATTGATCAGGACGGCAAACCGACCCAGATTCCCCGCCTTATTATAGAAGATGATAACGATAAACGAAGATTTGAAGAGGCGAAACAGCGCAAGTTGAAACAACTGGCGCGCAGCGGAAAATGCGAGGCGGTTTGCGGTGAGTGAAGAAGAAAATGTGGATCCCTGCAACGGCTGTACCGAATGTGCCATGCGCTGTACCGCCGGAATAAAGATGAACGAATTAGAGTTTTGGCGAATTATTGACGAATTGCGCAGTGCCGACCGCACATTTATACTGCGGGTGCTGAATGAAGAAAAAAAACTTCACTGGTTCGAGGAAATTTATTATAACGCCTGCCCATTCATAGACTCTCACACCATGCTGTGCAGCATCTACCCCGCGCGTCCGCTAATCTGTCGGGTATTCGGCCGCGTCCAGCAATTGCCTTGTCCCACCGGTATGGCTCCGCAAGATATGGACATGCACCGCGCCTTTGATATCTACCGAATGATGCCCCGCAAAACATTCACCGAATGGATGGCAGAAAACCAGCTTTTTGATTACGAAGACCTGCTGGGCAAGGGCGAAATTAAGACGTTGGAGATTTAGGGAGTTAGCAACCAAATCCGAACAAAAAAAGTCATGATTTAAAGAGGCTTTTGCAAAACCATACTAAATATATAATCAACCCAACCACCCCCTGCCCCCTCCTTGGCAAGGATGTGCTTTATACACATCTTTTAAATAAAATGTTGGATGGCAAGGTAGGGGAATTGTCCCCAATTCCCGCGATGAACCGGAATAATGATGAAATAAGGCGAAATAGCGACAGATTTTCCCAAGTGGTGTGGTGTTTTTAACTTGATTCTGTCGCTATAAACCATTATTTTTTATAATAAAGACACTGTCGCGGGAGATGAGGACATCTCCCCTACCATTTATCAGATATTTTTCACTTAAAAATCTAAAATATATACCATCCATGACTTTTTCTATATATTTTCGAAAGATGTGTATAAAGCACAGCTTGCCAAGGAGGGGTGGCCGAAGGTCGGGGTGGTTTTCGACTACCACGAACCTGCAACATAAACATTTGAAAACATAGGTTTTACAATTGCCTGTAAAATTGAAAATTTCATATCGTCGAAGACCACCCCCCAATTCTCAAAATTTCCCTCTTCACTCTTCACTCTTCCCTCTTCACTCTTCACTCTTCTCTCTTCTCTCTTCCCCTACTTCATCCCCATCGTGAAGATAAATGGCAGGAATGAGAAAAGTTCGTCGTCTTCTTCTTTCAATTGATGCATGAATATGATGTCGTCTACGTTGAATACCGGATAGTAGCCGCCATAATTGCCGACGGATTCGAGGATTAGCGGGTTGGTGCCGGCGATGTTGCTGTCGATAGCGGTTCTTAAATTGCGGGAATAGCGAATGGGACCGGATGCCGCTTTGTCTAACGCTATATCGTTGGGGTTCCAAACCTCTTTGCCGTCAAAACGCAGCATACGCGGCAGCAGTGAAGGTTTTACCTGGGCGGTGTCATTATTGATGATAATGCCGGTATAGGGTCCATCTGCCAATTGCGGGGTATGCCCGTGTGGTATAACAGAGGTAAAAGTGATATCTTTCGCGGTAATTGCGGATACTTTGTTTCCGGTGACATTATATGCCAACGCGGTCAAACCATTCTCGCCAAATATAGGCAGCACGCCGACGATGACATAGCGTTTGTTTTTTTTGTCGGGGTAATCAGCTATTATCTTCACCTGGTCAACCATTTTAATTACAATATCGTCTGAATTTTTTACCGCATCGGAAATCTTCTTTTCAGCATCAACGGCAATGGTGGGGATGATATTTTTCATCTCATTTCTCATCACCTGGTACGCTGCCTTGCGGGCGATAATTACCGAATATTTGTCAAAGCTGGTGATATAACTTACGCCTGCCGCTTCGATGCGTTCAGCCGCCCAGTTTGTGCGGGCATTTGCGCAATCCGTAGTTATAATAACCCCGGTGGGCAGTGGTATAACGGCAATGTCTGGCACAGTTTTTTCTATTGCGAATGCCGGTAAAGATATAATAAGTGTTATCAGCAGGTATAAATATTTCATTTCAGAGAAATCCTCATTTATCCTTTCGAATTAATGATTTGCCATTGCCCAGCACTATTGCTACAGCAAATTTCGATAAGAACTTAGCTTTTGAATCAGCGAATATTAAGGCGTCATTGTCGGTGTCAGATAGTACCATATCGCACTGGTTAACGCCACCAATAGCTATCGGTCGAATCACCAGCGGATTAGCGCCAACCCGACCACTTGCTATCGCATTTTTTGCGTTATCAAAATAGCGTACCAGCGCGTTATCAGAAACGTCGATGGGATTTATATTATCAACACCCCACAGGCATTGTCCATTATCAGCAATCAATCGCGGCAAAAAAGTCGGCGAATAATCAATGCCGGTGCAGTCGAAGATTACACCGGTATATGGTCCGGGTTTATTTTCAATTTCTTTTTTAACAGCGACTTTCTTTATAGTGCTTTGGGTGGTTAAAGATATGTCCTTATCTCGCAGGCGCTGCATGTTTGCCAGGGAGCGGCCGGCTACATCGTTCAGCGATGTTTTTCCATACATTTGA
Organism: uncultured bacterium; assembly: GCA_964638715.1. Taxonomy (GTDB): domain Bacteria; phylum Armatimonadota; class Hebobacteria; order CAIYQO01; family CAIYQO01; genus JBAXQQ01. Next base: position 867 of record CAZWZF010000007.1, on the reverse strand, counting down.
ATTACGAATGTTACCGCCATGGTTCTGGTTTCAAATGTCCATTTTTCCACCACCGGGTCCATCGATTTCTGCATCAACTGCTCCAGCAAATCATTTGAGGAGTTTTCGGTGAATACTTCGACGCTGTAAGTAGCATAACTGGTGAGCGGCAATTCTCCGACCGCATGGTGCATCGCATCGTAAGCTTGTCGTATCGCGTCTGCGCGCGCAATATTTTTTGCCGCCGTGCCGATTTGCGATATCGGGCATTTGCCTTCAACCGTTACATATAACTTGCCTTTTTCCCAATCAATAATTACACCTGATAAATTCTCTTGAGAATAAGTAGGTCTTTCATTTTTGTTAAACACAGTAACTTGCGGTAATGAATATGCTGATATACCGATTGATAACAATACCAGCAGCAACAAAATCAGTCGCATGCCATCCCTCCTAACGGGTTACATACATTGTTTGTATATATTATCATAAAGAATACCAACAATGAAAGGGGAGAGCGGTAGGAATGAGTTCAGCATTTGCAGATTTTTAAAATTTAGCTATAAAAATCATGAAAAATAATAGATATATTGGTGTTATGTTGTTTATAATTCAGATTTATTTTGAAAGATACAGTCACCGTTTGGAACAGGGCGAGAGCCCGGCTATCCCCGGGAACGCCTATCTCCTGATTGGCAAGTGGTTAAAATGGTAGATTCAAGGAAATCAGCCGGGCTCCCGCCCAGTTCCAAACGGTGACTATCAATTTTAAATAACTTATAATAAAAACCTTTCTCAACTTCCTGAAATTCATTTTCCTTTCCTAATCAAAAAAAAACGCCCCCGGTATTTCTACCGAAGGCGTTAATTGCGTAGTCAATTATTAAT